>CALUPH010000029.1 GCA_944322615.1 Candidatus Gastranaerophilales bacterium | reverse complement strand
AAAAGAATTCTCTAAACAACTTTTACAAAAACCTGCCCCATATCGCCAAGAGTAATTAAAAAATCTTTTAACTGTTCCCAAAGCAATAAAAAAGCATTATAAGTTAAAGTTTTATTCAGTTCGAACATATAGTTATTTTATCTTAAAAATCAGTTTTATTCGACATTATATAAATAAATTTAGCCTATTTATATTAGGATTTTTTAAAAAAATTTTCAAAACACTTTAAAAACACTTAAATTTAAGGTATATTAAATATAATGTTTGAAAAATTTACCCAAAAAGCAATCGATGTTGTCCAGACCGCTCAAAATTATGCAGCGCAGTTTTGCCATAGCGAAGTTTTGCCGCAGCATCTTCTATTAGGGCTTGTTTTTCAAACAAAAGGGGTTCAGGCAAAAATTTTAAATTTTGATAAAATTAATTTTGGCGAGCTAATCATAGAAGTACATAACAGCGCAAAAATTAAACAAGAAAAAACAAAAAAAGATGCCGTTCAATTCTCAAAAAGCTCAAGAGAAATTTTAGAACTTGCAGTAAAATTATCAAACGAACTGAATTCAAAATTTATCATGCCCCAGCACATTGCTCTTGCTATTTTAGAAAGTAAAAACTCGGGCGCATATAAAATTCTTAAAAAATTCGAAATCGATGAAGAAAAAATACTTCCAAACCTTAAAAGAATACTTGATAAAAGTTCGGATATAAAGAATATTCACCCTGAGAATAATACCGAAAACACTCAATTATTAAACATCAACGATTTCTTTAAAGAAAAGACAATATCTCAAATTTTATCAAATGCCCAGTCAAAAGTTTCAACATCAGGCTATGAAATTATGGGAAGCGAGCAGATATTGCAATCTATTTTAGAAAATAAAGATTATAAAATTACAAATATTTTAGAAAAATATTCAATAACAAGCGATTATGTAGCGGAAAAATTAAAAGAATTTAAATCAAGAAGTGCAGAATTTGAAAATTCCGAAAAACAAATTATTTTTACTCCAAACGCCTTTCAAGCGCTTCTTTTGGCGCTTGATTACGCCAAAGAATCGGGAAGTGTCGGAATTTCTGCAGAACATGTTATTTTAGGCATTTTAAAATCCAAAAAAGGAATAGCATATAAAATCTTATCGGGAGCAATCGGAGATATTTCATCTTTTGAAGATAAAGTCATAAAAAATAAAGACGATAAAATTCCTGAAACGCTTGCCATTTTAAGACTTGCAAAAGAACAGGCAAGAGAATTAAATTCAAACACCGTTGGGACCGAAATTATTTTATTAGGTATTTTATCTTACGGCTCGGGAATCGCAGCAGACGTTTTAAGGCGCTTGGGAATTACCCTGAAAGATGCTAAAACGGAAGTCCAAAAACTTTTAAAGCCCGAAAACAATAAAACTGAGGCACTTAGTCTTTCATACAGCCCGAGAGCAAAAAAAATTCTTGAAGTAGCTTATGAAACCGCAAAAGAACATAAAAGAAGTGCCATAAAATCGGAAAATATTTTATACGGCATAACCAAAATGCCAAATTGTCTTGCAATGCAGGTTCTTGTTAATTTAGGAACAGACATTCTTGAAATCCAGCAGGGAATTAAACAGCAACTGTTAGGCGGGATGGAATTATAATTTATTATCATATTTTTTCAACCGTATGTATTAGTTCGCATGTATGATTGAAAATAAAACTAAAAATTATATAATTCCTCTATGATTAAAACAACTTTTTTAGAAATTTGGAATAACCTTCATCCGATGATTCACTTTTGGATCATCATAAGTTCGGTAGGAGTTTTAACACTATACGGCGTTATGTTCTGCCTGTAGTAAAGTTTGCTTAATATATGGTAAAATATGCTTTTAATTCAATTTTGTTTGAATTAATCTTTTAAACATAAGAAAGGAATGTTTGGAAATGATGCATATTGAGCCACAGCCTATCCAAACAGCGTACATTAACCCCAATTTTATAACAGCAATATGTACGACTGATAATGGCGACACTACACTGGTTAGAACAGCAGACGGCAAAAGCTACAGAACCGATTGCGATATCCACGAATTGGCACAAAAAACCCAAAAAGCGATATCGGAAGGAAAAGTTTTGGATTTATACGCTTAAAGCGTATCTTTTACTTTGCAAAAATCTTTATATTGACAATATTTGCAAGATTTTTCACTTTTGTTTGCTTCAAAATTATAAGAGCGGATATTATCAATTGCCGATTTAAATTTTTGAACAACAGCTTTGCATTCTTCATCGGATAAATTTAAATACAGATTGCTCTTTGATTCTTCAACAAAAATAAAACCTGTTTTTGTAACTTTATTATCTGTTGCTTTTTCAAAAAAGTATTTATAAAGCGCTATTTGATTGTAATAATTTTGATAGTCCCCATCAGGAGAAATTTCACTTTCTTTTTTGGCACTTCCTGTTTTATAATCATAAATTGAACAGCTTCCGTCTTTGTTTTTATCGATTCTATCTATTATGCCATTAAATTTATAGTTATCTTCTTCATAATTT
>CALUPH010000028.1 GCA_944322615.1 Candidatus Gastranaerophilales bacterium | reverse complement strand
CCGTCTCGAGCAAGCACCCATTTGTCATAATTGTTATCCTTAAACCATTTTGCATAGCGTCTGAATGTAATATCTGCAGGGATGAAACTTTGACCTTGTTCTTTGAGCTTGTATTTTGTAAGTGCGATTGCTTTACCGATACAAATTCTATTCGGGTGCAGGAGTAAGCCCATAAATATTTTGATTTCTTCATCTGTTAGACATGTTCTGTATTCGTTCATAGAAACGTATTTGTAATTAGGGATTAACCTTGTATAATCTTCTGTGCCGTTTAGCATGGTTTTCCAGCGATGCAGGCTTCCTCGTGAGATTTTACCTAAAACATTGAAAAGGTAGGAATTTGAGCTATTATGTAGTTTTACAAAATCATAGTCTGCTTGGAGTTTATTGACAGCTTTACGGCGAAATTCTTGCCATTTGCGGATTAAATCAAGTTTTGCAAGAGCATTTTGTTTTGCTTTCTCCGGAGTGTATTTGATTGTCTCAGCTTGGTTTTCCATTGTCTCAAAATCCTTGTAATACCTTGTGCAACACATTCATCACTCGTTTTGAGACAGAAGTCAAGTGTTAATCGTCTAAATTAGGAATATTTTTTATTTTTATTTGATATCCTAAGTTTGATAAGGTCTTAACCATATAGCGAATTGCAACTTTACTAAAAAAAGGTATTTTAGGTCTAGCATCATTATATTTACTAATAATACCTAAAATAATTGTATAGTTACTTGATTTAAAGTTATTATCAATATATTCTGTCATTCCTTCTTCTGTTAATTTTCTATTGTATTTTTCTCTAAAATCAGAATCTAATAATGCTTCAGCAGAAACCGCAGCTTGATTAAATAAATGGCTTAAAACAGAAGAACCTCCTGCTTTTTTTATATGAATAAGCTCTTTGTTATTTGTTAGAATATCGCAAACTTCTATCTTATTACCAGTTCCACCCCCATAAGGGATTTCACCAATTCGATGTATTAATGCAGCATTAATACTTGTTGCTAAATTTTCGTTATACTCATTTTCTGTATAAAATTCTTCACCATTAGAAGAGTATGAGGGTAAATTTAATTCAGAAATCGTTAGATTATCATATTCTCTTTTAACAATTAATTCAAAATTGTTATCTACTTGGTACCATTTACCATTGTTTAAACAGAATGATTTATTTTGATATTCTATTTCCGCTATAAGACATTTTTGAGCAGACCAAGATAATATTTCAGACTCATTTTCTGCGGAAATAACTTTTATTGTTTTATTTTTAAACTTATCCATTGTTAATTCATCAAGATTATCGAATGTCTCAAGAACTTTTTCAATTTTAATATCATCAAATTCATCTCTAGAGCCAGAATATTTAAAACACTTTACTTGTTCCCAGTTGATAACATCAGGCACAGCCATCCAAATATTTTCTAAATCTTGATTTTGTATTTTTTCAATAACGTAATCATTAAGACTTTCAATTAAATCTTTGCTTCTCACAGCCTTTATATTATCAAGCCAATCAAAATTATTTTTATATGACATATCATTATATTTTGAGTAACAATAATCAAGAAATTCTTCAATGTTATGTATATTTTTATCAACAGTTATACTAAAAATATCACCACCTGTAATTATTGCTTTGCCAAATCTTTCATCTGTGGTTGCAGCCGTAACATTACGCATCAAGTCACTATAAATATTAAATCCAAAATCCGAAATTTTACCTGTTTTAGGAATTTGTTCCTGTGATTGCTTTTGGTTACCTCCTATGTTTAATTTTGATATTTTTCTCAATTCATTCTCTTTAACGGTATTTAAAACAATTTTAAGCCCAAATTGTTCTTCTAGAACACCTTCTTTAAATAAAGGTTTTGCATATCCAAATGTTAATGCAAATAGTCTTAATCTTTCTTCATAGATCCGTTTTACCAATAAAACAACTTTTGCATTTGCTTGAAAAAGAGCTGCATCAGTTATTTCAAAAAAGTTATTTAACCATGTCGGTTGGTGAGAATTACTTCTTACATAATAAGCGATTTTATTTTCGTTATACACACGTAATTCTAATAAATCATTTTTAAAAATTTCATTATTTTCTTGAACACCATCTTTTATTAAATAAATTGAAAGTTTGTTTTTCGCCATTCCTTTTTATCATCCTTTTGAATATCTTATCATTTATGCGTAATTTTAAATAAAAAATTAAGAAAATTTTAACTTTTATCTAATCTAAAAGATTAGAGTTTATATCTCAATTTGCAAGTAAGAATAAAATTGCACTTTATTGCACTGGCTTAAAACAGGCTTTGTAGGCGGGTTAAACCCTGAAACAAGTTCAGGGTGACAGAATTTTAGTGCAAAAGAGTGCAAAAATTGAGTAGATGAGTGCAAGAAAAATCCCCTACATCTCAATACTAAAAAACAGCCTCAAATCGGCTGTGTGTTTGATTTTTTTATTAAAAATTCCCCGTCTCAATGTCCCAGAAACCTATTAGCCTCAATCGTGCTGTCTGTTTGATTTTTTATTAAATTTTCTCTGTCTCAATGTCCCAGAAACCTATTATCAATAAAGGTTCATAATATATATACTTATATATTTATACATGCACTCAGTGGACTGGGACCATCAGCCCATATCTAT
>CALUPH010000027.1 GCA_944322615.1 Candidatus Gastranaerophilales bacterium | reverse complement strand
GAAGTCATCTCTATAACATAAACTCCCTTTGGTTCTTGAACAATTTTATATGGACAAGAAGCATATACCATAATAGGAGCAAAGAATAAACAAATGAAAAATAAGAAACTTAGAATTCTACGCATAATAATCATAAATCCTTTATTCTTTTTAAAATTACAATCAAAATTACAGAACAAACAGGGGCTATCATTGAAGTAACCCACGGTGATAAAACAGCTTTTTCTGCAAGCAAATCAAAGAAAGGAATAGTAATATAATATGCAAAAATAATACCTACAGCTATTAACATTCCTATAAACTTCTGCTCTCTGGGTTTTGAAAAACCAAGCAAACAGCCTAATATTCCAAATAGAATACACATAAAGGAATGAACAAAACGCTGAATGTACTTATTTAACATAAATCTATATTCATCATCCATTCTTTCTTGTTTTAAAAGTTTAACATATTCAGAAATTTGCTGATTAGTAAGCTCTCTGTCTCTGTATATAGAATACTTCATTAATTTATAAGCATTTTCAGCAGTTTCACCTGACAACACTTGTAAATTTTTTACAACACCAATTTCCTTAAATATACCTTCTTCAGAAATACTATACTGTTTAGCTACATTCAAAATCCAATCACTATGATTATATTTAACAAAATCTGAGACCAAAATACTTGAAAGTAAACTTGACCCCTTTTGATTCTTTTGATAAAAATTCAAAATAATAACATCTCGAATATTATTATTATCAAAATTTGATATAATCAAGATTTTACGCATTGAATCATCTTCATTTTTTATAGGAAAAACAAATTGAGAAACTCTGTTTTCACCCTTTATATCTCTCAATTTACAAGCCGAATATGGTAAATACTTCGCAGCAATAATAAAAGTAAAACACATTGCGAAGATGCAAATAATTATAACTGAAGATATAATTCTAAAGAAAGGAAAACCTGAACCTCTCATAACAGTAAGTTCGGAATCCTTACTTAATTTATCAAAAGTAAGTAAAGTGCCTAATAACATACCAACAGGCAAAGCAATATTCAAAACCTTAGGTAATTCATATAAAATTATAGATGCAGCCATTTCAACAGTATAAACACCACTAATAGCCTTTTGAACAGTTTTCAAAAAGATTTCAGGCATTATCCAAACAATCATAAAAATGAAAATACAGCCAAAACAAGTAAAAAATACTTGAGAAAAAATATACTTATCTAATAACTTTATTTTCATTAAAGAGAAAAATCCTTTCCAAGATAAAACTGCTTAGCAACAGAATCGTTTGCAATTTCATCACGAGTACCTTGAATTTTTATTTTACCGTCAAAAATAACATAAGCTCTATCAGTAATAGATAATGTAGCTTTTGGATTATGGTCTGTAATTAAAACACCAAGCCCTCTATTCGAAAGAATTTTAATATTATCCTTGATTTCACCAATTGCAATAGGGTCAATACCTGCAAAAGGTTCATCTAAAAGAATAAACTCAGGACTTGCAGCTAAAGCTCTTGCAATTTCAACACGTCTTCTTTCTCCGCCGGACAATGATACAGCAGATGTATCACGTAATTTTTTTATACTAAATTCTTCTAACAATTCTTCTAATTTGTCTTTTTTTTGCTTTGCATCTAACTTATCATTTAGTTCAAGAACAAGTTTAATATTATCTTCAACAGAGAGTTTTCTAAAAATTGATGCTTCCTGAGGCAAATAACCAATACCATGTTTTGCACGTTTATCCATAGTTAAATTAGTCAAATCAACATCGTCAATAAAAATCTTACCGGAATTCGGTCTAACCAGACCAACAACCATATAGAAGGTAGTGGTTTTACCTGCACCATTAGGACCAAGAAGACCTACAACTTCTCCTTTATTAACCTCAATAGAAATATCATTAACGACAGTTCTGTCGTTATAAGTTTTTACAAGGTTCTCTGCTCTTATTTTCATATATAAATCCCTATCTACATACAATAATTTTAAATAAAACACGACACAATGTCAAAAAATAAGCAATAAAAAAATGCCCCAACAGGGGCATTTTTTTTAATATTTAAGCATTAATTTTTTTAGCTTGACCTTCATTAACAGGCTTCCAATTAGCAGCCATAATTTTCTTAAATGATTTCAAAGCAGTATCTTCAAGTTCGCCAAGTTCTTCAGCTTTAACAATAAGTTCTCTAAGAGGAAGCAAAGCTCTTTGGTCACGAAGAACACCTAAAGCAGCTGCAGCGCCGGCTCTAACCAAATCATTTTCTTTTTCATTTTGCATAACTTCGATTAAAGAAGGAACAGCTTTTGTATCATTCAATTTACCTAAAGAAGTAACTGCATAAATTCTAACGTTAACCCATTCATCTTTAAGCATTTTAATAATATAATCAACTGCTTTTGGATTACCAATTTCGCCTAATGCACGAGTGGCATCACATCTAACATTAACTTTTTCGCTATCTAAAGACTCAATCAAAGAGTCAGTAGCAACATCACCAATTTCAATCAACGCATCAGTAGCAGTAATACAAACTTGAGGATTTTCATCATTTAAAGCTTCAACTAGTGGTTCAACAACTTCGCGGCCACCTAAACGACCTAAGGCACGAGCTGCACGAACACGAACGTCAACATTTCGATCTTCGCGTAAAGATTCAATTAACGGAATAGTAGCAGAAACTTCCCCAAGTTCACCCAAAGCTCTTGCAGCATATAAACGAACAGAACCATTTCTGTCATTTTTAAGAACGTCGATTAACGGTTCAACTGCATTTGCATCACCCATTTCACCAAGTACTCTTGCAGCATTATATCTAACTTTTTCTGAATTACTTGTTCTTAAATCATTTAATAATTCATCAAAAGATTTCTTAGCTTGTTTTTTTCTAGAGTTCACACTTATTGTCATTCTTCCTCCGACAAAAAATTCACTTACTTACCATCACTTATATATAAAAAAATTTAATTTAAATTTATTGCCTCTTTTAACATTTTGTTTTACAAAATATTAATAATTTATTTACAAACTTATAAAATGTACAATTAACACTTTATCGTGCTTGGTTCTATCATTATATCATGTTTTTTTAGAAGTTTACACATTTTTTTGAAAATTTAAACGCATATTTTATGATTGTTTTTTTACATTATGCTTTCTTTCACTATCTACGCAATTATATTTGTAACAAAATTTAATATTTTTTTCGTTTTTTTGAGTTATGCTTATAATATATTGGTGAAATTTGGGCTTTTAAATGCATTCTTTTGTTGATATTACCAAAATTTGGCTTTTTGCTGTTAGAGCATATTCATTACCTGTTTCAATAATGTCTTGGTTAGTTCCTTTTATTTTTGCTTGTTTTAAAAACGGGGATATTAAATACGGTATATTATCTTTAATAGGAATTATTACATTACATATGGCAACAAATCTTTTTGATGATGCCATTGACTATACAAGAGAAAAACAAAAGATAGACAAAGGACTTAAAAAAGATTTTAATTTTCAAAAAGGTAAATGCGCTTGCATCTTCGAAGGCAAATTAACCCTACGCCAATATTATATTGTATCTTTTATATTATTTCTAATTTCGGGAATTATTGCTTTATATTTTATATTTCTGTATGGAACAAATCTTTTATACATAATCATTCCATCAGCAATTTTATGTACATTATATCCGTTATTGGGATGTTTAGGCTTGGGAGAGATTGTTGTTGCAATTGTTTTTTCACCATTACTCTATCTTGGTGTATTTTATTCAATGACAGGATTCTTTTCTTTAGAAATTCTACTAATTTCAATATCAACAGGTCTTCTATCAGTTGCTGTTTTACATAATCATATGCTTTTAGATTTCAAATATGATGAAGATAACAGAAAAATAACGCTATGCAGATTATGCAGAAATGAAAAAAATGCTTTTATTCTATTAGTTATAATCATTTCATTTGCTTACATTAATATTATTACATCTGTATTTTTGAAACTGTTAAGTCCATATTTTCTAATAACATTATTTAGTCTGCCAACAGCAATTACCCTATATAAAGTTATGAAACAGCACATTAAAAATCCAAATGAAAAAATAAAAACTACCTTTTTTATGGGGAACACAAAAGCAATAAAAAATGTCCCCACAGAACAACGTGACTTTTTAATAAAATTTCTAATTGTAAGAAACTTGCTTTCTATTTTTACATTGTTAATATGTATAGCAGTGGTATTAAGTAAGATTTTATAAAATGTATATAATTGAAAAAATTATAAAAACATATTTGAAATTAACCAAAAAAGAAAAAATTTTTTCTTATACTACTAATGTTCAAAATGAAGAATTAGAGGATATACTAACCTGTAAACATAATTTTATGCCGATTGACTCAACAGGCGAAATATTAGCTTGTTCAAAATGCGGATATGTTGTTACAAGAAAAAGACTTGATAAAAACAAAAACTTTTTTAAAAATCAATAGGGACTTCTTCTGAACAAAGCAATATATTTATTTTCCCCATAATACAATGTTAAAATAATATATTTAACTTCAACTTCTACATTAACAACAGAGCTTGGAGGTGTTCCTCGCATAGAATCTTTAGCTGTATTATAGAATTTTTCTCTGACAGCAGAAGTAAACTTTTGCCATTTCGTTTTCTTTATTTTTGGAGTATTCGCTTCATAAAAGTTTAAAGGAGTCTTTTCCTTTTTCGCAACTGGAATAATAAACTGAACTTTGCCATTTTGTTTAAATAATATATAATCATTACCTTTTAATGTTCTCGGAACAATAGAATAATAACCCGGTTCTATTGTATAATCTTTAAAATACAAAAAAGCCGAGGTTCGGAATAAAGGATATGGCGACCACGCATATCTTATTGAATCTTCATCTTCAAAAGGATCTATATCATTATACAATTTAGATTCAAAAGGCATCGCCGCATTATATAAAGCGTCATAGTCCATATCTGAAGCATAAACGTTCGCAGATAATAATAAAAATAAATATAAAAATATCAAAAATTTCTTCATAAATAATATAATAATACATTTATTACTTTTATCAAGATAAAATCTTTATGTTAAAATCATGAAGAGATTTACGAGGAGATACTATGAAAACCGCAAACCAAAACATTAAACCAATTACAACAAAAATTAACGAAAACGGAAATATTGAAATAGGCGGATGTGATTTAGTTGAATTAGCAAATAAATATAACACCCCGCTTTATGTATTTGATGAAGCAACTATACGTTCTATGACTCAGAGCTATAAAAAAGCATTTGAGGAGTATCCGAATATAAAAATGATGTTTGCGGCAAAAGCATTCATGACTAAAGCAATATGCAGAATTATGCAACAAGAAGGTTTTGGGCTTGATTTATGTTCAGGCGGCGAAATATACACAGCAAAAAGTTCAGGCTTTGATATGTCAAAAACGTTATTTAACGGAAATAACAAATCATACGATGAATTAAATTATGCATTATCTTGCGGAATACAAACAATATCTGTAGACAACTTTTTTGAACTGGCACTACTTAACGATATTGCCAAATCACAAAACAAAACAATAAATATACTATTAAGAATCACACCCGGAATAGAATGTCATACACATGAATACATACAAACAGGACATTTAGACTCAAAATTCGGTTTCGATTTAACACAGCTTGATGAGGCGATAGAATTAATTAGAGATGAATATTCAAATATAAACTTGATAGGTTTGCATGCTCATATCGGATCACAAATATTTGAAAAACAAGTATACTTTGATGAAGTCGGAGTTATATTTAAAGAGATAAAAAGAATAAAAGACAAATATAATATTTATTTACACACAATAAATCTAGGCGGCGGTCTTGGAATTAAATATACAGAAAATGATGCGCCAATTTCTGTATACGAAATAGCAGAAACAATAATTTCATCAATAAAAGAACATTCAAAAAAATACGAAATAGAAGAACCGACCGTATACATTGAACCGGGAAGAAGTATTGTAGGTACAGCAGGTGTAACCTTATACACAGCAGGAAGTTCAAAACAAGTACCAAACGGAAGAAAATATCAAGCCGTAGACGGTGGAATGTCTGATAATGCAAGACCAAGTCTTTATCAAGCAAAATATACTGTTGAGATTGCAAATAATCCAAAAGGCACAGCAGATGAAAAAGTTACAATTGCAGGAAAGCATTGTGAGTCTGGTGATATACTTGCAAAAGATATTATGTTGCCTGAAATAGAAGAAGGAGACACCATTTGCTTCTATACAACAGGAGCTTACGGATATTCAATGTCAAGCAATTATAACAGAGTTTTAAAAGCTGCTGCAGTACTTGTAAATAATGGAAAATCTGATATCATAATAAATAGACAAACTTATGAGCAACTTTGTGAGTCAGATGTAATTCCTGAAAGATTAAATTAGGTAATAATGCTTGAGAATGTACTCAAAATATATAGTAATTTTTTAAACAGTAGCGAAATCGTTTGGAAAGCTACAACTTTTACATTCAAAGATTTCTTTCAAATACTAATAGTAGTGCTTATAATTTCATATATATACATGAAATTTATAAAAAATACTCAAGCAGAAAAACTTGTAAGAGGAATTCTATTTTTCATAATTGCAGCTTGGATTTTCAGTGCAATACTTATTGCTTTAGAATTCCAGATTTTAGGACAAATCGCCCAATATTTACTAACAGGTATTTTACTTTCAATGGTTATAGTATTCCAACCTGAATTAAGAAAATTGCTTGTACATTTAGGTCAGACAAAATTTGTTGCAAAAAACTTTTTTTCATTTAAAAAAGAGAATAATGAACAAAGAACAAATGTAATAAAAGAAATTACTGAAGCAGTAAAATATTGCAGCAGAGTTAAAAGAGGTGCACTTATAGTAGTACAAAAAGAACAAGACAAGTCTTTTTATAATGAAGTTGGTACAACTATAAATGCAGATATTTCAACAGAATTAATATTAACTATATTTTTTCCAAACACACCATTGCACGATGGGGCAATGGTAATACATAAAGATAAAATATTAGCAGCCGGTGTATTATTACCATTGACCGAGGATCCTAAATTAAGCTGGAGATACGGAACAAGACACAGAGCAGCAATAGGTGCAAGTGAGATATCAGACTCTGCTTGTATAGTAGTTTCCGAAGAAACAGGGGATATATCAATTGCCATTGATGGTATACTTAGGAAGTATGAAGACATTACAAAATTTAAAGAAGATTTAGAACGAATAATAGGTAATGATTCTGAAAAAATAGAAAATGCATTTATGCAAAATATATGGAAATTAAGAAAGAAATAAAAATGGAGACTATAGATCGAATTTGTTCTGAAAAACTCTTCGCAGTACTAAGAGCACAAGAACCAAAGAGAACCGAAGCAATTATTGATTCATTATCAGAGGGCGGAATAAACATAATAGAAATTGTAATAGAAACTCCTGAAATGGTTAAAGTTCTGGGTAAAATTGCAAAAAAAGAAAACCGTCCAATGATTATGGCAGGCGGAATAATAACTCAAAGACAAGCACAAATTGCCATTGATTCAGGAGCAGATGTAATAGTATCACCTGTTTTCCAAATGAATTTGGTAAGATTATGCAAAAGTCAACAAATACCATTAATTATGACGGCAACAACCCCCAATGAAGCATATTCTGCTTGGAAAGCACGTACTCAATTAATAAAAATATCACCTGCAAACCCTATGGGTGGTGCTGAATATATAGAAGATATATTAAGACCAATGAAGTTTATAAATGTAATTGCAGCAGGCAGTATCAAGATTGAAGATATAACTTCTTATTTATATGCAGGCGCAAAAGCTGTAGGAATAGGCAGAGCTTTATATAAAGATGCCGACCTAAATGAAATAACAAAAAGAGCAAAAATAGCAAAAGAAAAAGTTACACAATACAAATAAATCATCAGGGGATATAATGACTAAACTAATATTTGAAAAAACAAAAAAAGGCACATCCGGAATAAATTTAACAGATGAAGAAATAAATTTTGATTTCATAAATTCAAAGTATATAAATAACAGTAAAGAAACAATATTACCTGAAATTTCAGAACTTGAAGTAATGAGACATTACAAAGAACTTTCAGACAAAAACTTTTGTATAGAAAAAGGTTTTTATCCTTTAGGCTCTTGTACAATGAAATATAATCCCAAAGTAAATGAAGTATTATCAGCCCTTGAAGGTTTTTGTGAACTTCATCCATTGCAAGAAGATGAAGACTCTCAAGGTGCATTAAAACTTATGTATAAATTGCAAGAATCATTAAAAACAATTACGGGAATGGATGCAGTAACCTTGCAACCTGCAGCAGGTGCTCACGGCGAATTGTGCGGAATGATGATTGTAAAAAAATATTTTGAAACTATTGGAGAAAACCGAAAAAATGTTATCATCCCGGATTCAGCACACGGAACAAACCCTGCAAGTGCTGCAATGTGCGGATTTAATATTGTTGAAATCAAGTCAAACGAAAAAGGTTTAGTTGACATTGAAGCATTAAAATCAGTACTTAATGAAAATACAGCTGCAATAATGCTAACAAATCCAAATACACTTGGTTTATTTGAAGAAGACATACTTGAAATTTCAAAACTGGTTCACGAAGCAGGTGCACTTTTATATTATGATGGTGCAAATATGAATGCAATATTGGGACATACAAACCCTAAACTTATGGGATTTGATATTGTACATATGAATCTTCACAAAACATTTTCAACACCGCACGGAGGAGGAGGACCAGGAGCCGGGCCTGTTGGTGTTGTTGAATCTTTAAAAGAATATCTTCCATCTCCAACAATTGAATACAACGGAGAAAAATATATCAGAAACTTTGATATTAAACACTCTATAGGCAAGATGAAAGCATTTTACGGCAATTTTTCTGTTCTTATAAGAGCATACGCATATATTTTAATGACAGGAAAAGAGTTAAAAGATGTAAGTTCAAATGCAGTATTAAATGCAAACTACATAATGAACAAATTAAAGAAATATTATTTTCTGCCATATGACAGAAAATGTATGCACGAATTTGTACTATCAGGAGAATGGCAAAAAGAACAAGGTGTAAATACACTAGGCATTGCAAAGAGATTAATGGATTCTAATTTTCATCCGCCAACAGTATATTTCCCTTTAATTGTACATGAAGCAATAATGATAGAACCGACAGAATCTGAAACAAAAGAGCGTTTAGATGAATTTATAGATACAATGATAGATATTGCGAACGAAATAAAAGAAAACCCGGAAGAAGTATTAAAACACCCGCTTAATACGCCTGTAAGAAAAGTTGATGAAACACTTGCAGCCAGAAAACCGGACTTAGCATATAAACTATAGTTTCCGTACACAAGCTAAATATTAACTTTTGTAAACTTTAATATATACCGCCTATATGTCTTGTACTGCGTGCATTAGAGACATTTTTACTTCTTTTTGTATCTACTTTATATATACTTTTTATAGCAATTATCTTTTTTATTCTGTTTTTATATATATACAAGATACGAAAACGAGGATTTTTAAA
>CALUPH010000026.1 GCA_944322615.1 Candidatus Gastranaerophilales bacterium | reverse complement strand
TTTAGCTGCTCTTGAAGTCTTTCATCACTTTCTTTTGTGTAATCATAATTTTTTGAAATTTCTTCGTAGACCTTACCAATTTTTTCATCGACATTATTATTCAATTGTTCTTGAAGTTTTTCATCACTTTCTTTTGTGTAGTCATAGTTTTTTGAAATTTCTTCATAGACTTTACCGATTTTTTCATCGACATTATTATTTAGCTGCTCTTGAAGTCTTTCATCACTTTCTTTTGTGTAATCATAATTTTTTGAAATTTCTTCGTAGACCTTACCGATTTTTTCATCGACATTATTATTCAATTGTTCTTGAAGTTTTTCATCACTTTCTTTTGTATAATCATAATTCTTTGAAATTTCTTCATAGACTTTTGAAGTTTTATTATCAGAGTTAGCATTTAATAAAACAACTTGTCCCTTCATAAATTCATAAGCAGCAGATATTTCAGAATAAATTTTTTGTATATCTTCATCCGTTGCCAATAGTCTTATATTTGTAGTACTACCACCAATATCATCTTTTAAAAATTTACCTGAAGATCTTTGTTTATATTCAATTGTTTTATTTTTAAAAGGAGTAAACCAAAGGTAATAATAATACAAATCATATATAAAATGTTCAAAAGGAATTAACCAAGGTTTAAACCTGCCTGCAAGATGAAAAATTATAGTTTTTGCAAGCTTATTAGCATCAACTTTTTCGTACTGTAGATATTGATAATTCCAAATATTAGGTAATTCTTTTATATTCTCAAATAAAACACTATTAACAATATCTTGATCTTGCCATAAAATTTTGGATTTATTCTTTTTTGCATAATCCAAAAGCTGTAATTCCAAATTATTTTCTCTCCAAAAATCAAGATTTAAAAGCATTACACCGGCATTAAAATACTTTTTCAATCCTAGCCTTTTTGATTCTTTTTGACTGTCTGCATCAAGAACCATTGCAACAGCATAATTATCTATATTTGTATCAAAAATTCCCTTTAAAGAATTATTAATAATTACATCACAATCCAAATACAAAACTTTGCTTAATGAATTTAATAAAGCAGGAAGCTTAAATCTAAAATAAGTAGGTAATGTTACGTGATAGTCTTTATAATCAATATTATCTTTCTTCAATAAGGGATAATCCGAAAAATCACTACTATTCACAGATAAATATTCAATATTAAAATTTTTAATATTTTTTAAAGACTCAATTTCTTTTTTATCTTTTTTTGTTAATCCGCCATCAAGAATATAAAAGTTGATATTCTCATTAATATCAGTATTTTTTAAAATTGAAGCAATTGAAACCGCAAGCTGTTCAACATATGCGGAGTCTAAACTGTAACAAATATTATATTCTTGCATATAATTTATCCCAATCTACCCCTTTGATTGTACAATAATTACAGAAAAAAAAATATATTTAATATAAAATAATTAAAGTATTTTAAAAAAATGACGAAAATATTTTTGTAAAGTATGGTAACGGAAAATGGTAACACAAGAGGATAGTGATTTAAAGAAAGTAGGCTTGGAATTAATGTTCCTTACACCTGAAAAGTGTTCAAGAGAAGGCGGTATTTCTGCTGTTGAACTTGCAAAAGCTCTTGATATGCCTCTTGATGTTGTAAAAAAGAAATTAAAAATTTTATTAGATAAAGAAATAATAAGAGTATACGGAATAAATCCTAAGTTATGGAAATTTGATGAATATAAATTCCAAAAAATGGATGAAGATGATGATGTTTACAGACTCTTATGCAATTTTGACGATGTAGATTTTGACAGATATTTTTCTTATAACTAATACATTATGACATTCTTGAAAAGACTTCTATTTCAAGATTACCGGTTGTATTTGCCAAGAAATAAGCACTTGATGCAATCATTGAAGCATTATCTGTACAATATTTCATTTCTGGTGCATAAATTTTATAGCCTTGTTCTCTTAATGCAAAAAATTTCTTTCTTATTTCAGAATTAGCAGCAACTCCGCCTGCCAAAACAATTGTATTTGCGTTTATATTATCTGCGGCTTTTTTGGTTTTCTTAAATAAAGTAGATGTAACATTTTCCTGAAAACTTGCTGCTATATCAGATTTAGGAATTTCTTTATATTCTTTTTTCAGTTTTTGTATTAATTGTAAAGAAGCTGTTTTTAAACCTGAAAAACTGAAATCATATTCATTTTGAAGTTTAGCCTCAGGCAGTTTAAAGGCAAAAGGATTTCCTGTTTGAGCCAATTTATCAAGATTTACACCCCCGGGATACGGAAGCCCTATTAATCTTGCAACTTTGTCATAAGCTTCACCTATTGCGTCATCAATAGTTTCACCTATTATTTTTTGTTCCAAATAACTTTTAACCTCTATTATTTGAGTATGTCCTCCGCTAATCAAAAGAGCAACAAACGGTGGTTCAAGTTCAGTGTTAAGATAATTTGCACAAACATGTGCATTTAAGTGATTAACACCTATAAAGGGCTTATCATTCGCAATAGCAAGAGCCTTTCCTGCATTCATTCCAACAAGTAATGAACCGACTAACCCCGGACCAACGGTTGCAGCAAAAGCCGTAATATCATCAGCAGTCAAACCTGCCTGTTCAAATGCTTGAGCTATAACTACATTAATAGCTTCCAAATGTTCTCTTGCAGCAACTTCAGGAACAACACCGCCAAATTCAATATGTGTTTTTATTTGCGAAGCTACAACATTAGACAAAACCTCACGCCCGTTCTTTACTATAGCCGCTGCGGTTTCATCACAGCTTGATTCAATTGCGAAGATAATATTATCTTTTCCGCTTTCAGGACCTATTAAAATAGGTTTATCACTAATTGGTGTTCTAAATTCTTTAACGGGCATTTTATTTTTCCTTTGGCTTTTTCCATATTTTATAATATCATTTAAATAGTTTTTGTGTGAGGATTTTATTATGACAAAACCTATGAATATTACAGAAAAAATTTTAGCAGACCACGCAGGTCTAAATGAAGTAAAAGCAGGGCAATTAATAACGGCAAAAGTAGATATAACTCTTGCTAACGATATAACAGGACCTGTAGCTATAAATGAATTCAATAAAATAGGCGTAAAAAAAGTTTTTGATAAGGAAAGAGTAGTTTTTGTTCCTGACCACTTTGTTCCGAATAGAGATATAAAATCAGCACAACAAGTAAAACAAGTTAGAGAATTTTCTCGTGAACAAGAACTTGAACATTTCTTTGAAGTTGGAAGAATGGGCATAGAACATGCACTTTTACCTGATAACGGAATAGTTACGGCAGGTGATATAGTTATAGGTGCAGATTCTCATACATGTACATATGGCGCAATAGGTGCTTTTTCAACAGGTATGGGTTCAACAGATATAGCTTGCGCTATGGCTTCAGGTGATACTTGGCTTAAAGTTCCATCTGCAATTAAAGTTGAGTTTAACGGTAAATTAAACAAATACGTAACCGCTAAAGACTTAATTTTATATTTAATTGGTGATATTGGCGTTGACGGTGCTTTATATAAAACACTTGAAATAGGCGGCAGTACAATACGCGAAATGCCAATGGACGGAAGATTTACCATCTGTAATATGGCAATAGAAGCAGGTGCAAAAAACGGCATTATAGAACCTGATGAAATAACAAAAGCATATTTAAAAGACAGAAGTATAAGAACACCTAAATTCTATACAAGCGATAAAGATGCCCAATACGAAAAAGTAATTGTATATAATACCGAAGAAATTGAACCGGTTGTAGCATTCCCGCATTTACCGGGTAATACAAGACCTGTTTCAAAAGCAGGCGATGTAAAAATTGACCAAGCGGTAATAGGCAGCTGTACAAACGGAAGATTGTCGGATATAAAAGCGGCAGCAGAAATTTTAAAAGGCAGAAAAGTACATAAAGATGTTCGTTTAATAGTATTCCCGGCAACTCAACAAATATATTTAGAGGCTCTAAGAGCAGGATACTTAGAAACAATAATTGAAGCAGGCGGAGCTGTATCAACACCTACATGCGGACCTTGTTTAGGCGGACACGCAGGAATATTAGCGGCAGGCGAAAGGGCAATATCAACTACAAACAGAAACTTTGTAGGAAGAATGGGGCACGTAGAAAGTGAAGTATATCTATCATCACCATACGTAGCAGCCGCAAGTGCTGTTGCAGGAAAGATTATATCACCTGAAGCGCTGTAATTATTGTTTTGTTTGTGTGAGTTTAAAAGAAAGTTTACTACATTTGCCAAATTTATTTTTGGTAGTACTGATTAACCTTTGAGAAAGTATTATCAAATTAATAATGTTATTATCATATGAATTATAAGATTCTTCAAATTCATTTTTTAATATATCAATAATTGTCTTAATTATAGATAAATTACTGCTTATGTTTATCATCTGAAGTTCAAGCTTGTTTGCAAGTTTTTTATTCATCGGGTCTCCTTCTTAAAATTATTTAATATTTTTAAAATAATAATTTAATTTTAAAATATTATTTAAAAAAGTGCAATGATTTTTTAATTATTTTTTTAATTTTAAAAATATATTATATTTTTAAATTATGGATTTACGTGTTGAAATTAGAAAACTTGCCATGCAGGAAAATGTTACATTAACTGAACTGGCAAAATATATAGAAAATAAAAAACAAAGAGCATATTCTATTCAGAACCTGTCGACAAAAATAAAAAAAGGCACTTTGAATATAACCGAATTGGAAATAATTCTTGAAAAACTCGGTTATAACATTGGTTTTAATAAAAAATAAGTAAAACATTAAATACTAATAGTAACTCTGGAACCTTCTTTATGGTAGTTACCGCCACCACAGATGGTTTCAATTACTTTTAGTAAAAATTCTCTCGGTGCTTCCATTTGATTAATATAAAACTCTTGATTTCCAAGGTGACGTATCTTTATTATTGCTTTACCGCTTTTATCTGCAGGAACATATAAAGATGCAACTTCCATATCTAATAATTTTTGTTCTGTTTCATCATTATATCCTTGCAACAATTCAGGAAGCATTCCTTTTATAGCAATAATTCTTCCCGTAAACAAAGGTACATCTTTTTCTCTGTGCAAAGCTTTTGGCTTATCTTTCATATTGGAATAAAAAGTTATTGAATGCCAAAGAATATTCATAATAGCAATATGTCTTTGCTTATCGTATTCATAATAAATATTTTCAGAAGGAATACCTCTTACCGTAAAAGATTGCTTTAAATATTCCACAGTAAGAGCCATATTTTCAACCATTTTCTCAAACAAAACAGCAGTATTAGCATTCGATTGCTGATATTCCAAAAATTGTTTATACATATGACTTGATACAAGACTCATTCTTTCTTGTATAACAGACGACTTCCTTGCCGTTGTTTCTAAATCATCAAAATTTCCGCTCAAAAAATTCCTTCTCTTTCCGGTTTTATTGTATTAAAAAATAAACCATTATGAAACTATTTTAATATCTTTTATTACAAAAACGAATACTTAATTTACATTATTTCTTTTAACTTTGATTTTTAACTTTGTCTAAAATATCATATTATTTATGAAAATTGTTATTGTAGGCTATGGTGAAATGTTGAGAGCACTCATTTCGGGAGTGCTTAAAACCAAACATGAAATTGTTGGTGTATTTAGGGAAGAAAATATTAAATATCCGCCGTTAACAAGATTTATATATGATGTTTTACAACCAACAGACGATTATAACTTTATAAGAACTCATCAATTAAAAGAAATTAAAGCAAAAAGTGTTAATTCTCAAGAATTTATTAATTCTATAAAAAAGCTTAAAACAGATGTTATACTCGTTGGTTCTTGGAGTGAGAAATTCTCTTTACAAACAATAAATACACCTAAAATTGCCTGCATAAATACACATCCTTCATTATTGCCAAAATACAGAGGTCCAAATCCATACTTACAAGTAATCCTAAACAATGAACAAAAAACAGGTGTTACTTTTCATTTAATGGAGGTCAATTATGATACAGGCGCTATATTACATCAAGCAGAAACGGAAATATTAAAAACAGATACAGGTGAAAGCCTAAAATACAGATGCTGCGATTTGGCAAGAAATGAAATTATTAATTTATTAAATAACTTACCCCAAAAACTAAAAGAACAAAAAAGCCAAAATGAACAAGAATCAACATATCAACATCAAATTTCATTAGCAGAGTCAATTTTGGATTTTGAAAAAGAAACCTCATTAGAGATAGACAAAAGAATACGAGCCCTAACTCCTTGGTTAAAATGCCATATACCTTATAAAAATGATTTTTTTACATTTGAAAGTTATAAAATTTATCAAAAGAAATCAAAAAAAAGACCTTCTTCAATAGTAAAAAAGACTAACAATTCATTATTTATTGTCTGCAAAGATGGTTATGTAATAGAGTTTTGCGCTATAAAAATAAAACGCCCGTTTTCCACTTTTTTCACGAAGTTATATTTAGAAAAAATTATTAAAACTAATGAACAAGCAATATAAAATTGTTGTATAATAAAAATCAATAAGAAAAGAGAAAAATTATGTTAGACTTACACGCAATATATGAAGTAATAACGTTTTCTATAGGAGATACAAAAGCAGGCTCCAAAATGGGAAAACTTCAAGTTAAAAATATTGAAGATGGTACTGTACTTAATTGTATCTTATGGGAAGAAACATTAAACAGATTAGACTCAAAATTGTTTAGAACAAACAATCAAATAAGAATCAACGCAGGCACATACAACGAAAAATATAACAACTGTTTAATCTCAGATATAAGCCTTGTGAAAGAAGCAAAACTTGGTTTATCTTCAGAACAAAGAGATGAACTGTTTTCTAAAATAATGAACTATGTAAATAAAATCAATGATAAAAAACTTGCCGAATTTGTTTCATCACTATTATTTGAATATGAAGAACAATTTAAAAAGACACCGGCTGCAAAATTAATGCATCATAATTATATTGGCGGATTGCTTGAACACACACTTGAATGCTTAGATTTTGCTGATATTATTCTTTCAAAATGTAATAACAAAATAAATCCGGATATTGTATATGCAGCTTGCATTTTACATGATTTCGGAAAAATATTTGAATATGTAGTAGATGAAGAAACAGGTTTAATAGAATATAACGAAGAATTCAGAAAAGACTGGAGAACCCACTCTCAATGGGGATTCTCAATATGTATGAATAACGGGTTTAAAGATATTGCCAAAATGATAGCAGCTCATCACGGAAGAACAGACTGGGGTGCACTAATAGACTTAAATGATAAAGATGCTGAACCATTTATGTACATAATTCATCACATTGATGATTTATCTGCAAAATTTGGTAAAATATCAATAACAGATATAAATTAGAGGGATATATAATGAAAAAAATATTTTCTGTTTTAATTGCAATATGTGCAATGTTTTTATTTACAGGTATTGGAGCAGATTGTGCGGTAAATAAAAAAATTAATGCAAATATAAAAACAAAAAGAGTACCTGCCGGTACTGTAATTACACTAAAAGTATTGGATCCGGTAGGTTCATCTACATCTTCATTGGGTGACCAATTTGATTTGATGGTAACAGAAAATATAAAAGTTGATAAATCAATTGTAATACCGCAAGGAAGCGTTATAAGAGGTTCAATAGAAGAAGTTTCCGCGCCTAAAATTTTATATAAAGGCGGAATAATAAGACTATATTTTGACCACATTGTAAGTGCCACAGGCAAACAAGTTCCGTTTTACGCAGGTATATGCAACAACAAAAATGTAACATATGACGGAGCTTTAAGTTCTAAAACAACATACAAAACAGCATTTACAAAAACAGCTCAAACAACAAAAAATATAGTAGTAAAACCAACAACTTGGGCTTGGGAAAAAGGAGAAGATTTACTAAACGGTTCTCCAAAGTATGTATTCGCCCCTCTAACAGCAATAGTAACTACACCTGTTGCAGGAATATACTTTATTGGTGATTCTATTGCAGATATATTCAAAAAAGGTGAGAATATTTATATCAACCAAGGTGAAACTCTTCAGGTACAATTGTTAAAACCTTTAGACATGCCGGTATACTAATATGTTCCTTAAACGACTATTAGTTAATAGTATTTTCATAATTAAAAATATTGTTCCAATAATTTTGCTATCAAAAGAAAAAAAGATAGCAAAATTATTAACAAGAAATGCATTAAAACTTTCTATAGCAGAATCTTGTACAGGCGGTTTAATAAGTTCAAGATTAACAGATATTTCAGGATCCAGTACATATATCTTCCAAAATTTTGTTACATATGCTAATTCTGCTAAAGTTTCAATTTTAGGAGTAAATCCCGCGACTATAGAAGAAAATGGAGTCGTAAGTGCACAAGTCGCAATAGAAATGGCAGAAGGTTTATTAAATAAACATAATTGTACAATAGCACTATCAACAACAGGTATAGCAGGACCTTTGGGAGCAACGGAAACAAAACCCGTAGGTCTCATATTTATTGGAATAGCAGACGAAAAAAATAAAAAATCATATAAATTTGAAGCTAATCCTCTATTATACAGAAGAATAATGAAATATGCATTTTCTACAAAAGCACTTGATGTACTCTTAGATTTTTTAAAAGAAAATTACTAATATGATTTCTTTTCAAAATACTTAAAATGAGTAAAAGGCCAAAACAAAAGCTTAGCTCTGCCTATAAATCTGTCTTCCTTTAATACCCCCCAATATCTTGAATCTGATGAGTGCCCTCTGTTATCCCCCATCATAAAATATTCATCATCACCCAAAATCAAAGGTCCGCAATTCATATCAGAATTACATATAGGATATTCATACTTATCCATAATATATGGCTCATCTAATTTTTTATCATTTATAAATACATCAGTAGAACCATCATCATTTTGAACTATTTCCAGTTTTTCATTTGGAAGTCCAATTACTCTTTTAATATAAGCAATATCTTTGCAGAAAAACCCGGTTAAACGAGAAAAAACAGCAATCGGATTAGCACTTAAAGTTTCTTGAGGCGGATAGAAAACCATAATATCACCCCTTGTTGGTGTTCTATAAAAGCGAGAAAGCCTTTCAACAAAAACTCTATCACCCTCAACTAATGTTGGCTTCATAGACCCTGATGGAATCCAACGGATTTCACCAAGAAAAAATCTTATTATAATTATTGCAACTACAACAAATACAATTGTATCAACAGTTTCTTTTAATACTGCTTTATTCATTTATTCCTGCCTCATAAAGGTTTTTAGTAAGTTTTATGATTTCTTGTTTATATTGATTATCTTCTATAAAACTTATAGCTTCAATTGCCTTATCTGCGTATTCTTTAATTAAATCAACTGTTTTTTCGATATATTTTCTATTTGCTTGCAATTTTTCTATTATCTGATCTTCAGAAAGTTCTGAAACACAATTTATATCGTTATTAAGAAACAAAACAGGGGCGGTATAAATACCATTATGAATATCACTCATAACGGGTTTTGTAGGATCATTTTTTAATATGTTAAGTAAATCATCTTTTATTTGAAAAGCAATACCAAAGTTTCTTGCAAAAGATAAAACATTATCTTTTGCTGATTTATTTTTAATTAAACAAAGTGATGATAACGGAGCCTTAAAAAGCTCTGCTGTTTTATATTCAGATTTCTGAATGTATTCTTCCATAGTAGGAAGTTTCCCAATTGTAAAATTCTGATTTATTTCACCTTTACACATCAAATATATAGATTCTGCAAACGCATCAATAGCTTCTACACTACCACATTTAACAAGTTCTCTTAATGCAACAGAAAGCAAAATATCTCCTGCCAGAACACTCAAATTATTACCCAGCTTATAGTTTAAAGAGACTTTACCTCTTCTTGTATCAGCATTATCAAGGATATCATCATGAACTAAAGTAGAATTATGAACCAATTCAACACTGCAAGCAAGATGATAAACTTTATCATCAAGCTCAATACCCATTGCTTTCGCAAAAAGAAAAACAAGTACAGGTCTTATTCTTTTTGACTTTGAACATAAATAATCACAAATATCTTCAGATATGCGATTTTTATCATCTACCAAGCTATTTACTAAATACTGATTAAGAATTCCAAGTTCGTTTTCTACTAACATTACAAAATATCCTCTTCAACTATTATTTTATTATAAATACTAAAATTGAGAGTGACAAATTATTTTTTGTTCAAATTTTATAACATTAACAAGGATATATAATTATGAATGTTTTTGACAATTTTTCTAATATTACAAGCAACAATATAAATAGAAATAATATAAAAAAAACAGAACAGCCAACTAAAAAAGAAGAATATAAAGCAGATGTTTTAGATATACTTAGCGAAAAAGTTGTAAACAAAAATGATTTAAATGACATGGTAACAACACCAAGAGCAATATTTAAAGGTTATCTATGTTTTACGGCAGGCACGACGATTAATGCTATTGCTTCATTACTAAAAGATAATAAATTTTCAAAGGGATTAAAAATAGCAGGAAGTCTATGTGCAATATACGGAACATATAACTTTGTAAAACCATATTTAATTAGAAATAAAGATTTGACTAAAACCAAAAAATAAACTATCTTAATATAAAAAGAGGTAGATATATGTTTAAATTAGTTGTTTGGATAATTATTTTTGCAGGTATATATTTTGCATACCAAGCAGGAATGTTTAACGGAATTATAAATTATTTTGATGAATCAGCAGCAAAAGCACGTCAAGAACAAGTAATAGAACATGAAGACGGAAGCTATACAACAGTAAAGTATAGAAATGTATTTGATTTATTATTAGGCAGACAATAAAAAACTATTTTAAAAAAAGACTTGAAATAAAAAATTGTGCATGTATAATAAAATCCATAAGAGGATGCGAGAGTAATTCAGTGGTAGAATGCTTCCTTGCCAAGGAAGATGTCGCGAGTTCGAGCCTCGTCTCTCGCT
>CALUPH010000025.1 GCA_944322615.1 Candidatus Gastranaerophilales bacterium | reverse complement strand
TCATCCGGCATTAAGATTTTTGGGGCTTGAAAAACCGGTTGATAAAAAATTAGATAAGCAGGCATAAAAAAATATTAGGGACTTATATAGCAAATTCCACTAAATAGATTAAAACGGTTAACAATGCTTAACAATCACCGTTTTTATCCTTGGAATTATAAATCTTTCTAATTGTTTTGGCGAAATCAGACAATGAGTCATCCCTGTTTTCAGAGATTTCTTTACTAAAATCTTTTACTTCCTCATTAAAATGTTCTGCGTATTTTTTCTTAAAATCTTCGTCCGAGTTGGAGTTATTACGTATAGTATAAAAAACATTAATAGTATCTTCTAAAAGTTTTTTTAATTCTTTCTTATTGCTGGCTTCATACTTGCCGTCTTTAAGGTATAAACTATCTTCAGGTAATCTGTTCAAAATAAAATATTCCGTAATTGCAGCAACAAAAGTCCGCTTTTGCATAATTGTTTCAGTATTGTATATTAAGCCGTAAATATTAAATACATTTCTATAAAAATCTTCACATTTTTCAGATTCAGCGATAATATTCACAAGGTCTCGCCCGCAAATCTTATGCAGCCCTCTTTTGATTTCTATTATATTTTCTATATTTTCCATCTCTAATTTCTTTCCAGGTAATTTTTGTATCCTGTATATTCTGTAAAAACCAGATACATGCTTCACTAGATTTCATCTTTCTTGTATTATACCTGAAAACTGCTTCATTTACATAATTTTGTGTATGCTTTACTGAAATCACAATATGAACATTTTCTACCCGCTTAAATCCAGACCAAACACATTCTATAGTGTTAGTGTGAATATTTTTATCATTCTTGTTCACATAATTTCCCTTGCTATGAACTACCGTAGCCTGCTTATAAAGAGGAGGTAACTTCTGATAACTCGGGTTATCATCACTGTATAAAGTTGAACCTTTTTCTACATATTTTAGGATTCCTGCATTTAATGTACTATCTAACATATTTGAGATAACTCTAATAACTGAGTCTCCGTTTCGTTCTACAAATCCTTGTAACAACTTTTTATTTTGATTAGGTATTTGCTTTACTTTTAATTTTTTATCATAGTGCATATTCTTTAGAGAACCGCCTGCATGATACTCGTCGACTTCAACAGTTCCGCTTAATTTCTGGTGATTTTCTTTACCCATGACATTTCTTATTTTATGCAACATATTCCAGGCTGCTTTGTAAGAAATTCCGTAATCTCTCATAACAGTAGTAGCTGCTAAACCGCTTTTATCTGAATTTTCCCGAAAAATTATTTCAAACCAGATAGTTAAATCTATTTTTGTACCCTGAAAAAGTGTTCCAGTAAGAATATTAAATTCCTTACCGGTGTTTTTACATTTGTACCAGCCATCTTTGCACTTGTATACCTTAGAAGTTTTATCAAAAGGGCTGACAGGTTCACCTTCCCAAATAAGTTCTTCCAAGAATCTTATGCAATCGTCATTTGTTCTAAAGATTGTCCTTAAATCTATAAGGTTTTTAAAATTTTTACATAAAGTACTTTCTATATTCATCGCTATGCATATATAAAGTTCTTCAGCATTGTTAAAATTGCCTTTTTGTAGAAATTTATTAAAATTTTTCTTTATTAACCTGCGTGGAATTGCTTTAGAGCCGCTGTACAAATCAGCTAATTTAATTGGATATGAAATTTTTGTACAACTGCTGTTTCTCAATCCTGCCTCTTAGTTAGCTTTATTCCATCCTCAAAAAAATTGCACGAGAACTAAACTCATCATAATGATGAATCTATTCTTAACATATATGTCTATAGAGAGCCCTTACAGGTTGCTATTCGACGATATCGGGGGATTTATATTCATTTTTTAGGGTGAACAGTTTCTATTCTACACTATGGTACCGAAAATCGTCAACTAAATGGCTGCTTTGAGTTAATGCTACATTTTTTCATGCACCGAATTTTTAGTGAATGGTGCAGAAAGAAGGTAGTTATGAAAAAACACATTGCAGAACCATTGAAAAACAAAAAAGATATTCAGGTAGTTGAAAAATACTTAAAGGAACGAAACAAAAGAGATTACGTAATATGGGTGCTAGGTTTAAATTCAGGTCTTAGAGTATCTGATATTGTTGCCCTTAATGTATCAGATGTAGTTGATAAAACACATATCACAATCATTGAAAAGAAAACAGGGAAAAGAAAATCTTTTTACATAAATGATAAATTAAAAAAGGTATTAAAGGATTTTACAAAAGGGAGAGAACTTAATGAACCTTTATTTCTAGGAAAACAGGGGAAACGTTTGGACCGTTCACAAGTATATAGATTTATCGTAAAAGCATGTCGTGCAAATGGGATAACGGCTCACGTTTCAACGCACACGCTCAGGCGCTCTTTCGGCTATCATCATTATCAAAAATTTAAGGACCCCATTATTTTGCAAAAAATATTTAATCATAGCAGTCAGCGAATAACACTTATGTATATTTCTGTAGAACAAGATGAGATAGACTTAAGCTATAAAAACTTTGAACTGTAAATTTTTGAGCTAAAGTTTTGCCTCATCATGATTTGCCCCAATTTGTTTCATAATGAGACAGTACACCTTTTAATAGTAAATATACGCGAAATAAGGACTATTGTCAAACTGTAAACAGTCCTCGTTATGTTGCAATTTTATAATATTAACTTGTTCTTTCTCTTCTAAAACCCATTTACTACAAACGTTCTAACTATTGCCCCGCTATGAAACAAATTGGGGCAAAAAACAGTGGAGAATATTGTGCCGGTAGCTGGTTATGAGGATAAGCAAGATTTAACATTTTTTACCAACGAGGAAGGTCAAAAACTCGAAGACCGATTTAAGCGAACGCTAAAAGATGTAAAATATTTTGACATATTGGTGGGTTATTTCAGAACAAGCGGATTTTACAAACTATACAAAGATTTTGAAAATATTGAAAAAATAAGAATTTTAGTAGGATTAAATGCGGATAAAAAGGCTGTAGAAACAATTCAAACAGCTAAACAAATGCCTATAAACTTTGAATCACATACTAATGCAAAAGAAATTTCGTCAGAAACATTTGTTGAGGAAGTTTATGCTTCTGATGATAATTATGACGTTGAACACGGGATATATAAGTTCATTGAGTATATGCGTTCCGGAAAGTTGGAAATAAAAGCATACCCCAGTTACAATATCCACGCAAAAGTATATATTAGCAGGTTTAAAGAGGATGACAGAGATTTCGGTCGGGTAATAACAGGTTCAAGTAATTTCTCTGAGTCGGGACTTAATGCCCAGTACGAGTTCAACGTTGAGTTAAAAAATGCAGCAGATGTAAAATATGCTCTAAATAAATTTGAAGAACTGTGGGAAAATGCAGTTGATTTATCAGATGTTTATATAGATACAATTCGGGAAAAAACATGGCTTAATGATACTATTACACCTTATGAACTTTATCTGAAGTTTTTATACGAATACTTCAAGGAAAACCTCCGGAAGAAAGACGCTTTAGATATACAACTGCCAAAAGGTTTTATGAAGCTCGAATATCAACATGAGGCAGTACGAACGCTTTCTGATATTGTTGAGGCATACAACGGTGCGTTTATTGCGGATGTTGTTGGACTTGGAAAGACATATATTGCTGCAATGTATATGCAGACATTGCCGGGTAAAAAATTAATAATTTGTCCGCCGCCAATTATAGAATCGTGGCAGGATGCGATTTCAGATTTTGGTGTAAGAAGTGCAACAGTTGTTTCACTCGGCAAATTAGAGCACATAAAAAGAAAAGGATATGATGAGTATCAATATGTTTTTGTTGATGAAGCACATAGATTTAGAAACGAAAATACCGAACAGTATCGGTTATTACATGAAATTTGCTATGGCAAAAAAGTTATCCTGATAACAGCAACACCATTAAATAACTCAATTTATGATTTTTATCCTTTAATAAGATTATTTCAACCGGCAAATGACAGTACAATTCCCGGAGTAAAAAATCTTGAAGAATTTTTTAGGAAGATAAGGATAGAGTTAGACAAGATAGATAAATCCACTCCTGAATATTTGGAAGAAGTTAAACGAGTTTCTAAAGTTGTCAGGGATAGAGTTCTACACCCGATACTTATAAGAAGAACTAGAAACGACATTAAAGAATATTTTAAGCAGGATATTGCTGACCAGAATTTAACGTTTCCGGAAGTAGATACCCCTCATAAAATTATTTACGAGTTTGATAAAAAAACTGATGCTATTTTAAACGAAACTATCAAAAAGATAAAAGAAGATTGTGAATATGTAAGGTATAAACCTGGCAATAATTTAAAAGATGAATATAAAATAAATGATTTTGCTAAAACACAGGAACGAAACCTTGCTGGATTTATGAAGAGTATGCTTATAAAAAGGCTGGAAAGCAGTAAGTATGCCTTTTTACAAACAATAGACCGTTTTATTCAGTCTTATGATGCTTTTATTAAAATGTATGAGTCCGGAACTGTATATATCAGTAAAAAAATAGATATTTATGATTATCTGGATAATGACGACGAAGCAGCTCTTATAAAAGAGTTAGAAAAAGACTCAAAGTCAAAAGCCTATACAAAAGAGCAATTTCAACCTGGCTATATTGAAAAATTACGTTTAGATTTAGACATACTTCATTGGATAAAAGATACTTGGCAGCAAGTTCCTACCGATTTTAAAAAAGATAAATTTCTAAAAGTCTTAAGAACAGACAATCAATTAAAGAACAAAAAAATAATTATTTTCACTGAATCCATGGAAACCGGATTGGATTTGTACAATACTCTTGAAAAAGAATACGGCGATAAGGTATTGTTTTATTCGAGCGGAGTTTGCCGGTATAACGGAAAATCAATAGGTAAAAATTATGTTAAAGAGTTGATTCATCAAAATTATACCCCAAAATATTCGGTACAGAGAGATGATATTAACATTTTGATAACAACTGATGTTTTGGCAGAAGGTATAAACCTGCACCGTTCTAATACAATTCTTAATTATGACTTGCCATGGAACCCAACTAAAGTCCTGCAACGTGTCGGACGTGTAAACCGTATCGGGACTAAATTTGATAAAATTTTAATTTATAATTTCTTCCCGACATCAACATCTGACAAAGAATTAGGTTTAGAAAACAGTATTAAGGCGAAAATACAAGCCTTTCACGATACATTAGGAGAAGATGCAAAGTATCTTACAGATGAGGAAGAAACAACCAACCATAAACTTTTTGGGGAAAATTTCTACAACAAACTTAATAATAAAGATACGTACAATGACGAGGGCGAAACAGAAAATATACAACTGAAATATATTTCTATTTTAGAAAATATTCGGGAAAATAATTTAGACCTGTTCAACAGGATTAAATATCTGCCTAAAAAGGCAAGAACGGCACGTAAATATACAGTAGAAAATTCGTCATTGATAACCTTTTTCAAAAAAGGTGCATTGAACAAAATTATAATATCTGACGGTAAAAAGTATGAAGATTTACCGTTTGAAGATGCCGTCAAGTATTTTGAATGCCCTCCTGATACAGTAAAACAAACAATTACTAAACAATATTATGACTTACTTGATTTTAATAAACAACAGTTTATACAAAATGACATTGCGGAAGAAACTGTTACTAAACGCGGCGGTTCATCAAACCATAAAACAGTTAAATTACGTATTGAATACGCTATAAAAGAAGGACGATTAACGGACGTTCAGGAAGATTACCTGAAAAAAGTTCTTGATTTGTATAATGCCGGAGTTGTTCTGAATGAAACAAGCAAGAAAATCAAAAATGAAATTGCCAAAACAACAGATAGTCAGGATGTTTATAACAGTGTAAAGAAGAATATACCTGAAACATATTTTACTAATACAAGGGTAAAAGAAAAGCCAAGCGAATCTGCCAGAGAGGTTATCTTATCAGAGATGTTATTACTTTAACTTAAATTTTTTTGCGAATGGAGGTTACTTGCAAAAATTTAAGGTGTTTTAATGAATAAGTTACAGGCTAAAAATTTAATAGAAAATACTTTTAATAACAGGTTCGACAAAGGTCAATTCAGGAATTTTATTATAAATCTTCTTGACAAAATAAATGAAACTAAAGCCTTTAGTGTTGGTCAGGCACAGGTTAAAGAAGCATTCAGAAAATATGTATTATCTTATCAGAGAATAGGACAATACACTGATAAAAAAGGGAACATTATCGATGCTTTAATAGTGCACCTTAATGATAAGTGTTCATTAGACAGAAGCAGAACCTTTTTAAGAAATTTTGTTGCGGATTATATGCGGACGAAAGGGAAAGAAAATGCTCTTGTAGCTTTTTATCGCGATAATTCTGCTGACTGGAGATTCTCTTTTGTAAAACTTGAAATATCTTTGAAACAAGATGATAAAGGCAATGTAAAAGTTGCAAATGAATACACTCCGGCTAAAAGATACTCATATCTTGTCGGAGAACTTGAACCTAACCACACTGCACAATCAAGATTAGTAGAACTTTTAGTAAAAGAATACCCGACACTGGAAGAAATTGAAGAAGCCTTTAATGTCGAAAAAGTTTCAAAAGAATTTTTCGCTCAATATAAAGAACTTTTCTTGCAGCTTGTTGATAACCTTAAAGACATTCGCAGCAAAGATGACCGTATTAATTTTGAATTTACAACAAGGTGTATAACAGAAGCAAATTTTTGTAAGAAACTTTTAGGACAGCTTGTATTTCTGTATTTTATCCAGAAAAAAGGCTGGCTTGGAGTTCCGAAAGGTGCAAACTGGGGCGAAGGAGATAAACAGTTTTTAAGACATACCTTTGAGAAAGCTCTAACAGAAGGTAAAAATTTCTTTAATGATTATCTGGAACCGCTTTTCTATAATGCACTTGCAAACGGTGAACGTGATGAACAAATATTTGATTTGCTGGAGTGTAAAATTCCTTTTTTAAACGGCGGGTTATTTGAGCCGTTAAACGGGTATGATTGGGTAAATACTGATATTCAATTTAAAAACGATATTTTTTCAAACACTGAAAAAAACAAAATCGGAGATACGGGTACAGGTATTTTAGATGTTTTTGACAGGTACAATTTTACGGTAAAGGAAGACGAACCGTTAGAAAAAGAAGTTGCTGTTGACCCCGAAATGCTCGGTAAAGTTTTTGAAGAATTACTGGAAGTTCAAGACAGAAAATCAAAAGGTGCGTTCTATACCCCTCGTGAAATTGTTCATTATATGTGTCAGGAATCTCTAATAAATTATCTTGCAACAGAACTTAATGCAAGTGAAGATGTTGATTTTGACGGTTTAACCAAACAGGATTTAGCTGATTTTATACACCATTCGGACCAAATATCCGACAGAGAAGCAATCGCAAGTCAAAAAGAAAAATCGACTTCTGTTTACAAACACATTATATCCGAAAATATACGTAAAAATGCTGAAGCTATTGATAAAGCTCTTGCTAATATTAAAATATGCGACCCGGCTATAGGTTCCGGGGCGTTCCCTGTTGGAATGCTTAATGAAATTGTAAGGGCAAGAATATCTCTTGTTGAATCCGGATTTTTAAAAGAAACTAAAAAGCATTCTGTATATGAATATAAACGTCAAGCAATCCAAAATTCAATCTATGGAGTAGATATAGAATCTGGAGCCGTTGAAATAGCAAAACTAAGACTTTGGCTTTTTTTAGTAGTTGATGAAGAAAATATTGAAAACATCAAAGCTCTACCAAATTTAGATTATAAAATAGTTTGTGGAAATTCACTTTTTAATGTCGAACATAATTTATTTAACACAACACTTTTTAGACAATTAGAAGAATTAAAACCTCAATTTTTTAACGAAACAAGAAAAAAGGAAAAGAAAAGACTAAAAAAAGAAATTGATGCAATTATAAAAGAATTAACCAAAGATGGAACATTTGACTTTGAAATATATTTTTCAGAAATTTTTCATGAAAAGAACGGATTTGATGTTGTTATTGCAAATCCTCCTTATGTTGGGCATAAAGGTGGGCAAAAAGAACTATTTAGCAAAATAAAAAAATATAATCTTGGAATATTTAATAATGAAAGAATGGATTTATTTTATTATTTTTTTCACTTGGCATTAAATATAATGCATATAAAAGGTATAGCAACTTTTATAACAACAAATTATTATATTACTGCTGATAGTGCAATAAAATTAAGAAAGGATTTAAAAGATAGAAGTAATATAATCAAACTAATTAATTTTAATGAATTAAGAATCTTTGAATCAGCTTTGGGGCAACATAATTTAATAACATTCTTTGAAAAAAATAAATTAGACGAAAAACAATGTTTTATTATAAATACTAATAAAAAAGGAGTTGCTACATCTTCAGTATTAAATCATATTTTATGTGACAAAGATGTAGATACTAATTATTTCTTGAAAAAACAAACAGCACTATTTGATAGTAAAAATCTATACATACGTCTTAATCCAGATAATTCAAATATATCAACTATCCTAGATAAAATAAAGAAATATTCATCTAGTACTCTTATTAATTACTGCAATATTACTCAAGGTTTAGTATCTGGTTGTGATAAGATAACCAAGAAACATATGTTAAAATTTCCAAATGAAGGGTTCGTAAAAGATTCTGGAGTTTTTGTTATTGATAAAACCTATGCGCAATTTGCAAATTTAGAAACAGATATTTTAAAGCCTTGGTTTAAGAATTCGGATATTTATAAATATGGGGCAAATGAGCATACCACAAAATTTTTGATACATTTAAATACGGATGTTAATATATCTCAATATCCAAACATTCTGTCACATATAAATAAATATATTAAAGTTATTACTGCTAGAAATTATGATAGTGGAGAACTAAATAAAGCAAAAAAACTAAAGAAATTATGGGTGTTATCATCTTCAAGAAAAGATTTTAATTTTAGCTTACCTAAAATTATCTCCCCTCAAAGAACTTATAAAAATATTTTTGGTTATACAGAAAAATTATGGAGTGCTAGTGCTGATGTTTATTTTATAACATCTAAATCTAAAGATATTGAATTAAAATATATATTATCTTTATTGAATAGTAACTTATATTACTATTGGTTATATGAGAAAGGTAAAAGGAAAGGGGAAATGTTAGAATTATATTTAACTCCTCTTTCTGAAATCCCAATAAAAAAAGTTAATGAGGATATTCAAAGCAAATTTGTATCTGTTGTGGATAAAATACTATCTATTACACAAACAGACGATTATTTAGAAAATCAAGAAAAACAAAATGCAGTAAAAGAATACGAAAAACAAATAGATATAATGGTCTATAAACTTTATGACTTAACCTATGAGGAAATTCTCACTATAGATAAAGAATTTTCAATGTCAGAACAAGAATATAACACATACAAACTTTGACAAAACTAACTCGACCAAATCTGACGCATCAATATTCTAAAATTAAATATCACCTAGAAAGGATTTAATAATGGAACTATTAATCGGACTAATATTATTGTATTTTGCAGCATTCAGTGATGATTAAATAATTCTTTATTATCAAGAAAGGATTGTATTTTGAATTATAAAAAATATTTCTTAGTAATAACTTTAATTATTTGCTTAGGTTTGCCAGTCTCAGCAAGCCCATACACAGACTACTGCGAAACAGTTGTTAATCAAATGATAGAAGTGCTGGGATTTTCAGATGATTATTTACTTAACTATCCTGTCAGAGTAGATGTTGAAATTATGCCTGACGGTTCTGTAAAAAATGTGTATATAAAAGATTACATAGGACGTCGGCAGGTAAAATGGGAAAACAAAATTCTTGATACAACTTTCCCATCTCACAACCTTATGAAAGGTATAGGCGGAGGTCCGGCTGTTTCTGTTGTTGAACGTCTTATTAAAAAATCAGAATTAAAGAGAATGGAGCAGGAAAAGTTCCTGTTTAACCTGCGTTCAGCTCTGATGAACGGTTTTTCATACCCTGCAAAGAATCAAAACTTAAAAGCAAAAGTAAGATACACTGTAGATAAAATGGGGCGGTTAAGAAACTATGAACTGGTTGAAAGTTCAGGCAATACATCCTTTGACAATGCTGTGTTAAAGTTCCTCGATAACAGACAGAATTATACAGTAATGTATTTACCGACTTTGCAAACTGAAACTTATACGGATACCGCAATATTTAGAAGTAAATAAAAAAGAGCAGCTTCACTGCTCTTTCTACTATTAAAACTGTTTCCGCTATTTTACAAGTAATCTTGCCTCTTCAAACTTCTTCTGCATAGTCGGATTATTCTTAGTAAGTTTCTTAATTGTTAAATCTTCCGCCTTGTTATTCGCTAACCGCAGGTTATTTTCAGAAGATAACAACGCTTCTTTTGCTTTCTGCAAACGTTCTATAGTCTTATCAATCTCATCAATAGCGATTTTAAACTTTTTACTTGCCTGCTCGTAATTCTTTGAAAACTTATCTTTAAAATCATTCATAGCTGCTTCAAAGTTTGCAACGTCAATATTCTGGGCTCTAACAACAGCAAGTTCTTTCCTGTATTCTAAGGAGTTTAATGCTGCATTTCTTAAAACAGTGATTATAGGTATAAAGAACTGCGGTCTTATTACATACATTTTCCCGTAATAATGAGACATTTCTACGATTCCGTTGTTATACAACTCATTCTCAGGCTCAAGCATTGAAACAAGAACAGCATATTCACATTTTTTCTCACGTCTGTCTTTATCAAGTTCTTTTAAGAAATCAGTATTTTTCTTCTTTGTGGAAGTTGTATCAGCTTCGTTTTTCATCTCAAACATTATTGAGATAAATTCATTTCCGTCAGAATCATAATCACGATAGATATAATCACCTTTACTTCCGGACTTAACATCATTATCTTTTTCAAAATAAGCGGCTTTAAACCCTGTAGCACGTAATTTTTCAAACTCAATCTCACAGTGCTGTTCAAGACTTTCACCTACCATTTTTGTAGATAATTTTAATTTGTAGTCCTTTAAACGTTCAATTTCGTCATTCTTAAATTTTATCTCTGTTTCATATTTTTCTTTTAAAGATTGTTCCAATAATTTATGCTCTTTTTCAGCCAGTTCACTTTCATTAGTAATCTTTAAAATAAACTTTTCCTGAGCGGAAAATTTATTATTCATATCCACTACAATATTTGCAATTTCACGCTCTTTGTCTTTATTGAAAGTTTCTAACCTGTATTTAAGTTCATTAACTTCATTATTTTTTTCCGAAATAATTTTGTCAATTTCAGCCTGCTTTGCTATTTGTGCGGATTTTATTTCTGATTTTAATTGTATTATTTCAGCTTTTTTAGCATTTATTTCTTTGTCAAATGTTTTTCCCATTTCAAGTTTGGTAGATAAAAGCTGGTTCTGTTTATCTTTTTCAAATTGTGCTTCTTTGTCTTTTAGGTCTTTTTGAAATTCTTTATCTCTAACCTGTTTTACTATAGCCGTATAAAGAGTTTCATCTACCTGAAAAATTTCTCCGCATTTGGGACATTTAATTTCGTTGTTCATTTTTTCATCCTTTCGTTTTCTTTGTGTCAACTGTTAGGTACCTAGATGACTTAAGAAAATGAAATGAAAAAATTTGCCTAGGTGCTGAAAGGGTGAAGAATAGGCTAAAACCTAGCAATGCTAAGCGTTTTAACCTATTTAGTGGAATTTGCTATATAAGTCCCAAATATTACTACTTGTAGTGCTTTTGTTTTTGTGTTATTTTAATTGTATATAAAAGTGAGGATTTATCAGTTTTATATTCATAATTTTATTATTTAAGAAGGAGAAAAATTATGGCAACAA
>CALUPH010000024.1 GCA_944322615.1 Candidatus Gastranaerophilales bacterium | reverse complement strand
AAAAAAAAAGCTGCACTGCAGCTAATACTTAATAATCTTGGGAGGAGATTTGGGGATTTGTTACAATTATAATAATTCACTTTTACTAAAATGTTTATACTTTTATTTATGTTTTTAATAAAAATTTACATTGTATTGATTTTATTTTTAGTTCTTTACTGGAAAAAAATGTCTTTTTTTTATAAAATCATGTTGAGAGGTGGGACATGTTAAATAATTTATCAATTTTTTTATTATTGATTTTTTTCATATACGTAGCTGTATTTACAATTTATTTTACTGTAATAGTTTTAGCAAGCTTTTTCAATTTTAAAAGAAAAAAATCAGAACAGCTAAATAGAGAGTATAAAAATCTTATTGTGATTATATATTCTCATAATAATGAAAAAACAATTGTAAACCTTCTTGAACAGTTAAATAAGCAAGACTATCCTCGTGGTAATTATCAGACTCATATAATTTTAGACAATTGCACAGATGATTCATCAAACAAACTGGAGTTTGTAGGTGGTGCAAAATTATGGAGACTTACTGATGATGCACCATTAGGTCGAGATAAAGCGGTTTCTTGGCTTTTAGAAAATTTAATGTCCTTTAAGAAAGTTGACGGTTATGTATTTTTAAATGCTAACAGAATTGTAAAAACGGACTTCTTATCAAATGTAAATGAAGCATTGCAAGAGTATCCAGTTGTTGTTGGTTCAACTGAAATATTTTTAGAAGATGCAGATTATTATGAAAAAGTTTGGTCAAATGTAAATGAATATAATTCAAGTATAATGAAACTTGGTCGTGCAAAATTAGGTTTGGCTGTTCCAATAGATTCTGATATTACAGCTATTAGTCATGAAGTTTTAGAAAAAGTTCAGTGTATTGATTTTAAGGATGCAAATTCTGAGTTAAAATATTCTTTTCTATTAACAAGCGTAAATTACCCACCAAGATTTGTTCCCGAAATAAAAACATATGTTTCTTCAATTGATTATGAATTAAGAAGACCTGATTTTAGTTTTAAAATGTCATTATTCGTACATTGTATCAGTTTAAAGTCTATATTAAATTTTAAGTTTGCTGAATTTTTATTCTCGTTATTTAAACCGAATCCAATTATTTTAATAGCAATGTTAGTTATAGTTGGAACATATTCGTTTAATTATTATTTTCTATTTGATTTCCCGTGGTCTGTATTTCTTGCGGTTGTTATAACTCTTGCCTTTGGATTTTCAATATATAAAGCAAATCTATACATTAAACCGTTAATTTATCTTGCAGCTTGTCCTTTTTATACATTGGCAGATGCAATATTGGGCTTTTCCATTTTTAAAAAGATATTTAAGTTTACTAAGAAAAAACAAAATGTTGAAATTGAAAAGATAACAGTTCCTGTAAATGTAACAAACGGAAGAAATGTATTTTCTTGTACTATGGATTTAATATCTGAAGGTGGTTTTAAAAAGGCTGTGTTCAGATATAAAAACAAAAAACAGGAAACTGTACAAAGTTATGTAAGAATGTGTGATGCCGTAAAAAATATTTCAGATATACTTGAACAACATGGTTTTAGAATGAAAATATGTCAATCTTGTGCTTATTTTTCGCCTAAAATTGATGGTACAAATAACATGGTAAAAGGTTATTGTAATCAAAAAGCGGTAGAAGATGCAAATTGTGCAGAATTTCCGGAAACACTTCTTTGGTCATCTTGTCAGTATTATATTCCTCAAGAAGTTAACAATGTGATAGATATATCAAATTACATTAAAAATCGTTAATTGTTAAGAAATGTCAATAAAAGGTTTCTCTGATTTAAGTTTTTTTGAAAAAATACCGATATAAATTAATGTATAAGTGAAATTGGAGAAAAAAATGGGATTATCTTCTTCACAAGGCAGACTTTTAATGTTGACATCAAGACTAAGTGATATAGAACTTGGTGAAGTTATGATTTCCCAAAGACAAAATACTTTGGCTTGGGAAAGTGAAAAAGCGGCAACAGAATATAATGAAGCAATTAGTAATTATAAGTTGCAAATAAAAGTAACTGATGCAACCGAGGACAAAGGTTACAGAAAAGAAGATGTTACATATAGTAATATGACATCAATGGGTTATCTTGTTACAAATGCTAACAAACAGATTTACTTGCAAAAAGATGAAAATGGTGAGTGGATTATTCCAAAAGATTTGGATGGTAAGTCTCTGCTTAGTATAAATTCTGAAGGGAAAGCTACTATCGGAGATGATACAGAAACTACATATGATATACTGGATGGCGGTACATATTTATCAAATAAGACAGTACTTCAAGATGCAATTTTGAACGGTTTATTATTTGTTATGGATACCGCTGATCAAAAGACAGGTATATCATTGTCAACATTGCAGTCTGAAACTCAGATGGAATATGTTCTGGATACTACGGATGATGCTGAAGCACAAAGTAAATATGAATGTGAAACTGCAAGAATTTCACGTCAAGATAATCAACTGGATATGGAATTGCAACAGCTTGAAACGCAACATGAAGCAATTATGAAAGAATATGAGTCTGTTAAAGAAGTAATTAGCAGTAATGTTGATAGAACCTTTGGTTTATTCTCTGATGGCTAATTAAAAATTGAATAGTATAACAATGATGCTGATAAATTTTATCAGCATTTTTTTTGTTAATTATTTGTTACTAAAAAGAATTTATAAAATATAAAAAGCAATTATTTTTTTTATTTGTTTTTATTATCATATAGGGGTAAGGTTTTTTCCATGATAAATAGTGTAAATTCTTTTAATACGCCGCAAATATTAAATAATGACAATGTACAAGGAAAACTTGAAAAATCAAAGCAAGTTGTTGCTGATAATTTTGAAAGTAATTCAGCCGTAAAAACATTGAGTGGAGCAGCCGGTGAATCAGGTTCAATGCGAAACTCTATGACATTAGTTCCATTGTTATATATTTTAGATAAAATTGCAGATAACAGAATGGGTGGTTCAATAGAAAAAAGCTCATTAGGAAAAGCTGCATCAGTAGGGGATAAATTATCTGATTTACTTCATTTGGGAAATGTATTTTCTGAAGAAAAAGTCGGGAGATTTTCTGAATTTTTAAAGAAAAACAGATTTACAAAATATTTTACAAATGAATATAAGGCAGTGCCAAAGTCAGCATTGGCTCAAAGTCAATCATTAGCTGAAAAATATTTAAGAGAATTAAATGACCAAACTCAGAAATTGATTCCTGATTTTGCTGAAATGAAGTATAATCCGGAAATAATGAAACAATTAGAGAGCGTTTTATCGCCTAAAACTATAAAATTTATACAAGATGTCGGCCCATTAAAAAACAGATTGACAGGTGATTATTTAACATCAGTATCTAAAACACTGACAGAACTTACAGGTGTTGCAGAAAAACACTTAGGAACCGTTGGTGTAAAAGATAAAGAAATTATAGATGCATTAAAAACAAATATTTCGAAATTCATGTCAGGTGCTGATGATATATCAGAAAAAGCACTTTCAGAACAAATTGCGGCTCTCTTTTCTAGATTTGGAGATAAAGCACATAAAAATTTATTAAAAGATAGTTCTGTTAATCTTTCTAAAGAAGCGTTAGATATGCTTGCAACTGTTTCAACTAAAACTTTTTCAAAAGATCAAATACTTGCAGCAGTTGATGATTTTGCTGCTCAAGGAATTGAACTTACAGGTGCAAATAAGTTATCTATTGCCAGAAATAAGTTAAGTGCTGCGGATTCAAAAGTAGGTAATACTTTATTAGGTAAAATATTTTCAAAAGGGCTTTTAAAGACAAAAGACATTGTTACTTATGGCGGTGGTCTTATTTCTATGTTCTTTATGGCCAGTGCTATTTATAACTCTGTAAAGGCAGCGAAGGATGCGCCAAAAGGTGAGAAAAAAGCTACATTTATGCATGTCTTATCAGAACAATATCTTGGTATGATTCTTTTCCAACCAAGTATTAGTTTAATGTATAAACTTGGCGGTAACAAATATAGAGGTATGACTGTTGAGGCAAGAGATGCTTTGAAAAACTTAGTAAAAAATACTAATGCTGATGAAAATTTAACAAAAGAAGCATTAAAGGTTGCTAAGCTTCAAAGAAATTTGTTAATTAAAGGTGTTGATAAAGATAAAGTTGCAGATTTGGCAGGAAAAAGTCTTAATGAAGCAAAAACATTAGCTAAATCATTAAATAAAGAAGGTGCCAAATTGAAGTTTTGGGAAAAACCACTAAAATTTATGGGAAGTATATTATCTACAGGTTTAGATAAAATGCAAAAACCAAAATTCATCAATCTTCCAAAACTTGGTAGAAAAAAATTACCGCAACCAACATTAAAAGGCTTCCTAGGTGGGTTAGGCAGATTTGCAATTATTATGTTTGTAATTCAACCTCTTATCCAAAAACCATTAACAAAGTTATTCCATAAGATTTTTGGCGAGCCAAAAACATATTTAGCAAAACAAAATCAACAATCTAATGTTGCGCAACCGGCTCAAGAAGGTCAAAATATACAACAACCGCAAAATATACAACAATCTCAAAATAATGCTGAGACAAATTTAGTTAAAAAATGGACACAACTTCCAGCGCAGAAAGAAGATGTTGTTCCTAATCAAAATATGACAATAAATAATACAACTCCAGTAAATGCGTCAACTCCAATAAATAAGACTGAAGCTTCAGATTCTCAACCGTTAAAGCCTCAGCAGAATGAAAATATTCCTGCTTTAAATTTATTTAATAAAGATAAAAAAGCAGAAAGTTCATCAAGATACATTCCCTCTATAGAGCCTGTTCAAGTTCCTGATAATTCTGCTGAAATTCAAGCACAAGTTGATGCTATATTAAAAAGTACTGATAGAGTAATTCAATCTTCAAAGAAGTATTTATAATTAACATTTTATAAAATAAATGATAAAATCTTTTTATGTTAATTCATTATATTTCTCAGTATATTGAATATTTGGAAGTAGAGTGCGGTTTGGCTTTAAATACCATTTTAGCATATAGAAGTGATCTTTATTCTTTGGCTGAATTTTTGCAAAATCAAGGAATTGATGATTATAATGAAATCCAAAGATTGCATATAAATCTCTATATCAAAAATCTATATGATAAAAAATATACTCCAAGAAGTATAACAAGAGAGATTGCGTCTATAAAAGGATTTTTTAAATGGTTAAGTATAAATGAAGTAATCAAACATAATCCAGCTTTATCGATAGAACAACCCAAATTACCCAAACGATTGCCTAAAGTATTATCTATGAAAGAAATCTCTGAACTGCTTGATACAAACATGTCAGTATTGGATAAAGCCGTATTAGAGCTATTATATGCTGCCGGATTAAGAGTTTCTGAACTTGCTGATATTCAGATAAATAATATTGATTTAAATTCTAAATATATAAGATGTATTGGAAAAGGCTCAAAAGAACGTATTGTTCCTATTGGAAATAAAGCTTGTATTGCAATCAAAAAATATCTAAAAGAACGTGAATATATTCTTAAGAAATTTAATTTAAGTTCAAAATATTTATTTATAAAAGATAATGGGAAAAAAATAACAAGACAAGATGTATATGTTTTTATTCGGGGAATTGGTAAAAATATTAATAAAGACATATCCCCCCATACCATAAGACACTCTTTTGCAACTCATTTACTTGAAAACGGTGCTGATTTAAGAGTTGTACAGGAATTGCTTGGACACAGCGATGTTTCAACAACCCAACTATATACTCATATAAGCAAAAAACGACTTAAAGAAATATATTTTTCTATTAATAAATGATAAAAAACTTAACAAAAATAGCAATATTTTTATTTATGTAACTTATAACATGCGGAAATACGAATAAATAGGGTTAAAAATGAAAATTGCACCGTTAAATTATACTAACAATGGAAATATTAATAAAAATCAAGCTTTTCAGGGATTATGGGGGAAAACATCCAGAAATTCAGATTTTGACCAAGCATTAGGTATTCCAATGGTTGAAGAAGTTTGTTATTATTACCCTTTTAATGATGAAACACAGGAACAAATAAAATCTGTAATTGAGAAGAATACAGAAGCATATATTGATGAATCAGAAGGTACTCCAAAGTACAAGATAAGAGATTGTAAAGTATGTACTACATTACCATTTCAGGAACTTCATTATATAAGTTACGCAACATTATCTCCAAAATCAAAATTAAATAATAGAATAAAACTTATACATTCCATTGTAAAAGACAAATTTGTAACGAATGAATATGGTCCAAGTCAGGAATCAGCAAAAAACGAAGAAGTTGCTAAAAAGTTAAATCTAAAAGTTTAATTTATTACAGTAGCATTGCCGCCATACAAGCAGAAATATAAGAAGTTAAAGTTCCTGCTATTAGAGCTCTTATTCCCATTCTTGCAAGATTTTTTCTCTGATTTGGAGCTATTTCTCCGATACCTGAAATTTGGATTGCAACAGATGAAAAATTTGCGAAGCCTGAGAGGGCAAAGGTTGCAATTATAAAGCTCTTTTCAGACAATATCCCTTTAATTGCTGTTAAGTCTGTAAAAGCTATTGCTTCATTTAATACAAATTTTGTACCAAGTAATGAGCCTACAGTAGTTACTTCATTTAATGGGATTCCGATTAATAAAGCAAATACAGAAAATATTTTTCCAAAAATCATTTTTATAGATAAATGTTCAATATCCATGCCGATAAAAGTTAAATTAACATGCAATATATTGTGTAAAAACATTCCAAATTTGCCTAAAAAATAATCTATTAAAGCAATAAGCGCAATTAAAGCGATTAGCATTGCAAGTACGTTTAACCCTACTTTCATGCCATCAGAAGCTCCTTTTGAAATAGCATCAAGAACATTAACATCAGTTCTTCTTCTTCTGATTTTAAAGTCTTTCATAGTTTGCGGTTCCAGTGTTTCAGGATATATTATTTTAGATACAACCAACGCTCCCGGAGCAGCCATTATACAAGCTGCTAACATATATTGCGCAGGAATACCTATACTTGCATATACAGCTATTAATCCGCCGGATAAGCAAGCCATACTTCCTGTCATTGATGCTAATATTTCGGATCTGGTCAAATTAGGTAGATATGGTTTTATCATTATTTGTGCTACTACTTGTCCTACAAATGAACTCGCTACATTTGACAGAGCTTCCGCTCCTGATACATCCATTAGTTTATTTACAATTTTCCCAAAGAATGCAACAACTCTTTGCATAATACCGTAATAATATAAAATATTTACAAGTATCATCATAAATATTAATGCCGGAATTAATTTCATTGCAAACATAAATGCTTTGTCACCAAACAATTCCTGTAAAACTTCGGGGCTGTTTGATAACGGGCCAAATACAAAATCTGCACCTTCATTTGCAAATTCCAATATCTTTTCTACAAATTTACCAATATACTCAAACATTATTTTGCCGGGTTCAAATTTTAATATGAATACTGCGAGTATAAATTGTAATACAAGACCAACAATTACAGTCTTATAATTAATTGCCTTTTTATTGTTAGACATTATAAATGCAATTAATAACATTGCAATTATGCCAACAATACCAAATAAAATATTCATATATTTTAACCCCAGATATCTAATATAGAATAATAATACTATAAATTTACTATAAATTTGTTGAATCTAGAAAATTGTAACAAAAAAAATTTTATGAATGAAAAAAGAATCTTATCATTGTAAAATTAGATATGCGAAAAATAATTTTACTTATATTTTGTTCATTAATATTTGTCCAGAATGTAGTTGCCAATGAACAGCAAGAAATTCAGTTTGTATATATAAATGGTTCAAATAATAATGATGTAAAAATGAAAACATGGTTCTTTGAGGGTGTTTATAAATTGCATTCTCGAATGTATGATTCCTTTTTCTCTTCTGATTTTATATATAAGAATCTATTAAAAAATGGCGAATATAATATTTCTTCATCTCCTGAAATCTTTTTTTGGGGAGATAGAAGTAATGAAGAAATTCAGGCTTTAAATTCTGATTTGAGTTTCACAAAAGTTTTTAGTCCGAGATTGGCTCAAACTGTCAGAACATTACTTGCTCATTATTTACATGATGCGATATGGGTTTCTCATTATAGAAATATGCATCCTGTTGTTGAAGACTTGCATAAACAAGTTATGGAAAATTATAAAAAGAATAAATCTGTAATTTTATTTGGATATAGTGCTGGTGCATTTGTAACATATGAATATATGTTTAATAAATTGGCGGATATTAATCTTTTAGACTTCTATAACTACTCCAAGGTTGGAGAAGAGTTCGTTGACTTTGTTGAGTCAAATCCTAAGAATAATACTTGTATTGATGCTTTAATTGATTCAGGTTTGGTTATATATAGTGCTGATGGGAAATTAATTCCGAATAAGAATCTTCAAAGTTTTAAAGATTCTTATTTAAAACTTGATGAATATACTTGTACTTCTTGTATACCCCAAGGGGCTTTAAAAGGAATTATTAATTTTGCAAGTCCTTTAGTTCTTTTTTATTCTGATATTTCCAATCCGAATTATCCTTTGACTTATTATAATAAATTGTTGTATAAATACATTCTTGAAAATGATATATTCTGGCTTACTGTTAATTATGCAGATGATCCATTGGGTTTTCCTACTACAAAAAATCTATCATATAATGATTTGAAAAATATAATTGATATTCAAATAAATCCTAAAAAAGGATTTCTATATAGTAAATCTGATGTTAAAAGCAGAAAGACTTTTATCCGCTCTCATACTTCATATTGGGCAACTGCAAAGAAATTTTCAAGGGCAGTTGTTGATGCATATCAAGAAGGATTTAATCTGTATAATATATGTAATAAAAAAGAGCCTTAGGCTCTTTTTATTTATTCTTTTGTTTTTGAAGTTCTATTTTGTGATTGTATTTTTCTATTGCTTTATCTCTTTGTGATATAAGTTCTTTTTTCTGCTTGTTTAAAGAATATATTTGGTTTTGTTTTTGTACATCAGATATTGTAGTTGATCTTTCCGTTGATTTTATTCTGGCATTTATATCTTTTATTCTTGAATTATATGCAGCTTTTAGCTCATTTCTTTCATTTTTTAATGTTTTGATTGTTGCTTCATTTTCTAATCCTTCAGCAGTAACTTCTCTGTTTGGATTTAAATTCTCAACAAAGTCTTTTGTTTCTTCTACTGTTTTATCAGTAAAATTTTTAGTTGCTTCCACAGTTTTATTTGTTACGTCTTTTGTTGCTTTAATTGTTTTTTTTGTAGCTTTTTTTGTGGCTTTTACCGTTTTATCGGTTGCGTCTTTTGTTACTTCTATGGTCTTCTTTGTAGCTTTTTTTGTAGCTTTTACTGTTTTATCAGTAGCATCTTTTGTAGCATTAATAGCTTTTTCTGTTGCAGTCGGAGATTCTTTTTCATATTTAACATCAATTTTATCAACTGATGAAGCCGGAATTTCTATTTTGACAGTTTGTTCTGTATCTGCATTTGCTTTAATACTTGAAAGCCCGACAAAAGATAGAGCAATTGCCAATATTAATAAAGTTTTTTTCATACTAAATCTCCTTATTCCCTTATGTATAATTTACATTGGAGTGGTATATTCTGTCAATAAATAAAAAAGAAGAAGATTTAATCTTCTTCTTTTTTGGTTTATTTAAATGAATCTTTAAAACTGTTTATTGCATCTTGTCTTTGCTTTTGCTTGGCTTCTGCTGCTTTTTTGCGTTCTTCAGCAGCTTGCTTTCTTGCTTCTTGTTTTGCCGCTGATTCAGCTTTTGCTTTTTCTATATCTTCTTTTGTTTGATTTATTTTTTTAGAAAGAGCGGATTCTTCTTTGTTTGTATCAACATTTATTGTTGGTTTAGTGAAGGTAACAGTAGCTGCATTTGCTGCTGTATTTAAATAAAATCCTACTATACCTAGAAATAAGGCTGTAATTATTACTTTTTTCATTTTCCCTCCTTGTTTTTTAAAACCATTTGTAGGTCTTTTTATATGTACCTGTCGACTGGGTTTGATCTTCTTTATTGGAATTATTATAATATTTCTTTTGAGTATTATTTTTATTTCCATTCATAGCATTTCTTGTAGCATTTTCCATCCAATTTGCAACATTGGATTCTTTTATTTTTACACCGGATGTTGGTTTGAATTTATCTACATTCGGATTATCTTCATTCTTACCATCATCGTAGTAATACGAAGCACTTACTGCTATGCAAGAATATGAAATAATAACAGTTGCTATAAATAATTTTAAAATTATGTTTTTCATTTAAATTATGCCTATTTTACAATGATGTGTGAAAAATTCTTATCAGTTAAGAATGATTTAACATCCTGTTCTGAATATAAGGCTTCTCTTTGATTTCTTTCATTATAAACACCAGGAGCAATATCCTTTATTCTAAAGTTTTTAACTTTTACTGGTCCCGGAATAATAACAATTTTATCTGCACCAAAAACTTTTGAATTAAATGCACCAGGTAAGAATGCGAGTTTATTTTCCCCTGAAGGTAATGTCTGATTAGAAAATCTAACATTTTTTAGATATAATTGTTTAATTTTAAATGTTTTTCCGAAGATAGCAGCAGGAGTTGTTGTAAGTTCAATTAAACTTGCATCAAAACAATCTTGATCATCAATATATTTTGAAGACCAATTTCTTAATGATATTATGGTATCAAAGTTTGGTTTTATTTTATATTCAACTGTATCTACTGTTGTTACTAAACTTGTAGAATCATATACTTTTTGTTCAAATTTATCAATATTAAAATTACTGGTTAGAAAAGCCGGAAATATGCTTATGAAACCAGCATATGCGAAAAATATTATTGATAATAGAATTAATATAGTATTCTTATATTTTGCCATAATACAACCTTCCTTACATTCTACCTTTAGATATAATACCATATTGTGCAAAAAAATAACAAATAATTTTAATTAATTTTCTTTACTTATAAAAAAAAATAGGTATTATAATACTATGGCAAAGTATTTAAGATTTATAATATTAATATTTTTATTATTTAACATTTCTTTTGTTTCGATAGCAGAAGAAGATGTTTCATCTTCATGGGGTGAAAATTCAGACGTTTTTAACAAAGGCTTTGAAGACCAAAAACCTGTTTCTGATTCAAAGTTAAAAAAGACGATTGAACAGATTAAAGAACGCCAAATGACAAGAAAACAAAGAAGGATAAAACAAGAAGTTCAGCCATTATCACCATCCTCTGATTTTGAACATTTAAAAGATTTTACACAATCTCAATCGCCTGATGATGAGTTAAGTCAAACTTTAACTGTTATGATTCCAATGCAAGCTTATAGTGAGGATGGAAAATATATTCAGCCGGGTTATTATAAATTGTCTTGCAGAAAGATTGGTGAAAATAATTACGTACTTGATTTATCTCAAGGAAATAAGTGCGTACTTTCTGTTTCTGCTGTTCAAACAAAGCAAGATCTTGAACAAGAGACTATAACATTTTGTAATGCCGAAATAATTGACAACGGACGTATTCGATTAATGTATGGAAGTATAGACCTAAATCTTGTAGGTTATATTTATTTTAAATAATACCTTTTCTTTCTCTCAATTCTTTTAATTCTTTTTGGAAAGGTGATATTTTTGTAAGTCTATCAATAATTTCCGGCATTTTTTCAATTGTATAATCAATTTCTTCTTCAGTTGTGAATCTGCTTAAGCTAAATCTTATACTTCCATGAAGTGCAGTAAATGGTACACCCATTGCTTTTAAAACATGGCTTGGATCCAAACTTCCTGATGTACAAGCGCTTCCTGAACTTGCACATATGCCTACATCATTCATGTTAAGTAAGATTAATTCTCCCTCAACATATTCAAAACCAATGTTTGTAGTATTTGGTACTCTGTTTGCTGCTGAAGAGTTTAATCTTGCATTATATATTTTTGATAAAAGACCGGTTTCTAATTTATTCCTTAATCTTTTTACTTCTGTCATTTCGTAATTCAAAGATTCTTTTGCCAATTGAGCAGCTTTCGCCATACCAATTATGAACGGGACATTTTCAGTTCCTGCTCTTTTTCCGTTTTCTTGGTGGCCTCCAATTATTAAAGGTGTTATTAGTGTTGAAGATTTAACATATAAAGAACCAATTCCTTTTGGTGCGTGAAACTTATGTCCTGAAATTCCCATCATATCTATTTGGGTATCTTTTACATTTATGTCAATTTTACCTGCAGCTTGAACTGCATCAACATATACTTTAGTCTTCGGATTTATAGATTTTACTTTTTCAGCAATTTCTTCAACCGGGAAAATTGTTCCTGTTTCATTATTTGCATACATACAAGAAACCAAAGCTGTTTTATCGTTTACAGCTTCATATAGCTCATCTAAGTTTATTTCTCCGGCAGAGTTAACACCGATATATGTAATATTATATCCTTCTTTTTCAAGTTGTTTATGTAAATTTAAAACACAAGGGTGTTCAACTTTTGTTGTAATCAAATGATTTTTAGATCTATCTGCGGATAATATTCCTCGAATTGCCATATTGGCACTTTCGCTGCCTGATGCTGTAAAGAAAATTTCTTTTGAGCTGTTTGCTCCAAAGAAATCTTTAACTTGTTCTCTGGCTTCTTTTATTGCATTTGAGTTTTTACCTCCAAATTCATATATACTAGAAGGATTTCCGTAATACTGTGAAAAATATGGAAGCATTGCTTCCAAAACTTTTTCATCAACTTTTGTTGTTGCATTATTATCTAAGTATACAAGTTTTAAATCTTTCATTTTTACACCTGAATTATTTCTATATTTTCATCTATATGTTCTCTAAGTGTTGCTTCAACGAAGTGTGTCAATGTTAACTGAGAACGGTTACATAATTGGCACTTTCCTGAAAGTTTTACTTTTATTTTATTATCTTCCACATCAATTAATTCAATATCTCCACCATCTTTTCTAAGCTCAGGTGAAATATATTTTTCTATTATGTTATTTATTTTTATAATTAATTGTGTTTTTGTTAGGTTTTCTTGTTTTGGTTTGTCGGAATTAATATTATCAAGTATTGCTTTTATTTTACCTTGACATCTGCCGCAAGCACCACCCGCTTTAGTATAATTAATTACATCATCTATAGTCTTTAGATTATTAGATTTAATTTCATTCTCTAAAAATGTTCTTGTAATATGAAAACAGTTACAAACAACTTCTTCATCTTGATGTATAGTAATTTCTTCATTGTAGTAATCTGCAATAGCTGCTTCTAGTGCTTCATGCCCCATAACCGAACAATGCATTTTTTCAGGAGGTAATCCGCCCAACGCATCAACGATTTGTTTATTTGTTATTTTTCTTGCTTCATCAATATGTTTACCAATTACCATTTCTGTTAATATGCTTGAACTTGCAACAGCACTTCCGCACCCGAAAGTTTGAAATTTTGCATCAGTTATTATACCGTTTTTATCTACCTTCAAATATAGCTTAAGCATATCTCCGCATGACAATGAGCCAGCTTCTCCAATTGCATCTGCATCCTCTATACTGCCAACATTACGAGGATTTCTATAATGTTCCATAACTTTTTCAGAGTAATTCCACATTTTATATATCCTTTTCTTCTTCTTAATTATAACTCAAAATAAAAATACATAATAAAAAATAAGAATTAAAGATATCTAAAAAGTTCCCGAACAAACCAAAGGAGGAACAAAAGTTCCTCCAAAAAACGAATACGAAAAAAGGATAAAAATATAAAATTTTAGAATTATAAATAA
>CALUPH010000023.1 GCA_944322615.1 Candidatus Gastranaerophilales bacterium | reverse complement strand
ATATTTCAAATTTATGTTGCCCAAAATAATCAAACCATGTGGAACAAATAATCAAACCATGTGTCCTTTTACAAACCCTCACAAAACGAAGTTTTGTTTTTGGTTCGAGCGCGAGTGAGCAGAGGCTGAAATGACGGAGGCGATGAGCCTTCGACATGAAACGCCATTTATAGCGAACGAGCAAGAGAATCCCTCTCTATCCGTTTTTTTATTTTTTTGAAGATATAAAAGGGATGAGAACCCTCAAAAAACCAAATTAATTATATAATCCTAATTTTTATCTATTTTTTTATCTTCAGCTGTTTCTTTTGCTATTAATACCTTTAGAACTCTAGCCCCAATATATAAACTTGTACCTATAGCAATAACAGCACCTGCTGTACCCATAAATGATACAGCAATAGCTCCGGCTAAAGCAGCAGATAATATACCAACTTGAAAAGAAGTTGATGCTTTATCTTGAAGCTGAGCTTCTTGTCTTGCTATTTCAGAAAAATCAGGTTTTGATTCTTTTACCAATTGATCTTGTGTAAAATTATTCATTGCGCCAAAATTTGGAGTTTGAGTTGTTACTCTATCAGCAAATAATTTAGGTGCTAAAGCTTCTAACTTTGCTATATGACTTTTTACTTCATATAAATCTTTTGTAAGTTGTCTATCTAATGCAACCCTGTCCTGACTACGTCTTTCTCTGCCGGAACGTCTATCAACAGCTACAGGGATATTTTGCTGCCTTCTATCTTCACTTGGCTTATATTGAGTATAGAGACTTGTTATTCTATGCATGCTCACTTAAATCACCTTTAATTATTTTAATTATAAACAATATATTTTTTGCTAAAAATCTTTGTTCATGTAAATATTCTTAAAATCCATCTGTTATTATATCAATAAAAAAACTTTTGGGCACTTTTATTAAATATATAGCTATAAATTAATAAAAAAATACAATGGAGATAAGAAATAATTTAATAAAACAAATACCTATGGGACAAAATGAACCTGTTGAAAAACAACAGGGGCTTGTTTCTATTCCTAATTATAATTCAACATCACTTCCATCTGTATACCCGGCAGGAGCATCTCAAGTTAATTCAAATTTACCTATAGCTTATACAAAAATAGGTGAAATAGCAGTTCCGGGATTAAAAGAAAAAGCCAGTATTTATAGGCTTGCCAACGGACAAAAAGTTGTAATTCAGCCTAAAGATGGTCCTACTTATATTAAAACTACTTATAATGTCGGCTCATTAAATGAAACAGAAAATATTAGAGGCATGAGCCATTATATTGAACACAATTTATTTAACGGAAGTAAAGATTTAGCTCCGAAAGAATATGATAAAAGAGTATCAGAACTTGGCGGTTCTACTAATGCTTCAACAGGATTTTCTCAAACAGATTATTATCTGTCTTTGCAACTACTTAATGAAAATTCGCTTGAAAAAGCTATTAGGCTTAATGCATTGCAAACACAATTCCCTACTTTTCCTGTTGAACAGTTAGAAAAAGAAAAAGAACCCGTAAAATCAGAAATAGATATGTACAAAGATATCCCTGACGATGTCGCTACTTCTTTAATGCTAAAAAATCTATTTGGAATACAAACAAATTCTACTAATTTTATTTTAGGCACAAAAGACAATATTAATTCATTCACAAAAGATACTGTTCTTGATTATTTCAATACTTGGTATACTCCTGACAATGCAGTTACTGTTATTACCGGTGATGTTAATACAGAAGAAACGATCCAACTTGTTTCTAAGTATTATAATAAACAAAATGATTTATCAAAAATAAATCAAAGACATTATGAACCTATTAAATATACAGAAAAACCTATAAGGCAAGATATTATACAGCCAAATGCAACATCTCCATCAATTACTATGGGATTTGCTATTCCTGAAGGAACTAATAATATTGATTTATATAAACTGGATGCTTTAGTTAGTATTTTATGTTCTTCTGATTCAAAATTATCAAAGGTTCTTGATAAATATGGTATCAAACCAAGTATATATATGGAGAAAATGCAAAATAAACCAAATGGAGCTCGTGCTTTGATTCTATCTGTTTCTCCAACAGAAGGTCAGATTGAAGAAGTTCTCAAAATCATTTATGAAGAGCTTTCATATATTGCAAATAATCCTCCAACACAAAAAGAAATAGATTGCTATAGAAAAAAAGCTTTAAACTCACTAAACAATATATCTGAATTATCCGGAAACTTAAACTATGTTCTTACAGATATATCAATGAATAATGAATATAACTACTTTAACGACAAATCAAGAACAATACAGACTATTACTCCTCAAGAAATATCGGAAACAGCAAAAAAATTCTTAGATTTGAATAAAGTCTCAATATGTGTATCGCATGAAAAATCAGCAAACAGTCAAACTATTACAAACAACTACAACTCAGTTTCAAATAATCCTAAACCTGTTTCTTTTGGAGCAGCCAAAACACCCAAAGAAACAATAAATGAACACATTAATAATATAAAAACATATAAATTGTGGAATAACATTGAAACTATGATGATTCCAAGTACTTCAGGCACTTATTCATCATTATCTTTAGATTTAAATACAGATGAATTAAATGATGTTAATTCTCCTGCTTTTATGGTCTTGAATGAATTACTTGATCGTGGAAGCTGCTTTAGAAATAATGATGAATATAAATCACTGCTAAATTCTAAAGATATAAGTTTAGCATTTCATGTAGGAAGCAACGGTCTTTCTGTTACAGGAATCTTTGAAGATGAAAATACACAAGATGTTTTGCCTCTCATAAAAGAAATTCTTACTTATCCAAACTTCTCTCAAAATGAATTTGAAAGAGCAAAACAAATTATTCGTGATTCGATAATATCTGAAGAGATTTCACCATATGATAAATTACAACAAGAGCTATTTCCTGCAATAAAAAAATATGCTCCGAAAGAAGAAAGATTAAAACAACTTGAAGCACTTACTTTAGCTGATATACAAAATGTCTACTCTCAACTTATATCGACAGCACAAGCAAGTGCAACAATTACAGCTCCTTTTGACAAAAAACCATATTTGCAGAGCATTTTCAACAATGAATTATCTGTTGGATTACCTGTATTTAGACTTTTTACAAAACAAAAAGGTGACTCATATAAAATATATACTCCAAATACGGAAGCTAAAGTCTTAACTGCAGTGGAAGATAATTCACAAGCAGATGTCTGCCAAGCTTATAAATTTAAAAAAACCAAAAATATTGATGATATGGCTAAGATAGAACTACTGAATATTATTCTTGGCGGCGGCATGTCTTCAAGATTATTCACCGATTTAAGAGAAGATAAAAAACTCGCATACTCGGTTGGTTCAAGTTGTCTAAGCGAGAAGGACACCGATTCTATAATTCTTCACATCGGGACAACAACTGACAGTCCTATTCCAAATGAAGGTTCTCCTGAAAACTTAACAAAAGCATTAGAAGGTTTTACAAATAATATTAATAAACTAAAAACAGAAAATGTTTCACAGAAAGAGCTTGAAGATGCAAAAATACAATATAAAACAAGTATTTTAGATACTTTTGAAACAAGTTTTGATAAAACTTGTGCTTTCGCAGCTTCAAAGAACTCACCTTATGATATCTATTACTGGAGCAATATACTTGATGCTATTGATAAAGTAACTGTCGATGATATCAGAGCAGCTGCAAACTATGTTTTTGCAAACCCTCCAATTACATCAATTGTTGCAAGTCAAAAGACATTTGATACCTTAGGTATTAAATAAATATATTATTAAAAAAACTGACGGCTTTATACCGTCAGTTTTTATTATATTTCTTGTTTTCTACTTCTTTAAGAATTCAGGAATATCAAGAATGTTATTAGCAAAATCACTTGCTGCTTTAGATATTTTTGGAGAAGAACTGCTGCTTCCGAATAAATCCATTGCACCTAATGTTTTTTCTTCTTGTTCTTGAGCAAATTTATCTACTTGATTTTTCTTTAATTCAAAACCTGTTGCAATAACTGTGATTTGGATTTCACCTTGAATTCTGTCATCAATTACAGCACCAAAATGAACAGTAGCATCTTCTGAAACTGCATCATGTATAACTTGAGCAGCATCAGTAACTTCATACAATGTCATATCAGGACCACCTGTTACATTCATAATGATACCTGAAGCACCATTAATCGAAGTTTCAAGTAGTGGTGAATTAATAGCTGATTTAGCAGCTTCTAAAGCTCTGCCTTCTCCTGTACCACGACCAATACCCATCAATGCAGATCCTGAAGATTCCATTACGCTTCTAACATCAGCAAAGTCAACATTTATCATACCCGGAACTGTAATGATATCTGAAATACCTTGAACACCTCTTAGAAGAACTTCATCAACAACTTGGAAAGCTTCTCTCATAGTTGTTCTGCGATCTACTACTTCTAATAATTTATCATTAGGGATAACAATCAAAGCATCTACAGTTTCTTTTAATTTTTCAAGACCTTGAAGAGCTTGATTCATTCTTTTCTTACCTTCAAAGCTGAATGGTTTTGTAACAACACCAATAGTTAATGCACCTAATTCTTTTGCAATTCTGGCAACAACAGGAGCTGCACCTGTACCTGTTCCACCGCCCATACCTGCAGTAACAAATACCATGTCTGCTTTTCCGATTGCATTTACAATTTCGTCTCTTGTTTCTTCGGCAGATTTTTCGCCCTTTTCAGGATTTCCGCCGGCACCTAAACCATTCGTTAATTTGCTTCCTATTCTGATTTTATTTTCGGCTAAAGACATTTCAAGAACTTGAACATCTGTATTCATAGCCCAAAATTCTACACCGCCAAGACCGGCTTTAATCATTCGGTTTACAGCATTTCCACCGCCACCGCCTACACCGATTACTTTTATATCTGCAGGGGTTCCACCTGTATATGATGTAGTTGTATTATTATTGCTTGTTTCTTTTTTGCCAAAAATGTCCGGAACAAAATTTTCCACTTATGCGCCCTCTTTTTTATTGTATTACTTATTTGTTTGCTCGACTTCCGCTGTTTACATGGCTTACATCGTACATTAACTATTAACATAGTATTGTAAATCATATAAATAGTAAAGAAAAAAACCTCAAAAATTTAATATATGTTTATGTTTTTATTTTTATAACTCTTTGTTTGCTTTCCCAAGCAAATTTGCAGCATCGGTTAAATTCTTTGCTATATCTTGATAAACTGTTTTTTCCTCTCCATAAGGTACTGCCGAGTTCAATAGTTCATCAACATTTTGACTTATATCACTTAATGTTTCTACTGTCTTTTGTATTTTATGATGTTTCTTTTTTAAGAAGAAATAATTAATTAATGGTGTTGCGGTTATAAAATATTCAAATGCCTTTTTTAGATTTTCTTTTATTTGTTTCTTTTCTTCTGCAATAAAGAAATTATCTGCACTATCTTTTCCTGTTTCTTCAATAGCTTCATCAGGAAGATAGTCTGTATCCATTGTATTTAATCTTTTACTTTTTCTTTTTTTTCTTATAGGGATAGTAACATTTTTTTTATTTTGCATTGCAGCAAACTCAGGCGCGAAAATATTTGATTGGTACAAATGATTTTCGCCATCTATCGCCATATTTATATTGTTTCCGGTATTTTTCGGATAAAAATTTACCGGTTGATTTATACTGTTTCCTGATATTTCCATACAATTTCCCTTATTATAAATTATACTATGTATGGCTCTTTTTTTACCGTTTAAATGTATGAATTATATCTAATTGATTTTTATACTATTAAGTTCAGGATATTTTTCAACAAGAATTTTATATTCATCCTCAGATAGATTAGTATCTTTTATTGATTTTACCATTTCTTCATAATATTCATGCTTAAATTCATCCTTTATCATACTGTAATAGTATAAAATATTATGAATTTTATATGTTAAAAAATCAGTCCTTAATAAATTATAAGTATTTGTTTCTTTCATTAAATTTTCAACTATATCAAATATTTTGATATGATCTATTAATCTTCTGTTATTATCAGTCAGAACAGAACCTTCTCTGTTAAATCTGTATACATACAATTTTTCTTTGGTGAAAAACATTCTTTCTGCAGTTAAAAGAGTTCCGAAAATAACTTTATGATCCTCAAAATCAAGACCTTCCGCAAAATCTATATTATTTTTATCAAATAGTTCTTTTGTATAAAGCTTATTCCAAACGCACATTGGATAACTAAACGGTGATAAATCTCGCCAATTAAACACTCTGTCATCTATAATATTTTCAAAATTAGCATCTACAAAGTATGGAAATGGTGTATTTATTCCGTTCTTTTCATCATAACCATCAGGCATACACATTGCTATATCAAGATTTTTCTCTTTTATTAGCCCGTATAATCTTTCAAACATATTAGGTTTAACCCAATCATCAGGATCAACAAACCCTATACATTCACCTGTAGCAAGTCTTAATCCGTCATTTCTTGCAGCACCCGTACCTTTATTCTCTTTATGAATGACTTTTATTCTTCCATCTTTTTGTTTGTATTCTTCTAAAATATCATAGCTGTCATCTGTAGAACCGTCATCTACACATATAACTTCGATATCTTTTAATGTTTGATTTATCAAACTATCAAGCGATTGCCTTAAATATTTGCCTACATTATAAACAGGCAGAATTACAGATACTTTTGGCTTTTCATTGCTTGTTTGACAGTCATTTGTTATATCTGTTTTAACAATATTTTCTTTTTTATTTTCTTCTTTACTTTTTGTGTCCAAATGTAATTTTTTTTGAATTTTATTTCCAAACTTAATTAATTTTTTATACGGTTTTAATTGTTCTTCATAATATTTTTTCTGTTCCAAAATATGAAAACTCAAAGCTTCTTCTTGAACATTAAACCTATCTTGCTGAGCTTTCAGCATTTCTTCATAGCCTTTTTTTAAGTCAGATATTTGTTTTTCTAAATTATTAATATGCCAGTCTTCGGTTTCTTTTTGACGTCTTAATATTTCTTGTTCATACCAATTTCGTTGTGATTCAAGCTCTGATAAATAATATTTTTTTTGATTTTCTAAATCTTCAACAGACTTTACATTATAATATGCTTCAATTGCTTTCTTTTCTTCAACCAGTTTATTTTCATATTCAACTTTTAATTTCTCTTTTTCATATTCAAATTTAGATTTTAGAAATTCTATTTCACTTTCATAAAATCTTTTCTGTAATGCAAGTTCTTGTTGAAATTCTTTTTCAAGCTTTACAAATTGTTCTTGTGTATCTGCCATTATAAGTCCTAATTTTTCTTTATTATTCTTTTGATTTTATTTTTCAACTGTTCTACTTTTTTATAAAACTTTAATATTATTTTAACCAATAAATAATTATTTTCATAATATTCTTTTTGTTTTATTAAAGCTGATTGATATTGTTGTTTTTGTTCTTCCAGTTTCCATTCATAATCAGCTTTTAATTTTTCCGTAACTTGTTTTACTGATTCAGCCTGCCAAGCCTTTAGTTCATACTCTTGTTTTACAAGTTTTGAATGCCATTCTTCATATGCAGCTTTTAATTCTTTTGTTTTTCTCGCTTCCATATAATGAAATTGTTCATCTATTTTCTTCTTAACTTCTTCTTCGCAATGATTTTTCCACCATTCTTCTATTTTGTTTTTTTCTTCATTTACTTCTTTTTTATATTGTTCCAGATATTCTTTAATAGCTATAATATCTAAATTACATTTATGTTCTGCTGCTTTTATCCTTTTATTTGACGTTTTATATTTTTCTACCAAAAAATTCCAAAAACCATAATAAGAACGCTCTAATATATTCTTAAATTCATCATAGCAATAACTTTTAGCAAGTTCTTGTTCATCTTCCGGTGTAAGTTCTATTTTTTGAAAAAACTCTTTCATCTTTGCAAAATAATCTTCATAATACCTGTCTTCTAATAATGTATATCTGTGAAAAATATCATCAATTATCCAGCTTATTATCTCTGATTTTTTCTCTTCAAAAAATGGTGCTTGTTTTAGTACATTATATGTTCTTTCAACCATCGGAATTCTGTCATATACTTTTTTATCGGAATTCTGCATTGTTGAAAATTGCCTGTTTTGCCTGTAATAATATGGGGCTTCCCATAAAATATTTATCCTTTGTGCTTTTAAATAAGTCTCAAAAAAGAATGGCAAATCTTCATATATATAACCATTTTGAAACTTCACCGAAATATTTTGCAGAAATTCTCGTTTATATATTTTGTTCCATAAAACAACATTAATATTCAAAATTTCATCTTTTGTCTCATAAGGGTTGAATACATTATCCCCATATTTTTCCAATGATTTTAAGCTATAATAATCATTTGTATAAAATGTTTGTTCTTTATCATCATATAATTGTGCTTGACACATTGTTATATCAGAATCAACACTCTTTGCCTTATTATACATTTTTTCAAACATATCAAGTTCAATCCAATCATCAGAGTCCACAAAACCTATGTATTCTCCTGATGCAATTTCCATCCCCAAGTTTCTTGCATATGATTGACCTGAAACATTATCCACATTTAATAAGATTATTCTTTTATCATTTTCTAAATATTGTTGCACTATATTTTTTGAATTATCTGTAGATGCATCATTAATGCATATAATCTCTATATCTTCCAACGATTGATATATTAATGAAGTCAAACACTTTGAAATATATTTTTCTACATTGTTAAATGGCACTATTATTGAAACTTTAGTCATCTTCGTTTAACTTCTCCAACTCTGAAAACTTAAATGTAAAATCAAATTTTATTTTCTTAAAGATTCGTACATAGATTCTATCATTTGAGTAATAAATATCAAAAAACTCAGGTACTTTTTTAAACTTAAAAATATGATTTTTATATTTTAGAAAATATACACTTTCTTCTTTATACATTATTTCCATCAATTTATACATAGACTTAATTTTATATTTCTGAAATTCATAATATAAAATACAACCTGTTTTTAGATTTTTAAAAAGGAAATAATTATATTTAAATCTGCCTTTTACCATTGAAGGAGGAAATATATTTTCATTAACCAAAGAACTTTCCTTTTTCATTTTTTTTGCAAATGCAGACTTATATTTCGGATTAAGATGTTCAAAACGATATATAAAGTCTTCAACCTTTTTGCGGAAAAATATATATTTAATATCTTCAAAATCAGGCAAATCTTTTATCTTGTTATACATAATTTCAGCAACATCAATAATGTGTAAAAACTTCTTGCCCGCTTTTTGAATAATAGAACCCGTTCTGTTGACCCTGTAATAATATAAAAATTCTCTGACAATAGAAACCTTTTGCGTTTTAAAGAAAATAGTAAAGAAAAATGGTCCGTCTTCGAATATTAACCCATCGGGAAACTCTGCCTGACATTTATCGATTAAGCTTCTTCTGTATAATTTATTCCAAGCCATAACACAAACATCCATTATAAATGGTTTAGTTTCTTTATACGAAAATGACTTATTATCAAAGCTTGAATCAAAATACTCTAAGGTATAATAAGGATTTGAATCATCAATTTTTTGGTTAGTTTCATCAAACTGATGAACCGCACATATTGAAATATCTGTATCAAGTGAAGTTATATTTTTATATAACTTCTCAAGCATTGAAGAATCTATCCAGTCATCAGAATCAATAAAACTATAGAACTCACCTTTTGCAACCTTCATCCCAGCATTACGTGCTGATGATAATCCGCCGTTTTTTTTATCTACTATAATTATTCGTGAGTCTTTATTTTTATATTCTTCCAGTATTTTTCTTGAATTATCGGTAGAACCATCATTTACACATATAATCTCTATATTTGAAAAAGTTTGACATAAAATACTATCCAAACATTTTGGCAAATATTTCTCCACATTATAAACAGGAACTATTACAGATATTTTTGGCTCTTTCATACTTTACTTTTGCTCTAACTTCGAATATTCAAATTTAAAACTAAACTTTATCTTCATAAATAAAACTACATAAATTTTATCATTTTCATACCATACATCATACAAATTCGCTCGTTTTTTTAATCTTAATTTAAAATTCCAAAATTTAAAATAATAAATATTCTCTTCTGTATACAAAACCTGCATTATTTTATACATTAAGCGTATTATAAATTTTCTATAATAAAAACTTAAAATGCTTGTATTATTTTTTATTGCACAAAGACTTCTATATGTTATAGGGTATTCTTTATTTATATATGCAAGATCAAATATCGATTCATTCAATAGTATTGATTCTTTTTTTAATTTTTTAGAAAATTTATTCTTCAGTTTTAAAGGAATCAATTCATATCTGTAGATTATATCATCTGCTTTTCGGTGAAAAAACTCATATTTTACATATTCAAAAATATCGGTTTTTTCTAAAGAAGAATACATTAAATTAACAACATCTATAATATCCAAGAACTTTATACCGCCATTTTTTACAATTGAGCCTGTTCTATTTATTCTGTAGTAGTATAAGAAATCTCTAACTATTGAGACTCTTTGAGTCTTAAAGAACATAGAAAAGAAGAATGGACCATCCTCAAAAATTAAACCATCAGGAAATTCTGCCTTACATTCATCTAAAAAACTTTTTCTATATAACTTATTCCAAGCCATGACACAAACATCCATCAAAAAGTCTTTTGTATCATTATAAGAAAAGACTTTACCATCAAAAGATGAGTCAAAATAACTAAGATTAAAATAAGACTCCGAATCCTTTATTTTTTGTTCCTGTTCATCATAAAGATTAACCGAGCAGATTGAAATATCAGTGTTAAGGGATGTTATATTTTGATATAACTTCTCTAACATAGTTAAATCAACCCAATCATCAGAATCAATAAAACTTATATACTTACCAGTAGCAACTTTCAGTCCTGCATTACGAGCAGATGACAAACCGCCGTTTTCTTTATCTATTATTATTATTCTGGAATCATTTTCTTTATATTTTTCAAGAATTTTTCTTGAATTATCGGTAGAACCGTCATTGACACAAACAATCTCTATATCAGAAAATGTCTGATTAACAATTGTATCCAAACATTTTTCAAGATAATTTTCAACATTATAAACAGGTACTATTACAGAAATTTCTGCCAACTTTATTTCTCCGATTTTGTTTTATATTTATCTATTAATTTCTGAATTGGAGATTTCATTTCTTCTCTAAGCTTAATTTCCATTTCTTGCATTTGTTTTTTTAAGTTTTCAATTTCTTCCTTATGTTGTTTTTGCTGTTCTTCAATCACTATATTGAATTTAGATTTTAATTCTTCTGTATTTTGCATATTCTGCTGTTTTTCTGTTTCCAATTGTTTTTGAACAACATCAATATAATTTTTTATTTCACTTTCAAATTGTTCAAGATTATTTGAAATATTTTGCACTTTTGAGAAAATAATTTCTTTGTATTCTTTTCTTAAGGCGGAGATTTTCGCTTCATTCTCTTGTTTTAAATTTTCTACTTCTGAAACAATTTTACTATTAAATTCCGATATTTTATTTTGTTCATTACTCAATTCTTCAAAATTATTTTGAAGCACATATGATAAATCTTTAATATCATTGTATAAATATTTAGCCTTCTCTTCGAGGCGTTCATTTATTTGATTGTAATTATTTTCCAAATCCAAATTTATTTTGGAATCAAGTTTATCTAAATTTCTTTGAACAAGTTCTTCTGTATATTTATAATTTTTTGTTATTTCATCATAAATTTGAGAGACCTTTAAATCAGTATCTTGAAGCAAATTTAACTTATTTTCTTCGATTTTATTATAAATTCGTGAATTATCTTCATTCAATTTTGAGAATAATTCTTCCGTATATTTATAGTTTTTTGTTATTTCTTCATATACTTGAGAAATTTTATAATCAATTTCTTGCTCTATACTTAGTTTTTTTTCTTTTATTTTGTTATAAGTCTCATCATTTTTTATACTTAAATTAGAAAATAGATCTTCAGTATATTTATAATTTTTCGTTATTTCTTGATAAACAGAATTAAAACGTTTATCAATTTCTTCTATACCAATCATTTCAGAACGAAGTCTGTCTTCTACTTTATGTATATCAAGGTACTCAGTAAAAACTTTATTATTAAAATCTTCAAAAGTATTATTTATAACAAGAAGATATCCCTGAAAATGGTAAACTCTTTTCCAAAAATCATCTTCAGGATTTTCTATTTCCAAACTCTGAAAAACCTTCTTCATAAGAAAGAAAAATTCTTTATGGTAATTTTCTTTCAAAAGCGAATATCTGTGAAATAAATCATTTATAATCCAAGCTTGAATTTTTTGTTTTAAATCACTTAAATATGGAACTTGCTTTAATTTTTCATACGTAAGAGAAACCATAGGCAAACGATCTAATATTTTATTATTAAACTGCTGCATCGTAGAATTTTTACGATTAATTCTATAGCTGTATAAATTTTTCCATACTATTTGAATTCTTTTTGCAGGAAGATATGTACCAAAGAAAAAAGGTAAATCTTCGTATATAAACCCTTCAGGAAATTTTTCCCCTATATTATTTAAATATTCCCTTTTATAAATTTTGTTCCATAGAGCAACATTTATATCTAAAATACAGTTTTTTGTATCTTCTGCACTAAAAACATCATTTTGAAAAGAAGATAAACAAGATAAAGAATAATAATCAGATGTTATATAGTTTTCATTTATATCATCATATTCTCTGACTTGGCACATAGATATATCGGTATTATTTGTTTTTGCACTATTATATAAACACTCAAACATATCAGGCTCAATGAAATCATCAGAATCAACAAATCCGATATATTCACCAGTTGCTATTTCTATACCTCTATTTCTTGCAAAACCTTGACCTTTTCGCTCGTTTATATTTATAAGTTTAATTCTGGAATCTTTTTGTAAATACCCTTCAACAATTTCTAATGTTCTATCAGTAGATGCATCATTTATTAAAATAATTTCTATATCATCAAGTGTTTGACTTAAAACACTATTAAGACACTCTTCAATATAGTTTTCAACATTATTAAATGGTATTATTACTGATACTTTTGGCATTATTAATTATCCCGTAATTTCTTTCTTTAGATTTTTTAATTTTTCATCAAATTCATTTCTTAATTCGGTTATTTTTTGTTCAAGAAAATATTTATTTTCCTCACTTTTTTGGCACAATTTTTCATTCATTTCTTTATAAATTTTAGTAAGCTCTTCATAAAAAATTGAAGATGTATTATTCATATGCAGGTACATTTTATCCAGATTTACGGAGACTGTCTTTTCCAGATCCAATACATTATATTCAGGCAAATTGCCATTGTTTAAAGCCTTTACTTTAGAATCAACCTCATCTATTTGAATATCCAATAATCGTTTTAAATTGACGTACCTTACTATTATTTCCTTTTCAAGTTCTGATATTTTATTCCATATGTCATCTTTTCCATTATTAATCATAGATGAAGTTTCATTATTTTTATCAAAAACTAATTTTTCCGTATATTGATAATTCTTACTTATCTCATCATATACACGGTTTATTTCCATGCCTTTTTTATTTATTTCAGAATTTATATAATCATAAACTTTTGCAATATCATCATAAATTTGCTTAGTCAAATCTTCACTTTTCGAACTTACTTCATTAAGCAATTCATTATTCTTTATCTGATTTTGGTAGTCTTTATCATAAAATACTTTTTCCAACTGGTTAAATCGGCACAATATCTCATAAGAATTATTTTTTATAGTTTCTACATTATTCTGATAGAATTTATTGAATTCATTTTTTATTAAATCATTTTGATTATTGATAACGCTTTTATATTTCTGAATTTCTTGATCGACTTTATCACTTATAAGTTGAGCTATTTCTTCGTCATTTTCGAGAAAACTTCTTCTATAAAAATGATTTTCTTGCGTATTAATTACATTTTCTTCAATAGATTTTAAATACAAATCTCTGACAAACTCATTATCATATGTTTCACAGGGATTAACAAAACAAACAAAATCACCACTTGCAATACCAAGTGCTATTTTTTTAGCTGATATATTGTCTCCGGACATTGGTAAACAAATTAACTTAATGCGTTCTTCATTTAAAGCTACTTCTTTTATTATATTTTCTGCTTCATCTTTTGAAGCATTATTTATACATATAATCTCAATATCTTTAAACGACTGCATTAAAAGACTATTTATACATTCTTTTAAATTATCTTGCTTATCATATATTAAAATTAAAGATACTTTTGGCGATTTCATATTTTATCTCTTTTTTGATTTTCTTAGTTTTTGAATTAATTTTTGGAATATACCTTTTTTGTGTTCATTTATTTCAATACGCATTTGAGCTATTTGATTTTCCATATTTATTAGCTTATTTTCATATTTTATTCTTTGTTGATTTATTTTTTCATCAAAGTCAGTTTGCAACTTAAAAATATTCTTATCATATTCAGCTTTTTGTTCTGTCAGTTTGTTTTCCATATCTGTTAAAACAGATTTTATTGTTTCATAACTAATCTTTTTATCAACACTTTCTTTTAAATAATTGATCTCACCTTTTAATTTTTCATGATTGCTGTTTAAATTATATATTCTATCATTTATAATGTTTTCAAGTTTATAATGAGAATCATTAATTTCTTTATAGAGCTTTGAATAATTTTCATTTGTATAAGAATATAGTTCACTAATTTTATGATTATTTTCTTTTGATATTTTTGCTTCCAGAACTTTATTTTCACTATAAAATAATTCTTCTAAAACTTTAACTTTGTCTTCAGTTAATAATTTTAATGAATTTATTTCTGTATTAAATTTTGAATCAACATTAGTTTTAAGTATATTTATAGAAGATTTAATCGCATTTAATGTTTCTATTCTTTTTTGATTTTGTTTTTCTTCAACCGTTTGCACTAAATATTCTGTATAACTGTTATTTTTGGTAATTTCTTCATATATATTTTTCTCGATATTTTTTATATCATTTCTAATATTTAGTTCAGATTCATTTATCTTATTTGAAACAGCAATCTCAAATATATTAATTTTTTCATCATTTTCTGACTTGATTATATTCAATTTATTTTGAATACTTGAAATTTCTTCATAGACATTACCTATTTTTTCATTAACATTATTGTTCAGATTTTCTTGAAGTCTTTCATCATTTTCTTTTGTATAATCATAATTCTTTGAAATTTCTTGATAGACTTTGCCTATTTTTTCATTAACATTATTGTTCAGATTTTCTTGAAGTTTTTCATCACTTTCTTTTGTATAATCATAATTCTTAGAAATTTCCTCATAGACTTTACCTATCTTTTCATCGACATTATTATTCAGCTGTTCTTGAAGTCTTTCTTCTTTTTCTTTTATAAAATCATAGTTTTTTGAAATTTCTTCATAGACTTTGCCTATTTTTTCATCAACATTATTAGTCAATTGTTCTTGAAGTTTTTCATCACTTTCTTTTGTATAATCATAATTCTTTGAAATTTCTTGATAGACTTTACCTATCTTTTCATCGACATTATTATTCAGCTGTTCTTGAAGTCTTTCATCATTTTCTTTTGTATAATCATAATTCTTTGAAATTTCCTCATAGACTTTACCTATCTTTTCATCGACATTATTATTCAGCTGTTCTTGAAGTCTTTCTTCTTTTTCTTTTATAAAATCATAGTTTTTTGAAATTTCTTCATAAACTTTACCAACTTTTTCATCAATATTGTTATTCAGCTGTTCTTGAAGTCTTTCTTCTTTTTCTTTTATAAAATCATAATTTTTTGAAATTTCTTCATAGACTTTACTAACTTTTTCAACAACATTATTATTTAGCTGCTCTTGAAGTCTTTCATCACTTTCTTTTGTGTAATCATAATTTTTTGAAATTTCTTCGTA
>CALUPH010000022.1 GCA_944322615.1 Candidatus Gastranaerophilales bacterium | reverse complement strand
CTTTCCTTATTTTAACAGAATTTTTCCTACCTACTTTGTCCGCTTTTTGGGGTACACTTCATTAACCCAACAATTTTTCCACCAGCTTTTATTATTTATTTTTTATTTATTCTCGTCAGTCATCAAATTTTCCTATTTTTATAAAAGTAATATTTAGTTTATATTCTATTTTTTATTTTGTTGAAACATATAGTTTTTAACTCAATAAACTTTTACTATTTTTCTGTAGTGTAAAAAGTTCAGATTCTATATCTTTCTGTTGAATTAAAAACAAACAACAAGATATGTTTCTAAATAGCAAAAAAATAAATTATATGTTTTTAAGCATAATAAAATATTATATGAGAGTAAAAGAGTAAGGAAAAATGTATGAATGTTTCACCTGTAAGTTTCGGAAAAACAGTAAGAGTTAATGCCACAAGTGATGTTGCGTTTGATATTGCAAGATTAGCAAATGAAAAGAAAGTTTCAAAATCAGAAAAAAGTGCACAAAAAGAAGTAAAAGCTATATTTGATGATGTATCATTTGCTCCTGCACAAGTAGTTACCTATACAAATCGTTGGGGAGAAGAAGAAGTATATATTGTTAGTGGTAAAGAAAGTAAAAAAATTGATTTATTAAATGAACAAATAGCGACCGGAATAATACAAGCCGGTGATTCTCTTTTGCCTATCGGAAAGAGTGAAAAGTTTGAAAAATCTCTTGATAGGCAATATAACAGATATCTTACTCAAAAAAGAAATTTTCTTTTAGATTCTGCTACTAACTTCAGTATAAGTGCAATCTATAATCCACAACAAACAAGGGTAAAATCTGTATCAAGAGAATATGATAGTGTATATGCTGTTGCCGGTACTGAACAACAACTTGAAGAAATGAAGAAAATTATTGAAAAAACAAATGGTAAAGCAACTATCTTAGATGCTACTGAACTATATACTCAAGGTTTAACTTATGGATTATGTAATGAGGCTGCTTCACAAGGTAAAAAAATAAATTTTGTTGTTACAGGTAAAGAAGCAACAGATAAAGTCTCTTTTATGGATTTTGGTTGGTCTTCTATAAATGGTATTTCAAGAAAAATTCAAAGATTTATTTCTCTTGATAATGTTAAAAAGCAAACAAAACCCATTCAAGAAGCAATGGAATATGATTATACTAAAAATTTAATATAAATTAAATTATATCAACAGGGTCAATATCAATTATCATTTTTATGTCATCTGCTATAGAAGTATTTTTCATAAACGTTGATACTATATATTGACCTTTTTTGTTCATTTTATTTTTTATTATTATTTGAAAACGATATTCTGAATTTAATTTATACATTATGCATTTCATTGAACCATTTATTTCTATATATTCAGACAATCCCAATTTTGTTATTTGAGTTTTTAATCGTTCTGAAATTTCTTGTGCACATTTATATGCTCTATCTTCATTTATAGAAGAGATTACAATTTTTATAATTTGACAAAATGGCGGATAATCAAACATTTCACGCCTATTAATTTCATTTTCATAAAATTCCAAATAGTTTTGAGATTTTGCATTTTCTATAGCATATAAATCAGGATTATATGTTTGGAAAATAACTTTTCCGTCAAATTCGCCTCTGCCTGCTCTACCTGCCACTTGCATTAACAATTGAAATCCTCTTTCGCTTGAGCGATAATCCGGCAATGAAAAACTTATATCTGCATCTACTACTCCAACCAATGTTACATTTTTATTATCAAGCCCTTTAGCTATAATTTGTGTACCTATTAAAATATCTATATCCCCATTTTGGAATCGTTCAAGAATTTCGATATATTTTGTTTTTGAAGAAAGTACATCCGAATCAATTCTTTCTATTTTTGCATTTGGAAATAGTTTTGAAGCTATATTTTCTATTCTTTGAGTCCCCATCCCTGACATTTTTATTTCTGTTGAAGAACATTTAGGACATTTATCAGGGAGTTTTTTTGTTGTATCACACCAGTGACATTTTAATGTTTTATCTGAATTATGGTATATCATTGGAATATCGCAGTTAGGACACTTTATGACTTCACCGCAGCTTTTACATTGTACACTTGTGTAAAAACCTCTTCTGTTCATTAAAAGAATTGTTTGTTTTTTATTTTTTAACGCATTGTTTACTGCATTTATTAAAGTATTAGAAAAAATACTGCGTGATTCTTTATAGAATTCTTCACGCATATCTATAACTGTTACTTTTGCTAAATCTACATTATTGTATCTGTTTTTTAGTGTTATTAAATTGTCGGATGAAAGTGCTTTAAAATAAGAACTTATATCGGGTGTAGCACTTCCTTTTACTAATGTTGCATTATTTAATTCACATATTTTTTCTGCAACTAAACGTGCATCATATCTTGGAGACGGAGATGTTTGTTTATAGGTGTTTTCGTGTTCTTCATCTATAATTACCAAACCTATATTATTTAATGGTGCGTATACGGCACTTCTTGCGCCTATAATAATTCTGATTTTATTTTCTCTTAATTTATTCCATACATCAAATTTTTCGCCTTCCGAAATACTGCTATGCCAAACAGCTATTTCCTCCTGATTAAATCGTCTGATTAACCTTAAAGTTAATTGTGAAGCAAGTGCAATTTCGGGTGCTAAGAATAATATATTTTTACCTTCCTCAAGTGTTTTTTTGATTGCTCGGAAATAAATTTCTGTTTTCCCGCTTCCTGTAATTCCGTTTATTAATATGGATTCATATTGTTTTTTATCCATTTTCTCTGAAATTTTGTCAAAAGCAATTTGCTGTTCTTCAGAAAGAGGGGGAAAATCATCTTTTTCTATATTTTTAAATACATTTAATGGATCTCGATAAACGGATTTTTCTGTTATTTTAACAAAACCATTTGCTTCCAATTTTAAAATAGTGGCTCTTGTTGTTTTTACTTCTTTTTCAAATTCAATTAGAGGAACCTCATTTTTATTTTCAAGCTTTTCCAATATTTTAATTTGTCTTATCGGGGCATTTTCTTTTGTTATAAATGAAATATATTTTTCTTTTTTTTCTTTTTGTACTTTTCCTGTATTTTCTTTTAAAAATTTCATTGGAACAGCAGCTTGTAAAACAGTGTTGATATCACAACAATAATAGTTTGCAATCCAATCTAAAAGTTTAAGATAATCAAGTGAAAATACGCTTCTTTTATCTATAATTTTTATAATCTCTTTTGCTTTTATTCCTTCTTCTAAATATGAAGAAAACCCTGTGACAAATGCAACGATATTTTGTTTTCTGTATCCAAAGGGAACTAATACGGCTTGTCCTACTTTAATGTCAGCTTTCAAATTATCGGGGATTAAATACGAAAATGTTCTTGTACCAAGATTTATAACATCTACAAGGCAAAGGGCATATTTTTTGTTTTCTTTTTCTATTTCTTGCATAACTTTATTTTATCTGCTTTTTTATGAATTTCAAATAATAAGCAGGTCTTTTTTGAATTTTATAATAAAAAATTCCAATATAAGTCAAATCATATCAAATTATGTTTGCTTATATTGGAATAAACATAATTAATTGTTGTTAAGTTTATTCTTCCAATTCAGAAGCTAATTCTTGCATTGCTTCTTCTACTGCATCTTTTAACAACATCAAATTATCAGGAGATACAGTTACACCTTTTTTTGTTGGGAGCCAAGATGCACCGTCATCTGTTGTGTAATAAATTCTTAAATCTAAATATTTTTTTTCTTTATAAGAATTAATACTTATTTGTAATTGTTCAGTTGCATTTCTTGGAATTGTTGCTAATATTTTTGCTTCTTCTGCCATTTTATCTACCTCTTATATACCTATTGTTTCTTTATAATTCGGAACTTCAAAAATTCTTGTATCAGCATCTTTGTTTGTGAATTTAAGATATTCTTCCATTGATTTATCTTTAGCATTATTGTAATAATCTTTGGAAATTAAGGCAAGATATTCTTCGTTCAAATCGCCTGAATAGTTTCCTAAAATCTTTGCAAATTTTGATATATCATCTTTGTTACTTCCTGCACCGTATGCTTTTGTTTTGGCATCAGTTCCTGACGGACGAATTTCTATAAATTTATCTGTAAATTTTAAGAATGTACCATCACCTACAAATTTTATATCAATTAAGTTATCAAAATTTAAAGTTGGGAATGTTGATTTTAAAATTGATTTTACATTATCTAAAGTAATTTTTCCGTCAAACTCTGCTAGTGCCATTGTCAAATAGAATAAATCATTTTTAGTTCTTAATGCTTCGCCGTCTTTTTTTGCTTGCGTAAGTTTTACAATATCAGGTTCTGATTCATTATAGTATGCGATATCTTCTCTCATATCATATTTTGCTATAATTTCATTCGAGTTGAATATTTCATCCAATGCAACCGATAAAGTTTTACCTTCTGCTTCAAGTTTTGCAGCCAGAGCGGAAGCAACTATAATTGCTTCTGAAGCACTTTTTTCTCTCATTGCTATTGCAATTCTGCCGGCTTTTGATTTTATTAACTCTTCGCTTCCTATAATCATTCCGCCGGATTCTTCTCCGCCAAATATCATTCTTGGATTTTTGCCAAGATTTACTTCATAGCCGAATACGTCAGTCACAATTACATCTTTTTCAGGATTATTGATTAACTGCATTTCAACTTTTTTCATAATATTTGCGATTTCTTTAAAGCCAACGGGTACATTTACAACTTTTATATTGTTATATTTAGCCCACTCATCCCAAGATTTTGCACTTGCTGTTGTTTTTATCATAAATCTCGGATGATTATTCCATTGTCCTGAAGCTTTTAATTGTTTTGCCCAGAAATCCATAATCAATAAGAAAGATTGATTTGCAGTATATATACATAATATTCTGTCATTATCAAGCTCAGAATAACTTATACCTGTCTTATCAAGAAAATCTATTGATTTTTTGTCTTCTATTTGGCATACGGTTAACCTGTCATGATCCGGGTCTGTAATTAAAACTACTGTTCCTATCGGATATTCTTTTAATTTTTTATCATAGTTTAATGTATCAATAACAGGGAAATATGAACTTCCGTCTTGTTTTTTACCAAGTACTGTTGCATCAACGGAATAATCGTAAAAACATTTATTGCCTTTGGGATCTGTATCATATTTACCTATTCCATGGAAGAATGGGTCTTCTTCTATATTCATCCAATCAAATTTTTCTGTAATATTGAATGCAGTTAATATTTTACTTAGAGTATTATATGCACTGCCTCCTACATTTTCTATAATAATTTTATTTTTGATTCCTTTTATTAAATCAAGATTTTCTTTATTTGCTACGCCTTTTTCTAAATATTCTTTATATAAATCAATACCATTATTGATTGTTTCCATAAAGGATTCATTGATTAATTCGTCATCAGATTTTGCAATTCTAATTTCGTATTTGCCGTCTTTCTCTACAAGTGCAAATATTTCTTTTATTTTATCTACAAATTCCATTGACTCTTCAGGTAAATATTGGCTGCCTTGAGAGTTTAAATCTTTCGTTGCATTCTTAACACTTATGCCGTGGCTTGAAGTTATATATTCACCGCCTAATAAATCAAGTTTAAAGCATAAAAATGATGCGAGCCATATCGGCATTGTTTTTCTTTCATATGTTGTAAGAGTCTCTATTCCTTGTGCGGCTTGTACTCTTGCTATTAAATCTAAAAATTTATCGGAATTATATCTTACTTCTCTTCCTGCAAGTTTAATAAGTTTCTTACCTTTGTACTTATCTTTAGCAACTAATGCTTTTGCATATGTAGCAAGCATTATACCCATTATGTTTATTGGGAAACGAACATCATATGGGTATAAGATATTCTGTGGACCTCTAATTCCTGCGGTTGAAACAGCGGCTTCTTTTTCATAATTTTTCAGCCAGTTATCTAAATTTAAACCTTCAGGATTTGTATTTGCATCATATGGCTTTAAATGTTCTTTCTTCAATACAAATACCATTTCTTCTTTATTGTTTATATCTATATATTTATTGTTCTTAATGTATTCAGGAGTATTTTTTTCAACTGAATTATATAATTCTTGTTCTAATGTTTGGGCTATCATAACTATCTCCTTAGTTGTTATCATTGTTTATGATACTAAATACATACTGACATAACAAGTGCCTGTATAAACTACAATTTATCCCTTTGTACATATTATATAGATAGGATTATAAGTTAGATATACTTTATTGTTCTGTGTATAGTTTTCTTTATATTTTTGTTCAAAATCTTTTAGTTTTGTTTTTGTTAATTTAATTTCTTTTATTGCGTTTGTTCCGGTGTATTTTAAATGTTTTAAAACTTCCATTGGTGTTTCAAAATCAATTTTAATTTTATCTTCTTTTTTTGCAATAATTTTTTGTGTATTTAGAAAGTTTTCCATTGATGATATAGAAGATATTTCGTTTCCAATATTAAATATGGATTTAATTTCTTTTAGATTATCTTCTCCAAAAATTGAAATTGCCAAAATACCATCATCATCTAAAGCATTTATTAATTTCGACAAAGTATCTTCTATGTTTGAACACCATTGCAGGCATGCGTTAGAAATAATCAAATTATATTTTTTATTTAGGTTGATATTTTCAATATCTCCTGCAATAAAGTTGCATTCTTTATATATTTCTTGTACGTATTTTTTTGATTCCTCAACGATATCATTCAAATACAGTTCTGAAAATATGAGTTTGTCTGCTATTTCTTTTGTTAGTATTCCTGTGGCACAGCCAATTTCAAAAATTTTATTATATTCTTTCTTTGGCAGTAAACTTATTAATTCTTTTGCCATTTTTTTTTGTACTATGGCATTTTCATCATATGTTTTTAAACTCTTTTTAAATCTTTTCTTTACGAGTGATTTATCAATCATATAAAATCACTCCAGTTTTTGTATGAATCAAAAATATAGTGCGAATTTTCTATTTCTGTAATCTTTATATTTTTCTCTGCCCAAAAGTTCAACATATTTTTAAATGGAAATATTCTGTCTTTTGTTGATAAAAAAGCAGTATCGAATGGTAGAAAGTTATTTACTTTTAAATCTCTTATCGAAATTAATTCTTCTTTTAGTTCGTTAAGTGAGCGAGAAGTATATTCTTGTAGATTTTTTGTTGCAGAAATTTTCCTCATAAATTTAGAGCAGGACATTTCATTAAAATTAGCAACAGTCAAATCATATATGTTTTTTGGAATCCCATAATTATCATCTATTGGTTTTAATGTTCCATTGATTGCAATATATCTGTTAAAATTTTTATATTGTTCATAGAAATAATTACAAACAAATACGCCCATTGACCAAGCTATTAAGTATTTCTTTTCATAATTAGAAAAATCAAAATCAGGTGTTTCTATAGTTCTATAATCAAAAAGTGTTAATATATCATAATTTTGTGCATATAAATCAGAAACGATTTTCTCATCCATTCCCCAACCGTTAAAAAATACAATAAGATTTTTATTATTTTCTTTATTTAACCATTTATATTGCATTATAAAACCTCTTTTACCGTATCAATTACAGTTTTAAATTCATCAAAAGTAATATCAGCTGTTAAAGATAATCTTAAACGTGATGTATTTACCGGTACTGTCGGTGGTCTTACAGGTAATACATAAAAGCCTTTTGCCCTTAATTGTTCCGCTATTTTAACTGTTTTGTTATTTTCACCTATAATGACAGGTACTATCTGTGTTTCACCATTGTCTTTTATATAATTGTGTGCTTCTTTTATAAGAGTATTTAATTTTTCTGCTTTTTGTCTTACTGTATTGAACTTCTCCTCAATTAAGAAATTTGACCACATTATATTTACAGGCGGAATAGCTGTTGAAAATATGAATGAATTTGCTTTGTTTATTAAGTAATCAATTATTGTTCTATTTGAAACACAAAAAGCCCCCATTGATGCAAATGATTTACCCAATGTTGCCGTAATTATATCTACATCATTTAGAAGGTTATCTCTATCAGCAATTCCTGCCAGATTTTTACCATATATTCCAAAAGCATGTGCTTCATCTATCATTAACAGACAATTATATTTTTTCTTAAGTTCTATCAGCTTTTTTATATCTGCAATATCGCCATCCATACTAAAGACAGATTCTGATATTATTATTGCTTTCTTATATTCATGTCTGTGTTTTATTAAAAGTTCTTCTAAGTTATTGTAGTCAAAGTGTTTGTATCTGAAAAATTGTGTCGAGGACAATCTCATTCCATCAATTATACTTGCGTGATTTAGTTTATCAGAAAAAATTACATCGTCTCTATTTACTAATGATGATACAACTCCTAAATTGCATTGATAGCCTGTATTAAATATAAGACAAGCTTCTTTATTAAATATTTTTGCAAGATTATTTTCTAATTTTTTGTATACTGTTGAAGTTCCTGTTAATAATCTTGATGAGGTTGAAGATAATATAAATTCTTCGTGATTTTTATATTTTTCAATGAATTCATTAAGTAAATCTCTATCGGTACTAATGTTTAAATAATCATTAGAAGAAAAGTTAAGCAGATTTCTTCCGTCAATAGATAAATATTTACCTGTCTTATATTCAATATTATGAACTTGTCTGAAATTATCTTTTTCTACAAGTTTTTTTATTTCTTCATCATAAAAACTCATAACTTAAGTATAGTTCAAACGAAATTATATTTACAGGTTTATGATATTAAAATCTTCGCCGATTGATTCAAAATGCTTTTTCATTAGTTCTGTATGACAGCTGAAAAATAAAATCTGATTTGTTTTTGAAAATTCTTTAAGACATTTAATTGCATTTCTAGTTCTTGTAAAATCAAAATTTACAAAGGCATCATCTATAATTAAAGGCAAGTCAACTTTTCCGTTTTGCTTTAAAGTTATTTTATCTTTTGAATAATTTGATGCATAGCCAAGTCTTAAAGCTAAATATAATTGTTCTTTAGTTCCTCGAGATAAATCTTGCCATTTTTTTGTAATTGTACCTTCATCATTTTGAATTTCCATTAGGTCTAAATTGATTTTAGAATATTTGCCATCTGTCATTATTGAAAGATACTTTTGGGCATTTTTTAAATCAGGTTGAGTTTCATTAAAGCTATTTTTAGCTTTTTCTATTAATGAAATTATTACTTTGTTTTTTATCAGTTCTTCAATTTTTTTTCGGTACTCATCTAAATATATATTTTTTTGAATTTTTAAATCGTTTAACCCTTCAAAACTTTCAAGTTCTCGTTTTTTAAATTCAGCTTCTTTTTTCTTGTTTAGTATTTCTTTTTTATTATTTTGAAGTTCGTCCATCTGAATTTCAATATTTGTATTGTAATATTCTGAATTATGAATATTGAATTTTTGTTTTTCTTCATCAATTTTATTTATTTTGTCTTGTAAGTTATGAATTTCTGCAAGCAGAATATCTAACTGAGTTTTTATGCCTGAATTTTTTTCGTTTTCTGCTTTTATTTTTCCAATATTATCTTCATATTTTTCACTTAATGAAATATTTATTTCGTTATTAAGAATAAATGAGTTAAATACATTTAATATTGAATTATTTTCATTTGAAAGTTCTTCAATTTCTTTACAGATTATATTTTTTTCTTTTATGTCTTCTTTTAATACTTTTATTATGTCTATAACTTCAAGATATATTTTTTCATCTATCTTAATGCTGTTTTCTTCTGATTGAATTAGATTTATTATTTGTGTTTTAATTTCATCAATCTTTATTTTTATTTGATTTAATTTTTCTTTTATCTTTTCTGATTTTTCACAATTATATTCAAATTCAGATTGGCTTTTTGTCAGAATATCTTCCATATTTGTATTATTTTGAATTTTAGTCCAAATTTCTTGTTTTAAACTATCAATTTTTACAGGAAGATATGAACTTTCAACATTATCGATTTCAGAGTAATAGTCTTTGATTTTTTCTTTTAGTGAAATCAAGATATTGTTTTTTTCTTCTTCATCCTTATTTATTTCATCATCTTGTCTGTCTTTATAACTTGTAATTTTTAAAGTGGCAAATCCGGATGCAGATATAACTGCCATCATAATTGCAAAAATTCCCGCCATTGGAACTTTTTGATAAAAACTAATAACTGCACTTAAAACAGTCATAACAAATAAAACTGCAAATAATATTAGTAGGTTTTTGTTCGCATTAATTCCACTCGCATTAATTTTAGTATTTTTTTCTGTATTAGTAATCTTTGATAATATAAAATTGTAATGTTTTAGATTCTCATCAATGAAATTATATAATTCTTTTAATTTTTCAAATTCATCTTTGGGTATAAGTTTATCTTTTAACGGTAAAATATCGTGTTTTAATTTAAGAAGAAGTTCTTCTATATTTTCTTTATTTGCACTTAATGCTATTAGTTCTTTATCTAATGTTTCTTTTTCAGATAAATAATCTTTTATTTGTTTTATTTTTGAATAGTCTAATACAAAGTTTAATACATCTGTTTCACTCATACTCAAAGCAAAATCTGAGTTTAAACGGTTCATATTTAAGGATATTTTTTGCCTTAATGTTTCCGCTTTTAATTCATCTTTTGCAAGAATACTTAAATTAGATTCATATTTACCTGCATTATGCAGAATAGAAAGATAAGTTTCTCTATCTTTAAAAAATTTCTCATTAAAGTTTAAATATAAACTGTTATATTCTTCTTGCGTAGTATTTAATTGTTTTTTTAATTCTTCAGCTTTTATACAAAGATTTAGAAATCCTTCGTATTTAAATATTTCATCAAGTTCTTCATTTGCAGCTTTTATTGATTGAACAGCATCATTATATAATGCTTCCTTGTTAGAAAGCTCTTTTATTTGGGAGTCTATTAGCGAGATTTTATCAAGTATAGAATTTGTTTCTTTTGTTAATCTGCCATTATCTCCCAATATTTTTTTTGTTCCTGCTTTTACTTTTTCAATATAATCAGATAATTTTTCACCCGATGGATCTTTTATAATATCAATCAAGGTGGAAGTGTCTTTATTTTGAATGTTCATTAAATCATCTAAATTAATTGTAAAACCTTGTTCAAAATATCTTTGATTTATTGTTTTTTCAATAAATCCGTAATTAATCTCCGAATTATTTTCATCATATAATTTACATCTTTGATCTTGTGAACGATGGTCTTTTATATCTGTTCTATATTTTGAATGATTTTCATTATCAATAATACTGAAATAAATTTTTCCTGTATCAATACCTTTTACTCTAAAAAAGCCTTCTTTAATAAATTTCATTAAAGAACTCTTGCCTGCTTCATTATTTCCGCAAATTAAGTTTAGTCCTTCTGAAAAGTTGTAGTTAATACCTGTTTTGATATCTTTATCGCTTTTTTCTATTATTATATTTTCTATTATTAATTTGCCCATAGACTAATCCTCTTTGCTTTCGGATTCAAATAAAAAGCTGCATAGATTTAAACATTCTTCTTTTGACTTTTGCAATATATTTTGAGCAAATGAATTATAATCTTGCTGTGTAAAATTACAAGAAGCTATAAGATTTTTATATTTTTCTTCAGTTTCTGAGTATACTTTCTGAATAATATCCTGATTTATTGCAGTATTATATACTTTACCGACAATACCTTCATCTTCTTTCAAAATATTTTCATCTATATTTGGTATTGTTTCATTTATTATTTGCGAAATATATATCTTATTGTATGAATTTGTTTTTATTCTATCTGCGATAACATTATAAAATTCATCATTTAACTCTGAATAAAATTTTGTACATCCTGTTAAATTTAGTCTTATAAGGAAAAGTTCACATGAATTTTTATCCTGATTTGTTATTTTATATAATTCGTCTTCAATTTTTGTCAAAATATCAGTTGAATCATCCAAATTGGATATATCAATTAAAATATCTTCAAATCTAATTATATCCATAGGAATAAAATTGTTTTTTATAATTTTATTATTCTCTACTTTTATATATCTTATTCCATGCGGACCTGTTTCTTTAGTATTTCTTCCTTGAATAGTACCTGCATATTGAATAATATCATCATTTAAAGAAGGAACATGAATATGTCCTAAAGCCCAGTAGTCATAACCAAAACTTTTTAGTTCATTAATATTACAAGGTGCATATGGACTTATTGCGTCTGCATTCAAATCACAATGTAAAAGACCAATGTTAAAAGTATTGTTATCTGTGACTTTGCTAAAATAATTTAAAGGATTTTCATTCATTTTCTCATCAGTAAAACTTAATGAATGCAAACAAGCAACTTTCTCTCCAATTTTATTGTATAAATCGATATCTAAATATTTTGGAGTGTTTAGACCAATAATTTTTATTTTAGAGTCAATATCATAATTAAAAGTATTTTTGTTATAAGAATTAACACAATCGTGATTGCCGCAGATTAAAAACACATTAATATCCGCATCAGCAAGTTTTTTTAATCCTTCTTTCAGAATTAATTTTGATGAAAAATCTTGTTCGTCCGAATCAAAAGTATCACCTGCAATGAAAACAAAATCGACATTTTTTATAATCGCGTACTCTATTGCATTGTAAAAAGCTTTTTCTACAGCTGTTTTATATAGGTTATTAATTTTTTCGTCATATGCAAATTTCGACAAACCTGAAAATGGTCGCCCTAAGTGAATATCAGAAATATGAATAAATGAAAAACTCATAATACCACAACTTTATATATATAAATGATAAAGATTATTTTCGCTTAAGTCAATTATTTTTGGAGTTCTTAATTTTTTAAAATTCCCATTAAAGTTTTTTTTTAGCAGTGTCGATTAAGAATAAAAAGTAGTAAAGAAGGAAATATAGTTGTGGAAATTAATAATTGTCCAATCGGTGGTAATTTAAATCAGAATGAAATAAAAACCAAATACGAAAAAGATGACATTGATTTAGAAGATATAAGTATTTTATATACAACAGAAAAAGTCGAGAAAAACAGGTCAACTTTTAGTGAAACGTTTAATGAAGTATCACTTGATAGTTCTGAACAAGGCGAAAAATTCCTTTCCGGATTAAAAGAAAATAAGGATGGTCTATGTAGTGAATTGGGACTTACTTCAGAACAATATGATAGTCTTGCTTGCGTGGCATTAGCTCTTGCAAGTCAAGAAACTGGTATGGGTGAAGAAAAAGGTTATGAATCTGAAAATACGGGAATAGGTAAGTTCTTTAGAGGAATAGCTAAACAATTTGACGTATGGCGCGGTGGGGCTTCTGCTTCATCCGGTTTGACACAAATGAAAATCTATGATTTCCTAAATGGCGATAAATTAACTGATGAGCAAAAAGATATACTTACAAGTTATGGTATAGAAGCAAATGGTGTTGCTAAAGATAATCTATATGCAAATCCCGACAAAGCAGCTGTTGCTACAATGGTTGTTTTAACTTCTATATATGAAAATTATGATGATTATAAAGAAGTACTTTCATCAGAACATCAAAAAATTGGAGAATCTATTGCAGATGACCCAAGTAAACTTGAAGAAATTGAGGCAAGAGGAAATGAACTCCTTGATAATATTTATGAAGTTTATAAAGGAGCTTCTGATGGTCAAAAAATAGAAATTCGAGAAACTTTCAAACAATGGTTTTTATCAACAAATGGTTCTAAAGTTGGTGATAAAGGCGTTGATGATGAATATAATGAAGAAGTTCAATTAAATAAGTTAAATGAACTTCTTGCCAACAATTCAGCAGATTTTAAATTGGAAGAGGACTCTTTGCATTTTATTAGATATGCCCTAACCGCTGACGGTCAAGAAATGAATCCTGCTGAATATTGTGCTTATGGTTGGAATAAAGGGACAGGTACTACAGGCATGCAATTAGACAGAATGCTTGCTGAAAAGATTGGAACAATCCTATACAATCCTGAAGATTTTGACTATGATCAATTTACAACTAATGTTGCAATGTTAGCTGATAAATATGCTGAACAATCAGTAGGTTCTGATGGTATTGAAACAATAAACGATTCTTTTATTGACGAAACCACGTAAAAAAAGCCTTTATAGAAATCTATAAAGGAGTGTTGTTGATGATAAATCAATTATATATTACCATTTTGTAGCCTTATTGTCTATAAATTGTATAATTAAATTGTTTTTTGCAGAAGAACCCGCTTCTTAATAGAAGCGGGTTCTTTGATAAGTATTAGTTATTATTTAATTGTTAGTTTTTTTCTTGATTCTTTTTCTAATGCACGTTTAGGAAGAACTATTTCCAAAATACCGTTTTCTAATTTAGCTTCAGTTTTTTCAGTATCAATTTCTTCATTGAAATATACAGTTCTTGAAAATTCACCATATCTGAATTCGGATTTTTTATAAGATTTATCTTCTTCATTTTTTTCTTCTTTTTTATGAGCATTAATTGAAATGTAATTTTTATCGATATCAATATCCAAATCTTCTTTTTTGATACCCGGTAATTCTGCTTTTACAACATAATTTTTACCTTTGTCTTCCATTTCTATTGGCATCGATAATTTATCCATTTCTTCCCAATAGGCAGCTTCAGGGAAATAGCTGTCAAAATGTCTGTTTAACAAAGAACTAATTTCATCATTCACTGTTCTTATAAAATTGTCCGGTGTTTTTTTAACTAAGAATCTCATAATCTATCTCCTTTCGATTTCTTACTTGCTACATTTATATTATTTATCTGTTTTGCAAAAATTCTTTATTTTTAACAAAAAAATAACAATCGAAATCAAAAAAAAATAAGTATTCTGTTACATAGGTTTAATTATCTTAAATTTGGTAATTTTATTTTTTTTATAGCGATTAACAAAATATTAATTATTATTGTATGAAATAAATAAGCTGAAAAAATTAGTCTTAAAAACAATTCTTAAAGCAGTTAAAAATTAATATTGAAAATGCTAATCTTTAGATTATGCCAAGAGTTAAAAGAAATACATTATTGAACTATATACCTGAAACATTTGATATAGAAGCAAATGTTAAAGAAGAACGTATTTTTCAATACAACAAAAATCATATTAAAAACGGTGATATTGTTTATTTGATGACAAGAGAATTAAGGTTAAAAGATAATTTTGCTCTTAATTTTGCTCTACAAAAAGCAGAGGAATTAAATAAACAACTAAAGATTATTCATTTACATCAAAAATTTGAAAATAAAAATAAGCAGTTTTTTTATAATAATCAAATAAAAGAATTAAAAAAAAGTTTAGCAGAATATGATTTTAATATTGCAGATAGTATAAATAATCTTTCAATTGGTCTATTAATAATAGATTTTAATCCTATAGATAATAAAGATTATTTAGAAAATATCCATTGCAAAATATTTGAAATAGATTCACATAACATAATTCCTTCTCACTTTGTTTCGGATAAACAAGAATATAATGCTGCAACTTTTAGGCGAAAAGTATATTTTAATATTTGTAATTTTCTTAATGAATTCCCTAAAATTAATTCTTTTAAGACACAAGCAGATATAGAACTTGAAAATTTTATAAATAATAGACTTGATTTCTATTCAGAATATAAAAATTTGCCGCAAAAGGATATGACTTCAAATTTATCAAAATATCTGAATCTTGGTTTTATATCACCACAAAGAATAGCAATTGAAGTTATAAAATCTAACACTTCTGTAGAAAACAAAGAAAGTTTCCTTGAAGAATTAATAATAAGAAAAGAACTTTCCGATAACTATTGTTTATACTGTAAAAACTATAAGTCTATGGAGTGTATACCAAATTGGGCAAAAGAAACATTAAAAAAACATGAAAATGATTATAGAGAATTTCTATATACTCAAAAAGAATTAGAAGAAGCAAAAACACATGATTATTTATGGAACTATTCCCAAAAACAGCTTATAGAAACAGGGAAAATCCATGGGTATTTAAGAATGTATTGGGCAAAAAAAATTCTTGAATGGACAAAGACAAATAAAGAAGCTTTAGAAATTGCTATATATTTGAATGATAAATATGCATATGATGCTCCGTCATCAAATGGTTATACAAATATTTTATGGGCTCTTGCAGGTTTACATGATAGAGCGTTCACAGAACATCCGATTTTTGGAAAAATTAGAATTATGAATGGCAAAAATATCAAAATATAAAATTAATTCATTAAAGATAACTACTTGTACTATAATGATTTTGAAATAAAAATTATAAATTGCTATGGATATTTTAGAAAAATTAAAAAAATCAAAGTTCAGAAGTAAGTTTAAACTTAAAGCAAAAGATATAGAATATATTAAAGAAAAAGGCTTGGATAAAATTCATTCTCACGCAGTTGATTTTATAAGAGAAAGAATTTCTCCCGGTAATATACAAAATGACGGAAAACAAACGCCAATGCGAGGTCATCCTGTATTTATTGCTCAACATGCAACGGCTACTTGTTGTAGAGGTTGTATTGAACAATGGCATAAATTCCCTAAAAATATACAATTAAATACAACTCAACAAGAATATCTTGTATCAATAATTATGGAATGGATTAAAAATCAAATAATTTAATGGTTATAGTAAGGGAAAATAAAAATGGAGCGTAGGGGACTCGAACCCCTGACCCCAACACTGCCAGTGTTGTGCGCTACCAACTGCGCTAACGCCCCGTTTATCTTTTTTATATCAAAAAAATGAACTTTATAAAAGAATATTTTTCGATTTATTCAAAAGGTATAAAAACTAACATATTTTCCAACTAAAAAAGGAGTTAAATGAAAAATCATCTAACTCCTCTAAACTTGAATCCGGCAACTA
>CALUPH010000021.1 GCA_944322615.1 Candidatus Gastranaerophilales bacterium | reverse complement strand
GAGCCAACAAAACCGACTGAGCCGACAAAACCGACTGAACCGACTGAACCAACTCAGCCAACTGAGCCAACTGAGCCGACAAAACCGACTGAACCAACTCAGCCAACAGAGCCAACAAAACCGACTGAGCCGACAAAACCGACTGAACCGACTGAACCAACTCAGCCAACTGAGCCAACTGAGCCAACAACTCCAACGGATCCAACTTGTCCGACTATTCCAACAGAAGAGCCAACTGATGAAACAGAGCCAACTCTGCCAACAGATATACCAACAGATATTCCGACAGATATACCAACAGATCCAACAGATCCTACTCATGCAACAGATATACCACCTGTAGATCCAACAACAGATCCAACAAAAGATCCAACAGATGGCGCAACAGATATACCACCTGTAGATCCAACAGGTTCAACAGATCCAACCGATCCTACAGACCCAACCGGACCAACGGATCCTACAAACCCAACGGATCCTACAAACCCAACAGATCCTACAAATCCAACTGGTGCAACGGATCCTACAACCCCAACGGTTCCTACGAACCCAACTGTTCCAACGGATCCTACAGATCCAACAGAAGGTACAGACTGCGATTCTTCTTCAGACCCAGATATCCCAACCGATGAACAAGAACCGGATTTACCGACTGAACCAACTCAACCGACTGAACCAACTCAACCGACTGAACCAACTCAACCAACAGAGCCAACTCAACCGACTGAGCCAACTCAACCAACAGAAAGTACAGACTGTGATTCTCCATCAGATACAGATGTACCAACTGATGAACAAGAACCTGATTTGCCGGCTGAGCCAACTCAACCGACTGAGCCAACTCAACCAACTGAGCCAACTCAACCAACAGAGCCAACTCAACCGACTGAGCCAACTCAACCGACTGAGCCAACTCAACCAACTGAGCCAACTCAACCAACTGAGCCAACTCAACCTACAGAAAGTACAGACTGTGATTCTCCATCAGATACAGATGTACCAACTGATGAACAAGAACCTGATTTAAATGTTTCAGAATCATATCAAGAATCAGAACCGGAACAAGCTCAAGTTTCTGAATCATACCAAGAGTCAGAACCGGAACAAGCTCAAGTTTCTGAATCATACCAAGAGTCAGAACCGGAACAAGCTCAAGTTTCTGAATCATACCAAGATTCAGAACCAGAACAAGCTCAAGAAGAAAGTTATGACTCTCCAGTTAACGACGATATCCCCGTTGCAGAGGCAGAACCTGATTTATTAACTGCGGAAAATTCAATTACAAAATCATCCGACACAACAAATAACTCAGCAGATATAAAAACAGCTTCTTCATCAAATTCGTTAGCAGGTAAATTTACTTCATTCTTAGTAAATAGATTTGTTAACAAAAATGAAAAACCTAGTGGAATTTATTATAATGCATAACAAAAATTAAAAAATAGAGAAAGTGACGATTTAAATATCGTCACTTTTTTTATAATAAAAAACTAAAAGATATTTTAATTAGAAGAAGTTTCTTCTTCTGATTTTAAAAGTATTTTAAACTCTTCTAAAATTTCTTTCCAAGATTCAACAACAACATCATCTTTACTCAATGCTTCTTGTGAAATTCCGGCATGATGAATAAGCGGTAATAATTTATCTTCACTTATTTTAATAGCTTGATCTACATCATCATCCGTATCATTACATATAAAGAAACCTTTTCCATTAGCATCTTTTTCATAGCCAACTATTGTAATTTCATGTCCGCCATCTACTTTATTATTTGCATCAAGATGCGTGTATCCAATTATTACATTTTGACCAAGTTCTAATGATTTTAATATATGTTGTTTTGTTTCTTCAGGTTGACAATTATAACCGATTAAATATCCATTTTCATCAAGATTTTGGTATACAACAGATATCTTCGGCATTTCAAAAACAATTTCTTCAACAAAATTTTTCTCAAAATCCGTTAATCCGCTTTTATCAGGATTAAATTTTCCGGTTCTTTCATCTGTAAGAGCATTATATGTATTTTGAGAACCTAAATTTAGCAATGCTGATTGAATTAAAACATCAATACAAGAACGTTCATTAGGATCTTTATATGATGTTTGTACCCTTGCTCTTACAATGGCATTTCTATCGGGTTGAATATTTATTGTTAAGTCATCCCAACTATTTATTTTACTATTTGTATTAAATTCTCGTAATTTCCATAGACTTTCAGCAAAACCGCCGGAAATATCAGAGGTATGTATCTTTTTTTCTACGCTATATTGATTACTGGATAATCCTTGTGCAAAACGCGCAAATTCTGCAGGTTTTCTGCTTGCTAAATTAAATTCCATGCTTGCTACAACACAAGAAGAAGAAATTACATTATATGCTTGTTTTGGAAATTCTTTTCCTGTTTCTTGTGATATCTCATCTGCAACATTTTTTGGAATATCTCCAAACTTTTGAGTTATTGAATACGGATTATCTAAAGCTTTTATTACTTCGGCTAAAATTAATTTTTCATCTAATCCTACTATTCTTGGTTCTGTTGCGATTTTATATAAGTTTTCTAATACAGTTGAACCATCATTAGAACTATTATCAGTTAATATTCCTTTCTCTTGCAATTTCGCAAGAGATTCAAGTGACGCTTTATCAAGCTTTCTTGAAACAACCTCTAATTGCTTTTTGGGCGATGGCAACTGTTCAACAGTTTGCTCGGATGTAGCTGCTTTTTTTGCTGAGAAAGAAGGATGATAAGCTTGTAAATTTGTACAACTAACTTTTTGTAATTCTTTAGGAATGCTAACATTTTGATTTGAACAATTGTCAACATTTTTACTTGTTACCTTATTAAAAAATATAGGAGTTGTACTATTTATTTTAGAAATATTTAACATAGCAATACTATACCTTCTAATATTATAAAAAAAAATATAACAAAAAATTGCCAATAAATACTCTAAATTATAACCATTTTATAGCTTTTGTAACATATTATATTTGGTTTTTACCTTCTTTTAAGCCTCTGGCTCTATCATATAGTTCTATTTTCATATTAAAAGAAATAGCTTTATCTATTACATAATTAACCAAATCCAAATAGTAAGAAGATATAGTACTTCTATTGGTTTTATACCATACATCTTCTATATCAAGAGCAAGCCACTTTCCACCAACTTCTCTAACTGAATTTATCCAAGAATCTATTTCTTTTCTGTTATCATTAACATTAGGAATAATTATATACTTAGAAGTCATAAGTCCATATCTGTTGGTATTAGCTGCTGCATACTTTTTCATATTTTCCAACACTTTTTTATATGAATTCACTTGTTTAATCTTTTTGTATGTTTTTTCACAACCTGAATCAATTGAAATTACAACATTCAAAACACCTTTTTTTATAGCTTCTTCAATTGCCGGAGAAAATTTAATTCCGGAGGAATGAATTCTCATATTTTGAAAGCCACTTGCAGTCAACAATTTTATCAAATCTTCAAATTCCGGTGCTATAGTAGGTTCACCCCCACCAAAAGAAACTTCACCTCCGGGTCTAAGTATTTTCTTTTCTATCATTTCTTTTACAACCGGAACCGAATTATAAGGTTTTATTTTATCAAATATTTTTTTATTCTGAACTTCATAACAATATGTACATTTACTGTTACATTGAACCCAATAATTAAATTGCAAGAAATTTATATAATCTTCATCATCCCATTCTTTTTCTTCCAAAAAAACACACCCTACACAATTAGGCATAAGATTTCCATTTTTATGTGCATTTCTATATTTTCTTTTTTGTTCAAAAAGAGAATCCCAATCTATAGGTTCTCCTGCATATTCTTGTTTTAGTGTTATTTTCCCGCCACCTTTATGACAAGTAAAACAACAAGTTTCAAGCCTTGTATGCTCAAAATCCATTCCGTGTTCAATATATCTGCAACTTAAATATTTCAATTAGTATTCCAATCTCTACTTATTTATAATCAAGGTTAGCATTTATAAATATTATAGTCAAGAATACTAAAAAACAGTAATTTTGTTGTTTTTGAAATTTATTATATGTATAATACTTTTAAGTGAGTTTAATATAGGATAGTATTTTGAGATATACAAGTTGCATACATTTGGAGCACGGAATAACTTTTTTTTCTAATTCAGTACAAATATGTTGTATTAGTTCTCATTGTGGTGGTGGAAATATTATAGAAATTAACAATTATAAAGGAGAACTAATTGACTGGGATGACTTTTTTACAAAGCGTAACCAGCTGCGAGAAGGAGCAAGAAACGGACATGCACCTCAAAAATGTGAAGGCTGTTACTATTTAAAAGAACAAGACTGGAATACAGATAATTATATTGATGAAGTTTTAATTGGACACTTTACACATTGTAATTGCAATTGTATATATTGTTATACAGAAAAAGATAAAAAGTTTTTTAACGCAAATAAAACTTATAATATATACCCTGTTATCAAAGATATGATTGAAAAGGGTGTACTTTCAAAAAATGCAACTATTACCTTTGGCGGGGGAGAACCTACTATTCTTCAAGAGTTTGAAGAACTTGTTCATCTTTTACTTGATTATGATGTTTATAACATTAGAATTCACTCTGACGGAATTAAATATTCTCCTGCGATTGAAAAGGGGCTAAAACTAGGCAAAATTACGTTAATTACATCTGTTGATTCAAGTTCTAAAAAAGTTTATGAAGAAATTAAACAAGTTCCATGTTTCGATAAAGTATGGAAGAATTTGGAACAATATGCAAAAGCAAAAAATGGTCTGATTCGTACAAAATATGTTTTAATTCCGGGTGTAAACGACAGCCTTACAGAAGTTAAGAACTGGCTTCAAAAAACATATGAAGTAGGTATAAGACATATTGCTTTTGATATTGAAGACAATTGGTTTAAAGCAAGACGAGATAACATTCCTCAATACATATATGTTATTTTTGATTTTGTTTCTGAATGCCATAAGCAATATAAAATTGAAAGCTGTGAACTTTATGAAAGAGCTTATAATTTAAAAGTAGATAGAGAGAATAAATTGAAAGTATAGCTTATCTTTCTTTGGAGGATTTTCTTTCTATGTTAAAATTTTTCAAACAAATAAAAAAACATAATAATTATAAACATTGCAAATATATAAATGATTCTTTAATTTTTGACTACAAAAATAATGTAAAACTCTGCCCATATTCTACATTGGGAACTATCACATCAAATTTTAACGGGATTTGGTTTGATATTGACAAACTAAAAAAAGTCAAAGCAAAATCTATAAACTTTATTAACTCTACAGATTGTCCTAATATATGTAAACTTTGTGAATATTTTACAGAAAATAAACATAATGAAAATAATAAAATTAAATATTTATATTTATCAAATTGGAAAAATTGCTACTTAAATTGTTCTTATTGTGATTTTCCCAAAGAAGAAGACTTAATAAAGGCTTCTCATTACGATGTTTTTCAATCTATAAAACAATTAATAGATAGTCAATTTATTGATGTTAATACTACTATCATATTTGATTGCGGAGATGCTACTATTCATCCTGAATTTGATAAACTTTTATATTATTTTATCAATTATGAAATGAAAAAGATTATTATAAATACACCAGCTATGAGATATTGCGAATCTATTTCTGAAGCAATTGCAAAAAACATAGCAGAAGTTATAATTCCTCTTGATTCCGGATGTCCTTACATATTTGAAAAAATAAAAGGTTCAAATAAATTCGATATTGTTATAAATAATGTAAAAAGATATCTTTCTTTTGAAGAACCTTCTCAAAAGAGAGTAATACTGAAATATACCATTTTAAACGGCATAAACGACAACCAAAAAGAAATATTGGACTGGTTTATGTTCGCAAGAGATTTAGGAATAAAGAAACTAACTATAGATATAGATAAAAAATGGTATAATCAAATAAAGGATTCTATTCCACTATATTTAAAAGAGCTTGTTATTTTTATAAAAACGATATCAAATTATAATGAGATTGAAATAGATTTTTGTGATAGAACAAATTTTATATATAACACAATAAATAAAAAGTAATAAAATAATCGGTGTACTAATGTTCATATATAATGAAAAATATGTAAGTAAAAAAGAAGGTCATTATTATAGTTGTCCTTGGATTGAACATGGTCTGGTTTTTTTTCAATATAAGCTTACAATGTGTTGTTACTGTGGTCATGAAGGCGGCGGACACACTTTAGTCAGAGATAACTTTGTTGGTCAACCAATTAACTGGGATAGAATTTTCAAAGTTAAAGAAATATTCAGAAGATTTCACAAAAAAGGAAAAATAAACACCAGTTGCATAGGCTGCCCTTTTCTCAAAGAAGATAAATGGGACAATGAAAATTACATAAATAATCTTTATATAAGCCATTGGACAAATTGTAATTCAAAATGCATATATTGTTATGCAACAAATAATCCTAAAGATTTTAAAGTAGACAAATTATATAACGTTCTTCCATATGTTAAAGATATGTTTGAAAAAGGTATATTAAGACCGGGAGGAATTATATCTTTTGGTGGTGGAGAACCCACTTTGCTAGATGAATTCGAAGATCTTGTCACATATTTCTTAGATAATTATTTTTGGGGAATTAGAGTTCATACTTCAGGAATAAAATATAGTCCGGCACTGGCAAGAGCTATAAATGAAATAAGAGGATACGTTGTTGTTTCTGTAGATTCTGGTTCAAAAGAAACATTTGAAAAAATAAAACAAGTTCCTTGTTATGATAAAGTTAGAGAGACAATAAGAAAATATGCACTCCAAACAACATTTTTAGGACGATATCTTGTAAGTGCTAAATATATTATTATACCAGGAATAAATGATTCAATTGAAGAAATAGAGAAATGGATGATTGCAAATTATAATGCAGGTTTATACACCACTGTTTTAGATATTGAAGAAAATTGGTACCTTAAAAATAAAGATAATATTCCAAAACATATTTTTGATTTAATAAAATATGCGGAGAAAAGAGCAAAACAGCTTAAAACAAATTTTGAGCTTTATGAAAGACTTCAAAATATGATTGATAATGAAAAAAACAAAAAGAAGTCACTATTAACCATATTCAAGTAAAAACTATTTTATAATAGCTTGCACTTCTTTGAAATTTGGATGTCTAGATGTTTCAAGAAGCTCAAAAATTACCATTTCGGTAGTAACAACCTGAGCTCCCATATGCATTAATCGTCTTAAAGCCCATTCCTTATTCTTTTCTGACCTTGAACCACATGAATTTTCCACTACAAATACTTCATAGCCTTGATTTAACAAATCTATTGCAGTTTGAAGCACACAAATATGTGTTTCAATACCAAAAATAATTATCTGTTTTTTATTTAATTCATTTAATTTAACTTGAAGAATTTCTTCTTTTAATGCACTAAAGCTTGTTTTTTCAATATATTCAGCATTTTGAACCGCATTTTTGATTTCAGGAATTGTAGCACCTAAACCTTTGGGATATTGTTCTGTAATAATCGTTGGTATATTTAAAATACCTGCAGCCTTTGCCACTTTTACAGCTTCTGATGAAACAGTCTTATCATCTAACATATTCACAAGTTTTTCTTGTACATCTATAATAAGTACAATTGAATTATCAAATTTTATAGTATTCATATATTTCCTTTTTTAAAACTAATATTTAGAAATTTCTTCAAAGTATCTTTCAAGTGCTTTATAGCCTGAATATATTTCACTTGATAAACTTACATATCTTGAAGCAGCCAAATATTTAAGTTCTTTAGCTCTTATTTGAATAATTTCGTCTGCATCGGCTTTTAAATTTTTTTCTAATGACATAGACCATCTTTTTAAGAAAGATAATTCTTCATTTATTTGTTTTATAGTAGAAAATTCTAACGGATTAAAATCATACTTAGCAAGCAGAGCCTTTTCCTTGTTATTAATACGAGGCAAAACAACAGGAACTCCGTATATTTTCTTTATAACCATATAGTTATCAGCCGTTCTTCTGTGAGAATCAGGAACTTCGCCTCTAGCAAGCATTGCAGACATACTTAATGAGCTAAATTTATCATCATCACAAGATAATGAGCTTAAATTTGTACTTTCTAAGAACAACTTATTATTTTTATTTATAACAGAAGTATTAATTTCCCCATCTCCATAATAGAATAATTACGAATAACAATATAATAATAGTTCTTCAATAAATTTTTGTCATGAGATTTTTTATATATATTAAGATTTTTTGTCAAATTTTTTACAAATTAAAATTGAATTTATAAGATATTTTTTTTAGATTATAATTAAAGTATGTTTAAGTATGATGTAATAGTAGTAGGTGCGGGACACGCAGGATGTGAAGCAGCAATGGCAACAGCAAAGCTTGGTGCAAAAACATTGCTTGCATCTTTAAATTTGGATAATATTGCTTTAATGCCTTGTAACCCTGCAATAGGTGGACCTGCAAAATCTTGTTTAGTTAGAGAAATTGATGCACTTGGCGGAATAATGGCAATTGCAACTGATGCTACTTATATGCAGCTAAAAACATTAAATTCTTCAAAAGGACCTGCTGTTAGGGCTTTAAGAGCTCAATCAGATAAAAAAGAATATATGCGTTTTGTTAGAAGTTTACTTGAAAGTGAAAGTAATCTATCTTTAAAACAATGTACAATGTCTGAACTTTTAGTTGAAAATGATCAAGTAAAAGGACTAAAGGACGAATTTGGTCAGGAATATTATGCCCCTGTTGTAATTCTAACAACAGGAACATCATTAGAAGCAAGAATATGGGTCGGTCTTCAATATTTAGAATTCGGTAGACTCGGTGAAGCAAGTGCAAAAGGACTTTCTCCTTCACTAAAAAAACTTGGGTTTAAAATCGGGCGTTTAAAAACAGGAACTCCTGCAAGAGTTGATGCTAGAACAATTGATTTCTCGCAAATGATTGAACAACCTGGAGATAAAAACCCGTCATTTTTCTCTTTTCTTCCAAATAGACCGATTAGAGAACAATATCCTTGTTATTTGACAAGAACAACAGCCAAAACGCATGAAATTATAAAAAATAACTTAGATAAATCGCCTTTATATTCCGGATTAATTCATGGAATCGGTCCAAGATATTGCCCTTCTATAGAAGATAAAATTATAAGATTTGCACATAATCCGTCACATCATATTTTTATTGAACCTGAAGGTAAAAACACTTATGAAATGTATGTTCAAGGTTTTTCTACAAGCCTTCCGGCATCTGTACAAATACAAATGTTACAGTCACTGCCGGGATTAGAAAATGTACACGTTATGAAACCTGCATACGCTGTAGAATATGATTATTTGCCTGCAGTTCAACTTACACATTCTCTTATGACAAAAAAAGTAAAAGGACTATTTTGTGCAGGGCAAATAAATGGAACATCAGGTTATGAAGAAGCTGCTGCTCAAGGGTTATTAGCAGGCATTAATGCTATAAAGTATCTTCAAAACAAAGAAATGATAACACTTTCAAGAGAATCATCATACCTTGGAACATTAGTTGATGATTTGGTTACAAAAGATATTGATGAACCATATAGAATGTTAACTTCAAGATCTGAATACAGATTACTTTTAAGGCAAGATAATGCCGATGAAAGATTGACTAAAATAGGATATGATTCAGGTTTGATTGATGAACAAAGATATCAAGACTTCTTAAAGAAACAAGAAACGATTGAAAATGAAATTATAAGATTAATGTCTGAAAAAATTTCACCTTCTGATAAAGTAAACTCTGTTCTTTCAAAATACGGAGAACATATTGATAAGGGAATGAAACTTGCAGAATTAATTAAAAGACCAAATGTTACATATGAAACTTTAATTGAAGCTGATGAAAATACCCGCAAATTAGCATTAACTCGCGATGTATATGAACAAGTTGAAGTAAAAATCAAATATGAAGGATATATAAAACGTCAAATTCAACAAGTAAATATGTCAGATAAACTTGAAAAAATAAGAATTCCATCTGATATTGACTATAGTAAAATTCAACATATTTCTATAGAAACAAGAGATAAACTGGCTAAAATAAGACCGATTACTCTAGGTCAAGCTTCAAGAATCGGTGGTGTTAAACCTGCAGATATTTCTGTATTGATGGTTATGATTGAAACACACCAATTGAAAACAAAATAAATTTTATTCATTATCATCTGAAATTGGTCGACCAAAAAGTACTTTACCCAGTCCTCTTTTTTTCTTTAGAGTATTCTTTATACCGTTTGATATTTCATTAACATTTTGAGCCATAGCATTTGTTTCACATAAAACAGAATTAACTATAGGCATTGTTTTAGTATCAATTTCAACAGTTATATCATTTATACTTTCTGTTATTTTTAATATATTTTGAGTTGTTTCTTCAATATTATCAATAGAGTTTTTCATTGTTTTTTCATCCAAACTCTTATTTAAACTTGCAGACATTTTTTCCAAATTTGTTGTAGTTTTTGCAAGATTATCTGCTGCTAAGTTTATATCACCTCTAATTTCTGTAATTATTTCATTAACCTGCAAAAAAATATCCCCCAAATTTTTCACAGTTACATTAGCTGTTTCCATTAAATTTGTAGCATCATCAATTATAACGTCAAATCCTTCATCTCCAAATGAGTCATTAATTAAACTGTTTAAATCTCTTGTTGATGTACCTTTTATTATTTGTCTATTAGCAATTCTTTTAACAGATGGTTCTTCAGGAACAAGAATATTTATATAAGCGGCAGTTTTTGTTCTTTTTATTTTAGCTGTTATATTTGCAGGCAAGTTAATATTATATGGAAATAACCTCATTTCGATGAAGGTATTCTGATAATTTCTATCAGGATATATTTTTACTGTTCGCCCAACCTTAAACCCTTTGTAGTATACATTCATTTGCTTTTCTATTGGTTCAAGCTCATCAAATTTAACTATCACACTGACATGTGTATACTTATCGTATAAAAGATATCCGATTAAACCAAATGTTAAAATTACTATTATTGTATATATTTTATTCATAATAAAATAAAACTAAATTATTATGTTTATAACAATAACCCATTTGTATATTTATATTTTACCCAATCGGAATTTTATCAATCTGTTTATGAAATCTTGAGGAAACTTTGAAATAACATCAGCCAAAACGGCTTGTATTCCTACATTATATGTTGATTTTGGATTCTTTGCATTAATAATTTCAATAATCTTATCAACAACAACATATATTTCTATACCTTTATTATTATTTTCTAATGCATTTTTTTCCAAAAAGAATAATTCTTTTAAATATTTTTCTTTTGCAATTTCATTTATATTCTCGAAAGATTCTCTTGTTGATTTAACTGATTTATTCCAAATCGGAGTTTTAATTGCCGCAGGTTTCACTGATATTACTTTTATATTATTTTTATTTTCTACAGCAAAACTGTTAAATAAAATATCCAAAGCTCTTTTTGAAGCACAATATGGAGAAATAAAAGGAAAAATTCCTGTTGAAGCCATAGAACTTATATTTATTATTCTTCCGTTATTTAATAATGGAAGAAATTTTTGAACAACAAGCAGAGCTCCAAAAGTATTAACATCAAATTGTTCTTTTAATTTTTTTATATCTAGAAACTCAACAGGGCCTGCAACAACGATACCAGCATTATTAATCAGCACATCAATTTTATCTGTGTTTTTCATTACAAACCAAAAAGCTTTATCTATACTGGATTGATTTGCAACATCTAAATACACACCTTGTATATTTTTACTAAGCTTTTCAATTTCGATTTTATCAACTTTTCTTCTTATTCCGGCAAATACTTTATGACCCTCTTTCGCCAGTCTGATTGCTGTTTCTCTACCAATACCTGAAGATGCTCCGGTTATTAAAATTGTTTTACTTTTCTTATTCATAACAAGTAATTTTTATCACAAACTTTTGATATAATCAAACTATGGATTTCAAAAAAAATATTGATAACGGAAAAAAAGGTGAAGATATTGCAAAAAAATATCTTCAAAATTTAGGTTATAAAATTATAGAAACAAATTGGCATTACTCTAAAAATGCAGAAATTGATATTATTGCGGAGGATAAAACAACTTTGGTTTTTGTCGAAGTCAAAACAAGAACAACATTGAATTTTGGACATCCTTTTGAAGCAATTAATCAACGTAAAATAGAAAAAATAAATACAGCAATCACAGCTTATCTTCAACTATCAGAAAAGAAATATAATGCTTATAGATTTGACGGCATAGCAATAATTGGGCTAAAGAACCCAACTATTGAGCATCTAAAAAATCTTGGTCAATTTTAAATCCAATCTGCAATATCATCTGAACATAATTTTTGCTCAAGTTCCGGACGTACTGAATCAAGAGTCATTTCAAATGTTATTGGTGTTATAGAAACTTTATTCCACCTTAAAGCATTTATGTCAGAATCATCATTTTCACACTGTTTTATTAGTTCACCAGCCATCCAGTAATATACTTTTCCTCTGGGGTCAACACGTTTATCATATTCATCGGTGAACATCTTACCGCCCAATCTGGTAATTGCTATACCGGCTAAGTCTTCAGGCATTAAACCGGGGACATTAACATTCAAAATTGTTTTAGGCGGAAATTTGTAATCTTTTATTTTATGTACAAATTTAGCAACAAAAGTAGCTACATTTTTAAATAATTCAGGCTCTGAACTCATACTTGCAAGAGAAATTGCTATACTAGGATAGCCCATCATTGCTCCTTCCATAGCACAACTTACAGTACCTGAGTATAATATATCTGTCCCTAAATTTGGACCATGATTAATCCCTGAAATAATTAAATCCGGTTTTTCATCGTCACTTAAAATCGCATTTATACCAATTTTTACACAGTCTCCCGGGGTTCCACTTGTAATCCAAATTCTTTTAGCACCAAATTTAGATTCAAGTTCTTCAACTCTTATAGGTGTATGCAGTGTTAAAGAATGACCTGCTGCACTTCTTTCTCTATCGGGGGCAATAACATATACTTCATGTTCCTTGCTCAAAGCAGTAGTTAATGCTTTTATACCTTCTGCCATTACACCGTCATCATTTGATAATAAAATTTTCATATAAACCCCTTTTACAACACTTATAAACTTTTTATTTTAACTTACCAATTATTAAATACCCTGTAATATATGTTTTTTATCAACATTATTTTCTATTTCAACTTCTTTTCTATTCGTTGGCATTACAAACACAATTGATTGATTTGAGACCTTTTTATCTGATTTCATAGAATCATAGAACTTTTCTTTGTCAGGAGTAAAATCCAAACTTGTTACTAAATCATATTCTTGTATTAGAGATATTGCATCTTTATAATACTCCTCAGAAATTTTCCCAAGTGATAATGCTAAATCAAAGATTAATTTCATACCGATTGAAACAGCTTCACCATGAGTATATTTTTCATAATTAGTAATATTTTCGATTGCATGGGCATATGTATGTCCAAAATTTAATATTGCCCTTAAGCCTTTTTCCTTTTCATCTTGATTTACAACGGCACTTTTTAATTTACAGCATATTGTAATTAATTCTTTTAAAGCTTTAGTATCTCTTTTACATATTTTTTCTTTATTTTCTTTTAAAAACTCATAAAAATTATAATTTTCTTCAGCATTACAAGTTTTTTCAATAAAAGCATACTTTATAACTTCACTTAACCCTGTTTTAAATTGCCTTTCATCCAATGTTTTAAGTACATTTGTATCAGATAAAACAAGTTTAGGTTGATAAAAAGCTCCAAGCATATTTTTACCGAGTTTATGGTTTACAGCAACTTTACCCCCAACAGAAGAATCAACCTGAGCTAATAATGTTGTAGGAATTTGTATAAAATCAATGCCACGTTGATATATTGCAGCAGCAAAACCTGCCATATCTCCGATTACGCCACCACCTAATGCAATTATTGCATCTTTTCTTTCTAATCTTATTTCTAATGCTTTATCTAAAATTTTATTTAAATATTCCATTGATTTATATACTTCTCCATCAGGGAGTACTATAAATTCAGAATTATCATTTCTAAGATATTCGCCATAAAGATTAAAAATTTTATCATTGGTAACAACAAGAAACTTTTTGGCTCTAGTATATTTTAAAATATATTCATAGGCTTTTTCCAGAATATTTTCTTCTATTATAATCGGATATGAACTTTCTTTTGTTGCTTTTATTCTAACATTTAACACAGTCATTTATTATTCCTATAATTTCATTTGCTATTTCAATCGGTGATTTATCATCTGTAACAATTATATATTGTGCTTTCTCATATTGAGAAATTCGTTCTTGAAGTATAGTTTTTATTTTATCTTTCATATTTTCAACATTTAAAAGAGGTCTTTCTTTATTATTCTTTATTCTTTCAAAAAGAATATCAGGACTAGCTTTAAGATAGAAAACAACTGATTTTTCTTTTAATAAAGATAAATTTTCGTCTGACTTAATAATGCCTCCACCGGTTGAAATAATTTGATTATTAAAGTTTAAGACATTTTTTAAAGTAGCAGTTTCTATTTCTCTAAAATAAGTTTCGCCTTTTTGAGCAAAAATTTGATTGATGGATGTTTTTTCAGATTTAATGATTTGTTCATCAGTATCAACGAAAGACATATTTAAGAGTTTTGCCAAAAGCTCTCCAATACATGTTTTTCCGGATCCCATCATTCCTATTAAAGAAATATTCATAAACTACCTCTTATAAACAGTATCAAGATAATTTTGATAGTTTATTTTCATTTCATCAATACTATCGTGAGAAAATTTTTCAAGCATAGCATCAGCCAAAACGATTGCGACCATGGCTTCTGCAACTACAGCACAAGCAGCAACGGCACAAGTATCCGAACGCTCAAAATGAGCCTGAACTGCTTCTTTCTTATCGATAGCAATAGAATTTAAGGGTTTTCGCATTGTAGGAATAGCCTTCATTGAAGCTGTAATAACAATATCTTCACCATTTGTTATACCAGACTCAACACCGCCTGCATTATTTGTTTTTCTTACATATTGCCCATTCTCAATAAAAATTTCATCATGAGTTTTTGACCCCAAAGTTTCAGCAACTTGAGAACCAAGACCTATTTCAACAGACTTTACAGCTTGAATACTCATAACAGCTTGAGCTAATAAACCATCAATTCTTCTATCCCAATGAACATGGGAACCTAATCCCACAGGAACATTTTTGAATACAATCTTAAAACTTCCGCCTAAAGTATCTCCTTCAGCTTTTGCTTTATCAATTTCAATCTTCATTTTTTCATAAGCAACTTTATCTGAAGTTCTTAAATCAGAAGATTCAATATCATTTTTAACCAGAAAAATATCATTAGGAATTTCAGCTTTAACAGAACCAATTTGTGTTACACAAGATAAACCTTCGATATTGAATTCTTTTAAAATACTTTTAGCAACGGCACCAACAGCGACTCTTGTAGTTGTTTCTCTTGCACTTGAGCGTTCTAAAATATTTCTGATATCTTTATGGTTATATTTCAAAGCACCGGCTAAATCAGCGTGACCGGGTCTTACATTTATAATTTTTTTTGATTCAATAAGTTTCAAATTTTCATCTGTATTATCTACAACTTGACTATTCATGGGAATAATCCAGTTTTTCCAGTCTTTATTTTCAATTTCCAAACAAATCGGGCTACCTATAGACTTACCATGTCTAACCCCTGATAGAATTTTTACTGTATCTTTTTCGATAAGCATTCTACCACCGCGTCCATAACCAACTTGCCTTCTTGCAAGTTCATTATTAATAAATTCAATATCTATGGTTATACCGGACGGAACACCCTCTATTATTGCATTTAAGCACTGACCATGGGATTCGCCGGATGTTAAAAATCTAAAAATCATATATAACCTTGTCTTTCTGCTTCCATTATAGATTATATTTTTAAAATAAATAAGTTTGTTAACTTTGTAACTTTTAATAATTTTAAATTTACATGCTTGTAACAGAATAAAATTACACCTGTAACAGTATTTTGGGCAAAATCGAATTATGAAGGGTTCATGCACCTGTCAAGCACAATTTTATAAAAAGTGTCAAGAATACGTTTGTAAAAGATTGTAAAAGTTATTTTAACCTCTTGTATGTAGGGGCATGGTCATTTGTAAAATTTAATTAAAAAATATTACCTTGTAAGGTTAGTTAATAAGATTTACTATTTAGAAACAAAGAGAAAACAGCTTGCGGAAGGAGTGATGGCTAAGCTTTCTTGTGGGAGAGAGTGTTGATTTGGGAATATTTAGGTTAGACATTAATAAGAAAAGTGATTTTAATCGAGCGAGATTGGGGATTTAATTAAAAAAGTTCTGAAAACAGAACTTTTTTTTATTTCAAAATTGTACTAAAATAGTCATAGTTAAGGGGTGTAATTATGAAAAGAGCAATTGTTATAGTAATAGATTCAATGGGCTGCGGAGCAATGCCTGATTGCCGTGAATATTCGGATATTCCGGAATGTAATACATTATGTAATGTCGCAAAAGCAGTTGGCGGCTTAAATGTACCAAATTTCTACAAAATGGGACTTGGCAATTTTGGCGAAGTTTTGGGTGTTTCAGCCAATTCTGATTCAATAGCAGAATATGGAATAATGAAAGAAAAATCTAAAGGAAAAGACACAACAACCGGACACTGGGAAATGATGGGTCTTGTTCTTGATAATCCCTTCAAAGTTTATCCAAACGGATTTCCTGAAGAACTTATAAAAATGTTTATAGAAAAAACAAAATGCGGAGGTATTTTAGCAAACTTTCCTGCATCCGGAACAAAAGTGATTGAAGACTATCATGAAGAACACTCTAAAACAAAATTTCCTATCATTTACACAAGTGCAGACAGCGTTTTTCAAATTGCAGTTGATATTGATGTAATACCTTTAGAAACTTTATACGATTATTGTAAAATTGCAAGAGAACTTTTAACCGATGAATATAATGTTTCAAGAGTTATAGCAAGACCATATAGAATGATAGACGGAAAACCGACCAGAATCGGCGGACTAAGACGTGATTATTCTGTTGAACCTTTCAAAGATTCAACTTGCGATATTATATTAAAAAATAACGGAATAGTACTTGGCATAGGCAAAATAGAAGATATTTTCGTAGGCAAAGGCATTTCTCATGCTATTCATACAGGCGGAAATACAGAAGGACTTGAAATAACTCTAAAAGCAGTTAGAAATGAACTAAACCTTGATGAGTTAAAGTGTAAAAAATACGATATAGAAAAATATGATAAGCAGTTCATTTTTACAAATCTTGTAGATACTGATATGCTCTATGGTCATAGAAATAATGCTCAAGGCTATGCAAAAGCAATAGAAGAAATAGATTCATACTTACCCAAAATAATGGATGCTATGACAGAAGAAGATCTTCTTATAATAACAGCAGACCATGGCTGCGACCCTACAGTTCCCGGCACTGACCATACAAGAGAACAAGTACCTATTATTGTTTATTCAAAAAATGGAAAAAAAGGCAAATTGCCTGAAATTAATTCTTTTGAATACGTATCAAAACGAGTTTTGGATTGGATTATGTAAATAACATGAAACACAACAAAAAAAAGATTCTGTGTTTTGGTGACAGTAATACATACGGCTTCAATCCGATAAACGCTCAAAGATATAATAAAGATACAAGATGGACTGGCATTCTACAAACTTCATTAAAAGAAAAATATGACGTTATTGAAGCAGGATGCAATAACAGAACTTGCTTTATGGATAATCCTGAAGGAGAAGAACTGACAGGATATAAAGCAATTAAAAAATATTTAAGTAAAGAGACGGATATTCTTATTCTTGCATTAGGTATAAATGATTTACAGAAAATCTATCATCATAATGAAGAAACAATTAAAAACGGCCTTGCGAAAATAATTGATATAGCAAACAATATAAATAAAAATGTTCAGATTATAATACTTGTCCCATCAATAATAACGGCAGATATTTACAATGGATTTTTCTGCCAACTTTTTGATGAACAATCAATAGAAGAATCAAAAAAACTAAATAATATTTATCAAAATATTGCGAAAGAAAAAAATTGTACAATTATTAATCTTAACGATTTTGTTAATGTATCTTCTATAGACGGAATACATTATGATGAGAATGCACATAAAACTATAGCTAAAATTTTACAAGATTACTTTCTTAACTTGACTTAACCTTGCCCTTGTACTTTAATTTATAATTAACTCAGCAGGTAGGATATTATGAATTTAGTCGAAAAAATCAATAAATTAAAGAAAGAAAAGAATGCAATTATTCTTACGCATTGTTACCAAAATATAGAAATAGATGAAGTTTCTGATTATGTTGGTGATTCATTATACCTAAGCAGAGCAGCCGCAAAAACAGATGCCGATATAATTTTATTTGCCGGCGTATACTTTATGGCGCAAAGTGCAAAAATACTTTCACCTGATAAAAAAGTATTAATTCCGGATATTACATCAGGCTGTCATATGGCGGATATGATAGATGTTGAAAATTTAAGACTATTTAAGAAAAAATATCCGAATATTCCTGTTGTGTGCTATATAAATTCAACAGCGGAAGTAAAAGCAGAATGTGATGTATGTTGTACAAGCTCTAATGCTGTAGATATAGTAAAAAATTTAAATGTACCGAAAGTTTTATTTGCTCCCGATACATATCTTGGGAAATGGGTAGGTCAGAAATTAAAAGATGTTGAAGTTATAACATTCAACGGTTTTTGCCCTGTACATTTAAGAATAAGACCGGAAGATATAATGGAAGCAAGAAGAAACTATCCTGAAGCATTAATACTTGCACATCCTGAATGCCATTATGAAGTTTCTAAACTAGCTGATTTTGTTGGTTCTACAAAAGAAATTATGGAATTTTCTCAAAAAAGTGATAAAAAACAATTTGTAATTGCAACAGAAAAAGGCGTTGTAGAAAGATTAAACAGAGACAGCAAATTAAACAACTGGGGTAAAGAATTTATTCTAATTAATGAAAATATAATATGTCACAGTATGAAATATAATACTTTAGAAAAAATCTACGACACATTATTAAATGAAACAAATGAAATAACATTAGATAAAAATATAATCGAAAAAGCAAGATTAAGTATAGATAGAATGCTTAATTTAAATAAATAAAAATTCCTATTTTAAAATTTAATTTTAATGATATAATTGAAATGTTATAGAAAAAATAACACAGTTAAACAAAAAGGAGAAAATAATGAAAGTTACAGTTAATGACAGTTGTATAGCTTGTGGCGCATGCGAATCAGTATGTGATGCAGTATTTTCAGTAGAAGATAAAGCAGTTGTAAATGAAGGCTCTATTGCAGGAAACGAAGATTGCGTAAAAGAAGCTGCTGATTGCTGCCCGGTAAACGCTATTGAAGTTGAATAATAATAACTTATAAATAAAAAGAGAGAGGCGAAAACCTCTCTTTTTTTATTGGAATTTATATAAAATAAAATGGGTTCATTATAAAGGTCTATTTCCAATACACTTTGAAGTGCTCAATTTCATCAAGAGTTTTACGATAATCACCCTTAAAACAAATAGTTCTATCATCGATATAAAGATATGACGGTAATTTTACATTAGTAACATCTTTAAAAAATTTATCCAAATTATTACTAATTAGCCATTTGGTTGCAAGCATCAAATTCCTTGACGTAAAAAGATAAAGTTCTGCTTTTTGAGATAAAATTTCTAAAAATTCATAAGCACCAACTTTAATTTCAGGAATAAAATTTTCATTAAATTTTTCTTTTCCATACTCATTTAGAACACCATCTAAATCTATAAGTATTTTTTTATTAAACATAATTCTTTGTCCGTAGTACAGTTTGTTAACTTTGTCATTATAGCGGACAATTTTATTATGGACAAGGTGTTATTAGAAAAATTAGCAATTAGAATAAAAGAATTAAGAAAATTGAATAATTACACGCAAGATGATTTGGCAGATATAGCACAAATTGCTCGTTCAACTTTAGGGAATATTGAAACTGCAAAAAATGATATAACTTTTTCCAAATTATATAAAATTGCGAAAGCTTTTAACCTTACTTTGTCTGAGTTTCTTAATTTTTAATAATTATTTTTAAAAGAGTAGGATAGTTTGAAAAATACGATATATGTACATAAAAAATGTTTATGCTGATGTGGGCAATCTATGTCAGTTGTTTTTGTTTATATGTATTAAGGATTAATAATAATGAGTAATGAAGATAAAAATCTGGAAAAAGAAACAGGTAGTTGTAATAGATGCCATAAAATCAAAATAATTATTGATAAAATTATTCAATATGTTGTACTCTTTATAGTCATTTATGTATTTATAATAAATCCTGTTATTTATATAAATCATATTTTTACACTACCAATTAACAGATTTAATTTCCAAGTTGCTAATTATGATATGACTTATAGAATCTTAAATAATTTTAATAGTTGTAGATTAGGAAAAACACAAATTGCATACGGGCTTAGATATATATTATTTAAGCAATATAAACATATTGTTAAAACTGGTAAGTCTAATGTATATAATAATATTGGGGTATTTTATAATATTCACAAAGATTTTGTAGAATTAACTGCTTCTTATGATAATAATGGTTCAAAATCCTATACAAAGTATAAAGAAAAATATTTATTAACTATAGAAAATATTTTGTCCGATTATGAAAATCGTAATATAACTACAAAACAATTTTTGTCTAATTATGCTTATGGTCGTTATAATATACAAGAAGAAATTATTTTAAACAGGATAACTTTTTATCTTGAGCTTGCTGAATCTTTATATGAATATGGAAATTTATCTTATATTCCATCAACATATGAGAATTTAAAAAAATTGAAAGAAATTTTTAATAGATTTGATACTATAGTTGATCAAGAAAAAACATTGCTACATTCATATAATATTGAAAAGTTTGCTGAGAAACGTAATTTAAAGAAATATGATGCTTTATATCCTGCGTTTATTTATAACTATTCGAAAGAAATAATTAAAATGGAATATGAATTATCCCCTGATACCTTTTGTGAAAATAAAGACTTATTTAACAAATATTATAGTATTCAAAATATATATTCTAGTGAAAATATTAACAATTTAATTAACACTAAATGTTCATATAAATAGTATGTAGATTGGGGTTTAACAAAACATAAAAAGGCAGAGAATTAAAACAAGCAACATAAAATGATAATGAGAACATTGGAGTAAAAATATATGAGTGACGAAAGTGATAAAGATATAAAAGTTGTTTGGTTGAAACCCAACCTACGGACTTAATGCATCATATCTTATTTTATAAAATTTGTGTAAATATAATTTTCAATATTTGGTAAATCGTGATTAGATT
>CALUPH010000020.1 GCA_944322615.1 Candidatus Gastranaerophilales bacterium | reverse complement strand
TTATTTATAATTCTAAAATTTTATATTTTTATCCTTTTTTCGTATTCGTTTTTTGGAGGAACTTTTGTTCCTCCTTTTGGTTTTTAAATTAAAATCTACCATTTTTAATAAAAGAAATACTAAAGAATATTATATTTCTTAATAATACAAAGTTTTTAAATTTTAGCTTGATATAATTAAAATAGTTGAGACATTTGGATTTATAAAAATGGTAAAAGGTTTTTGCGGGTTAACTGCCAAAAATAAAAACAGATACGACATAAAAAGAATTTTAAATAAAGATTCAATGGAACTTAACTATTTATTTAAAAATTCAAATAAAACACTTGAAGCAATGACAGTAGTTGATGCAGAAAGAAGAATAGCTCTTGAAAACTTAAGAAAATTAACAGATGAGCTACAAACAAAAAGACTAAGATATAATGCAAAAGCTTTTTGCAAATATTTTACACTATAAAATATCTAGTTCCTATCAATTGGCACAGTTACTTTTGCAAGCCTAAAAATATCAAATAATTTATTTCCGCCATTTCTGAAATTAATATCTTTTTTTGTTTTTTCAACTTTTTCACAATTTTGAAGTTCAACTGCAAATTTAACCAATTTCGGATTCATACAAACTTTCCCCACAATATAATACTAACCACCTTACTTATATATAAAGTATTTATACAATAAAAAATTGCCTAAATTAAATAAACAATATACAAAATTTATGCTAGAATATTCATATGATTGCTGTAAAACTTATAAAAAATAAACAATATCCGCTTGAAGTACCGGAAGGTACCATTGTTAGACACGGAGATATGGTAATAGTCTTAACAGAAAAAGGAGAAGAAGTTACAACCGCATATGTTGTTCCTCCTCAAGTTGAAAGTATACTAAAAAGAAAAAAAATACCTTCAATTCCTTTAGTTCGTGTAATGACTGAAGAAGATAAAAAAGTACACGAAGAAATTCTTAAAATGGAAGAAACCGGATACAAAGACTGCCTTGAACTAATAAAACAGCATAATCTCCAAATGAATTTAATACAATGCAAATATACATTTGACAGAAGAAAAGTAACATTTTACTATACTGCACCTGAAAGGGTTGATTTTAGGAATCTTCTGAAAGATTTAACAAAAGTATTTAAAAGAGTAAGAATAGACTTAAAACATATAGGTGTTAGAGACGAAACATCATTATGCTGCGGCAACGGTCTTTGCGGAAGGCCATTTTGTTGCTGTACTTTTAAAAGACAATTTGATTCAATAAATATAAAATTGGCACACGATCAAAGTATGCCGATAACTCCAAGCAAAATTTCAGGAACTTGCGGAAGGCTTTTATGCTGTCTTAATTATGAGTATAAGAACTATATGGAAACAGCAAAGGAAATGGTTCCTATTGGTTCAGGAGTTATGACTCAAGACGGTGTTGGACGAGTTTGTGCATTAAATGTACTAACAAACAAAGTTTCTGTAAAATTATCAGATGGAAAAATCAAAGAATTTCCAAATCAAGAAGTAGAAATGATAGACGCCGATGTTAATATTGAAATTGACACAAATACATCAGGCTACAGATACGCTTCAATGCAACAAACAGAAGAACACGTTGATATAAAATTATTTGAAGACGATAGAAATAGTTCTACAGGTAATATATAAATTAAAATGGCAAAGTTAAAATAAAAGTAGTTTCTTCTTCTTTTGAAGAATCAACTTCAATTTTTCCATTGTGTGCAAGAACTATTTGCTGCGACAAATATAAACCTAAACCTGTTCCTGCCTTTCTGAATTTAGAATGCCCGCAATAGTATTTTTGAAATATTAAATCCAAATCATCAGCAGATATACCACTACCTTTATTTGTAAACAGCAACTTTATTTTTTCATTATATAATTCTGAACGAATAATAATTTCGGAAGAATTAGGACTAAACGATAAAGCATTCTGTATTAGATTTTTTATAACCCTTTTTAGTTGAAAAACATCAAATTCTAATTCAATATTTTCAGTTTGAGAAATATCCACAGAAATCTTATGATCAGTTTCAATAGCGATTTGCCCCATTTCCTCAACAATAGAATTAATAAACGGATTAAGATAATTTTTAGACTTTTCTAATTTTATTTTTTTCTGTTCTAACCTATATGTTTCTAGCATATTTTCTATTAATTCTTTTAACTCTTGATTTGAAGCTTTCATAAGCTTTAATATTTCAAGCTGTTTATTATTTAATGTTCCAAAACGTCCATCAATCAAATAATTCAAAGAATTAAGCTCAGCAATAACAGGAACTTTCATATCATGAGTCAAAGTTGCAGCAAATTCTTCTTTAAAAAGCTGTAATTGTTTTTCTTTCTTTATTATTTCTTCCAAAGAAAGATTTTTTTTTGATAGCGTTGCTTGATACTCTTTTATCATCATTTCTCTGTCATAAATCGTTTCAAACAACCTATTTATAAAACTTTCCAACTCTTGATTATAAAGATTTTGAAGTCTGATATTTATATCTCCATATCTAATTCGTTTTATCGCAATAGAAATTTTATTTATATCATGTGTTACTTTATTATAATTAGTTTTTATTATTAAAATAATAAAAACTAATAAAACAACTAACAAACATAAAAAAACATTAATTATATAAATACTCATAAAGCTATAATAGCATAAACTTATTATATGTTGTTTGACAAAAGAATTAAGCTAATATAACATATATGGTATGTTTTTTTCAAATAATAAAGATAAAAGCTATTATTGCTGTAACGATTTGGAAGAAAATGTTGTTCTTCACCGTGACTGGTATAGCATTTGTTCAATGTATGGTCATGTAAATTCCAAATACAGACCTGTTTTTTACTGGGAAGAAAAAGGATTTGATTATAAAAATTTTCTTAAAGTCAAAAAAAAGATTATAAACAACCTAAAAAAGGGGATAATACATCCAGGATGTATAGGTTGTAAAGAACTTAAGAAAAAAGAATGGAAAGGAAAATGTGATAAACTTTATCACTTACATTTTAGACTAAGTAAAAAATGTAATGCTAAATGTATATATTGTCTTGATAATGTAGACAATATAAATCCAGATAGATTATTTTTTGAAGATTTAAAAAAAATGGTAAAAAGTAAAAAAATAGCCCCAAATGCACTTATGGAATTTGGAGGTGGAGAATTTACTTTACATGAAGAATTTGATAAAATATTTAGATTTCTTTTAGATAATGGCTTCAAACGCTATAAGATATATTCATCTGGACTAAGATATAGTAAAGAACTTGAAGAAGCATTGAGTTTAGACCAATGTGAAGTAATTATTTCGCCAGATGCCGGAGATAGAGAAACTTTTATAAAGATAAAACAAGCCGATACGTATGACCGATTATGGGGGAATATTTCTCTTTATGTTAAAGCTCAAAAAAAAAATAAATTACAAGTAAAGACAAAGTTTTTAATATGCAGAGGCATAAATGATACAGAAAAACACATAGATCTTTTTTTAATAAAATCAAAAGAAATCGGAATCAAAAAAGTTATTTTTGATATTGAATTAAGAGACCTATATATACTACAAGAGAAATTTAATGAAGAAATACTAAAACATCTTATAAAACTTATTAAATACGCAAAAAACCAGGCTGAGAAACAATATAATCTAATTTTTGAAGATTTTTCGTATATACAATTATTAGAACAATATTATCCACAATATTGGGAATAAATATTAAGAATAATATACATACAAAAAAGAGAGGTAACCACCTCTCTTTTTAATAATTAAGTGTTTAAAAACTATTTAGCCATTTGATTCATAACTTCTTCAGCAAAGTTATCTTGTCTTTTTTCAAGACCTTCACCTAATGTCCAACGAACAAAAGCTTTAATTTCTAATTTTCCAGCTAATAAAGCTTCAATTGTTAAATCAGGATTTTTAACAAAAGGTTGTTCTACTAAACATTTTTGTGACATAAGTTTGTTTACACGACCTTCAACAATTTTTGCTCTAATGTTTTCAGGTTTATTAGCTAAATCTTCTTTACCCATTTCAATTCTTGTTTCTTCATCTATAACAGATTGTGGAATTTCTTTTCTTGAAACGAATTCAGGAGCAGAAGAAGCAATGTGTAAAGCAACATCTTTTAAAAGAACTTCATCTTGAGCACTTGCAGATAGTAAAACACCTATCTTACCATTGTGAACATATGTTGCTAAATTACCTTCAAGAATTTCAAATCTTCTTATGCTTATTTTTTCACCAATTGTAGCAATTTTATCTTTTACAGCATCTTCAATTGTCATATTGCAAGAAGCACATACAGAAGCATTTAAAGCATCCATATCTTTTGGTTTTGTAGCTACTATATGCTTTGCCAAACCATTAACAAATGTTTTGAAGTCTTCATTTTTAGCTACGAAATCAGTTTCACAGTTAACTTCAACAATAGCACCAACACCATTTTCAATATAAGTAGCAACTAAACCTTCAGCAGCTATTCTATTTTGTTTTTTCTCAGCTGATGCAATACCTTTTTGTCTTAGGAACTCCATAGCTTTTTCCATATCGCCGTCACATTGTTCAAGAGCTTTTTTTGAATCCATAAAGCCAGCGCCTGTCTTCTCTCTAAGTTCTTTAACCATTGCAGCTGTTACTGTCATAATCATTATCCTTTCAAAATTTAAAATTTACCAAAACATTTTTTATTGAAAAAATTGAGATACTTCTGAAATCAGAAGTATCTCAAAAATTTTATTCTTCAGTTTGAGTTTCTTCTGCTTCAACTTCAGCCTTTACTTCTTCAGATACACCAGCATCTTCAGCTTTAATAGACTGAATTTTAGACATTTGGTTAGCTTTATTTTCTCTTAATTGTTTTCCTTCAAGAACAGCATCTGCAAGTTTTGAACAAACTAATTTGATTGATCTGATAGCATCATCATTACCAGGAACAATATAATCAATACCATCCGGATCAGCATTTGTATCAGCTAAACAAATAACAGGAATATTTAATTTATTAGCTTCTGCAATTGCAATTGCTTCTTTCTTTTGATCTATAACAACTAATAAATCAGGCATACCTCTCATTTCTTTGATACCGCCTAAAGTCTTAGTTAATTTAGCAAGTTTTCTCATCATTTGAGCAACTTCTTTTTTAGGCAATTTATCAATTTGACCTGAATTTGAGAATTCTTCAATTTCTCTTAATTTGTTAACTCTGCCTCTGATTGTTTCAAAGTTAGTTAACATTCCGCCTAACCATCTTCTGTTTACATAATATGCACCAGCTCTTGTAGCTTCTTCAGCAACTACGTCAACTGCTTGTTTTTTTGTACCAACAAAAACAACATTTTGACCTTTTGCAGCTGCATCTCTAACTACAGCATATGCTTCGTCTAATTTTTCAGAAGTTTTTCTTAAATCTAATACATAAATTCCATTTCTTGCACCATATATATATGGTTTCATTTTTGGGTTCCATCTTTGAGTTTGGTGACCAAAATGTACACCTGCGTCAAGTAATTCAATCATTGATGCTACCGGCATCGTTCTTTCTCCTTTTTTCTTGTAACCTATGAATTGCATTCCCATCTTTATAAGACTAAGTTATCATCACCTTATGCGACATAACCTATCGGATTCACAATTCAATATCCATGGTAATACAAACAAAAAAAAAGTAAAATTTAAAATAATTACAACAAATTCACCTCAAATACCTTTATAGACAAGATATTGCGAAAATGTTATACTTTAGTAATTATACAAGGAGTTTACATTATGAAAAATAAAGTATTTTTTTACTTTTTAATTTTTTTATTATCAATATTTTTTGCAAATTCAGTCTTTTCTCAAACTGCTGAGGCGATTGAAAAAAATTCAACCGCACTAATTGGTTCACCTGATAAAACAGAATATGTTCAAATTAATTTTAACCCAACTGATCCTGTAGTTATTAAACACTTAGAAATAGCTTTCAGTGAAAAAGATTTTGATAAAATAGTCCAAGAATATAGAAAAGTAATATCATATCTTGATAAAAAAGAAAATCAATCTAAAGATGAAATTATGATGAAATCGGCAATATATGCCTTGATTGGGGATACAGCTGTTGAAAATAATGAGATTAAAACAGCTTTTCTAAATTACAATAAAGCATACAAGAATTTGGAACACCATAATTTAAATACAGACTCTGATATGGCATTATTTTGCATATTTAAGATTATTAGCTTAGCTAAAAAGACAAATAACACAAAATATTATGATGAATATATTTTTACTCTTGAAAAATCACAACTTAGTTATGCAGACAAATATCCTTATCTATATACTCTTCTAAGTGATTATTACAAAGAAAAAGGTGATATTAAAAAAAGTGAATATTATAAAGCTAAAAGCAATACCAAATATTATGCAACTATAACATTTGGCCACGGACAAAAATTAATAACACAAGACAAAAATGCATATGATATGCTAGAAAAAGCATTCAATGCAAAAGATTATACAGATAAACAGAAATATACAAAAATAGCAATTAATTATTATAAAAACAAACAAGAATTAAATGATAATGATAAAAAAATTCTAAGTTCTTTATATTTATATAAAGCAAACACAGAAAAGAATTTAGGCAATTTCAGCAATGCAGTTGCATTATACAAGTTCACATATGAATATATGAAAAAAAATGATATACATAAAAATTTTTATAATGCAGTAATTTGTTTGTTAAATCTATATTATATAAGTGGAATAAGTAATAATGAAGCATTACGTGAATATACGATAAAAGAAATTGAAACAACTCAAACATTATCTGAACCGCAAATTATGGAATGGATATATGAAGTTCTAATTGAATATTACAGTGAAAAAGAGAATACAAACAAAATTAAATATTATAAAAAATTATTAGAAACGAACAATAAAAAAATATAGAAATAAAATACTTGCTTATTATATTTTTATCATTATCTAAAGACTATCCCTTTACATAAATTAAAGTTTAATATTTTTCATTTACTCTTTGAATTATAATTTAACAAAATACAAAGTTTATGGTTAGAAAAGGGTTTGATATGAAAAAATTTTTCAAAGTTCTTGGAGTTTCAATAGCTTCAATTGTTGTACTTTTATATTTGAGTTTTCTGTTTATACTTCCAAATGCTGTGGATTTAAATAAATTCAAACCTGAAATACAAAAAATAGTGAAAGAACAAGCTAATCTTAATATAGACTTTGATAATCCTAAAATTTCGGTAACACCACTATTATCTGCAGGCATTACTGCAAATAATATTTCCTTAAATCTTCCGGATGATTCTAATCTTTTAAAAGCCGACTCTTTTACAGGAAGGATTTCTCTTCCGCATTTATTATTCTTGACTGTTAAAGTTTCTAAAGCTGAAATAATAAATCCAATATTAAATATTGATATAGTAGATGGAAAAGCATTTAAAGCTGTTCAAGCCTATGAAGTGATTTTAAATAATAAAGAAGAAAAGATAGAAGAAAATTTACAAACCACACAAAAACCAATAATAGACCCTGCTTTGATAAAAGTACAAATTCCTGCTTTTAAACTAATAAACTATTGTGCAAAAATTAATGATTTAAAAACATCTGACACACTAAAATTAAATGGTAATGAGCTTGTTTTAGGTTATAGAAACGGAGAAAGCATACTATTAAAAACGAATGCGGAACTATTTATTAACGAAACAAAAAATATAAATGCAAACATAGATATAGATACAATAATTCCAAAACAAAGCAAACTGGATGAAGAAGACGATAAAGCTCAAAGAGTTGAAATTCCTTTTATAAACCCAGTTGCAATGTACAAAGCATACGATTTAAAAGCTAACATTGATTCAAAAATTAAAATCAGAAACAAAAATAAACAAATTATATCAAACGGTTATTTTAATATTGATAATTTTACAATCAACTTAGCCGGTTTAAAACTTCCTGAAAGTAAAATCCATTTTACTTCAAAAGGTACAAAAGTTAATTTGGATACAGATTTATATATAACAAATGAAGAAAAAATATCCGTTCTCGGAATGTTAAATTATGGTGCAAAGCCTGCAACAGATATAAAAATCACTTCAAATGAAATACATATAAATAATGTTATAAATTTAATAAAAGCAACTTTAGATTCCCTTCACCTAAAACATGAACTCAATCCAATAATAGGGGAAGGTATTTTTACAGCTGATACTTATATTAAGACTGATTTTAAAAAGCTAAATTCAAACGGAAACATTAAAATAAAAAACTGCATAATAAGAAATAAAGATAAAAATCTGCAGTTAGCAAAAATAAATTCTATAATTTCTTTAGATAACAGTATTCTTAAATTTATAGATACTTCTTTAGAAATTGCTGAAACAATATTTAAAATCGATGGAAGTATCAATGAAAAATCATATGCTGATATTTCTATTTTAATGGAACAAATGCCATTAGCTAAAGTAGTTTCTATGTTTTTACCGGCAGAAATTAATAACACCTACAATGTAAACTCAGGAAATATAAACCTAATTGCAAATATAAAAGGTGAATTAAAAAATGCAAACGGAAATATCAAGTTATCACTTAAGAATTTGTCATTAACAGATAAAGTTAATAAAATAGACTACCTAAATAATTTATTAGTTGCAGATTTTACAAGTGATTTTAAAACATTTACAGGTAATATAAACAACTCTGATTTTAAGTTAAAAATTAACGGCGCAAGTATTGATTGTGAAAAATTCTCGCTTAACATCGGAGAAAAAGATTTAAAAATAAATCCATCAATAATAAAAATAAATAATTCTACAGATATTAATTTAGATGGTGAAATCAAAGACTATATAAAAAATCCGATATTCAATTTTAATGTAAACGGCAATATCAGAACTAAAGACCTTAAGCAATTCCTAGGACCAGATATGGCAATCTTCATAAAAGAAAAAGGAATTATCCCTATAAATATAAACTTAAACGGTGATAAAAAGAAACAAACATTAACAGCCTCATTAGAAGCGAATGCAAATAACTATATTACTCCAATAGATATAAAAAATGTTCTGGATAAAAATACTATATTTAAAACAGTTATTGACTTTAAAGGAGACAGGTTAAAAATAAAAGACACAGGATTCTTTATAAAAACAATAGAACAAGATTCTGAAAATCCTGAAAAGACAATAACAAAATATGAAGAAATTGTAGATATAGATGGAACAATAACAAAACTAAATACTCAAAATCCAAACATAAACCTTATAAAAATTAAAATACCAAATAGCCTTAATATGACAGTATGTGCTTTTCCTTCTTCACAACTGATGGCAGACGGGCACTTGCTTATCTTTGGAGATTTATTAGCCCCAAGAATAAGAGGAGAATTAAATGTTTGGAATTTATCCATACCTGAACTTATGATCACAATGGATAAAGCAATTGCAAAATTCGAAAGTAAAAATCTGGATATAAATATAAAGAACTTAATCGCAAATGGCTCAGATTATAACATTTTGATGAATGCAGATTTAAATCCGTCAAAATATTTCACAATTAAGAATTTAAATTTAATATCAAACCTAACAGATGCAGATAAATTAATAGAAGTATCAAATGCTGCTATTAAATATATGCCGGCTTCTGCTTCAGGGAACAATACTCAAAATATTAAACAAGCAGATATTCCGGTTATTATAAAAGATGGAAATATTGATATAAAAGAAATAAAAACAGGTAACATTATTTTAAATGAAACAACAGGTAAGATTTCATTTGATAAAAATATATTATATATAAACAATTTAATAACATCGGGATTTAAAGGAAAAATAAGAGGCGATGTATCAACAAACATACTAACAAATGAAATAAAAGCCATATTAAAAGGAAATGATTTAGATGTTGAAAAAACATTACTTGATGCAGCAGCAATGAAAGACACTTTAACAGGGAAAATGGATTTCAACACAGACATTTCATTAAAAGGAATCACATACGAAGAACAAATGAAAACTTTAAAAGGTACTTTGAACTTCACAATGAAAGATGGGACTCTTGGACCATTTGGTAAAATAGAGAACCTAATTATGGCTGAAAATATCAGAGAAACAGCTTTCTTCCAATCTACAATCGGAACTGTTATAAATTCTCTATTATCTTTTGACACAAGCCATTACAACACTCTTAAAGGTGAATTAAGATTTAATAACGGAATAGCAGAAATAAATCCGATTACATCAACAGGAGATGTTATGGGGACATATATATTTGGTGATTTTGACTTATTAAAAAATACTATAGATATTAAGTTAAGAGGACGTTTAGGCTCTCAAGTTTCAGATTCAATGGGACCGCTTTCAATGCTAAACCCCGTAAATCTTGTAAAAGCAACTCCGGGTATGAGCATTGTATTAGGAAAAATGTTTGCACTATTTTGTGAAGAAGTAACAGAAGATGAAATCGCCCAAATTCCAAATTTAGGAAAAGATATATCAGAAACTAATTCAACAAAATTTCAAGTTGTGGTAAGAGGTGATGTAGCAAAACCATTGACTCTTATTAAATCATTTAAATGGCTGGCTCTTCAATCTGAAATTGAAAATGCAAAGTCTTATTTAAATACAATACCTCAAAATACACTGCCTGTAGATATAACAAATATTGATAAAGAAGAAATAAAAACACAAGTAAAAGAACAAACAAAACAAGCAATAAAAGATACTTTAGATAAATCAGTTTCGGAAGAGACAAAAGAATCGATAAATAAAACAAAAGAAACAGCCAACAAACTTAAAAGTCTATTCGGAAATAAAGAAGAAACTAAACAAATTCTAAAAGAAAAAACAGAAAATACAAAACAAAATTTATTAAATCAACTAAAAGAACAAACTATAAATTCACAATTAAACCAAACAGAAAATACAAATTTGGAGCAAGAAAGCCAAAATATTTCAGAATAGAACATTCACAATAAAAAAAGAGAAAGGCAAAAGCCTTCTCTTTTTTTGACTAAAAGTAAAAAAAAATATATACTTAGTGTATTAAGATTTAGCCATTAAGAAAGGTTTTTTATGATTGAATTATGGATGTTTTACGTTATTTTATCGATTATTGCAATAATAATTGAAATATTTGCACCTAGTCTATTTTGTATAAACTTTGCCTTTGGCGGAATAATAACAGCAATTATTTCAATCTTTTGGGGTGATTTGTACACAACATTAATTATATTTGCAGCCATTTCTGTATTTTCATTAATTTTTATAAAACCACTACTTACAAAACTATTAAAGAAAGAAAAAAATGCTGATTTTGATGCGCAATATATCGGAAAAATTGTAAAAAGTATAGAGCCAATAAATACAACTCAAGGTGCAGTAAGTATTTATGACGAGAGATGGGAAGCAAGAATAAAAGAAGGCTGTGAAGAAATTCCAACCGGATGCGATGTCAAAATAATAGGAAATGATAGTCTTATATTATATGTAGAAAAAATATAAAGGAGAAAAAAATGGGATTTTTAGTATTAGGTTTATTATGTCTAGCCTTAATTTTCGTATTAAAAGGATGCATAATAGTACAACAACAAGAAGCAGTAATTATACAAAGACTTGGACAATATTCAAAAACATTAGCACCAGGCTTGCATTGGATTGTACCATTTTTTGATTCTCCAAGACCAATGTTAAAGATTGAAAAACAAAAAACGCTTGATGGAAGAACATACTCAACAATAACTTATTCTCCAAGAATTGATTTAAGAGAAACAGTATATGATTTTCCAAGACAAAATGTAATCACGAAAGATAACGTTACAATAAGTATTAACGCTCTTTTGTATTTTCAAATTATAGATGCACAAAAAGCACTATATTCAATAGAAAATCTTCCAGAAGCTATTGAAAAATTAACTCAAACAAACTTAAGAAATTTAGTTGGTCAATTAGCATTAGATGAAACTTTAGTATCACGTGATATTATCAATGACAAATTAAGAGAAATTCTTGATAAAGCAACTGATAAATGGGGCGTAAAAGTAAATCGTGTAGAACTTCAAGATATCGTTCCACCTGCATCAATCCAACAAGCAATGGAAAAAGAAAAGAAAGCAGAACAAGATAGACGTGCAACAATTTTGGAAGCTGAAGGTATAAAAAAATCTGCAATTTTAACCGCAGAAGGTGAAAAAATGGCAGCAATAAATAAAGCAGAAGGTGAAAAACAAGCAGAAATACTAAGAGCAGAAGGTGTTGCGCAAGCTCGTATAATTGAAGCAGATGCAGAAAAAGAAGCAATTAGCAGAATAGTAAATGCTCTAGCTGATAAAGGAAAACCGGATCAATATTTGATTGCTATGAAATATCTTGAAACCTTAAGCAATATAACTTCCGGAAGCGATAATAAAGTTGTTTATATGCCATACGAAGCAACCGGTATTCTAAGTTCAGTTGATGGAATAAAACAAATGTTCGATAAAAATTAATTATAATAATATTGTAAGAAACATAAAAAGGAACGATAAAATTATCGTTCCTTTTTATGTTAGGATAAATATAAAGAGGTATATTATGAAGGGTATTATTTTCGACTTTAACGGTACATTATTTTTTGATTCACATATGCATTATGAAGCGTGGAGACTATATTCAAAAAAATTAAGAGGCTACGAATTTTCAGATGATGAAATGAGAGAAAAAATGTTTGGAAGAACTAATGCCGATATAATTGAATATGCAATAGGTAAAAAACCAACACCTGATTTGGTAATAAAATTAGCAAAAGAAAAAGAATCAATGTATCGCGATATGTGCAGGAAAGACAGAAAAAATATGGTATTAGCCCCAGGGGCTGAAAACTTTCTTGATTTTCTAAAAGAAAATAATATTCCAAGAACCATAGCAACTATGTCAGAATGGGATAATGTTGATTTTTATATAAAAGAATTTAATTTAGCAAAATGGTTTGATATAGATAAAATAGTATACTCAAATGGAAAAATCCCAGGTAAACCGGCACCTGACATATACAAAATCGCAGCAAAAAATTTAAATTTAGAACCTAATGAATGTATTGTTGTAGAAGATGCAATATCGGGAATAAATTCTGCAAATAAAGCAGGCATAGGAATGATTATTGCAATAGCTTCAATAGAAAGTGATTCTCTATACAAATCAATTCCATATGTAAATCAAATAATACATAACTTTGATGAAATAAATAAACAAATTTTCAACAACAATATTAAGTTTTGTAAATCGTTATAACTAAGATATTTAGTAGATTTCAAGTAAACATATAAAAAAGGAATCCGAGCAATATCAATTTTAAACTCCCAATTTTTTTTTACATGATTAAGGGGAAAATAAACACGGGAGAAAAAGAATGACAATCGGAATTGGAAACAGTTATGATGATATTTCTTTGAAAAAGCTTCTTGCATCACAAACTGAAGGATTAGACACGAAAAAAACAGCAGAAACAAACACTGATCCAGTAAGTTTTTCATCTGGAAATAATACAGAAAGTGCAAAAAGTTTAGAAGATATTGAAGCTGATTATGCAGAAGCAGAAGCAGCATATAAACAAGATCAAACAAATGGAACAGAAGCTCCAGAAGATATACAAGCAATTGCAGGAGCTCAAGGAGCACAAGGAACATCAGCAACCGGTAGTGCAACAGGCACAGAATCAGCAAAAATTCAAGAAGAAATAGCAGAGCTTGAAGCTAAAAAAGAAGAAAACATCGAAAAGATGGAAAAAATTGAAGATGAAATCGAAAGTTTAGCAAAATCAGCTGAAGAACATATTATGGAAGCAGCTAAAGCTCAAGATTCAGCAGTAAAAGAACATGAAGAAGAAACACAAGCAGTATTAGATGAAAATATCCAAGCATACATCAACGCTAACAAAGAAGGCGGAGAAGGTATGACAAGAGATGAACTTCAAGAAAACATCAAAGGTGCAATGCCAAACACACCTGGAATCGCAGATGCAGTAGCCGCATTAACAGCAGCTAGTGAAGAAGTTGGAGAAATTGACACCTGCTTAGGCGAACTAAATAAATTAATTACAGATACACAATTAATTGATGAAGAAATAGAATTAAAGAATACAGAATTTGAAGAAGCAAAAAAAGCAGAAGAAGAAGCAAAATGTTGTGACCCAATCGGATTTACAGCAAAAGATGCAGAAGGAAATGAAGCACAATATGATTTCATCGTTGATGATGGTGCATTTGATTCAACAAGTGATTTCTTAGGTGCTGACGGCCAATGGAGCGAAATGACTGCATTAGATACAGATGGTGATAATATCGTATCAGCTGCAGAATTACAAGCAGGAAATATTAAAGCTGTAAAAACAAATGCTGATGGTTCACAAGAAGTTGTAGATTTAGCAGAAGAATTTGGTGAAGACTTCTCAATAGATTTATCATCTTATGAAGAAGGCGGTTCACACAGCGCAGTTGATACAACATCTGATAGCGACGGAGATGGAACTGCAGACCAAACAATGTTAGGAACATTCAACGTTAATGCAAACGGTCAAACAATAAGCGGATATAACACTTTGGATGATGTTGATTGGTTAGCTGAAAATTACGGTATTTCTGCAGATACAGCTGAAACGGAAACAAACGGTTTAGATTCAACTCAATTCTCTGAAGATTTACAAACTCACGTAAACTCCTTCAATATGTACACAGAAAAATCAGAAGAATTAAAAGAACAAATTCAAGAAGGATTTTCAAATATCGGTCTATCTGAAGAACAAATGAACGGAATCAGCGAAGCTACAAAGAAAGAAGCTGATGAAGAAGCAAAAAATTTCTTTGAATCACTTGAAAAAACAGAAGATGTAAATGAAGAAATCGCTGAAGATGGAACAAAAGGACAACCTGTAGAAGATACAGAAACTGAAACAGCAGACGAAGAAACATCAACTATGGCAACAGAAGATGAGGACAAATTAAGAGAAGAAGAACTTAAAATAGCAGCATAATATAAAGCGAAATAAGTTAAACAAAGTATAAGAGTGGCAATATGCCACTCTTATTTATACATTCACAATATTAACTTTAAACTCAGGATTTTCTTCTAATCTTTTTTCTATTTTGTCAAAAGTCAAAAATCCGCTTTGTGCCCCAAAGTGTTCAACAACAGATGCAGCAACAACTGATGCATACATTAAAGATTTTTCTACATTTCCATTTGTTTTTTCGAAAGAAGAAACAAATGTAGATGAAAACGCATCACCTGAACCAAGAGTACTAACAACTTTCGCAGGAAACTCTCCACACTGATAAAATCTTACGCCATCATATGCATAAGCCCCATTTTTACCATCTGTAATAATAGTTATTTTAGCTTTTCCTGAATTTATTTCTTTTAACATAGATATAATATCAGGATGAATTATATCTTCTGAATATTTTTCATGTTTTGTATCAGGTCTAACCTGTATACCTGTAAGCATAGAAGCTTCATCTCTATTCAAGATAACAACCTCAGCAGTTTTTAATACGTTATATAGATTTTCTTTTCCTTGCTTAATACTACTTGTACCAACATTTATAGCTAAATTCACATTATTTTCTTCAGCAAACTCAGCAAGTTTATCAAGTATTTTAGTCGAATTTCCGTTTAACGGAGCAAGATACAACCATTTAGAATGTTTTATAGCATCAAAATTAATGTCTTCCATTTCTAAATGTGCATTTGCACCTCTATGAGCTAAAACGGTTCTATCCCCTTGAAAGCTTGTTAATATTATAGAAAAACCGGTTTGATATCTTTTGGTTTTTACAATATTTGATAAATCAACATTTGCTCGCTTTAGAACGTGTTTAATTTTCTCACTTTGAATATCATCACCAACTTTAACTATAGTTGATGTTTTTAATCCTAAAGTTGAAAAATTAGTAGCTGTATTAATTGCCCCACCACCAGTTTCAAACTCGAAATTATCAATTTCAATTTTAGCACCATATGGATATGCCATAAAATCCTTCTTCTTATCCGTTGAACAAACAGATACAATATTCGCAGCATCAGTTTCAATAAAAGCATCCAATGTTGCACTGCCAATTGTTATAACATCATACATATATGTCCCTCTTTCAATAACTTTAGTATTATTATATACTAATTTGCTCTTGGATGTGCAATATTATACGATTGTTTTAATCTTTCAGTAGAAACATGCGTATATATTTGAGTATTGCTTATACTACTATGTCCTAAAAGTTCCTGAACAACCCTTAAATCAGCACCATTTTCTAATAGTTTTGTTGCAAAACTATGTCTGAAAACGTGAGGTGTAACATGCTTTGGCAATTCAATTTTATCCACAACATCCCTTATCGCTAATCTTACACTTTGAGGTTGAAGCCTATAACCTGTCTTATTTATAAAAACAGGAGTCTGAGGCGTTATATTTTCATTTTTAAATATCAAATACCGCACAGTTTTAATATATGTCTCCAAAAAATTCTTAGCACGCTGAGAAACCAAAACTATTCTTTCCTTAGCACCTTTTCCGAAAACTTTTATTTCATTTTCTTCTAAATTTAAATTTTCAAAATTTAAACTGCTTAATTCAGAAACACGCATTCCTGTTGCATACAAAAGTTCAAGAATTGTTCTGTTTCTGTACCCTGCAGGTGAATCCATCTTTATATTATTTAAAACCTGTTCCATTTCAGATTCTGTTAAAAATTCAGGCAAACTTTTTCCTCTTTTGGGCGAATGTACACCAATTGCAGGGTTTGTATCAACAATTCTTTCTCTGTAAAGATATCTGTAAAAAGTTCTTAAAGAAGCAATTTTCCTGGCTGTAGTAGTCTTAGAATAATTGAATTGCTGTATATACAACAAATACTCTCTTATTGTTGAATATGTAACCTCACTAAGACTTCTGTCATTTAACCAAATTAAAAAACTTAAAATATCTGAACCATAAGCCGTAACAGTATGCTTAGAGAAATTTCTTTCAACTTCAATATACAATTTAAAAGCTTGCAGATATTTTTTAGAATCTTCATTCATAACCATAAAATTGTAAAAAAATTTAACAAAAAAATCAATATATCACTGAAAAAAAAGCTATATTAAGAAAAGTTAAGACAGTTGAAATCATGCCAAGAACCATGGTTACATGGGTTTTGAGGTGTTTAGTATATTCAACTATATGTTTAGTGAACAATTTGTTGTATTCTTAACAATCTTTGATTATAATAAACACAGTGTTTGATTTGTTCAAAATAGAAAGAGACGGTTTCATAACTTAATGGATAAAGTTTTTGAAAATTATGAAAAAATCAAAGCACAAATTGCACCTTATAATCCAACAATAATAGCAGTAACCAAGTATTTTGATGAGAGCCAAATCATAAAATATTATGATATGGGGTTTAGGAATTTTGGTGAGAACAGAGTGAAAGATGCCTTAGAAAAAATAGAAAAACTGCCTGAAGAAATCCGAAAGAACAGCCACTTTCATTTGATAGGTCATTTACAAACAAATAAAGTCAAACTTGCAGTAGGTAATTTTGATTTAATACATTCTGTAGATTCTGTAAAACTTGCAAAAGAAATCAATGAAGAAGCGCAAAGAAAAGGCATTGTGCAAAACATTCTATTACAGATTAATAATGCAAGAGAAGTTCAGAAATCAGGTTTTTTACCGGAAGAAATAAAGGAAGCATTTAGAGAAATAATAAAGTATGGTGCTATTAAAGTATGTGGTGTAATGAATATGGCTCCGATAGATGCAACAGATGAAGAATTACATCATTTGTTTGGCAATATCAAACAAATAAACGATGTATTACAATCTGAATTCGGAGTAGAATTAAAACAAATATCAATGGGTATGAGCAGGGACTTTAAAATTGCGCTGGAAGAAGGCGCGACCATGATAAGACTAGGAAGAATACTATTTGAATAATACTTAGGAGGAAGAACATTGGCAGTTGCAGACAAATTTCAAAAAATCATTGATTTTTTAACATCAGGATTTGACAACAGAGAAGACAGTATTTACGAAGAGATGATGGATGGAGCAGAAGACTATCCTGTTCAAGATAATCTTGCTTTAAATCCTTCATATACTCAAAACGAACAAAAATCACAAAACTTAAAAGTAGTTTCACATCCAAATTACAGAGGATATGAAGTTATGGTTTGTGAACCACGTTCATATGAAGATTCTATTTCTATTGTAAAACACTTAAAAGATAGAAAAACTGTTGTATTAAACTTACATTTATTAGATAAAGAACAAGCTTTAAGAATAGTTGATTTCTTATGTGGTGCAACTCATGCATTATCAGGAAGCCAACAAAAAATCGGTGATTCAGTATTTATCTTCACTCCTGTTAACGTAGCTTTGTCTGCAGAATCACAAAAAAGCAAATTTTTAAGAGATGCTTTGTGGAATCAACCGCAAGCATAAGTTTTGGGGATTAGTTAAAAAAGAAGAACGATTTAAATCGTTCTTCTTTTTTATTTAATAAAAATAATATAATTAATGACTATATTAAATCCTTACATTGAACATCTGTATATTTATCTTTTCTGTCTTGGATTTTTATTTTATTCAAAATCCCGGAACGTTTTTTTCTATACAACATATCAACGAAAGCCTCAATACGAGTAACAAAACCCGCTTCACCGGTTTGTTCATCAATAGATAAGTGAAGAATTGGTTTTTTAGCTTTTCTTGCGTATCTAGCCATTCTTTCAAGCATTAAAGAGTCAGGACCACAACCAAAAGCATTTATAGTTATTACACCATCTATTTTTCTATCTTGAATATAATAGCCTGCAGCACCGGTAATTTCATATTCATTAGCCCAATATAATTTGGACTTCATAGAATTAAGGCCCTTCTTCATTTGTTCGATAGTCAACTGATTTGCTGTAAATACTTTAACATCGAGCTTTTCTAACTTTTCAAATATTTTCATACTTACACGCTCATCATAAAGATTATACCCATGAGCAATTAAAGCAACATTAATAGGGTAAGCTTTTTGATTTTCAGCAATAACAACTTTATTTTCAATTGCATATTTGAGTGCTTTTTTATATGGAACACCGCTTCTTGTCATAACATGGAAATTATTATAAACTTTCCAAGCATTTTTTGAGGCTTTTTTAATTCTATCCATATCAGTAATACCAAAAGGCTTAACTGCATCAGCCAAAAACTCATATAATCCTTGTTTCTTTTCTGACTTATCAAGAGTTGTTTCAACAATTGTAAAATCACGTTTAATAACATTTCTAATTAAATCAGGAAGCCCTCTAATTTTAGAACAATTATAGATTTTAGGTGCGATAGATTGAATAGACGGTACAAAAATTTTATCTATCCCTTTATCTAATAAATTCAAAATATGTCCAACATAAACCTTAATCGGTAAACATGTCTCAGGTACAACCAATGATGAACCAACAGACATAGTCTGCTTTGTAGTTGGATCTGATAAAACAATTTCTATTCCCAAATCAGAGAAAAAGCCATACCAAAAAGGAAAAAAATCATAATATGATAAAGCTCTAGGTATTCCTATTTTCATTTACATCCCTTTAATAAAATCTAGTGTCTATTGGATTATAACATGAACAAATTATTTTTTGCCGATTGTCAATAAGTATTCATAAAAAGGCAATTTTTTTGCTGTTTTAACAAGCTTTTTCTTCGTGTTAATTTGACAAATATAAATACCTAAAAATACCAATATACAAGCAGAAAACTGTTTTAGATTAAATGTTTCACCTAAAAAGAACCAACCAAAAAATACAGCAGCTACAGGGAGCATAAATAAGAATGGAGAGAATTTACTTGCAGGCAAAGTACAAATTGCAAAATTATACAAAGCATATGCAATAACAGTAAGTAATCCCAAATATATAACAAGAAATAAACTAGCATTCATAACTATATTAAAATTTCCACCCGTAAATATATTCAAAAAAGTAAAGAACAACAATCCGCCTATTACAGATAACCCTGCGAGGAAAAATGGCGGATACTTATCCATAAGATACTTTGTTGTAATTACACAAGTATCAGTAAGAATAATAGCTATAAGTTCTAAAAAATTTCCTAATAGCGGATTTGGGGCTAATTCTGAAACATCTGAAGAAAGGCTCAATAGAACAGAACCAATTATAGATATAAACAGTCCTAAATAAACGATTTTAACAAACCTCTCTTTTAATATAATCCGTGCTGCAATTACAAGAAAAACAGGTTCAAGTGAACTGACAATACCAGCTTGACCAGATGTTGTATACTTTAAAGCATTAGTCTCGAAAATAAAATATAAACACGGTTCACAGAGAATCATTAAAAAAATTAATTTTAAATCTTTTACATCAATCTTAATATTTTTATAAACGGTATATATAAACGGTAAAAAGAATAATGCAGAAATTAACATTCTAAAAGACATTAATTGAGGAGTTGAATAATAATTTAAACAGATTTTTGTTGCAGTAAGAGTTGTTCCATACAACAAAACAGCTATTGAAATAGATAAATAAGCGAAAAGCTCATTTTGATTTTTATATTTTGATAAAAAATCTTTCATTTCATACAAAATCCTCAATTCCAAATTAAACAATAGTAAAATAATTAAATAAAATCAAACAAAAATCAAATATAAAGAAATAAATAATTAACAAAAATATATTAAATATTTTTATGTTTTTTTAAGAAATATTTTGATTTTTTTATATTTTGTAATATAATGTAAACAAAGGTAATATTTTGTAATGTTAAGGGGTCTAAGAAATGACTGAGAATAGTGAATTACAAGCAGAACAAGATTCGCACCAAAAAATACTTGTAGCCGATGATGAAGCAAGTATCAGAAGAATCTTAGAAGCTCGTTTAAGTATGATTGGATACGATATTGTAACAGCAACTGACGGTGAAGAAGCAATTGCTGCATTTAATAAACATAACCCTGATTTAATTGTTTTAGATGTTATGATGCCAAAAATCGATGGTTATGGAGTTACAAGAGAAATAAGAAGAACATCAGATGTTCCTATTATTATTCTTACAGCTTTAGGTGATGTTTCTGAAAGAATTACAGGTCTTGAACTAGGAGCTGATGATTATGTTATAAAACCATTCAGTCCGAAAGAACTTGAAGCTAGAGTTAAAGCTGTTTTAAGAAGAACAAATACAAAAGAAGTAGCTGCTCCAACAAGTAAAATTGCAAAGAATGTTATTACTACAGGTAATATAAGAATTGATACAGCAAGAAGACAAGTTTTCAGAAAAAATGAAAGAATAAGACTTACAGGTATGGAATTCAGCTTGCTTGAACTATTAGTTAATAATTCAGGTCAAGCATATTCTAGAAACGAAATTTTACAACACGTTTGGTCTTATCCGCCGGATCATAGAATTGATACACGTGTAGTTGACGTTCATATTTCCAGATTACGTTCAAAACTTGAAACAGACCCGGCTAATCCGGAACTTATCCTTACTGCTCGCGGTATAGGCTATATGTTTCAAAGAATTTCTTAGTTAAATAAATTTTTCAAAAAAGAGAGGCTTTAAAGCCCCTCTTTTTTATTATTAAATTATTACATTTTTAAGTATTTATCATAATTATTTTCTAAGTCAGATTCTAAACGCGACATTTCATTTTCAATTTTTTCGCACCAGACTTTTACATCTTCTTTGGCCAAATCAGCAGGAACATGAATAGGATCCCCATAAAGAGCAACTGTTTTACAAGGTCCGAAAGGAACCTGAAATTTATCCCAGGTATTGAAAGTAAAAAAAGTCTTATCTTTTGATTTCCAAGCAACTGGAATAATAGGAACTCCTGAGATTTTAGCTATATTTATTATTCCATCTTTAACTTTACCCTTAGGTCCCCTAGGACCATCAACCATTATTGCTGCAGAATTTCCATCTTTTAATTTGTCTATCAATTCTAAAGAAGCAGCTACACCACGACGTTTTGTGGAGCCTCTTACAGATTTAATATTTAAACATTCAGCTGCTTTAGCAATTATTTCACCATCATTTGAGGCACTGATTAATGCATAAAATTTTGATTTGTCTTTTATTCCATATACCAAACATTGATGACAATGCCACATTGAAAGAAGAAATTGTTCTTTTGGATAATTAATACTTTTTATTTTCAATAAATGTTTTTCAATCAAAAAGAATAACTTTAAGAGTTTAATAAGAATACTCAATTTAATTCTTTCTTTTAAAGGCCTATTTTGTGACACTAATTTATCCCCCTCTGATACTAAAAAAGAGTACGGCAGTATCGCTACCGTACTCTAAAATCATAAACTGTACTATTGTACATTTTCCTTTACTTCAGCAGCAACATTTTTGCTGTCCAATTTAATGCTTGGACCCATTGTTGTTGTAAGATATACAGATTTTAAATAAATACCTTTTGAAGTAGAAGGTTTAGCTCTTAAAACTGCATCTGCTAAAGTAATATAGTTTTTCATTAAATCATCAGATGTAAATTGAATTTTACCGATTGGCACGTGAATCATACCTTGTTTATCAGCTCTGAATTCAACTTTACCGGCTTTAGCATCTTTAACTGCTTTTGCAACATCTAATGTTACAGTACCTGTTTTTGGGTTTGGCATTAAACCTTTAGGACCTAAAACACGTCCTAATTTACCTAACATACCCATACAATCAGGTGTAGCAATCAAAGTATCAAATTCAAACCAGCCACCTGCGATTTTATCAATGATTTCTTCTGCACCGGCTTCATCAGCACCTGCTTCTTTTGCTTCAGTTGCTTTTACACCTTTTGCGATAACACAAACTCTAACAGTTTTACCAAGTCCTGCCGGTAATACTGTTGTAGAACGTACTTGTTGATCAGCATGTTTTACATCAATACCTAAAGCCATATGGCATTCAACTGTTTCATTGAATTTGCATGTTTCTTTTGCTACTTCTTGTAATTTTTTTATAGCATCCATAGCATTAGCACATGGTTGGGTAAAACCTTCCATCATTTCTGCTATTTTCTTTTGTTTTTTTGTTAATTTAGACATTTCTTTCTCCTTTTGTGGTCATAACGCAATTTCAGCTTCCACATTTTTAGTAAACAATCTACGTTGCAATTATTCTACAACGGTAACACCCATTGCTCTGCAAGAACCTTTTATCATTTCTACAGCAGCTTCAAGTGTTGTAGCATTAAGGTCTTCCATTTTAATCTTTGCAATTTCTTCTAGTTGAGCAACTGTTATTTGACCAACCTTTGTTTTATTTGGAGCAGCGCTTCCTTTTGGTAGATTGATTGCTTTTTTAATTAATACTGCAGCTGGTGGTGATTTTGTAACAAATGAAAACGATCTGTCTTCATATACATCAATTACTACCGGAATGATGTATCCAGCTTGTGATTCAGTTCTTGCATTGAACTGTTTGCAGAAATCCATGATGTTTACACCATGTTGACCTAATGCCGGACCTACTGGTGGTGACGGATTAGCTTTTCCTGCTTGAATTTGTAGTTTAATTTTTCCTACAACTTTCTTTGCCATTTCGTTTCTCCTTTCGTGGTAATAGCGGAACTTCTGTTCCTTCCACTATTTTCTTTTATGTATTATATTTTTTGAATTTGTTTATATTCTAATTCAACAGGCGTTTCACGACCAAAGATTGAAACCATTGCTCTAAGTTTTGACTTATCAGGATATACTTCTGTAATATCACCAATAAATTCAGAGAACGGACCTGATATAATTCTGACTTTATCACCAGCTTTAACATCAAGTTCAACCTTTGTAACCTGATTTTGTGTTTTATGAATAATTTTCTTAATTTCGCTATCTTTTGCAGGAATTGGTTTTTTGCTTGAGCCTACAAATTTTGTAACACCTGCTGTATGTCTTACAACATACCAAGAATCATCATCCATTATCATTTCAACAAGAACATAGCCCGGGAATATTTTTTCATCCCTATCCATTTTCTTGCCGTCTTTCATTTTTGTAACTGTTTTTTGGGGAACTTCTACTCTAAAAATTTTGTCACCCATATTCATATATTCAATACGTTTTTCAAGGTTTACTTTAACCTTATTTTCATGACCTGAGTATGTATGAACTATGTACCATCTTTTTTGTGGAGCTTTTGCTTCTTTTACTGTTTCTTTAAATTCAGCATCTTTTTGAGAAAGAACTTCTTCTTTAGAAACAATACCGTCTTGTCCAAGTTCCATATCTGATAAATGTTCTACAATTTCATTTTTATCGTTTGTCATTACGTGTAATTTCCTATCCTTTGTATCACTCGTATATATTTTAAACTTTATACTCTAAAGAGATTTTTAATAAATTCTCCCAAGCCAGGGACAATAAATTTAAATAGCAAATCAAGCCCATATGTATAAATTGTGAAGGCTATAACAATGACCAAAACTGTTATTGTCATTGTAATTACTTGTTTCTTTTCGGGCCAGGTTATCTTACCCCATTCGGCTTTTACGCCTTTAAAATATGTTACGATTTTTTCCATTTATTTCCTTTTTTATAATTCGCGCCCTGAAGGACTCGAACCCTCGACATCCGGTTTTGGAGACCGACGTTCTACCAACTGAACTAAGGA
>CALUPH010000019.1 GCA_944322615.1 Candidatus Gastranaerophilales bacterium | reverse complement strand
GGCTCAGTCGGTTGAGTTGGCTCAGTCGGCTTTGTTGGCTCAGTCGGTTGAGTTGGCTCAGTCGGCTTTGTTGGCTCAGTCGGTTGAGTTGGCTCAGTCGGCTTTGTTGGCTCTGTTGGTTGAGTTGGCTTAGTCGGTTTTGTTGGCTCAGTCGGTTTTGTTGGCTCAGTTGGTTGAGTTGGCTCCGGAGTCTTTGTTGGTTCCGGTTTTGTAATATCGCCACATGGTTTTAGTGTTGCACAATGATTTATTCTGTAATTGAATTGTGGTAATCTTAGTTCAACACCATCCTCAAATCTTGAAATGCCATTTTCATCAACAAAACTGTAATCCATCATTCTATCAATGTTGATTGATGAATGTTGTATGATTTCTTCTAAAGTTTTGCCTTCAGTATCAAATCCCGGCTCTACATCAAATACACCATATTTATGTATTCCATTTTTATCTTCATATTCTGTTGCAAAAATGTCTAAATTAGCATAAACAACTTGTTGCATAATATTCTTTGAAAATTCATCACTATAATCAATGCTTGAATTTAGAACTAAATTACCATCTTTAACAACGGCAAATCTGCCTTCTCCATTAGGTGATGAGTAGTATTGCAATACGTCTTGAAGCGTGTATATATCTCCGGCTTCCATTTTGCCATCTTTATTTGTATTGTCTTTAATTACAACAACTCTGTCATTTTGTCCTTCTTTAACAGCAGCAGGAGAAATTTGATAAACTATACCGTCTTTATCGGTTTTTGTTGTATCTGCATTATGTGCTTGAGTTCTTAATGTAGTAACAGAAGGAAGAACCAAACCAATCATTTCTTTATCTGTATTTTCATCTAAAGTTCTGTTTAAGTCAGTAATGCTTCCTGTAGTAAGAATGTCGTAAAAATTCATATCGTCAAGTACATTTTCGAAATTTTCGGCATTTTCAGGAGAATTTACTATGGCATATACTATGTCTCTGTACGCTTCATCTGAAATATCATCTCCATATTGTCCATATATCAAATCAGATAAAGAAGAATATTCTCCTTCTAATAGCTTGTCAGAATCTTCAACAACGCTTGCTATTGTGTCTTTCGGAGAATATGAATCCATAGAATAACAGAAATCAGCGTTTTCAGGTTGTTCTGCTTGAACTTGATATACTACAGATGAAGGAAGAGTAATTAATCTTGTATCTAAAACTTGATCAGAACTTGATTTACCTTTGTATAAATTTAAATTACTTATTTTCTCATAGCTTGTAGCATTTTCACCTAATTCTGCCTGTATGAATTCTGCTAATCCCGGATTTGATTGAATAGTTTCATCAATCAATTTATTGTAAATAGCAGTTTTTTGTTCACCTTCATATGAATTTAGCGCATCAGTATATACTTTTTCAATGATTTCACCTAAAGTAGCACCTTCATCAATTACATCTGATTTTTTTTCTGTAATAGTTGCAATAACTGCTCCTGATTCATTTGTTGGAACATCTTTATCCGGTTTTAATAAAATAACACCATCAGAGTTTGTAAAATAAAATTCAGTAACAGGAAGAGAAACTAAAGAAATGTCAGCCAAATCAGTTTTGCCTGAAAGACCGGCTTCTTTTGCTGCATCAATTGCATTAGCAACATCATCTGCAGTTTTTTCTTGTATTGATTCTTCTATATTTTCTGAACCGGAAGGTGGTAAATTTGCTTGCTGTGGATTACATCCAGCCAGACCTAATCCCATTAATGCTGCAGTTCCTGCTAAACCTACCCTTTTTAAGTTATCTGAAGTATTTCCAAAAGAAACAGCACTAACTTGAGGTAAGTTTTTCTCTATATTATTTTTATTATTTACTTTTTTATTAAAGTTGTATTGTGTATTTGCTGAAATATGACTAATTTTCATGCTAACTACTCCTTTGGTAAATCACTTAACAAGATAAATGCTCAAAAAAGTAAAAATTGCGAAATCTAAACTGTATTTTACTTTTTTTTTACATTTATTAACATTAAATCTTTGTCAATTATCTTGTAAAGACAAGAAAATATATATACAATGATATGAGGAACAAATATAATGGGCAAGTCAAAAAAGAGAATTTTTAATAAAAATACAGATTTAAAAGGTAGTACTTTAAAAAGAGAGGATATTATCTCTCAGGTTCTTTCTGATATAAGGTCTAATAGTTTAAATGATAAAACAAAAAATTTTATTGGACTCTTTGGTATAACAATAGAAGAACTCTCCGAAGCCGGTGCTGCTTACGAAGAGTTGTCCGCTGTTAAACATTTAATATATTAATTATTTTATATTAATTCTTCTATTGTTTTTTTTGTTTGTGTTGAATCTGAAAGATTTTTTACTGTCATATAGTTATTCTTTATTTCATCTTCTCCAAGAATAATTGCAAAATTTGCTATTTTAGCTGCTTTTTCAAGCTGTTTTGCAAATTTTCTCGATGTATAATCAAATTCTGCTGATAAGCCTTTTTTCCTTAATTTGTCAACAAGTTTTATGGCTTCAATTTGATTATCAGATACAACAAAATAATCAATCTTTGGTGATTCTAATTTTGGTATTAATGCATTTAATCGTTCAACACCCATTGCCCAACCAACTGCCGGTGTATGTGGACCGCCAAGAGTTTCTACTAATCCGTCATATCTTCCGCCACCACATACAGCATTTTGTGATCCTAAATTATTTGACTTTATTTCAAATACTGTTCTTGTATAATAATCTAATCCTCTTACTAAAAAAGTATTTTCAACATATTTTATATTTAGTGCGTTCAAATATGATTTTAATTTTTCATAGTGATTAGAACAATCATTACATAATTTTATTCCTGATACTGATTCTTTCAAATGATTTTCTTCAAATAATTTATTGCAAGTTTCATTTTTGCAATCCAAGATTCTTAGAGGATTTTTTTCATAACGATTTCTGCAATCTTCACATAAACCGCTTAAAAATGGTGCAATTGCTTTCTTTAGTTGTTCTTTATATTCTTTCCTGCAAACGCTGCAACCTAATGAGTTTATTTCAACTACTAAGTCATTTAATCCTAATCCTTTTAAAAACTCTGTGGCTAAAACGATACACTCAACATCTGCTGAAGCATCTTCCACACCAAACATTTCCACCCCAATTTGATGGAATTGTCTTTGTCTTCCGGCTTGTGGTCTTTCGTATCTGAACATTGGACCTTTATACCAAAATTTTATAGGAGGACTTTCTCTGTAAAAGTTATGTTCCAAATATGCTCTTACAACACCTGCTGTATTTTCAGGGCGTAATGTTATACTTCTGTCACTTTTTGTAAAAGTGTACATTTCTTTATTAACAATGTCTGTTGTATCTCCAACACCACGTTCGAACAATGCTGTATCTTCAAATATAGGTGTTCTTATTTCTTTAAAATTTGCTTTTGAAAATACTTCATTCGCTACTTTTTCTATGTTTTGCCAATTTGATATCTCTTCCGGCAAAATATCTTTTGTTCCTTTTTGTGCTTTTATACTCATAATTAACCTCTTTTGAACAAATTATATAATAAACATAAATTAACTTGCTATGTTTATATATGTTAAAATAACTATAAAAGATTGAGATTATGCATGCTTAAAAGAATTCTTATAAATTTATTATTAATTATTATGGCTCTGGCTTTTGTTGAGGCTTATTCTTTTAATAGAACTAAGATAGAAAATGAAAAATTTAAAACACAGGCTGACAGGCTTGAAGCAAATAGTACAAGACAATATAAGACGCAATACAGATTATTAAAACCATTTGATACAACGCTATTTAGAAATTCTTTTATAAAAGGTAATGCAAATAACATTGTTTGGTTTGGTTGTTCTTTTGCAGAAGGTGCAGGTTTAAATGATAATCAAACACCGTGTTATAAAATATCTGAGTTGACAGGAAAAAACTGTATAAATAAAGCTAAAGGTGCTACCGGTACCCAATTTATGTATTATCAAATTAATAATGATAATATTATGAATGATGCAAAGACTGCTGACTATGTTATTTATACTTTTATTTGGAATCATATTCAAAGATTATATAACTATCAGGTTAATCCTCTTATAGATATGTTTAATTTGCGTTATAAAATCATAGATGGACATTTAGTTGATATAACACCTGAATTTAATCCATTATATTCTTCATTTTTTGTTAAAAGAGTTCTTAATAAAATTGTTTATGAACAAGCAAAAGAAGAAAGTTATAATTTCAAATTGTTTAATAAAATTATGAAAGAAACTTATAACATTTCTCAAAAAAGGTATCCTAATTCAAAATTTATTTTTATTGAATTTCCTGAATTGTCAAAAAAAGAGTTGCCTGATTATGAAGTCAAAGAACTTGAGTCATATGGTATAAAGGTTGTAAAAGTCAAAGATATAATTGGAAATGTTGATATATATGACCAAAAATACTGGCTCCCTGATAATATACATCCGACAGAACAAGCTTGGGATTTGATTCTTCCAACTATCGTTGAAAAATATATGACTAATGATTGAACGGAATACTTATTGTAAACTCTGTACCTGTATTTTCTTTTGATGTAAAAGTAATATTCCCTTTATGCAGTTCTATGATTTTTTTTGAAATAGACAGTCCCAAACCGGTACCTATCCCAATTTTCTTTGTAGTAAACCCTACATTGAAAATTTTATTTTGTTGTTCTAATGGAATACCAACACCATTGTCCTTAATTTTTACATACAGGAATTTTTCATCAAAAGAAGTTGTAATAACGATTTTACCTGCTTTATTATCAATAATACTGTGGCAAGCATTCACTAAGATATTCATAAAAACTTGGTTTAACATATTAACACTGCATAATACAGGTGGTAATTCCGAATATCGTTTTTCAATCGTAATATTGTTTTTCATTTCATGGGCTATTAGTTTTAATGTTAAATCTAATTCTTTATTTATATCTGCTTCTTGAAATTCAGCTTCGTCTAATCGAACAAATCTTTTTAATGATTTTACAATGTTAGAAATTCTATTTGCTGCTTCAATATCAATGGAATTTAAATCTCTTAAAATTTCAAGCTGATTATTAGATATTGTTTCAGACGAAGATAATATTTTTTTTATTAATGTATTGTTTGAATTTATAGAAGCAAGCGGTGTGTTAATTTCATGGGCCACGCCTGATACCAATTGCCCAATAGATGCCATTTTTTCAGTATTTATTAATTGCATCTGGGTGTCTTTAAGTTCGCTAAGTGTTTTTTGGAGCTTTTTATTTTTTTTATTTAGTTGTTGTATTAAGCCTGCTTGTATAATTGAACTTGCTAATTGAACAGAAATTGATTGTAATATTTCTTTATTATCATCCAAATTAAACTTTTGTCTGGTGAGGGTTACTATAATTCCAAGCAGTTTATTTTTATTGTATACAGGTATGATAATTCTTTTTATACCTTTTGTCAGAAACTTTTCAGAGTTTAAAAATTCTTTTAAACAATTTGAAACTACAATATTTTTGTTTTTAATCTGAGTAAGAATTTCATCTTCATATTCGGTTAATGAATTAATTTCAACATCATTTTGTAAAACAGAATATTTAATTCTAAAGCCATTTTTTTCTTTCATAGAAAAATATGTTTTGAAAGCTCCGAGCAAATTGTGTATTTCTTCTAATGTTGAAGATAAAATTGATTCAATATCATTAGTTTCTCTAATTACAAGAGAAATTCTGTTTATTATTCCCATTTTTAATACTTGAGCTTGGGCATGTTCTTGTAGTTTTGCAAATTTATCTGTAGATTCTTTTTCTTCTTTGTATAAATCTTCTAATTTTTCATATTTCTTTTTTATAGATTCTATTTTATCAATAGATGTAATATCTTTAAATACAACAATTTTATAGTTTTCATATTTAAACGTATAAATATAATAATATTGGTATTCATCATCGTGTTTTTGATATGTACAGTTAGTATGGAAATTTTCTTTTGATTTAAGAACAAAATCAATAGGTGTTTTGTTATTGATATTTTCTAATGATAGGAAACATAAATTGAAATTAAAATGCTTCTTGAATTTATCAATATTCTCGAAATCAGAGAATGTTGAAATAAAAAGTCTGTTTTTAAAAACAATACTATTATCATTTGCCAATACACAAACAGCATCTGAATAATTATTAAAAAACTCTAAATTTTCCATTATTGCCTATTGAAAAAGATAAAAATGATTTATACAAGCTATATATATACCAAGAAGTGCTCCGACAAAAACCTCAAATGGTGTGTGTCCAAGAAGTTCTTTTAATCTTTCTGCGGGCATGGGTCTGTTTGCATAAAAGTCTTCACGAATTTTATTCAAACAAGCAGCAATTTTTCCGGTTGAACGTCTTAAACCTGCCGCATCATACATAACAACAAGCGAATAACCTATTGCAATTGCAAATTCAACAGAATCAAAACCGCATATAAGTCCAACGGTTGTTGATAAAGCTATAACACCAGCAGTATGTGAACTAGGCATTCCACCTGTTGTTGCTAGTACCTGAAAATCTATATCTTTTGTTTTTATATAATGTCCTATAAACTTTAAAAGTTGTGCAACAATTGCAGCTTCTATACCATTAATGATTATTTCATAACTTGTATTTAAGAACATTTATTTATCCCTTCGGAAATCTTTTCTACTATTCCTATTAAAATTTCAGATTTAATATTATTTGAGTTTAGTATATCACAAGCTTTATCACAAAGGAATAGTGCTTGTTTTTTTGCTTCATCTAATCCATACATAGAAACGTATGTTGATTTTTCTGCGTTTATATCTTTTCCCGGAGTTTTACCAATTTCTTCCAGAGTTGCAGTTACATCAAGTATATCATCATATATTTGAAAAGCATGACCGTAATATTGTGCAAATTTTGTTAAATCTTCAAGCTGTTTTTCATTAGCACCTGCAATTATAGCACCTGAACGAACTGCTAATTTAAAAAGTCTTGCTGTTTTGTATTCATATATAAAATCAAGAGTTTCTTTAGATATTTTCTTTTTTTCTGAATCTATATCAACAATTTGACCAGAAATAATTCCATCAACACCTGCTGCCATAAAAAATTCGTTTAGGACCTTAAGTATTGTTTCAGGTTTAACCGATGATTGCGTTTTATCTATAATAATTTTGGGGGCGAAACTTAGTAGCGCATCACCGGCCAAAACTGCCGTAGATTCACCAAAAACCTTATGATTTGTAGGCTTACCTCTTCTGAAATCATCATTGTCCATGCAAGGTAAATCATCGTGAATTAAACTTTGGCAATGTAGCATCTCTATAGCTGCAGCAGTGGGAATAATTTGTTCTATAGATGCGCCTAAAATAGTTGCTGTTTCTATAGCCATTACCGGTCTTAGTCTTTTACCTCCTGCAAGAAGCGAATATTTCATAGATTTATATACACTTTCAGGGTATACAATTTCAATATATTTATCTATATGTTCATCTACAATGTTTTTTAATTTATTATATTTTTCTTTTGCAAAATCGTTCATAAATTTATTCTATCTCATCCTTATACATATTTTGTTTTAATGTTTTTCTGGAAACGGCTCTTTTTTTATGTGAAATCTTTGCCATTATCTTATTTTGATTGAATTTTGTATTTTTTTCATCTTTTATTGATTCTTTTGAAATTCTTTCTTCGTATTCTTTCGCTTCAGTTACAAATTTTTTATAACTTTCGAATCGTGTTTCATCCATGTTTGTTGTGATTTCTTTATATGAACATCCGTATTCATTTATGTGCAAACAATCTTTATATTTGCAAACATAATCGTAGTCTTTCATTTCTACAAATAGATTTTTTATTTCACTTGGTAATATAAAATCAAATTTTAAGTGCGAAAAACCAGGAGTATCTACAATAAATGTGTTTTTTTGAACTTCAATTAATTCACAATGTCTTGTTGTATGAACACCTTTCTTTGTTTTATCACTAACAGGAAGAGTTCTTTGCTTTGATGTATTTAAAATAGCATTTATTATTGAAGATTTACCAACACCTGAAGCTCCGCAAAGAATTGACGTATTATTCTCTAATATAGGTTTAATTTGATCAAGTCCTGTTTTTGTTAGTGCAGATGTAAAAATAACTTGATAATTTAATGGTATATAAATATCAATAATTCTTGCTTTTAAATCATCAAATTCTTCTATGTCTTCTTTGTTAAAACATAAAATCGGTTTTAGTTTATGATATTCACAGTGCGCAATATATCTGTTTAGTTGTTCAAAATTCAAATCAGGTTCTTTTAATGCTGATACAATAATTACTTGTGATACATTTGCAACTTTAGGTCTTGAAATTAATGTTTTTCTTTCCTGAATTTCAGCAATAAAGGCTTGCATTGAATTTTTGTCAAGTTGTTCAAGTTTAACATAGTCTCCCGTATAAACTTGGGCTTTTTGTTTTTTTAAAACAGTTCTTAGTTTAGCTTCAATAATTCCGATTGAAGTTTCAACATAATAAAAATCTGAGAATATCTTAATTACACGCCCTATCATAGTCTAGATATTACAACAATAATAAATAAAATGGAATAAATATACATAAATAAATATTTAAGTTATAATATTAAGCGAAAATAGAAGTGTATAAAAAGAAAAGAGAAAAACATGGTAGAAACAAAGAAAATTGAAATACCTGTAGGTGGCAAAATTGTTACGATTGAAACAGGTAAGTATGCAAAATCAGCTACCAGCTCAGTTACGGTAAGATGTGGAGATACAATGTTATTTATACATTGTTGTGTAAGCCCAGAACCAAGAGTTGGTATAGACTTTTTCCCATTATTGATTGATTATGAAGAAAGAATGTCTTCGATAGGCAGAATTCCAGGAGGATATAACAGAAGCGAAGGTAAAGCAAGTGATAAGGCTATATTAGTATCAAGATTGATTGATAGACCTATTAGACCTCTATTCCCAAAAGGATATAGAAATGATATTCAAATAGTAGCTCAATTGTTTAGCTACGATCAACAAAATCAACCTGATACTTTAGCTATGTTAGGTGCTTCTGCAGCTCTAATGTTATCAGGTGCACCATTTGAAGGTCCTATTGGTGCTGTTAGAGTTTCAAAAATTGATGGTCAGTTAATAGCAAATCCAACTCACCAAGAAGCTGATAAATCTAACTTGGATATTGTTGTTGCAGGTACACATGACAGCGTTATTATGGTTGAAGCCGGATGTAAATTCGTTACTGAAGATGAAATTATGGAAGCTGTTGAATTTGCTCAAGTTGAAATTAAAAAACAATGTGAAGCGCAACTTCAATTTGCTCAAGATTGCGGTGTTGTCAGAGAAGAGTTTGTAAATCCGTATGATACAACAGAACTTAAAAATTTAATTAACGAAGTTGCTCATGATATGATTTTCGACGCATATCATAATTTTGACAGAAAATATAGACAAGATAAGTTAGATGAAGCGAAAAAACTTGTAAAAGAAAAAGTTGAAGCACTTCCTGAAGATCATTATATCCACAAAATTATAGAAGAAACCGGTATTGACTTTGTTGCAGAAGAATTTAAAGCTGCAGAAAAGAAAATAATGCGTGCTATGATTTTAGATGAAGGAGTTCGTGCAGACGGAAGAAAACCTAATGAAGTACGTCCTATTTGGTGTGAAGTTGGTGTTATTCCAAGAGCTCACGGTAGTGCCGTATTTACAAGAGGACAAACTCAAATATTATCTGTTGCAACATTGGCTGGTCCAGGTATGAAACAAGAACTTGACGGAGTTGATCCTGAAACAGAAAAATATTATATGCATAAATATATATTCCCGGGATATTCAGTAGGCGAAGTAAAACCATTAAGAGGTCCTGGAAGAAGAGAAGTTGGTCATGGAAATTTAGCTGAAAGAGCAAATGTACCTGCACTTCCATCTCAAGAAGAATTTGGATATACAATAAGAGTTACTTCTGATGTATTAGAATCAAACGGTTCAACATCAATGGGTTCAACTTGCGGCTCATCAATGGCTTTAATGAATGCAGGTGTTCCTGTAAAATGTATGATTGGCGGTGTTGCAATGGGTATGATTACAGAGCCCGGACGTGAACCTGTTGTATTAACAGATATTCAAGGAATAGAAGATTTCCTTGGAGATATGGATTTTAAAGTTACAGGAAATGATGATGGTATTACAGCTCTTCAAATGGATATGAAAGCAAAAGGTATTGCTAACGATACATTGAGAAAAGCTTTAGCACAAGCAAAAGAAGGAAGACTTCATATTTTGTCAAAAATGAGAGAAGTTATTACAGAGCCTGCTAAAGAACTTTCACCATACGCACCAAGAATATTTACAATGACAATTCCTACTGAAGATATCGGAACTGTAATTGGACCTGGCGGAAAGAATATAAGAGGTATAATAGAAGCTTCAGGTGCAGAAATAGATATTCAAGATGATGGCAGAGTTACAATAACTTCAAACGACAAAGAAGGTGCAGATATTGCAAGACATATGATTAGCCAAATGACATTTAAACCTGTTGAAGGTTTAGTATGTAAAGGTAAAGTCGTTAAAATTGTACAATTCGGTGCATTTATAGAACTTGCTCCGGGCAAAGACGGAATGGTTCATATATCACAAGTATGCAAAGAAAGAATTGATACAATAGAAGGCAAACTAAATGTCGGAGATATAGTTACTGTTAAAGTAATTAAGATTGACGATAGAGGAAAAGTAAGCTTAACCATAAAAGGTGTTACAGAAGAAGAAGCAGCTAACTGCCAATAATTTCTGAAAAAGTATAATAAATAAATAGCCTAAATTTTCAATTATTGAATTTTTAGGCTATTATTATTTATAAAAGAGGTAAGGTTTTGGATAGTTTAATAAAATATAATTGTATATTTGGCGGCGGTGGTGTTCGCGGTATGTGTTACGTTGGCGTATTGAGAGCATTAAAGGAACTCAATATAGAAATTGATAATATTGCAGGTTCTTCCGTTGGCGCAGTATTTGCAGGATTATTAGCTGCAGGATACGATGAAAAAGAAATACAAGAAATGTTTTTCAATTTCAATTTTAATATGTTTCGAGATATTAATATAAATATATTTAATACTGATATATCCTTAAGCAAAGGTGAAATATTTCTTGATTGGTTAAGAGAAAAAATAGGCAAAAAAGTTCTTGGAGATAAGTACAGAGAAAATTCAAAAGTAAAATTTAAAGATTTAGATAAGAATTTACATATTTTAACTTTAGATATAAATACTAATACTCCATATATTTTTTCAAAAGAAAATACTCCGGATGAGGAAGTAGCCTTTGCAATTAGAACATCAGCTTGTATGCCGGGATTAATGAAGCCAATAAGTCTTGGTGAATCAATACTTGTAGATGGAGATTTAATAAAAAGCTGGGCAGGATGTAAAATATATAACGATTTAGATAAATCTAATAATAGAATTTTAGAATTTCGTCTTGAAGGTAAAAAAGATAGTACGGATTTTAAAAATCCTGTTGATTATATAAATTCAGTTATTAGTACCATTTGGTATTTATGTACAGAAAATGTTTATAATCTAAATCACGAAAATGACAGATATGACTATATAATTTTGGATACAAAAGATGTTGTTTTCTTTGACTTTAATATAGATAGAAATCAAAAAGAAAAATTGGCAGAAAAAGGATATCAAATAACCAAAAATTATTTTACAAAGGTAATAATTGAAAAGAAAAAAAATATTCTAAAGGTTTATAAAAAAATATTAAAAAATCTAACTTATTTAAAAAATGCAATTAATAAAAATAAACCATTAGATGCTGTGTTTACAATAAACGAAATATTATCATCTATGTTTGAAGATTTAAAATATATTGATTCTTCAATATGTATAAAAATAAAAGACTTAAAAGAAAGTATTATTACAAATACAAAAAAGCAATTTATATTTTCAACCAGAATGGATAATGAAAAGCAAATAAAGGAACGCTGTGAATTTATATATATGTTGGTGGAAGAAAGAATTTTAGAATTAGAGAAATATATAAAATATTATTGTAATAAATGTTAAGATTGAGTGCATAATCTAACAAATTATTTTATAATTGCATTTTATATTAGTGATAATTTTTTAAGAGCGGAGAATTAAATGTCTGGCGAGAGCATACTGGAAATAGAGAAAATTAGAAATTCACAAAGAGAAGATATAAGTGTTGCTGTATTTAAAATAGTTGATGGAATAAAAGATATATTAGAAGAGGATAGACAACAAAAACAACCTCTTATTCTGTCAATAAATGAAAAATTAATTATTAAAACAGTAAAAGAATTTATAAATAACAAACAGAAACAATGTTTGATAGGTATAACAGGTGAATCTGCATCAGGTAAGACTACATTAGTAAATTATGTTTCAAAAGCTTTAAGAAAGAAATTATATAATGAAACATATACAACATTGTGTTGTGATGATTATTATAAAGATACTTCAGAAGAATTGAAATTAGCAGGAAGTTATGAGGAATTATACAAAACAGGATTTAGTTTTGACAAGCCTGATGCAATAAATTTAGAGTTGATGCGTGCTCATTTAATAAGTTTAAAAAATGGATGTGGTGTAAATGCTCCGGAATACGATTTCGTAACTTGTGAAAGTATACCCAACCGAGCATATAAAAATCCTACAAGAGCAATATTGGCTGAAGGTTTATATGTTTTAGGTGAAGAGTTAGTTGATTTGTTTGATATAAAAGTATATGTATTTACCCCATTTGAAAAGATAAAAGAACGTTGGTTCACGAGAGCAATATTAAGAGGTAAAACAGGTAGTGCAGCAGAACATCAATTTAATGATGTAAATACAACAGCACAGGTATATATAAGACCGACAATGCAAAATGCAGATATTGTCATCAATGGTTTAACAAGTGCTGAATATATTGAGGAAATAACGACAAAAGTTATTAATCTGATAAATGACGTAGTGAATTTTTATAAATAAAAAATTAAAAAATGTTAAAAAAGATTTGCATTTTTGTAAAAAAATGTAAATCTTTTTTTATGTTTAATAAAAAAAAATTAAAGAAAGAAATTAAGAATCCGATAGAATATTCAGTAATATCAATGTTTTATAAATAAGCAAGGTAAAGACGAGGCTATTACTAATATTAAAGTAACAGGCAATAAATATTATTTAAATGTTTTAGTATTAATGTAGTCTTGTCAAAGCAAGGAGAACTTTTGTGGCGAAACCTACAGCAAAGGCAACACTACAGCTTCATATAAATAGGGTAAGGAATTTTTTGAATTTCACCAGAGCATTTTTAAAAAAGAACAACCCAATAAAAATCTTTATAGCAAGCACATTGGCTTATATAAAAGAAATTGCGACAGTGAAACGAAAACTAAAAAAAATCGAATACCGTATTAATTATGAAAAATACAAGCTAAAGAAGACAGAACTGATTCTTGCGCAGAATTCAGAACACGTGTTTTTAAAAGGCAGATCACTTAATCAAACAAGGTAAAAAACTATGGGATTTTTAATCGCATTCAGCAGAAAAATGTATCTTACATCATATATAAATAAGCTGGAAAGTAAGTTGAATGATATTACGACTCAGAAGCTTAATCTTACCGATACAATATCTCAATTAACAAGCCAAATAAGTGATATCGGGAATACAGATTCGCCTGCCGTAAAACAGCTGGAAGCAAGGAAAGTAGAATTGGAAAATTTAGATAAACATCTTGAAATGAGAATGCAAAAGGTACAAACTCAATTGCAAGCCGCAAATACAGAATTACAATCTGCTGATCAAATGTTGCAACAAAATCTGCAACGTTCATTCTCATATAATGCCGGTGGTGGTTAGAAAATTAATAAAATATAATAAAATAAAAAGGGAACAGGTATCTGTTCCCTTTTTATTTGACAAATAACATCTTCTATTTAAAATAAAAAAATATGAATATAAAGATATCAGAGATAGAAAATACAGAGAAAAAGGTAAAAGATATAAATTTTTCAAAAATTTTTGAAGAATTTAATAAAGATGTGCCGGTAGAAGCAAAATTGCAAATAGAAGTAATTGGGACGCTTATAAAAATAAGCGGAAGAATAAAAGCGAAATTAAATTTAGTATGTGATTTATGTTTAAAAGAGTTTACAAAAGAATTTGATTTTAAAGTAGAAGAGTATTATACGAAGTATGGCTTAAATCCCAATAATTCAGATGAGTTTGAGATAAAACAGAATAGTTTTATAGAAGAGCTAAATGGAAAAGATGAGATAGATTTGGCAGATTTTGTTTACCAAAGTGTAATATTACATATACCAAATAAGCTTGTTTGTGATATAAATTGTAATGGAAGTGAAATTGTTAATAAATATATAAAAACAGATTTCACAGATCCAAGATTAGAAGTATTTAAGAATATAAAACTAGAAAAGGAATAAAATCATGGCAGTACCAAAGAAAAGAACAGGTAAATCAGCACAAGCAAAGAGAAGAGCAAATTGGAAAGGATCAGTTCCTGAAACAACAATTTGTACAAATTGCGGTGCAACAGTATTAACACATACAGTATGTACAGAATGTGGAACATATAAAGGCGTAAAAGTAAGCAAAAAAGCTGAAAAAGCAGAAGTAAAAGACGCTGAATAATAACAAATAGAAAATGGGGATATAGGAAAGTATGACTAGGATAGCTATAGATGCGATGGGAGGAGATTATGCTCCTAAAGCGGTAGTAGAGGGTGCTGTATGGGCGGCAATGGAATATAATATTCCCATTGAGTTAGTGGGTAAGTTGTATGACATTGAAAGAGAGCTTGACCGTATTGATCAGGAAGGAATAGTTGTAGGCGGAGGAATGTTTGCAGCTAAAAAAATAAAGGTCAATACAAAAAAGCTTGATATAAAAAAGACTCATGCTTCTGAAGTAATAGAAATGGGTGAAGCGCCAGGACAAGCAATTAGAAAAAAGAAAAATTCCTCTATAGTACTATCCGTTAATGCAGTAGTGACAGGAAGTTCAGATGCCGTTGTTGCAGCGGGTTCAACAGGTGCAGCTATGGGTGCAAGTCTTTTTGGACTTGGAAGGCTTCATGGTATAGAAAGACCTGCAATTGCGACAGTATTACCCACAATGAAAGGACCTTTGGTTTTAATGGACTCAGGTGCAAATACAGATTGTACTCCTGAGATGTTATATCAATTTGGTATAATGGGTTCTACATATGCAAAGTCTGTTTTAGGAATAGAAAATCCTAGAGTGGCTTTATTAAATATAGGTGAAGAAGCAGGTAAAGGTGACGAACTTGCTAAGGATACATATAAGATATTTGAAGAAAATAAAGATAAATTGAACTTCATTGGAAATGCAGAAGGAAAAGAAATTTTCTTAGGCAATTGTGATGTAATTGTTTGTGACGGTTTTGTCGGAAACGTAACATTGAAAACAATTGAAGGTGTTGCAAGAATGTTCTTCTATATGGTTAAACAGGAATTTTACCATGATCCTATTACCAAAATGATAGGATTCTTGGTTAGACCTATATTGAAGAAAATGTATGCAAAAGTTAATTACGAAGAATTTGGCGGTGCATTATTACTTGGTGTGAAAGGAATAACAGTTATTTGCCACGGACGTTCTTCTGCTTATGCTATTAAAAATGCAGTTAAGGTTGCATATAATGCAGTAGAAGCCGGTGTAAATAAAAGTATTGCATCTTATTATGGGGAGATAGAATAAAATGAATATTCCAATAAAAATTGCAGGATTAGGGTTTCAAGTGCCAAAAACTGTAATTACAAATGATGATTTGACAAAAATAATTGATACTTCGGATGAATGGATAAGAACAAGAACCGGTATTGAACGAAGACATGTATTGTCTGGTAATGAATCAGCAGTTGAAATGGGAATTGGCGCAGCAAAAAAAGCATTGGAAAAAGCAAAAATTAATGTTGAAGATATTGACTATATTATTGCTGCGGCTAGTTTAGGTACTCATATATATCCATCTTCTGCATGTGAAATACAAGCAGCTATAGGCGCTGTAAATGCAGCTTGTTTTGATATTACAGCAGCTTGTTCAGGTCTTATATATGGAATGGGAATCTCTAGAAGTTTAATAAAATCAGGCATGGCTAAAAATGTATTAGTTGTTGCCACTGATGCGGTTTCAAGATGTTTAGATTGGACAGATAGAGCTTCTTGTGTTCTTTTTGGTGATGGTGCAGGCGCTATGGTATTAACAGTTTCTGATGATGACCAAGATGACATACTTTCCATTGATTTAAAAGCTGAAGGTCATTTGGGCGATTTTATAAAGATGCCAACACCAGGGAAAAATTGTCCTTTGGTTGAACCAAACGAAGAACCTAAAATGTATGTAAAAATGGATGGTAAAGAAGTTTATAAGTATGTTGTTACAAAACTTCCTGTTTACATCGAAGAGTGTGTTGCAAAATCAGGTTTAAAAATGAACGAGATTGATTATCTTGTACCTCATCAAGCAAATATGAGAATCATAGAAGCTTTAGAAAAACGTTTAGAATTTAATCCTGAAAATGTTATTTCAAATATAAAAGATTATGCAAATACTTCTGCAGCATCTATTCCAATTGCATTAGTTGAAGCTATTGAAAGCGGAAAAATGAAGCTTCCTTGTAGTGCAATCTTGACAGGATTTGGTGCCGGTATGACTGTTGGTACAACTGTAGTAAGATTAAGAGAAGGAATTGCATAATGAAAAGATTTGCGTTTATATTTCCTGGTCAAGGTGCCCAAAAAGTAGGCATGGGGTTGGATTTATATCAAAATTCACCTGCAGCAAAAAAAGTTTTTGACACAGCAAATGAAATTCTAGGTTACGATATTGCTGAGTTATGTTTTAATGGTTCTGAAGAAGATTTAATGAAAACAATAAATTCTCAGCCTTGTATACTTACAGTTTCGCTCGCAGCACTTGAAGCACTTAGAGAACAGATTAATATAAGTCCTGTTTGTTGTGCAGGTCATAGTTTAGGTGAATATGCTGCATTATATGTTTCAGGCGCAATTGATTTAAAAACAGTTTTAAAATTAATACAAAAAAGAGCTAATTTAATGAATAAAGCGGCTGAGTCTACTCAAGGAGGCATGGCTGCTGTACTTGGCTTGGATGATGAAACAGTAATTAAAATTTCGAAGAATTTAAGTAATGTATATGTCGCTAACTTTAATTCTCCCGGTCAGGTTGTAATTACCGGCGATAAAGATGAAATTAATAAGAGTCTTGATTTATTTAAAGAAGCAGGGGCAAAGAGAGTGATTCCTTTGGCTGTATCAGGTGCGTTCCATTCTCCACTTATGGTTGAAGCGGGCAAAGAATTTACTGATTTTGTAAATCAATATGATTTTAGAAATGTTGAAATTCCTGTCTTTACAAATGTTGATGCAAAACCAACATTCTCAGGTGAAGAATTAAGAAATAAATTACCAATGCAGATAAGTTCTTCTGTATTGTGGACTCAAACAATTAATAAAATAGCACAAGAATATACTACTAATTTTATTGAAATAGGTCCCGGAAAAGTACTTGCCGGATTAAATAAAAAGATTAGCTCAGAACTCAACACTTTAAATATTTATGATTTTGAATCATTAAATAGTGTAGTAGCTGAAATAAAAGAAAAGGAGCTTGTATAATGTCTGAAAATAAAGTTGCATTAGTTACAGGTGCATCAAGAGGTATTGGTAAAGCATGTGCAATAGAACTTGCAAAGGCAGGTTACGATGTAGCTATAAGTTATGCAGGAAATGATGAAGCTGCAAATAACACAATTGAAGAATTAAAGTCATTAAATGTTAATGCAAAAGCATATAAATTTAATGTTGCAGATAAAGATGCTTGTGCAAAAGCAGTAGAAGAGGTACTTGCAGATTTCTCAAAAATAGATGTTTTAGTTAACAATGCAGGAATTACTCGTGATGGTTTATTTATGAGAATGAGTGCTGAAAACTGGGATGCTGTGATTAATACGAACTTAAGTAGTGCGTTTTACATGACAAGTCCAATAATAAGAACTATGATAAAACAGCGTTCAGGTTGTATTATAAACATGTCAAGTATAGTCGGACAATATGGAAATGCAGGTCAAGCTAATTATTCTGCAGCAAAAGCAGGATTAATAGGTTTTACTAAATCATTAGCAAAAGAACTTGGTTCAAGAAATATAAGAGTTAATGCAATTGCTCCCGGATTTATCCAAACTGATATGACTAAAGACTTAGATACGGAAAAAATGGTAGAACATATACCATTAAAGAGACTTGGACAACCTGAAGATATTGCAAAAACTGTTAAATTTTTAGCAGAAGATGCAACATATATTACAGGACAAGTAATCGGTGTAGATGGTGGGCTTGTTATATAGTTTACAAATTTGCAAAAATATATGTAAATAGTATAATAAATTAAGAATGATAAAAATTAAGTATTAGTTAAAAATGAGGTAGAAAAAAAAATGAGTGACGTTCTAGAAAGAGTAAAAAAAGTAGTAGTTGAACAATTAAGCGTTGATGAAAGCTCTGTTACTCCTGAAGCTAGTTTTACAGCAGATTTAGGTGCTGATTCTTTAGATACAGTTGAACTAGTTATGGCTTTTGAAGAAGAATTCGGTTGCGAAATTCCTGATGAAGATGCAGAAAAAATAGCTACAGTTCAAGATGCAGTTAATTACATTGAAGCAAATTCTTAATCGCTCAATAATTAATTAAAATTTTAATGAGGGGTTCTTGGTTTGCAAGTTCTCCTCATTCAATTATAAAAAGATATTTATAGGTGCAAGAGATGACAAAAAGACGAGTAGTAATAACAGGTATGGGCGTTGTATCTCCATTTGGTGTCGGAGCTGAAAAGTTATGGGATGGAGTTGTAAACGGTAAAAGCGCTATTTCTAAAATCGAAAATATGGAAGACATGACAGGTCATACCGTATTAATTGGTGGTGAAATAAAGGAATCTGTTTTTAATCCTGTTGATTACTTTGAACCAAAAGAAGCAAAGAGGCTTGATAAATTTTTACAATATTCAATAGTTGCAGCTAGAGAGGCTGTTGCTGATTCAGGTATTAAAGACTCTGATATTGATCCATATAGACTTGGTGTTATAGTAGGTAGTGCTGCAGGTGGTTTCCATACAATCGAAAAGAGTTATGAAGCCATGTTGAATAAAGGTCCTACAAAATGTTCTCCATTTACAATACCAATGTTAATCTGTGACATGTGTGCAGGTAAAATTTCTATTGAGTTTGGTGCAAAAGGTGTAAATAAAGCAATAGTAACTGCTTGTGCGACTGCAGCGCATTGTATCGGAGATGCATTTAGAACTATCCAATATGGTGAAGCTGATGCCGTAATTGCAGGCGGAAGTGAAGCTGCAATCTGTACAATCGGTTTAGGGGCATTTACAGCTGCAAAAACACTCTCAAAACGTAACGATGAACCAACAAAAGCTTCAAGACCATATGATAAAGACAGAGATGGTTTTGTAATGGCTGAAGGTGCAGGTGTTTTAGTACTGGAAGAATTAGAACATGCTAAAAAACGTGGTGCTAAGATTTATGCCGAAATTATAGGTTATGGTCAAACAGGTGATGCATATGATGTAGTTGCACCTCATCCTGAGGGCTTAAGTGCTGCGAAAGCTATGGAATTTGCATTAAAAGATGCCGGAATTGAAGCAAAAGATGTTCAATATATTAATACCCATGGTACAAGTACTCATCTGGGAGATATTGCTGAAACTAAGGCTATTGCAAATGTTTTTGGTGATAGAACCGTAAATCCAAATTTAAGAGTTAGTTCTACAAAATCTGAAACAGGTCATATGCTTGGTGCATCAGGTGCTGCTGAATCAGTTATATGTATAAAGGCAATTAATAATGATATTGTTCCGCCTACAATCAATTTAGAAAATCTGGATGAAGAAGTAGCTGATTTGAACTATGTACCAAACAAAGCTGAAAAAATGAATGTTGATGTTGCATTAACTAATTCTTTTGGTTTTGGTGGACATAATGCTGTATTAATATATAAGAAATATAAATAAACAATAATTGATAATAAAAGAGCACATACAGTTATAAACTGTATGTGCTCTTTGTTATATTGAATTAATATCATCAACAGCATTTGTTATAGATTTGACATCAAATAAACTGCATAGTCCATCAATTAAAACCGGATTAATAATATTAGGGCAGCAAGGTCCAAGAAAAATATTTTTTATGTCTAAATAAATAAAGTTAAATATATGTGCAATTGTTGTTGTATTGCAATCTGTTATAAATACGCTAATTTCGTCTTTTATTGTTGGTATATTTTGAGTTAATTTTTCTATTATTTTATAAACTACTGAAAAATCGAAATATGAGTTAACGTGCCATATATTCTCTCTGTTAAAATTATACGAGAATGAAATAATATAGTTATCTATAGGACAATTTTTAAGAAATTCATTTATATATTCATTTGATTGATTGAATTGGTCTATTAGTCCTATGATTAATACTTTTTTTATTTCTTTATTTTGAAATTTATTTGATATTAAATTTATTTTTTCATCAATTTCTGATTCGTTGTAGCCGATTTTAATTTTATTTATTTCTTTATCTTTGTCAAATCCTTTAGAATCGAGCGCATAATTGATTAGAGGTTCAAAATTATTATTTTCTATTTTTGCAATACCAAATGCAGGATATTTTTCTGAAGTATAAATTTGTCCTCTTATTACATCAATTTTGGGTACAGCATTTCCTGATATATATATTGGTCCGGGAAATGATGCGAAATCTAATTGAAAATTATTGTCTGATTTTTGGTAGTGTCCTACTAAATTTGTAAATTTGTTGAATTCTTTGTATTGAAATGCACTAATCATTTCATGATGTGTATAAACATTTATATTCAATCCTTCAACGGCAGTAAGTATCTTTTTTAAATCAAGGAAACTGTTTCCCGAAACAAGTATTGCTTTGCCTTTTTTCTTACATAATGGTACATTTATTTCGCTAACAGGACCATATTTCTCAATTATGGTTGAATATAGTAATTGCATAATTTTGTAATTGCATTTTGAAAAATTTTTTATAACTGATATTAAATCTTCATCAGTTAAGTCAGGAAAATTTGTTGTATTTAATAATTTTAAGACTTCATTTTTTGCTTCAGGAAAATCTATTTTTAAGTTTTTTAATTCTATCAAACAATTACAAGCATTAAATACAAGATTAATCATTATTTCATATAGATTTTTTTTATTTTTTTCGATTTTAATTTTTGAAAATCTTTCTTGAATATTTTTTTCTTTTTCATTTAATGCTTTTAAAATAATTTCTCTTGATGAATAATTTTCTTCCGGTTCAAGAATTAATTCGGGTTTCTTGTTTGCTTTCTCACACGCTGAAATGTACATTTTTTCAAGCATTTTTTTATTATTGTATAAATCTTCCATAATAACGAAAAAGCTTTCTTTTCTAAAGTCAAGATTTACAATTAGAATTGATATGAATTCAATTACTTTATCCGTGTATACAGACATATCTATTTCTAGTTTTTTTAGTTTTTCAATGTAAAATACGATTTGTTGAAGTTCTGAAACAAAAAGTTCTTTTATTGCGGTAACATATGGGTCAAAAGCAAATACTGTTGGTGTATTTGCTCCAACACATAGTGAGTCGTAGTAGTTAAAAAATTTATTCATCATATATAACCTAAATTCCTAATAATTTATCTAATTCACCATTATCATTCAGTCTTTTTAAGTCATCATAACCGCCAATTCTTTTCTCCCCGATTATGATTTGCGGTACAGTGACTCTACCTTTAATACCGTAATATTCGCCTAATTGATTACGATATTCTTCTTCATTTTCTGTAATATCAATTTTTCGATATGAGAGACCTTTTTCATTTAAAAGCATTTCTGCTTTTTTGCAATATGGACAATAATCTACAGAATAAATAACTATATCTTTCATATAAAACATCCGATAAAATATAACACATTTAGATTATCAGTTGAATATATAAATAATTTATTAGCCGTATGAATATAGTTAGTTACTAATTCTGGAAATTATGTCTTCAATATTTTTCTTTTCATCTGAAGGTAAGTCAAAATTTAAATAATCTTGAAAATATTCAATAGCACTTTCTTTATCATTTCTTGCTAAAAATAAAATGCCTAATTTTTTATAAGAAGGATGGAAATTTTCGTTGCAAGAAATTGCTTTCAAGTGATTAGAAATAGCTTTATCTGTATTATCGTTAGCTTCATAAGTTATGGCTGTTTGATAATATAAAACAGCATTATCAGTAACTTTTTCTAATACATTTTCATAATTTTCCGCAGCACTATCATAGTCACCAAGTTCAAATTGAATGTTTCCTAAATCCCAATATGCATCAACATTATCTTCATCTATATCTAAAATTTCAAATAATTGATCCATTGCCAAATCATATCTGCAGTCTTCAACATAAAAACGAGACAAATAATGCTTCAATGCAATTTCTTGAGGCATAAGAGTTACACCATTTTCTAATAAATTTATAGCCTCAATAATGTTTTTATTCCTATAATATACATCTGCAAGATTTATATATGTTTGTACAGATTTTGGATTAAAAGATAATGCTTTTAAAAAATATTCTATAGCTAAATCATCTTTAGCCAATTTTGCATAACACAATCCTATATTATTAAGAATATTGGGGTTATTTTTGTCTTCTTCTAATACTTTAAGGAACGATTCAACAGCTTTTTCATAATCTGTTGCCTTAAACGCATCTAATGCTTGTTGTAAGTTGATATTTATTTCATTTTCCATACTTTTATTGTAATATAAAATAAAAAAATATGAAAGGATATAATATATGTCAGGACACTCAAAGTGGTCAACAATTAAACACAAAAAAGCAGCAGTAGATGCAGCAAGAGGAGTTACTTTTCAAAAATTTTCAAGAGAAATAATAGTTGCTGCAAAAATGGGCGGAGCTGATCCAAATGGTAATTTTAGATTAAGAACTGCTATTGATAGAGCAAAAGCTGCTGGACTTCCAAATGATAATATTAAAAGAGCTATTGAAAAAGGTGCCGGTGGCGGTGGTGCTGATAATGTAGAAGAATTAACTTATGAAGGTTATGGTGCAGGTGGTAGTGCTATATTTATTGAAGCAATGACTGATAATAGAAATAGAACTGCCGGAGACATTAGAAGCTTTTTCTCTAAGTTTGGTGGCAATTTGGGTGAAACCGGCTGTGTTGGTTGGATGTTTAAACAAGTAGGCGCTATTGAGTTTCCTAAAGAAAATACTGATTTTGATAAACTATTTGAAGCAGCTATTGAAGCAAATGCGCAAGATGTTATTGATGAAGATGATGTTTATAAAGTAATTACATCTCCAGAAGATTTTCAAAATTGCGTTGAAACTCTTGAAAAAAATGGCTTTAAAGGTTCTTCTGCCGAATTAACAAGAATTGCTGAAAATACTGTTGAAGTTACTGATGAAAAAATTGCAACAAATATTTTAAGGTTAATGTCTAAGTTGGAAGAACATGATGATGTACAGAATGTTTATTCTAATTTCGATATATCTGATGAGTTGATGGAAAAAATTGATATATAAAATAATTAAAAAGTCCCTATTATAGGGACTTTTTTTAATATTTAATTTTAATTAATTTTGATAGAAAGCTTGAATTCATTTTGCTTTTTGCACATTTTCTTTTGAAATCTTCAAGTTCTATGCCAACTTGTGAATACAATTCATAAATAACATCAGATGCTCGTTCTTCTTCTGTTTCATATTGTGCTCTTATTTTTTCCAGTTCACCATAGTCTAAGAACTTGCCACCACAAGAGTAACATTCGTCTACTTGAACTTCTTTTTTTGCACTGGCATAATTTTTAACCATTTTTTGACCACAAAGCGGACAAATTCTAAAATCAGTTTCATCAACCTTTTTAAATTTTTTATTTTCGAATACAGATATTAAAGGAGAAATATCTTCTTTGTTTTCATCAAATTTTTCAAGTTCTCTATTATCGAAAAATATTCCGCCACAACCATTTACACAAACATCTATATTTATACCTTGTTCAGGCATATAAATTTTTTTCATCTTCTTTCCGCAAGCAGGACAGTCAATTTCAAATTCCGTATTATCTTTCATATAAACCTCTTTTCTAATTATGTTAATTTTAACATATTTTTTAAAAAAGTTTAATTTAAAAAAGGTCTTAGATTAACTAAGACCTTTTTTGATAAAATGATTTTACTTATTGTTCGTTACATCCAAAAGCAATTGTTACTTTCTCTCTTGGATTTACAGAAGAAACTTTCATTCCGTTAGGATCAACTAAGTAAGTAATTTCATCAGCTGAATATTGGAATAATCCCATTGTTCCGGATAATGCAGTTCTTGTTGCATCAACAGGAGCTTTAACTATAGCTTTACCGACATCAAGGTAGCTTCTACCCGCAGCTTTAAATTCACCTTGGAATATTTCACCTGTACCAACACCAATTCCGCTTACTGTTTGTTCAACTGCGTTACTTGCACTTACAATAGCACCACCAACAGTTCTACCAACAGTACCAAGTAAACCACCTGTCCAAGTGAATGGGAATTCAACTATACGAGCAAGTGCATTTGGTTTTTTAACCTTGTTTACTTGTGCTGTTAAGATTTGGTTTGGTAATTCTGCTTTACATTTTCCAAATTTAATTGTATTGAAAGATAACTTAATTGCACCTTGGCAATGTTTTGTTGGTCTTACTACTTCAAGAACTTTACCGTCGACTCTTGAACCTGCAGGGAATTCTACGCCGTCAATAGTAACAGAATCGATTGTTGTAGCAGCGAATCTATCACCAACATTAGCAGATTTTGCACTGATTTCATCATTAAATGTAAGTTGAAGAGTAGGTATAGTTACCACTTCTTCGCTTTCGTAATATGCTTTTTTAGGTTCACATCCGCAATCAGATGCTACATCATCAGTCTTGCTATAGCCCATTGCAACTCTGACATTTTCTAACATTGACGCAATTTCAGCACGGCTGGCATCTTTGTTTGGTGCAATTTCTTTAGGATTTGGAAATTCAGATATACCGCCTGATTCTAAAACTTTTGCAACAGGTACTTTTGCCCAGTTTGGTACTGTATTACCATCACAATATTGGTTTAATACTGTTTCAGCTTTACATTCATCCATAGGACAATTTATACCTTTAGCCATTATAGAAAATGCTTCTGCTCTTGAAATTGGCTGATTTGGTTTGAACATATTGTTAGGGTATCCAGTCATTAGACCATTAGCAACAGCCTTGGCAATTGTTTTATTCGCCCAATGTGATTCAGGCACGTCTTTAAACATATTTGTAGCACAAGATACATCATCATTTAAATTAAAGCCTTTTACAACTAAAGTAGCCATTTCTGCTCTGGATACAGGTAAACTTGGTTTATATGTTCTATCAGGATAACCGGCAATAATATTATTTTCTGTTAATGTATTTATATCACAGCTTGCCCAATAACCATCAGGAACATCTTCAAATGCGCTTGCAATTGGAGCAGCTCCACCTGTCATTGCAGAGTATTCAAAAGGTTCCATTGATTTTTTTATTGCTTCCATACTAGTGTTAGTATGTATTTGCATTGGACAGCCAGCTCCATCTATATTTTGTGGATTTCTATCTACAGGTATACCGGTTGCACATGGCGGATTGTCCAAGCAAGGTAAAGGTGCTGCGGCTCCTGTCATACTGCCGTCATCACATCCGCAACCAACTGTCGTAGGTTGTGCTTCTGCCACAGGTACACCTTTAAATGTTGCCATTGAGTCATCACCTAAGAATAGACCATTGTTTCTTTCACCAACAACTTGATTATTACCGTAAATGGCATTAGGGTAAGCATAAACTTGTTGTTGGAATTTTTTGCCATCTGCAGGTTGTGGGCATACAGCACAAGTTGGTGTTGATGGCTGTGGGCATTGTGCTATTGATGGGCAAGGATTACAATCTTGTGCTACCGGTTTACAGGTATCACAGTCGTTTTTCTTTGCACAGGGGTCACACGGTTCTTCTTTTTTAGGTTGACAAGTACAACTATCTATATCATTTAGACATTTTGGACATTTTGCTGTTTGTGGTGTCACAGGAGAAGGGCATCCAGACAAAGGGCAAGCTGCCAAATGTTCATTTGACATTTCAGTTGCTGTTTCTTGTGTAAAACCTGCATTTGTACCTGCTAATACACCGATTGTTACAACGGCGGCAAGTGTCATTTTGTTTAATTTCATTTTTCCTCCTTGTTCATAAAAGAAATGTACAGGCAAACATTTCTTTTTATCTGTTATTTTTATAGCTGTTTTTTATTTATATTATTTCTATCTTTGAATTATGATATGTTAGCTACTCTCTATTCATTACCTTTTAATACAATAGTTATGGCTAATTACTTTTAATCTAAAATTTGAATTCAAATAATAATTTAAAATTCATATAAATAACGGATATTTTAGAGATAAATCATCATACTATAAGTTGATGTTAACTCTGTTGATAAGGTTAAAATATAGATATAGTTTGGTAGGTAATTATTAATGAATTTAAATGAAAGTTGTCTGCTTGGTTTCTTGATTAATCCCGATGAAATTAGCGATTTGTATAATATATTTTTGAAGAATATTGAAGAAATTGAAAAAACTTCCAAAATAGATAATAATTAATTATTATCTATTGGAGATTTTATGAACAAAATTATTAATTTTATATATAGACATCGTTATGATATCTTTTTTTCTTTTATTTTGCTTTTGATTTTTATTTTTAGTTTTATTTCTCTTCAAAATTATGAAACAAAAAATTTAATTAGAACGCTCGAAAATAAGTCTTTTGATATAAGGCAGAATATTATATCTAAAAATAAGCAAGTTAATAAAGATATTATAATTGTTACGGTTGATGACCCTTCTTATGAATATTTGATTGAAACATATGGTGATTGGCCTATTCCAAGAAATGCTTATGCTGAAATTTTAGACTATATACAAGCTCAAAATCCTAAATATGTTGCTTTTGATTTATTGTTTATAAAATCTTTGAACAGAATTCCTAATAGTGATAATAAATTAATTGAAGGATTTAAAAAGTATAAAAATACATATACTGCATTTAATTTCGATGATTATTCTTTTGAATTAAGAAAACCTCCATTGATTAATGAAAAAATAAAATCTGATATAAAAGTATTATCTGATGATTTTGCTCCTTATAAATATACAAACTGCCGTATAATTATGTCTGAAATTATTAATTCTACAGAAAATATTGGGCATATCAATACGCCAAAATCAGATGATGGTTATACAAGAAGTGTTCCTATTTTGGTTAAATACCCCAGATATGATATGACTGATTATTCTGAAATAAGAGAAGATTATTATTTGTATATGACAGTTAAAATGATAATTGATTATCTAAATAAATATGAAAATCAAAATATTGATGACTTAGTTATTGATTCCAATAATAATCTTATTCTAGGAAATAAGAAAATTCCATTAACAAAAAATGGTGAAGCGATATTAAACTGGTATGGCAAAAGCGGTACAGAAGTTGATACAACATTTAAATATGTTTCATTTTGGGAAATTTTTAAGTCTATTCAAGCTGAAAAAGAAGGTAAACAAGCTATTCTACCAAATGATTTGTTTAAGGATAAGATAGTTTATATAGGAACTAATGTATTTGCGCTTTCAGATATTAAAACTGTTCCGACAAGTAAATATTTACCTGGTGTCGAGATTCATGCGACTTTGTTTAACAATATTTTGGATGATTCTTTGATACATACAGCATCATTACCATATAATATATTGATTACTTTGGTGCTTTCTTGTGCTGTTGCCTTTACTGTTTTTAGAATAAGATCTGTATATGTATCATTAATTTTGTTTGTATTTTTGGCTATAGCTTATTTGTATTTTACAACTTATGTTATGGATAAATACAATGTGTGGGTTTGGTTGGTAATTCCTATAGCTTGTTCAATTTTTATATTTATTTGTTCATTCATAATAAAATATCTTTTAAAATCAAGAGATTTTGAATATACATATAAACTAGCTACAACAGATGGATTGACTGAGTTGTATAATCACCGTTTCTTCCAAGAAAAAATAAGACAGAAAATTATGCAAGCGGAAAAAAATAAAGCTAATTTTTCCTTAATATTAATTGATATAGACTTTTTCAAAAAATTTAATGATAAATATGGTCATCAAGCTGGGGATGCAGTATTAAAGCATGTTGCTAATACTCTAAAGAGAAATGTTCGTACCGAAGATTTTGTATGCAGATATGGCGGTGAAGAAATGACAATTATACTTAATAATGCAAATAAAGAAGTCGCTATTAAAACAGCTCAAGATATTTGTAAGATAATAGCGGAGAAAAAATATGAGTTAACTCCGGAATTGGAAGTAAATATAACCATAAGTTTAGGGGTTTCAACTTATCCTGAAAATGGCACAACTCCGACAGAACTTATTGAATATGCTGATAAGTGTTTATATAAAGCAAAAGAAACAGGGCGTAACAGAGTAGGTTTTATTATTTAAGTTTTATTACAAAAATATATTCTTCTAACAATTTAATATAAGATTACTACTTTATATTTATAAGTAAGTGAGTAATATTTTATTTTAGTAAAGGAGAAAATATGAGTACAACTGCATTAAATAACGTAAATATACCTCAAACGCCATTAAGTATAATGCCAAGAGAAAAAAGTACAAGAGAAATTGTAAGGGAAGAAATAAAAAGAGCTGAAAAATTAAAAGAGTTGGAACAAAAACATCAAGCTGGTGAAATTTCTGATTTTGAATACAAAGCTCAGAAATTTTTACTGGAAACACCAGTGTTATTGGATAAAACAATGAAGAAACCTGGTGTTGTATTCTCAACAACTGCATAAAAAAAGACCGCATTCCGCGGTCTTCTTTTTAGTAATTAACAACATTTTCAAAGAAAAAAGCTTTTGGATGTTTGCATACCGGGCAAAGTTCAGGAGCTTTTTCTCCTTCAAAATGATGTCCGCAGTTTGCACATTCCCAAACTATTTTTTTATCACGTATGAAAACTTTGTCTTGTTTAACACTTTCCAAAAGTTTTCTATATCTTTCTTCGTGAGTTTTTTCTATTTTTGCAACCATATCAAAAAGAACAGCTAAATCATCAAAGCCTTCTTCTTTTGCTTCTTTAGCAAATGTTGCATACATGTCTGTCCATTCATAGTTTTCTCCATCTGCGGCATCTTCTAAATTTTTGAGAGTTTCTGGAATAGAACCGTTGTGTAAATATTTAAACCATATTTTTGCGTGTTCTTTTTCATTATTTGCAGTTTCTTCAAAAATCTTGCTGATTTGAACAAATCCTTCTTTTTTTGCTTGAGAAGCATAATATGTATATTTATTTCTTGCTTGCGATTCACCTGCAAAAGCTGTCATTAAATTTTGTTCTGTTTTACTTCCTCTTAATTCTGGCATATAATTCTCCTTTTCATTATTTAAAAATATTAATAAATTTTTCAAAAAAAATCAAACGAAATATGTAAACTTTTTATTACAAATTTTGTAAATATAGCACAAAATATGTTTCAATAAACTTATATGCTATGTGTTTATTGTTGGGGTTAAATCGTGAAAGTTAATGGTATTAATTCAGTAAATATTTTGCAGAAAAATAATTTTTCAGCTAACAGAACTAATCGTGAAAATCATTTTTCTAAAGCTCAGAATAATGAAATTTCTAATGTTTTTTATAAACCCGTTTCTTTTGGCAGAACTTGGGCTGAACACAAAAGTTGGGGGGCTGTTGTTGATCCGAAAACAAAAGAAACTTCGTTTAAAATATTAACTTATCCCGACACAAAAAAAGTTGAAGTAACTGTAGAAAAAAGAAATAATAAAAATCTAATAAAGACTTATCAATTAAAAAATATGGGAAATGGAGTTTTTGCAACTGATAAAAAAATTCCTGCTGGAGAAGTCTCACACGGAGATAAATATTACTATACTTTATATAAAGGTAATGGAGAAGTAGCTCAAGTTAAAGATCCATATTCTTTCAGACAAGAAAATTTGTTAGGTGCTTCTACGGTTTATGACCATTCTTTGTTTGAATGGAATGATGGTGATTGGTATAGAAATAATAAAAATAGAATATCAAGATTGGCAAATAAACAAAATCAATTAACTAGTGTTGATGAAGCGAGAATATATGAATTCAATACTGCAAGCTTGACAAAAAAAGGTACATTTGAAGGTGCAAAAGCTATTATTAAATCTTTGCCTCAGCTTGGATTTAATGCGATAGAAATCATGCCTGTAGAAAATACTTATTCATTTAATTGGGGGTATGATGGTGTTGATAAAATGGCTCCATCTGAACATTTAGGTGGTCCAGATGCATTGAAATCTTTAATTGATTTTGCACATGAACAAGGTTTAAATGTAATTATGGATATGGTTCCAAATCATTTAGGTCCAGATGGAGCTACTTTATTAAAGACAGGTCCATATATAAAAGGAAATAACTGCTTTGGTGAAGCATTTAATTATGAAGGTCAGAATTCAAGATATGTTAGAGATTATATTGTTAATGCGGCAATGAATTGGATAGATAATTATCATTGTGATGGTTTGAGATTAGATATGACAAAGTTTATGGAATCAGATTATACAATGAAACAAATTGCTGCTGAAATTAACTACCATAAACCTGATGCATTTTTAATTGCTGAAGATGGAAGAAGTTCTATTAGTGTAGATGATAATGGTAACTTTTGGAATAATTATGATGAACCACATGATAAAAGGGTTGTAAATCCATTAAAGTCATTTGAAAGTGGAATCGGGCAGTCAGAGCAAGTTCATTGTGATGCTATAGAAAATATTTCAAATGGCAGAACTACAATTGGACGTCTTGGTTATGATAGCGAATGGGATTTTAATTATTATCATACTTTAAAAGATGGCTTATATGGAATTATAAATTTAGATAGATTTGAAAAGGCTTGTTATTGTTCTCAAGATAGAGTCAAATATGTTATGAGTCATGATGAGATTGGAAATTTTGAAGGATCCAGATTGCTTGCAAAATTGATGGTTCCTATGCTTCATTTAAATGACCATATTACACTTAGTGATGAAGATAAAGAACGAGCTCTTGCTTTAAAAGAAAAAAATTGTACGAGCATTGAAGATGCAACAAGAACAGTTACGTTACAAAAAGCACAATTTGTTGCAGAAAAGCTTGCTATTCTTTTACAAACAGGAAAACTTGAAAGATATAATACAGATGGTATTAATTATAAAAAGTGGGTAAAAGTTATAGAACAAGCATTTAAAGATGAAGTACTTGAACCAAACGGAATTAAAAGAAATTCCGGTATTACTTTTGATAGCTTGAGAATGGCATATACAAGAAGTTTTGATAAGAATAAAATGGCATTAGCCAGAACATATTCAATCCCTGGACCTAAAATGATATTCCAAGGTGATGAAAGAGCTGATTTGACTCCGTTTAGATTCTTTAGAGAGTTTGATTCTGTTAAAAATGAAGATTATTTGTATGTTGAAAAAGGTTATAAACCCGGAAAACCAGCTCTTCAAGAATCAACATTCGGTAATATAAAATATTCATCTAACGGAAGAACAATGATGAATAAATTTAGAAATCTGACAAGAGATCTAAATAGTATAAATGCTGAAAATTCAGCATTAACAAATGGTGTAATAATAGCTGAAAATACAGTAAAACATCAGGCTTCACAAGTATTTGCTACTCATTCAAAAGATTTTGATAATGGAAATGAAATATTTGCAGTTACCAATTTTAATGATTCAGATTACCCAAGATACAATGCTGCTGAATATTATATTAAATTCCCGGAAGGCGAATGGGTAGAAATTTTAAATACCGATGATAAAAAATATGGTGGAACAGGTAATTTTGCTAACTCAAGCGTTATTCACTCTGATAATGTGAACAATGTTCCAATAAGACTTGCCGGTGAATCAACCATTATATTTAAACGAGTAAGATAAAATATAGTTAATAGGTTTCTGGGACATTGAGACGGAGAAAGTTTAATAAATAATCAAACAGACAGCACGATTGAGGCTGTTTTTTAGTATTGAGATGTATGGGTCTTTTCTTGCACTCAAGTACTCATTTCTTGCACTCTTTTGCACTCCATTTGCAAAATTTTAAGACCACATTAGGCTAAAATCGGCTTGGTGTTTAAATATAAGTCCAGTGCAATAAAGTGCAAAAAAGTGCAATTTTATTTTTGCTTGCAAATTGAGATACACCAAATTATCAATAAGATTAGGATATTTAC
>CALUPH010000018.1 GCA_944322615.1 Candidatus Gastranaerophilales bacterium | reverse complement strand
TATCACAGTTAGGGGGTTTGATATTCCGTTAGACCAAAATGTTTCCCATAGTTTATCAATCTGTGATTTTTGCTCTAGAATAGTTGCCATAGTAGAATTCTCCTTTGCTATATTCTACTATAAAAATACTGCTTCTGATATTATGGTAATCCTAAATTAACTGTTTCATGATTGATATTAGTTCTCTATATAACAACTTATCACTGTAGCTAAAAGGTTCCATATTAGAGAGTTTAATATACATTTTTTAATCTGTTTTATGTTCTCTTAATACAGCTAAGGCTTCACAATATATCTCAAGTTCAAGCCCAAGCTCCTTTGAACGCTTTTCCATATATGCTATTTGTTCATATATCTCAGGAGTAAAATCAGGTTGATGAGTATTATACCAATCTTGTTCAACACTTAAACTAACTGCTTTTACGCCATTTTTTATGACTTCATAAAACCACTTATTTATCTCTTCATAGTTATCATTAACACCAGGGTATAAAATATATTTGACTTTTAATAAATTATTTTCACCTTGTGCTTTTGCATATTTTCGGATATTCTCCCAAACTTTTTTATACGCTTTTACCTGTTTTATTTTTTCATACGTCTCTTTGCAGCCTGAATCCGTTGAAATTACTAAACTTATTGCACCTAGTTTTAAACCTTTTGCTATACTTTTAGAAAATTTTATTCCTGAAGAATTTATACGTATATTTTTACAGCCTTTTTCTAAAAATAAATCAATCAATTTATCAAATTCCTTTAATATTGTAGGTTCACCACCTCCAAATATTATGCAGGACTCTTCCGTCTTTTTGATAATGCCCTTTTTAAACATATCCTTTACAATCGGATAAAGATGATATTCCTTATATGAATTAAACTTCTTTTTGTCGTCCATTGTATAGCAATATGTACAATTACAATTACATTTAGTCCAATGATTAAATGTAAAATGATTTATATAATTTTCCTCATCCCAATCTTTTTCATGAAGATATATGCAATCTTTACAAGCATCAAGATATATCCCTTGCTTATGCTGTTCTTTCAACTTTTCTTTTATTGCAAAGATTTCATTCCAATCAAAAATTTCGCCGTGGTAATTCTCTTTTATTGTTGTCTGATATTCTGTTTCTCGACCCTGCAAATAACCGTAACAACACAAACGCAGTTCATTTGTCCTAAACTCTATTCCTCTATTTACCCACTGACAGCTTTTATATTGCATAAAATAACCCTTCTTTTGTTATTTTACATTAACTCAAACAAATGTTGCAATATTAAATATTCATCAAAAAAAGAACGGTAATTTAGAATAATTACCGTTCAATATTTTTTTTATTCTATTGACTAAAACTTATTGGTCATATTCTTTTTCGAAACCGAATAAAGAACTTACTGATTCACCATCATGAATTCTTGAAATAGCTTCTCCTAACAATGGAGCAACGCTCAACTGAGTAATTTTCTCAGGTAAGAAGCTTTGATTCAACGGAATAGTATTTGTAACAACAACTTCTTTAATCGGTGCTTTTTCTAATCTTTCCAATGCCGGACCTGAAAATACAGGGTGAGTAGCGCAAACATATACATCCTTTGCACCCTTGTCTTTTAATAATTGAGCAGCACCGCATATAGTTCCTGCAGTATCTATTATATCGTCAAACATAATACAAGTTTTATCTTTAATATCACCAATAATATTAACGGCAATTGCTTCATTGTGACGATTTCTTCTCTTATCTATAATTGCCATAGGTGAGTTCATATGTTTAGCGAAATACCTTGCACGTGAAACTCCGCCCATATCAGGAGATACAACAACCAAATCATCTTGCGGAATATTCAATCTTTTAACATAATCAACAATTACTGAAGTTGCATAAATATGATCGACAAGAATATTAAAGAAACCTTGAATTTGACCTGTATGTAAATCCATAGCTAATATTCTGTCTGCACCGGCAGTTGTTAATAAATCTGCAACCAATTTTGCAGTAATTGCTTCTCTGCCTGAAGTTTTACGGTCTTGTCTTGCATATCCGTAATAAGGAATTACAGCCGTAATTGACTTTGCACTTGCTCTTTTGAAAGCATCTATTATTATTAATAACTCCATTAAATTTTCATTTACAGGATTGCAAACAGGCTGAACAATAAATACGTCATCACCTCTTATACTTTCTTGAACCTGAACGTAAACTTCACCGTCTGCAAAGTTTTTTACAACCATAGGTCCTATAGTTGTACCCAAATATTCGGCAATTTCTTCTGCCAATTTCATATTTGAACGTCCGGCAAAGAGTTTTATATCGTGCGTAGGGTTAATTGTTTTTGTTCCTTGTGGAAACGCCAATTCCAATTCCATTATTTATTGCCTCCTGACAATTGTTCAATTTTCATTTTTACCCAATTTGAAATTATTCTTAATGGAGAACGAGTAACAGCCAAAGAATATGCTTCAACATCTTTTGTTATTATACTTCCGGCTGCAACTGATGCCATTTCATTTATTGTAACCGGTGCCACAAGAACTGAATTAGAACCTGTATTTGCACCATCTTTAATTATCGTTTTTGATTTAACTTTACTTATAGGATTATAATTTGCAGTAATTGTCCCTGCACCAATATTGACTCTTGAACCCAATTCAGAATCACCTATATAACTCAAATGAGAAACATTTGTATTGTCTTTTATCACAGATTTTTTTATTTCTACAAAATTACCTATTCTAACATTATTCCCAATTATTGCACCATCTCTTACATGGGAAAATGGACCAATTTTACAGTTTTTACCAATTGTATTTTTTCCTGTTATATAAACATTAGGAAGAATAATAGTATCAGCACCAATTGTTGTTTCAGGCGAAATATATGTTGTATCAGGGTCAACAATCTGTACACCTTCTTGCATGAGATTAATTAATGTTTTCTTATTCAAAATTTTTGTTGCTTCAGCTAACTGAACTTTTGAATTTATACCAAAGATTTCTTCATTATTATCTAAAATATAAGATTGTACTGATAGATTTTTACCAACTGCCCATTTTACAATATCAGTTAAATAATATTCACCTTGAGCATTATTATTTTGAAGATTAGAAAAAGCATCAGATACTGTTTTCCAATTAATACAATATATACCTGCATTAATTTCTTTAACAGCTTTTTGTTCCGGAGTCGCATCTTTTTCTTCTACAATTGCAACAAATTTATTATTTTTATCTCTAATTATTCTGCCATAATTTTTAGGATTTTCAAAAATTGCAGACATAACAGTCAAATCAGCATGATTATTATCATGGAACTCAACAAAATTTTTAATTGTTTCTGCAGTAATTAAAGGAGTATCTCCGCAAACAACAATAACGTACCCATCAAAATCTTTTAAATATGGTGTTGCTTTGTTTACAGCATCACCTGTCCCAAGCTGTGGACATTGCATTATACATTTTGCATTTTTATAATTATCTTTTACAAAAGCCTCAACTTTTTCTGATTCATGACCAACAATAACAAAATTTTCATCAACATATTCCGTATTGTTAACCGCATCTAAAACATATCCTAAAAGTGGCTTATTAAATATTACATGAAGGACTTTTGGAAGTTCAGACTTCATTCTTGTACCTTTACCTGCAGCAAGAACAATTGATTTAACTTTCTTTTCCAACATTTCTTTTATTCCTTCAAACTTATATTAATATTTTACACAAAAAATCAGACATGACCTAAAGATTACTGTTATAATTGATAAAAATTAATAATTCATAAAAAGTAAAGAAATTATACAATATAATCAAAATATAACAAAAAAAATAACTTTTGCTTTTTAAAATAACGTCGACAAATGGAGAAATATATATTATGAAAACTCAAGAAACAGGGAATAATAATTATTTTTCAAGCCAAAAAATTATATCAAGCTCTATTTTAGGCGGTTTAGCTGCAGCAAGTGTTGAAAGAGCATTTCTTCCTGCTGAAGTAAAAGCAGCGATAAAAAATACAAGATTCGGAGAGGATGCATTCCTTAAAAAAACAGCTAAATGTGCTGAAAAAACAATGAAAAATTTAGGCACCTCAAAAATCAGCGTAAAACATACAATAGAAAATGCAAAGAAACTATATCCTGATTTTGTGGAAACAGCAAAGACTGCTAATAAACAATTTGCAAAAACTTTTATCGGAATTGCAGGAACTATTATGGCTGCAAAACTAATTACTTCTGCAATTTTAAAATCAAGAATGTCTAAAGAAGAATAATTTGAATTTGCAAATATATATACTTTATTGTCTAATAAAGATATGGATATCATAGTCAATAAATCAAAAGGACTAAACGGCAGCATTGAAATTCCTGCCGATAAGTCAATTACCCATAGAGCGTTTATGTTTGCAGCACTTACAAAAGGAAAAGTTAAAGTTTCTAACTTTTCTAAAGGTGCTGACTGTATGTCAACATTAAAAATAATTCAAGATCTTGGTTGCAGTATAGAATATCTTAACGAAAAAGAACTAATCATCAATGCAAAAGATGCTATAAAGAAACCTCAAATCCCTCTTGATTGCGGTAATTCAGGAACAACAACAAGACTTATGATGGGGATATTAGCCGGTCAAAACTTTAACTGCAAGCTGTTTGGTGATCAAAGCCTTTCAAAAAGACCAATGAAAAGAGTTATTGCCCCATTAGAACTTATGGGCGCAAAATTCTTCCACAATGATTATAAATTGCCGATAGAAATTAATGGAACAAAACTAAACGGAATTGATTATAATTCTCCATTAGCTTCAGCACAAGTAAAATCTTGCCTATTACTGGCTGGTCTTAATGCAGAAGGTAAAACATCCTTCACAGAACCATATAAATCAAGAAATCATACAGAATTAATGTTTGAATATATGGGAGCAACAATAGAAACATCAGGTAATAAAGTTACCGTTTCAAAATCACAATTAAAACCTGTTGATATTAATATCTGCGGAGATATATCATCAGCTGCTTTTTTTATTGTTGCGGCATTAATAACTCCAAATTCAGACATAATAATAAGAAATGTCGGTATTAATGAAACAAGAAGCGGAATTCTTGATATTCTAAAATCAATGAATGCAAATATTGAAATTTTAGATAAAAGAATTATATCAAACGAAGAAATCGCAGATATTAGAGTAAAATATTCCGAATTAAAAGGCACAACAATACAAGGTGCTATAATTCCAAGGTTGATAGATGAAATTCCAATAATTGCAGTAGCAGCAACTCAAGCGCAAGGTACTACTATAATAAAAGATGCGCAAGATTTAAGAAATAAAGAAGCAGACAGAATTACAGCCGTAAAAACTGAATTAAAAAAGCTTGGAGCAGATATTGAAGAAACTCCGGATGGTTTAATTATAAATGGTAAAAAAGAACTATTTGGTGACTGTGAAATTGAATGTTATCACGATCATAGAATTGCAATGAGTGCATATGTTGCAGGATTAATATGTAAAAAACCCATTAAAATTAACGAATTTCAATGGGTTGATATTTCATTTCCTGAATTTTTAAATCTAATGAATGGTCTGATTATTTATTAGGATATATTACGTGTGAGTCGCCATTCTTACCAACTTTAAACGAAATATATATTCTTTCACCTTTATAATCATCCGGCGGAACATTAAAATTAATAATCTTGGATAATGCAACTAAAACAGAATTATCAAGACTTTCATTATGTGTTGTAGCAACAATTCTTTTTGAAACAACAGTACCTTCTTTATCAATGGTAAATTCAACTTTTGCTTCACCATATCCTTGAACAATACTTTTATCCCATTTTCTATCGAATTCACCGCCAATTTCAACCAAATACTCTCTTAATGTTGGAGAAATATATCTAAATCTTAAATTTAATAACGGAAGATTAGCCAAAGGATCTTTAGCTTTTCTATATGCAGATTGAACAGTATTATCCCAAAAAGTATCAACACTAGGTATCTTCACTTGTTCCATAGCAACCTTTTGCTTAACTTTTTCCATTTTCTTTTTCTTATGTGGCGGGAAAACGAAAATTATTAGAATACAAAGGAATAAAACAATACCTGCAACAATTAAAGACTTTTTCTTTTCAATTTCTTCTGCTTTAAGTTCTTCTAATTCTTCAGGAGTTAATTTTCTTTTTTGTTTTTGTGTCTGAACTTGTGTTTCTGGTTCAGATTCATAATACTCTTCTTCTATAATTTCTTCGAAAGTATCATTCCCACAATCACAATATTCAGGACACTCTGTATATTCTGCATAACACTCTGTACATCTATACATTATAATCATTTCCTTTTAATTAATAATCTTTATCTACTTTTTCTAATAATTCTTCTCTTATTATTATTTCAAACTTAGTATTACCAAGCATTGTTGTTTCCATAATAAGAATTGCGGTAGGTAATAAAGCCGCTACAAAGCTCAATACCATACCCATTACATCACCGCCCATAACACCAATGAAATATGAAACGTTCATAGTAATTTCAATAAATACAACGGCAAGAGCAATTAAAAAGAATTTTTTTGCTTCTTTTTTTAGGTTTTTACTACTTTCTACACCGTGCAATACAACACCATGAACATTGTAATCACTAAATCCATCTTGTTTTATTACATTTGAAGCTAAAACTCTTTTTGTTGTTGCAAATGAAGTTGCAAAACAATGGAAAGCAAATACGATCATAAATACAGCAAGAGTCAAGAATATTGGTGAAAATTTAAAACCTTCAGCAAGTCTTATCCATCCTGCGGCTTCAGGGAAACATTCAGCCAATGTTTGAGAAACACCATATGCCAAAAATGGAGCAGTAATAACACCAATCACATATTCTACCCCTGCTTTTATTTCTAAGTTAAATATTTTATTGCTAATATCCTTTAATTTTTTTCTTGAAATATTATTTACAAATAATGTAATCCATTGTTGATAATCTTTAACTACAGCTTGAAAATCTTCTCTACTTTCATAGCCATCAAGTTCTTCTCCGGTTTCAGCTATAGTATTTTGTGTTATTGCTGCAAATACAGATAAGAATATACACAAGAATGAACAACCTATAAGCATTTGTGGAATTAGAAGTGGTAGAGAATATGTATGAAGAGATAATTCAACCAAACTAAACAGCATAACAGCTGCAAAGATACCACTACCCGATAACAAGCATAAACTTTGGATTGCTTTAGAAGATTGGGTTACTTTTGCTTTTCCTTTATTTTGCAATGTCAAAAATTGACCTAATTTTAAGATTAAAGAAACAACAATAAAGGCTATTGCAGCTAAAAACAAAATTCTATTTTGCAATTGACCGTTTAATGAATCTAAACGTATTATATCCTTTAAAATAAATGCCATTGCAAATGGAACAAAAATAATAAAGAAGTTGAGAAAAGCCAAAATTAATTCATTTTGAGCTAACTTTCCTCTTAAATAATTTGCCTTATAAGCTATTTCTTTCGTTACAAGAGCTCTTCTTCTTTCTATATCAGCTTTTCTTCTATCAATTTTAATTTTAGTCTGAGCACCAATTCCTTTACCATAAAGGGTTTCAATGTCTTGTTCGTTGAGTTCTTCATCCTCAATCATAGTAATAGTTTTTTTATTTTCGGCTCTTTTAATTCTTTCTGCATTTCTCCTGTTGGCAAGTTCTAAAGAACCCGGAACAACTTTGGGATTAGTACCTGCAGCAGTAATTTTAATGCTAATATACTCATCAGTATCAGCAATCATTAATTTACATAAAGAACCGATTTCTATAGAAGGTCCAATTGGCTGACCTCTAAACAAAACCTTATTACTTCTAAAATTATTAACTACTTGCCATCTTCCGTTCTCTAGTTTTTGAAGAGATATTATTAAATCAAAATCCAAATCAAGCTTAAAATGACAATTTGGTGCCGTACCTATATTTATTACATTGGAATCATTAAATACTTTTTCATTATTTTTTGATGTTATAGTAACTTTCATTCTAATCCTCTATCTTCCTACTGCTTCCAATATTTTTCTTACTGCCTGATCCACATTTTCCTCAGAGGCAACAATCAGGTTCTTTTCTTTTATTACAGGTAATAATGTCTGTCTTACATCATCCAACTTCTGCGGATGAGCATATAAGAACGCTAAAGTTAAATCAGGAATGTATTTTAATGTTTTATGTATATTAACAGGCAATGTACTCCAGTTAATTTGTTTTGTTATATCACCTTCATTTTCCAAATCACCAAGGACTATTATCGCAGGTTTATAACCATCTTGTTTATATCTTAGAGCATCTCCTATCGCTTTTTTAAGAGCCAATCCATAGGCAGTACCAAAAGACTTCTCATCAAACTTACCTTGTTTTTTCATTGACTCTCTCATGGCAACTAACTTATGAGGATTGCCGTTATATACACTATATGTGTCTTCTGTAACAACATATATCAATGCATGATCTTCAGAATCCAACCTCTTTGATATCTTCAATATTGTCTGTTCTTGTTGAGCAAGCATATTTCTGTTGGATGCCGAAATATCCAATAAAAATATTGCGGAAACCGGCTTAAATTCACCAAGATCCATATTCTGAAATCCTACTATTATCAATTTCAGCGCATAAACTGAAATTAAAAGCAATAAGCTTAATATACAAGTTCTTCTAAACATACTACTCTCAAAACTACTACATTACACCAAAATTGTATCATATGTTTTTATTTTTATGCAAGTTGTTTCTTTTCTTAAATATCCAAAAATCAGGATGAAATAATGCCAAAAACGGAATCAGTTCTAATCTACCTATCATCATATTCGAAATACATATTAGCTTGGATATTATTGTCAAACCTGCAAAGCTACCCATTGGTCCAAGTTTTCCAAATGCAGGTCCCACATTTCCCAAACTTGCAATAGCACTAGTTAAACCAATGATTGTATCTTGTTCTATAAATACTAAAAGCACCGCACTTATCACAAAAATCGTATAATAAAAAATTGCAAACGAAATCATTTGTCTTACAACATCTTCGTTTATAATTGTCCTGTTTATTTTTATCGGATAAACTCCATTGGGATGATAGATTTTTGATATTTGTCTTTTTAAATATTTAAATATAAAAATAACTCTAAGTAATTTTAAACCACCTGAAGCAGAACCAATTGATGCACCTGAGAACACTAATAAAAATAACAACAATTTAGCCCTTAAATTCCATTCATTATAATCTACAGAAGCAAAACCCGTTGTTGTTATTATAGATACAACCTGAAAGAATGCTGCTTCAAAAGCTTCTTTAAGTTCATATATACCATGAGTAGTTAAGGTTACGGCAATAGATAAAGTAAAGAAGATTACAACACCCAAATAAAGCTTAAATTCATCATCCTTGATAAGTGCAAGAAAATTACGTTTTACATATACTTTATACTGGAGTGCAAAGTTCATTCCTGACAAAAACATAAAAAATGCAATTACCCAAAATATTTTAGGTTGCGCATAGTCCATTATGCTGTTTTGCGCAGGAGAAAGACCACCACCTGATAGCGTGGAACAAGAATTACATATCGCATCAAAAATAGGCATACCGCAGTATTTTAAAGCACATATTTCTAATATGGTAAGAATAAAATATATCAACCACAATGCTGCAGCTGTTTGCCTTATTCTTGGTGTTAATTTTGTATCTGTAGAACTTGCACCGGGAAATTCGGCAGAAAACATCTGTCGACCTGCGATTGCGAACTGTGGCAAAACAGCAATGAATAATACCAATATTCCCATACCACCAAGCCATTGGCTAAAGGATCTCCAAAAGAACATTGTTTTTGGATATACCGAAAAATCAGTTAAAATTGTAGCACCCGTGGCTGTAACACCAGATACACCTTCAAACAAAGCATCTATCGGACTAAGTCCAAAATGTAAAAATGTAGTTGCAGATAACAATGCAAAGGATATCCACACCAACAAAACCAATACAAGCGTTTCACTTTTATTTATATTATTAAATTCTTCTCCACTTTTTTCTTTGCCCTTCATTATCAAACTAAGTAAATAAGCTATTATAGAAGAATATACAAATGGCTGATATGCATTTGTCTCTTTGTATATGAAAGCACATATACAAGGAATAAGCATTACTACAGCAATATATTTTAAAATCAGACTTAATGTATTAAATATGTATCTATAATTCATATATTAAATGCACCTTTTAAAATAATTTAATATTGAATCGGAATTATTTTGGGTTGTAAATACAATTAAATTATCAAACGGCATTATTTGAGTAGTACCGCGCGGAATAATAATTCTATTTCTTCTTTGAATAATTGCAATTATTGCTTTACAAGGCAATTTTAAATTCATAATCATATCTGTTTTAAAATCAAAAGGAATAGATATTTCCAGAACTTTTCCTTGTCCTCTTTCTACAGTAGCAAGAATTTCAACTTCTGTTTTAATTAAATGATTTTCTATATCGTCAATTGCAGCGGCATCTTGAGAAATTGCAACATCAATACCAACTTTTTCAAATATATTTGCATTGGCATTTTTTGAAACTCTTGTAATAACTTTAGGAACTCCCATTTGTTTTGCAAGTAAAGAACAAAGCAGATTTTTTTCATCATTGTTAGTAACACTGACAACAACATCTGATTCTCCGACTCTTTCTTCCTCTAAAAGCCCATAATTTGCGCCATCGCCATTTATAACCAGTGTATTCTTCAAATTTTCTGTCAGTTCAACACAACGATCATAATTAAATTCGATGATTTTAATCTTCATATTTACTTTTTCAAGGTTTTGAGCAAGCATTAAACCAACGTTACCACCGCCTATTATTGTAACTTGTTTCACATCATTTTTATCTTGGAAGAATTTGTTGGCAAGTATATCCAAAGAATAAGAAGAACCCATAAATATAACTTTATCATTTAAAAGTAATTCCATATCACCATTAGGAATAAATAATGTATTGTCTCTTGTAATACCGACAATCAAAGTATCTTCAGGAAAGCTACAATCTTTAATCTTTTTATTTATGAACTTTGTACCTTCAACAACTCTATATTCAAGAAGTCTTGCTTTACCATTAGCAAAATTTTCAACATCTATAGCATTTGGAACCGTTATAATTCTGAAAATTTCCTGTGTCATCAATTCTTCAGGCCACAAGATATAATCTATCATAAGTTCACGTTGATACTTTGAACCTCTAACCAAAGATAAAGACTCTACATTTTCTTTCTTACTTACAAAACAAACAGTCTTTAGCTTTGTCATATTTGTTACGGTTAAACAGGCAACTATATTTGCTTCATCATTATCACTGCACGCAATAAATATATCAGCATCTTTTATACCGATAGACTCTAATATTGCTATATTTGAACCGGAACCTTGAACATATTCAATATCTAATTTTTGAATTTCATTATTACTATCAGTCCCATCATCAATAACAATGATATCGTGATCCTCATATAACTTAGCTGCAATTAAACAAGATGTCTCATTTGCACCGTATATTACAATTTTCATAACAAACCCTTTTTAATTCAAGTTATAATCTAAAAAGAGATTTTTGTCTATTCCTATACATTTTTATATACATGTTCTAAATTGCAGCAAGTTCTTGTGTTATAAGTTTTTTCAACTCATTATCATCTGTATTTTGTGCAACTATATATGCTTTAGATAATAATTTTTTAGCTTTTGCAGAATTACCATATTGCATCATAACTGCAGCCGCACTTCTATAGTTTTTTGCAAGATTTGCATTATCATCTATTCTGGAAAATGATTCTGCAGAACTGCCATATAAGCTCAGTGCCTTAGAACGCTCGCCCAACTTCTCGCACATTTTTGCACTTTTAGAATAAGTAATACCTTGAACTTTCTCACTTCCTGTCTCTTCTGCTGTTACAGAAGCCAAATCCATAAACATAAATGCATTTTCTTTATCATATCTGCTTGTATGAATTTGCGCCAAATCAGTTAATGCTTGGGTTTGAAGTTTTATATTATCAGCTTCACCCGCAAAAGAAACCGCAGCACAATAATGATCAACAGCAGGCTCAAATTTTACATAATCATCATATATTTTACCCATCGATAAATGGGCTCTTGCCTTTATATTGGTATCTTCACTCTGCTTTGCAGCCCTATCATAATTATACAAAGCATCTTCAATTTGATTAAACCCATCATAAAGTCTGCCTTCTTCATAATGTATCATAGCTGCTGTTTGCTCATCACCAATCTCGTTTGCATAATCCATCGTTGTTTGAAATGCATACAAGGCTTTTTCATTACTATCAATTGCTGCATATTTTTTTGCTTGAATAAACATTCTTCTTAATTGCGGATCAGATGGAACATAAACTCCGTTTTGAGTTTCTATTTGCGGTTTTTCTTCAGCAACAAAGCTATCTGTCGTCAAAGAAGTATCTTCAATTTGCGGAGAAGAATGAGTTGTACCATCAGCTAAGAAAGTTTTTTCAGCAGAAGGGATAGAGGACTTATAATCTATCTTTTGAAGAAATAATGCATCTACCCAATTTTCAACAACCTTAGACGGTTTCTTAAGTGTATTTGTTATATATTCATCTAATATTTGTGAAGCGTTTTTTAAATTAGATTGAATAATTTGAGCATTTGGATTATCTTTTCTTGATTGATTTTCGATTAAGCTTAAATAAGAAGCAACCTCTTGTTTAACATCATCAGGAGCCCCTATAGCATTAGTTGTATTTCTAAAATCCGCCAATACCTGATCTATACCAATTTGTTTTTTTGTATAATCTATGGCAACTTTTTCACCATTAGGGAAATAAGCATTTCCATTAGCTTGTTTTTTTTCTTGCTGTTGTGTATTTTCAGCACTTTGTGAAGATTGAGGATTTTTTTCTTCCTCACCTTTTCTTGTAATTTGTCTTTTATTTACACCCTGATAAAAATTAACATATCCCGGGTATATAGAATTATACAAGTTTTACCGCCTCACAATATTTCTTAATACACAACTAATTCTACATACACTAGTATGTACTTTTTCATAAACATTTTAAATACACTATTTAGTGTATTAATGATTTTTAAAACAAAATCAAAAAATATAAACTTGCATAAAAAATATCAAAAAGTTAAACTTATTTAAAATAAAGAGAATCATGTTTATATATGTTCAGAAAAATTTTAATTGACAGATTAAATAAAAAATATGCAGGCAAAGAACTAATGTTCTGTAATAGAATATATAATGATATTTTATTTTGGCCATTTTCTATTCATATTTGCTGCCATTCAACTAAAATGCCTTATTTCCCACCATTACTATATAAAACATTAATAAAAAATTTCAAATTTAATGAATACATAAAAAATATAGATAATATTATGCAGCAAAATCAGAAAGAAAATGCAGTTTGTAAAGGCTGCAAGTTCTTTGAAAAACAAATAGTTCCCAATTTTCCAAAAGAAAAAAATATAACATTTTTTACCATCAATCATTTTACAAAATGTAATTCTAATTGCATATACTGCGGAATTAGAAGAAAGACGGAAGACATAAAATACAATCTTCTACCAATAATAAAACAGATGGTAAAAAATAAAATAATTAATGATTCTTGCCTATTTAACTGGGGTGGCGGTGAACCAACTATCTGTTCCGAGTTTGAAGAAATTGCAAATTTTTTGCATAAAAATAAATTAAGACAAGCAATAAATTCCTCCGGCATTGAATTTTCAAATACTATCCTAGAAGGACTAAAAGACGGATTAATGAGTATTCAAATAAGTCCTGATGCCGGAACAGAAGAAACATATAAAAAAATTAAACGACAAAATAACTTTAACAAAGTATGGGAAAATATAGAAAAATATGCACAATTTCCTGATATGCTTTTTGTTAAATATATTTTCTTTTCTTGGAATGCAAATGAAAATGACGTCAAATTATTTATACAAAAATGTATAAATGCAAAAGTAAAAAATATAGTTATTGATTGTGAATCAAATAGTGCTAATAATCCAAAAAGTCCTTTTGGCAAAATAAATGAAGAAATTATTCAACTTGCTATACTTATGAAAAAATTGGCAATTCAAAACAATATAAATTACCAAATATCATACCAATGGAACGAAAAACATAAAAAATTCATTGAAGAAAACTAATTATTAAATTTTGTTAAACAATAATTTAACGGATATCAAGTTTAGGTTTCTATTTGCCGATTACATGTTTAATGTTACAAGTGTAGAGGTAAGAAATATGGCATTTGATGTAAGTAAACTCGACTCCATATTCAGTAAATTGATAGAGAAAGGAGTCATTTCTAAAGAAGATAAGGAAAAAGAAAAGGAAGAAGAAGAAATCACTATCAACTTTGAATCCGAAAAAGCAGACAGTAAATATATTGATAATACATCTGTAATCTCCGGAGAGATTTCTACACTATATGAACAATTACAAGAAGCAGAAAGTCAAAGTCAAAAAGATGCAATTAAATCTGCTATTGACCAAAAGAAAGAAGAATATGAAAATGCTGAATTAGAAAAATTGATTTTAGCATATATTGAAGACAGCGACTTACCTAAAGGTCAATCTAAAGAACTAAATGACCTATATACAAGTTTAATAAATGCCGATGGTGTTAATCAAAGGAACATAATACAAGAAAAGATTGAACAATTATCAGAAGAACTGGGATTAACAGAAGAAGAAACAGATAAACTCGAATCATTTAATGCTGAAACATAGAATAAAAAAGGATGAAAATATTCATCCTTTTTTATTTGTTTTTTATTCAATATTTGTTTTTATACATAAAAAAAAAGGAACTTTTTAGGGTTCCTCTGAAATCTTTTTCAATTTCCTCGTGTGTTAGTAAAGGTAGTAAGTAAGGTAAGTATGAATATAAAATTTTATTAATTTCTTATCATTTTCTTTTGTATCATCTACATATATATAAAGTATATAAGAATTAAATAATTGCTATTTTATTTCTCTTTTTTACAATTCTTAACATTTGTCTTTATAATTGAATTTATGAATTAAGCTGTTATCATGAGAGAAAAGGAGATTGATATGAAAATAGCTGTAACATATGAAAATGGTCAAGTATTTCAACATTTTGGACATACTGAAGAATTTAAAGTATATGATGTAGAAGATGGGAAAATAATCAAAACAGAGATTGTATCTTCTAATGAACTTGGACATAGTGCTTTGGCATATTTATTGGAAGAAAATAAAATCAATGTATTAATATGCGGTGGTATTGGCGGATGTGCAATCGGTGCATTAAAAGACTATGGTATTGAATTATATGCAGGAATAAAAGGCGATGCAGATAAAGCTGTAAATGATTATTTAACAGGTAATCTTGTTCAAATGAGTGAAGCAAATTGCTCACACCATGAACATCACGGAGAAGAAGGTCATTCTTGCGGTCATTGCCACTAATTATATTTCGCGCAATATATCTGCACGGGTTATAATCCCTTCAACATTATTCTTTTGATTTATAACAATAGCCCATTCGGTATTGTTATTGTGCAATCTATAATAACAAGTATATAAATTATCATATTTATATACTTGTGTTGGATTTGTATTCATTATTCTACCGACAGGGATAATTGAATTATTATTATCAGTTAAAACATCTTCAATATCGGCTTTTGTAATTATCCCCTGAAGTCTTTGCTTTTCATCAACAACAGGATATGCATTATGCTTTTCAACATTCATAATTTTTAAAATAGCATTAATATCATCATTAATGGCAAAAGATTTAACATATTTAGTCATATAATTTTCAACTAATTTAGAAGAAAGTTGCGGATTATTAGAACATTTTCTATAGCTTTCGAGTAACAACTTAGAATAAATAGGCTTTTGACCAAGTTTTTCAGCTGTCATGTCACTAAGAGCAGAAACAAGCATTATTGGTAATATAGATTCATATCCCCCTGTCATTTCAAAAACCATAACAGTTGCAGTTATTGGTGTTCTTGCAACCGCAGATAAAAAAGCAGCCATACCAATAAAAGCCATTGTTGAAGGATTTATATCAAATCCAAATTTTAAAGCAATATAGCCAACAACATATCCTAAAAAAGCACCCAACATTAGCATTGGTAAAAATATACCACCAGGAGCACCAGAGCCAAAACATAATGGAGTCATTATAAATTTAACAAGAAAAATAATTAGAACAAGAACTATTGGAAACCCATTGTTCAATAATACTTCTACAACGGTATTACCACCAGAAAGGACCTGAGGCAAATAAATTCCGACTATTCCTATTATTAATGAAGCAATTGCAGGTTTAATATAATTAGGTATTTTATTCAATTTTTCATACAAATTATCAAAAAAGAATATTGTTTTAGAGAATAACACACCCAATATTCCAGAAACGATTGCAAGTAATATATATATGATAATACTCTCAGAGTTAAACACAGCAGGAACAAATTCACAAGCAAATATAGTCTTATTTCCCAATAAATATCTTGATACAGAAGAAGCTGTAACCGTAGCAACCAAGCAAGGAAATAATATAGAAGAAGAAAATCTATTTAAAAGCTCTTCCAAAACAAATATAGTACCTGCAATAGGCGCATTAAAGGTAGCTGCAATAGCAGCACCCGCACCTGATGCTATTAGTGTATCTTTATTTGAATTCTTCAATTTGAATAAATTACCGACAAAAGAACCAACCCCGGCTCCAAGCTGAACACTAGGACCTTCTCTTCCTAATGACATACCTGTTCCTATTGCGGACACCCCCGCAATAAATTTAACAAAAATTGTTCTTATTCGGACCGTTTTACCGCTTCTTTGCAGACACATTTTTACAAAAGGAATTCCACTACCTTTTGTTTCCGGCGCCAGCTTAAATACCAAAATTCCCGAAACTAAACCGCCCAACAAAGCTACTAATGGCAAGAAATATATATAATATTTTTTTGCTGAAAATTCAATAATAAAACCAAAAAGACTTTCTATACAAACTCTAAAAGCAACAACGACAACTCCGCAGAGAAGTCCGACCAGAACAGACTGCCAAACAATTTTACTTCTTAATAAGCTTGTTATAAAAAGACCTGTCTTTTGAAAAAAACTCTTAATCATAACAAACAACAACTTTATACAGCTGCTTCTTGTTGCTTTTTCTTATACATTTTTCTGCGTCGCATTAAGTCAACAAAAGCCTCAAGTCTGGTAATATAACCGGCTCTTCCTGTTTGTTCATCTAATATCAACGTCAAAATAGGTATCTCACAATTTTCTCTCATTGTCGGGAATATATTTTGTGACATAATTTCAGGCATACAAGTAAACGGACTAACGTGGATTATACCATCAACTCCTCGTTCATTAGCATAAGCAACGTCACTGACTGATTCTAATGCATCACCGCCAATATCACGCATTAAATATGGCCTTGCCATTCTATATGCACGTTCTAAATGAGTTTCACCTTTTTTAAATGCCTTAGGAATTATAGCATCTTTGATAAACCCTGAAACAGTTAGACTTCTTCTTGTTTGAACCCCCATTCTTCCAAGTTCTTTTTCAATATTCTGATTAGAAAACGGTTCTTGAACCAAGAAAATTTCACCTGTTATATCAACAGTTAAAACATCTCTATTTTTATCTATTTCAGTTTTTTTAATTTCTGCAATTGCTTCTTTTTCAAAAGCTTTAAGTTCTTTTGTATTATTTGCTTCTATAATGAGAGACAAAGCTCTGTTATAGTGTTTTTCCGCTGTTCCTGTAACAATTTCTCTTGCTCTGTAATAAGAAAATAAATTTTCAATTTTATCTAAAACAAAAACTTTTCTGACGGCAATATTAATTGCCTTAGCAATAAGAACCGGATTTTTTACACCTGTAAGCTCGGTAAGAAAAGAGTACATTCCCTTAAATCCATCATATAGCTGAAGTTCAGTATATTTTTCCTCATAGCCCAAATCTTTAAGTACATTTCTTATACTCTGTCCATATTCTCCTAAACGGCAAATACCAGGCGATGAAATCATCGCAACATAATCCGCACCCTTTTCAATAGCTTGAAGGAAATTTCCCAATACCATTTTATAAGGCAAGCAAATAGACTCCGGACTATATTTAGCAGCCACTTCCAGAGTTTTTTTACTTGTATGAGGCGGGATAAAAGGTTCCACCCCAAGTTTTTTTAAAGCGGCAGACCAAGCAATATAAACATTACCCATATGAGGAAATGCGACTTTAATAGGTGTTTTGTTTTTCATTTTTACCGTTACACTTTCAACAAATAACCACCATTATCGGCATTTTGAAGAATATCTTCGTTCAATTTTCCTCTAAGATTTTTTATATATTTATATACATAATCTCTTGGCAATTCCAAGATTTTTGCTAAATCTTTTGCATAAACAATGGTATTTTTATTTGCAAGGAAATGATCAAAAACCAATTGTTCACGTGCTGTCAATGCCTTTTTAAATGAATAGTCAACAGTTTCTTCAATTTCGACTTTCTTAATTTCTTTATTTTTTAAAGATTCTTTTTTCTTTGTTGTTTTTAAATTATCAGAACCTTCAAAATTAACTTGAGCTTTTGAAGATGGTTTTACTTCTTTTCTTTCTTTTATTTCTTTTTCTTTATTAAAAGACTTAATAGCTATTGTTTGAATTTTTTCAGTTTTAGGCGCATATTTTTCAACAGACATAGAACTCAAAGATCTAAACATTACGCTATCAACTAAACTATCATCGTGTTTTTCTTCTTGAATAACCTTACCTAATCTTGCAGCATACTCTTCCAAAGTTATGCGTTCTAATGAGCTTCTCCACTTACGAATTTCTTCTTTGCTCAAGTACTCGGGCATACCTAACAATCTCCTTGACTCTGAATTATAAACTGTTTTAGGGATTAATTACACCTTGCCAATAATATCTACTTAACCGTCAAAGTATTTTCTTTTAATCTCTTTTATACAATTACAAATCTATCACAAATCACAAGTAAAATCTTATTTTTTTCCATAATTTAAATAAAGATTTACAAACTCATTTTGTACACTAATTCTTATAATATTTAACTACCCATTCTACAGAATGGGCAAAAACAAAATATAGAAATGCCATTAAGAGAAGAAATGTCCTCTTTTAGAGTTTAACGTAATATTATCAAACGAATATAATCTTGCAGGTCTTTTAGAACCTATTTTAGTATATTCATTCAATTCTTTTAGAACAGACCCCGTTAAAACTTTTTTTCGGAAATTACGTTTATCAAGCTTCATATCAAGAATTAATTCATATGATTTTTGCAATTCAGTAAGAGTGAATTTTTCAGGAAGCAATTGAAAAGCTATAGGACAAAATTCTAAACGTTCTCTCATTCTTTTTAGTGAATATTCAATAATTTCTTTGTGGTCGAATGCCAATGTAGGCAGATGATATACTTCATGCCACTGAACTTCGGTAATACTTTGAGTATTATCAAAAGATAATTTTATATCATCACTTCTTATCAAAGCGAAATATGCACAAGTTATAACCCTTGAGCTGGGATAACGCAAAGGATCACCAAATGTATATAGTTGTTCTAAATAAATATTATCGACATTGGTTTTTTCTTTTAAAATTCTCAAAGCAGCGTTATCAAGATTTTCAGACAAACGAATAAAACCGCCGGGGATAGCCCATCTGCCTTTAAATGGTTCATTAGCACGTTTAACAAGAAGCACCTGAAGTTTATTATTTTTTATTGTAAATATTACAACGTCGGTCGTAATTTCATGTGTCTTTATTTCTTGAAACATGTCCCCTTACTTTCTAAATTCCCTGATTAGATAAAAAAGCCTTTAACACAGCATCATGTTGAGCTCTAAAATCTGCCTCTTTTTCTTCGTTATTAATTTCTTTAATTCCGTTTTTATATTGTGCAATAGCAGGATCCGGATTTACTTTCATACTGTTATAACTGTTCATTATTGAAGAAACAAAATTTCTTGTTTCTTTAAATGGAGGAATACCATTATATTTTTTTACATTCCCCGGACCTGCATTATATGCGGCAAGTGCCAATTCAGTAGAACCAAACATCTGGTACATTTTTTTATAATAAGCAATACCGCCTTTTATATTGTCATTAAGATGATATGGATTATACCCCATTCTTTTAGCAGTATTAGGCATTAACTGAAAAACACCGACTGCACCATATCTGCTTGTTTTATTATGGCAGAATCCTGATTCTTTCTTTGCTATACTCAACGCCAAAGCAGGATCCAATCCCATTTCCATAGAATGTTTAACTATTAATTGTTTTATTGTAAGATTAGAAACCGCCTCTGCTTTAACCTGCAGGGGGAAGTTTATAATAGCAAAACATACTGCCAAAACATATATTACTACTTTTCGAGCCATGTAAATCCTCAAGTTTATTTATCACGCTTTAAAGTTATCTTAATAAGATTTTATTACATAAAAAATAAATTTCAACTATAAAGGTGTATACTTGGCTATAACTGTTATAATCTGAATAGAAAAGAGAATATTAATCAAGTAATTTATCTAAAAGTTCAGCGTTAGCCGCATTCTTTTTTACATCAAAAACAACATTTCTTTTCATGTAACTTCTTAATGCTTCACGAATAAGTTCACTTCTTGTTCTTTGTTCATTTTCTGCGACTTCATCAATCTGGTTTAAAAACTTATCAGGGATAGATAACAATACTTTTGCCATAACATTTCCTTATCACTTATTCACATATCTATATTATATACTATTTAGACAAGATAGTCTATAATTGTGTAAAGAAGGAGAAATAAAATGGATAACATAAGAAAAGAACATAAACTGATTGACATATTTTGCACTTTAGCACAAATACCATCACCATCTTTAAAGGAAGGGAAAGTAACAGAAAAAATTCTTTCAATCTTTAAAGAAAATGGCATTGAAGCACAAAAAGATAACTACGGTAATGTCAAAGCAAAAATCCCTGCGACAGATTCAACAAAAAAGCCTTTGCTATTGAGTTCACATATGGATGTTGTAGGAGATGATTCACTTGTAAATATAAGATTAAACGGAAATATAATTGAAACAGATAAAACAAGAACATTAGGTGCAGATGATAAAGCAGGTGTTGCTGCTGCAATTATGCTTGCAATTGAACTTGCTAAAAATAAAGAACTTAAACATGGCGGACTTGAAATTGTATTCACACGTGATGAAGAACAAAATATGACAGGAATACATAATCTCAAAATGGAAGAACTTGAAGCAGAGCATGTTCTTGTAATGGACGCGGATAAATTAGGTCAAGTTCAAATTGCCGGAGCAGATTATACAAAACTTACATTGTTTGTTGAAGGACTAAAAGGCGGACATTCTGGTATTGATATTGATGATACAACAAGACTAAATGCAGCTAAATTGGTTGCAGAACTTGTTAACGAAATTCCTCAAGGGGTATATAAAAAAGATGAATATGGTGTTGTTACATCTATAAATCTTGGAGTAATAATAGGTGGCGGTATTGAAACTGCAATAGATAATATTAAATGCTCTGATATAAAAAGCAATAAATACCAAAACGAAATATTAGAAAAAGCAATAACTAACGTTATTAATACCAAAGCAGGTGCAACATATTCAATAAGAAGTTCAAGCAGAAAATACGAGAATGAACTTATAAAGGAAATAGAGTCTATAGTTGATAATTTCAATAAAAAGTATTCTGAACTTGCTTTAGCAAAAATAGAGACAGCAGAACATTTACCGCCATTTGAAAAAAGTGACGATGAAACAATGATAAATGTTGCAAAAGAGGCAAGTAAGAACTTAAATATAGATATAGAAATTTCTTCATTCCATGCCGGTGCTGAAACACACATATATGCAAACAAAGAAAACAAATACGGAACAAAATTCAAGCCTGTATTAATAGGTGTTGCAGATATTTCAAATATGCACTCATCTAATGAACAGATGAACTACACATCATATCTTAAAGGCTATGAACTTGTAAAAGAAATATTCAAGGTCTATAACAAATAATATCACTTATACCAAGGTTTAAAACTATCAATCTTAGTTTTTAGACCTGAATAATTGCCATCAAAGCAAATACACCTGTCATCAATATATAAATGACATGGCTCTTTTTGGTTTGTAACTTCAGAAACAAAATTTTCTAATTTATTTTGTAATATCCAATGCTGAACAAGATTTTTATCTCTAGTAGTAAAAATTTTTAATTTATAATGCAAGCAAAGTTCTTCAATAAATTCTTTTGCACCATTTTTTAATGGAGGAATGTAGTTAGCTATATAAGAACCAGTATATGTATTCAATACGCCATCCAAATCAATTAATACCGTTTTTTTAAATTTCAAAATCTTATCACCTTGTCGTGCTATTTGTCTGTTAAATGTATTTTCATTATATCCCATAATTTCTATATGACAAATAGCACGATTAGAGTAATTCAAAATAATATAAAAAAATATAGAAATAAAAGAGGATTAACACAAGATAAGCTTTCAGAAATGGCAGGCATTTCTTGCGATTATTTATCAGAAATCGAGCGAGGTAAAAAAATACCAAGTTTAAAAAGATTTATTGCAATTGCAGATGCACTTGATATTCCTTATGAAAAATTTTTTAAAGAAAAATAAAAAATATAACCTATTTTTAATAAAAATTAAACATGCTATTGAAATGTAATTTTCTTCATATTAATATAAAAAGCAAGACTTACCCACCGAACAAGTCATAAACAAAAAAAGGAAAGTAAATAATGGCAATTAATTTGAAAAACAAAGCAGAAATCGTTGAAAAATACGGTAAAAATGCACAAGATACAGGAAGCGTTGAAACTCAAATCGCTTTATTAACAGAAAAAATTACTGAATTAACAGAACACTTAAAATCTAATCCAAAAGATTTCCAAGGCAGACGTGGTCTTTTGATGATGGTAGGTAGAAGAAAAAGACTTCTTTCTTACTTAAAAGACAGAAATCTTGAAGATTACAGAAAGTTAATTAAAGCTTTAAATATAAGAGAATCAAAATAGCAAGTTAAAAGCAAATAAAAAAGACCGTTTAAAACGGTCTTTTTTATTTGTTAATTTGACCTGCAAGTCTGTTAAGAGTAGAATTAAAAAAAGATAGATTGGCAAGTAAAACAGAAAAGAGAAAAAGATGAGTTCAAAAAAATATTTATTCACATCTGAATCAGTAACAGAAGGACATCCTGATAAAGTATGTGACCAAATTTCAGATGCTATTTTGGACGAGTTTTTAACAAAAGACTCAAAATCCAGAGTTGCAGCAGAAACATCAGTAACAACAGGTATGGTGTTAGTATCAGGAGAAATAACTTCTTCTTGCTATGTAGATATTCCGCATGTTGTAAGAACAACTATTGAAAACATAGGTTACACAGGAAAAGCCTCAGGCGGATTTGACAGTAAAACCTGCGCTGTACTTACAAGTATTGATGAACAATCTACCGATATAGCAGGCGGTGTAAACAAAGCATTTGAAACAAGAGATAATAATGCAGCTGTTTCAGTTGATGAAACAAATAATATCGGTGCAGGCGACCAAGGTATTATGTTTGGTTTTGCTTGTGATGAAACTCCGGAGTTAATGCCGTTGCCAATAAGTTTAGCACATAAACTATCATATAGACTTGCGCAGGTAAGAAAACAAGGTTTAGTTAAATACCTTAGACCCGATGGCAAATCACAAGTTACTGTTGAATATGAAAATGATAAACCTGTAAGAATTGATACTGTTGTTATTTCTACTCAACACGATGATGAAATTGATGGTATTACAGACAATACACAAATTCAAGAAATCATAAGAAAAGATATGATTGAACATGTTATAAATTATGTGTTTAAAAATGAACCATTAAAACCGGATAGCACAACTAAATACTTAATAAATCCATCAGGAAGATTCGTAATAGGCGGACCTCAAGGTGATGCCGGTTTAACAGGAAGAAAAATAATAGTTGATACCTATGGCGGCTATTCAAGACACGGTGGCGGTGCTTTCTCCGGTAAAGACCCAACAAAGGTTGACAGAAGTGCTGCATATGCTGCAAGATATGTTGCAAAGAACATTGTTGCTGCAGGTCTTGCTTCAAAATGCGAAATAGAACTTGGTTATGCAATCGGGGTAGCTCAACCTGTTTCTATTTATGTTGAAACATTCGGCACAGGTAAAATATCAGATGATGATATTATGAAACTTGTTGAAACTAACTTTGACTTAAGACCAAGAGCAATTATTAACCAATTTGATTTAAGAAATCTTCCTGCAAAAAATGGAGGTAAATTCTATCAAAAACTTGCTGCATACGGTCACTTAGGCAGAACTGATTTTGATGTTCCTTGGGAACATACAGACAAAGTTCAAGCTTTAAAAGAACAAGCTTCTAAGTTAACTTGCAAAGTATAAAAACTTGAATATAAAGTATTAAAAATAGGAGTAGAAAAACTACTCCTATTTTTTTATAAATTGTTTTACAAAATCTATTTCTTCTTTTTTAGTTTTTAAATTCCCTTCCAATTTCTCATTTAAAACTCTTTCAAAAAGTTCATTAAAATACGGAGACGGAATAAAACCAAGTTCAATCAAGTCTTTACCAGTAATTAAAACCTTAATTTCGTGTAATACATCATAAAAATGTTTTACAGCCTTATCTTGAGTCATAACATAATATATTAATATTGATAAGTCGATTCTATCATTAAATGTTTTATACAAAAACTTTTTATCTTCAATATTCAGAGGGTACAAAAGCAATAATTCTTGAACCTCTTTAATTATCTTTTTCTCAAAAGCTGTCATATTTAATCGTTCATATGCAATATTGCTGTTAACTATTAATAAGGCTATATAAACAAACCATAATTCATCTTTGTTATACAAATAATTCAGATCCAAATTTTTAAAGAAGTTCTCATCAAAATTAATAAAAGGATTATCCGAAATCAGTTTATAAGCTTTTGTATCAATAATTTTAGAATAGAGCCCTTTCTTTTCTATCGAAAAATACTGCCTTAATTCAGACTTTATTCTTTCTAAAGGCATACTATAATCAACATTATCCAAATATTGTTTCAATAAATTATTTGTATTTTTTTCAATTTCAAAATCAAATCTAACCTGAAATTTTAATGCACGAATAATCCTTGAAGGATCATCAACAAAACTTTTATCATGTAAAACTCTTATTTTTTTGTTTAATATATCACTATATCCACCACAATAATCAACAAGAGAATATTTATTTTCACCCGTCAAATTTATAGCAAGCGTATTAATTGTAAAATCACGTCGCATAATATCTTTATTTAAAAGACAGCCAAAGTTATATGCAACAGGTAAAACACCGGATTTTTCATATTTTTCTTCTCTTGTTGAAGCAAAATCTATTTCTATATCGTTAAAAAATAATACTTTTGCAGTTCTGAGGTTTTCCTGGACTGATGTTATCTTACAATCAAGAGATTCTTCAAGACTCTTGCAAAATTCAATAGCATCACTTTCAACAACAATATCAATATCTTTTATAGTATTATGCAGAATCAAATCTCGAACAATACCGCCAATAATATAAATATTTATATTTTTCTTTTCTGCTACTTGCGCAACACTATATATAACCGCTTTACGGTTTTCTGATAACTGACTATCAATATACTCTTTAAAAGAAACAGACATAACCGGATTATAACAGATTAATTAAAATCTTTGAATACACTGCTCAATTCGCCCGGCATTTTTGACAGATAGTTCATATCATATTTAGGGTTAACTTTATTATTCATGTTCATACTTGCTTTTTTTCTTGCTTGAATTTGCCTTGTAATAAAAATATTAAGTTTAGCAATTCCAACACCTAAAACAAGTCCTGAATATAAATAACCCGCAATTTGAGAACCTGCAACTTTAAGTACTTTAGCCTTTGTTGCACTGTCTGCTTTTTTGAACAATTCAGAGAACTTAAGCATTTTGCCATTTTTTGTAATTTCTTTCGCATTTGGCAATAATACTTCATCAAAAGATTTAACAGACGCTTTAGTCAACCATTTAAATCCATACTTTAAACCTTTTTTTGCTCCATCCTGAGCAACAGGGTTATTAATTAATTCTTTTCCGCCTAAAGCTCTGGCTGTTAACTTAGAAACCATACCTCCAAGAATTAACCAATTAGTAAATCCAAGAGTATCTTTTATTATTCCTTCTCTAAGTTCATTACTGTCTCTTGCAGCTAAGAATCTTGAACCGATTGTTAATCCGTATAAAAATTTAAACTGATTAATTGTAGGAATCTTACTGTTAAATTGTATATTAGAAACTAAATCAGCAGGTTTGCCTATTGTTTTCATTGCATACATAGGGAAACCAACCCCTGCTATTGTTTTTGCGATTTTAAATCCTTTTGATTTATCGCCTTCTTTATTATCAACACCAACAAAACCGTCTTGACCTGTTCTTTTTTTAGTTAAATATCTATTTAACGGTTGAACGGAAATACATAAAGCTGCGCAAATTCCCATTCCTAGAAGTGTTGATGCCACTTTATTAGATTTTAAAGTCTTTATAAATTCGGGTAATTTTTCTTTTGTTTTATCTTTAAATGAATTAGAAAGAACTACTGCATTATCAACAAGATCACCCAAGCTTGCAGAGACTTCTTTTGCACCGGCATTAAGCCTAAAAGAAGCCTGTGCCCCTGTATCTTTAGTAACTTTAGACAAAATAACAGTTTTTAAATCTTTTACTTCTTTTGCAAGTGTTAATTTGGTTGTTCCGCTGGCTTTAGCCATCTGTTCTGTCTTATCAGCTAAAGAAACTAAGCCATTAACAATATCATCTCTTGCACCTTGGGAAACACTTTTCCACTCTGTACCATTCAATCCCTTAATATTTTGGAGAAATCCGTCAAAAAACTGTCTTTGTCCTTCTGAAGTTTTCCATATATTTGATAAATTGTTGATAGTATCACCATTAGCAAATATATTTTGTGCTTTTACCCCATATTGTTGGTTAAATTTTCCGGAAATAAGTGTAGCAGCACCTAAACCTATTAAACCTACACAAGCATGAATGAAACAACTTGCACCTTCTCTAAATGCTGCTTCTATTCCTGATTGAGGACCTCTGTTCTTAAATTCAATTGCAGTTCTTGGTATTACCATTGAGCATAAATCAACAGCACAAGCACCAATTGCAGGACTGTTATTTAATCCTCTTAATCCTGTAAGAACAGCTGTTCCTGCACCTTTAAATGCTGTATTTCTATTATTTTGTTCGGCTTGTTTTGATATTTTAACTTGTGTATTTATTCTGTCTATCATGCTTTTCTTGTCTTTTCCAAGGTTTTAATATATGACCATAATTTTTTTTGCTATTTGTAACATAAATTTTTACATAATTTTTGCCGTCAATAATTTTAACAAAAGAAAATTTCCTTTGTAACAATATAAGATTTTTTCTTTACAAAAATAATATAAACATTAAAGTTTAATAAATATTTTCCGAAATATTAATGTATAAGGGGAAATAAAAGCAATGGAAAATCAAAATAGCATATTAAAAAGAAATCCATTCGGATTAAATATAACACTTCCAAAGAAAACCATTGAGGAAGTACAAAAAGTTGCAAAACAAGAAGTTGAAAATATCACAGTAAATCCGCTTGTTGAATATTTTGAGGAAAATGATAAAGTTTTCTCAGGTCAAGTGGCAAAAGAAATCAGAAACTGTCAAGCTCAAATATACGCATTAGGACAAGTTATGAGAGAAGGACAACCCAAGTCTACTTTTAATATGAAAGTATAAAATAAAAAATTTAAACAAGAGAATCTTCAAAAAGATTCTCTTTTATTATTCCGCTTATTAAACTTCTATTTTGTACAAAAATACGCTTTAATTCTATTCAATTTTTTCATAAGTATAAATATACATACTTTTGTCCGTAAGAATTAAAATCTGATTTTCATTTATTTTTATAGTTTTTTGAATAATTTCATTATTAAACTCAAAATTCTTGTCTATATTTTCAAAACATTCTTTTTCTATGTTGTATATATATCGTAGACCGTTGTAATCCTCAAATATCAGTATATTATTCTTGATTTTTATAGAATTAAACATAGGTACCAGTGAATTAGATTGAAACACCTTAAAAGGAATTATTAGTTCTTTTTCTATTTTTTTCTTCGCAGAATTATATATTACTGCATTGCCATATTTGTACTCATAAAACCTTCTATCATCAATTATTTTTTTACCTATTTTTTCACTTCTTATTATTAAATATTTCTCATCTGATATTTTTGCAATATGTTGAATATGACCAATTTTAAAATCTTCTTTAAATTTATTGTTCTTAATTTTATAGACATAATTTTTATCAATTGGATTATGGGATTGTTCCAAGTCTACACCATTATAAAAAAGTATTGTATCTTGGTTTAATAATAATTTATCTCCAAATAAATATTTATGTTTTTCAGGAAAACTATTATCTACTATTAGCTTTTTGTTTATCAAATCATAAATATATATTTTTCTTCCTGCATTTTTTGAATATAACAATCGTTCCGAGTTTAATAAATATGAATAATCAAATCCTGAATAATGTAATGATGAATGATTACCATCTTTTAGAAAAATTTGTTCAATAGATTTATTTCTTAAATTTAAAATTTCAATACTTTCAAACCCAACTAACAGAATTCTATCATCATCTATTAATTCTGCGTTTATATACCTTTTTCCATTTGTTTTACATATTTGTTCTATTTCTCTTGTTTGTATGTTTATTTTATATATATTTTTTATTTGACCTATTAAAGAACCTTTTCTGTCTCCATCACTTACATCAGAATGTTTCCAACCACCAATCAATAAATATTCTTGCATATTTAGCGGCAAGACAACATCTATCTTCATTGAAAGTTCACCTGATAATTTATCTTCGTCAAATTCTCGTAAGGAAAATATTTTACAAACACTTTCAGTTGCTTGATTTTTAGAATTACAATTAATGTAGTCATTAGAACTATAATCTATTTCCTCATTCGCATATGTATTAATTTCAATAGAAAAAATAATTAATAGTACAAAGAAAATAACTCGCAGATTTCGTTTAAAAAAAACTCTACACAAACTTTTCTTATCATATTTATGCTCATAATTCATAAATTATTCCCGTTTACATTCTTTTAATAATATTTAGATTATATTCCCATTTTTGATTTTATTAAAACAAAACATAAAACAGCCATTCACGACAAACACAACGAAAAAAGAAAAAATACAAGAAATATAAATTTTTAATCTAAATTTAATTAAGAAAATATGTCTCTTGTATATTTTTAATGTAAAATTATTTTGTATTAAATTGTATTTTTTAAAAATCTAATCTATAGCGGTATCGTCTAGGGGTCAGGATAGTAGATTCTCATTCTATTGACACGGGTTCAAATCCCGTTACCGCCGTTTTATTTATTATTCGATTATTGATGATACTCTATTCTTTTTCTTCCTTTTTATTTAATTTAGAAAGTCCAAATAGTGCACTTAGAGCAACACCAATACCCGCACCAATTAAAGCATTCTTAGTATATGTTTTACCTGTTGTCTTGAAAGCTTTATCTGCAATTTTTTTCAACTTGTCCTTAGTAAGCGTATAAAATGTCTCAAACTTGGAATTAAGTAACCCAATATTACCCTTATTTTCATCTTTAATATGTTTTAAAACACTATCAAATGAATCAAAATTAAGCCTATTAAGAAGTACTTTTGCACCCTTTTGATCAAACCTTGTCTTCAATACACCTAAAGCCGTACCGGCACTTGCTCCGACAACCATTGGTTTTACACAACTTTTGTTAGAATCAACATTTTGAACAGACATATTATTTTCTCCTTGTATTATATATAAAAATAAAAAAAAAAAAATATTGCCTTTTTACTTAAATTTTTAACATTTCGTCACACAACTAAATACAGACCTTGTATCCTCGCTTCGAAAACTTTCGTTTTCCCGCTCGGTCAGTCTGCCGCTTCTTCGGGTTCGCTCGGCTCCGCCTCTCTCCACCCTACGCAAAAAATAAAAAAAAGGTCGCATCGCGACCACAGTCTTGTTATGGAGAAAAGGAGTGAAGGAAAATAAGTAATAAAGAAAATTGACTATATTACTATTATTCCCTTTTTATTTTATATATAACGTATATACTTTATATATATTAATATTCTTTAATATTTAAAAAAAGAGTCCTTTTTATAGGACTCTCAAGAATTAGTAACATAAAAATTTTAATTACTATTTTGCAGATTTTGCAGTTTCTACAATAATAGAAAACGCATCTGGCTCATTTACGGCTAAATCAGCAAGCATTTTTCTGTTTATAGCAACTTCTGATTTCTTAAGTGCATTCATAAATTTAGAATAACTTAAACCATGTTGTCTAACAGCTGCATTGATTCTAACAATCCATAAACGACGCATATTTCTCTTTAGATTACGTCTGTCTCTGTATTGATATTTCAATTTTTTCATTACAGCAGTATTAGCAACCTTGAATATTCTGCTTCTTGCACCTTTAAAGCCTTTTGCTAATTTTAATATTTTCTTATGTCTTTTTCTTAAGACATTACCACGTTTAACTCTCATTTTTCAATTTCCTTTCTTCTTTAAATTTCTTAACCTGAACACTTCGCATATGGAAGTTCTTTTAATACAAGTTTCTTATGTGTAGCAGAAACTTCTATCATAGAAGAAAGTTTTCTCTTTCTTGAAGCACTTTTGTGTTGCAATAAATGCCCTTTACCGGCTTTTCTTCTTAAAATTTTACCGCTGGCAGTAACTTTGTACCTTTTTGCGCCACTACGGTGTGTTTTCATCTTTGGCATAGTTTTCTCCTTTTTTTACTTGACTATACTTTTTTGACCAAAATTGCGACATGCCTCCGCAAATTTGAATCACATTTATATTGTAAAACAAACAAAAATACACGCAATAAGCGTGTATTTGTATATTAATAAAAAGTTATAAACTATGGTGCTAATATTGTAACAACGTTTCTTCCATCCATTGAAGGTTTCTTTTCTACAGTCATTTTTTCACCTTCTAAATCAGTAAGAAACCTGTTAGCCAAATCATATGCCAAATGGTTATGTTGCATTTCTCTACCACGAAGCATTACAACTATTTTAACTTTATTTCCTTTGGCTATAAACTTCTTTATACTATTTATCTTAACATTATAATCATTGACATCAATCTTATATCTTACTTTGATTTCCTTAATATCAATAGTATGTTGTTTTTTCTTAGATTCTTTGGCACGTTTTTCAACTTCGTACTTATATTTTCCATAGTCTAAAATTTTTGCTACCGGTGGTTCCTGATTAGGAGAGACTACTATTAAATCCAACCCCTTATCTTCTGCCATCATAAGAGCTTTTGATGTAGCTACTACTCCGTGATTATTTCCTTCGTCATCTATTAATCTTACTTCTTTTGCTCTAATATTTCTATTTAATAGCGGTTGGTTATTATCTTTACTAATGGTATGTTCCTCCTATTTAACTAACGCAAATATTTTATCAGATAAGGTTTTACTTTGCAAATATTATGTCACATAATAAATACGAGGCAAACTATTTCTACCCCGTATTTATTTAAATATTTACTTACATCTATGCGGCATAGAAATTATCAAAAAATGCTTTTTTCTGATATTGCAAATTATCATATTGTTCTGTTCCAGGTTCTAATGAAGAAAATGATTGATAATTCATATAATCAAGTTTACCATCAATAGAAGAAGCTACATCACCACCTGTTTCATGAAAATTGTCCCAATCAACATCTGCAGTATATAAGAATGATGCAAATTCAGCTGCACTTATTGCCTCAGCTTTTTCATCAATATTTAAGTCTTCAAACAATTGATTGTACAATGTTTCATATTCATCTTTGTATTCTTCTTCAATTCCAGCACCTGCTGAAGCCATATTTTTAAATTCTTGTATATTCCAAGAGCCATCACCATCTTCATCATATTTATCTATATATTCTTGCGCAAACTCCTTTAAATCGGTTGAATAAGTAGATAAATCTAAATCAAACATTTGAAACTCTTCAATTTCTTCACCAGCTATAACTGCTTGATAATTCTCTTCACCATTTGTCCAATCATCAAATTCATCAACCCTTGTTTTATTTTCATCTACGGTCGGGAATAAAAACCTTTCAGTCTCCGGAAGATTTAACTCTGCACCTTCATTTATCATATTTATATTTTTAATATCATTTTCTTTTGCAATTTCATTGATTACCTGCATAATCTCTGCATTTGACTTACAGTCATAATTGTTTTTGGCAATATTCCAAAGATTATCACCTCTTGCAATCGTGTAATTCATATAAATCTCCTCATATTTATATCTTATAATTTTATAAAAACATTCTTTTTATTAAAAATGACATTACAAAACAAAATATAAAGTGAATACAGAGTATATACAGCTTGTGGGCGTTTACAAAAATTAACATTTCTAAATTCAAGAGTAAATTATACTTGCTTTTAATCTTTGTTTTTTATAAACTACTCTCATAACCGTAGAAAGCTAGGGGAAGGGTCTTTAAACAACCCGTTTCTGTTAAGACAGAAATCCTTAAAACAAAAACCTAGCCGAGGATTAACAAAAAAGTTCATAAGTCAATTTTTAAAGGATTGGTTTTATATTATTTGTTGATAGATTTACGGTTTACCGTAAATTTTTTGTTTTACGGTGAAATAGGTCGATACAAAACTAACAAGGAGCTAAAAATGTCAACAAAAGCCTTCAAACAAGAAAAAATTGAAGCAATGAAAGAAAATTTTGCAAAGGCTAAAGTTGCTGTAGTTACTGAATATAGAGGCTTAACAGTAGAAGAAATTACAAAACTTCGTCGCGCGCTTCAAAAAGAAAACAGCGATTACATGGTAACTAAAAATACCCTTGCAAAAGTTGCATCAAAAGGAACTCAATTCGAAGTTCTTGC
>CALUPH010000017.1 GCA_944322615.1 Candidatus Gastranaerophilales bacterium | reverse complement strand
CCTCCTACATATGTTCCTATATTTTCGCCTTTTAATATTTTTATAATGCTGCCTTTTGCTGCAAAATCAAATACCACAATTGGTATAGAATTCTGTTTACATAAAGCACAAGATGCAGTATCCATAACTTTCAAACCTTTGATAATTATATCATCATAGGTAATATTACTATATTTTTTAGCATTTGGATTAATTCTCGGATCATCAGAATATACTCCGTCTACTCCATTTTTAGCCATCAACATAGCTTCAGCACCTATTTCCGATGCTCTTAACGCGGCAGCTGTATCTGTTGTAAAGAATGGATTTCCTGTTCCTGCCGCAAAGATAACAACTCTTGATTTTTCAAGATGTCTTATTGCCTTAAATCTGATATAAGGTTCAGCTATTTTATCCATATCTATAGCCGACTGCACTCTGCAATGAACATTTATTTTTCTTAAAGCACTTTGAAGTGCAAGTGCGTTCATAACTGTAGCAAGCATACCTATATAATCGCCGGTTGCTTGGTCCATACCGTATTTTGCGGAATTTTTTACACCTCTAAAAATATTACCGCCCCCAACTACTATTGCAATCTCAGCACCTGCATCATATGCTTGTTTTACTTCATTTGCAATCATTTCTAATGGATTTTGATCAATCCCAAATTCTTGTTTTCCCAAAAGAGCTTCACCGCTTAGTTTTAGCAGAATTCTCTTATACTTTAATTTCTCTTCCATATAAACCTATTTAAAAACTATAAAACAATACGCTTATTATACCTTAAATTCGTCTGAATTGTATATACATTAACTAATTTTAATTATTATTTATACATTTCTTTAACCTGATTAAATTTATGTTTAGCCATAAAAGCTTGAACAAAGCCCATAACACATAACGAGACTGCAAGCGCAATCCAATAACCTCTTAGCGACATATCATATTTATAAACTAAGAGAACGGCTAAAGGCATACCAACAATCCAATATCCAAAGAAAACTGCATTTGATACAAAAGCTGTTAATTTAAATCCTTTTAAAATACCGCCTGAAACAACCTGAAATCCGTCAAATACCTGATACATAGCTACTACCATCATTATTGGTATTGCAACATCTAATACTGATTTATTATTTGTAAACAAGCTTATTAACTGTTTTGGGAACAAAGCAAAGCATATTCCGGCTAATGCCATAAAACCCACACCCATTATTAATCCTGCCAATGAAAATCTTTTTATTTCCTCCGTTTTTCCTGCACCATAATAATATGCTACCTTTACAGATACAGCTGTAGATATAGCTAAAGGAACCATAAATGTAGACGATGATATTGTAGTTAAAATACTATGTGTTGCTGCTAATAATGCAGATTCTCGACCAACAAGTATCGTAACTATATTAAATGCAAGAAATTCTAATAATAATGCCGCTCCTATCGGATAACCTATCTTTATTAAATTTTTCATATATGAAAAATCAATTTTAGATTTAAAATCAATAAATCTAAAAACATATAGAAACATTATAATTCCCATTAATGTTCTTACAGAGAAGGTTGCAATTGCTGCCCCTTTTGACCCCATTGACGGGATACTTCCAAATCCAAAAACTAATATTATATCAAAAATAAGATTTACAAAAACTGCCAACAATAGTATTAAATTAGGGAAATTAACAATTTCATATGATTGTAGAAATTGTTTTACTCCTTCATATAAAAACATTCCAAACATAGAAAAGGAAACAATTGTAATATATTCTTCGATATAAGGAATTAAATGTTCTTCAAAACCCATATATGGTATTAATAATTTTGAGCAATAACAGATTATAGAAAAAAATACAGCCAAAACAAACGAAAAAATCAAAGTTGAAAGTAAATATTTTTTTGTTTTTTGTCTTGAGCCTCTTTTATTTGCAAGAACAATAGAAACAGCACATATTAAACCGATACCGAAAATAAAAATGGTAAACAAAATGGAATTTGCAATACTTATAGCTGCAAGAGCATCAATTTTATACTTTGCAACAACAAAAACGTCAGTTGCACCAATTAGAGTATGACCAAGATTTCCTATCAAAAGAGGCAATGCTAATATTAATAGGTCTATAAAGTAGTGTTTATAATTTTTAATCTTTTCGGCAATATTACTGTTTATTTTGTCCATTGTCTCTCAATTGTTTATACTCTTCTTTATGAATGCGCATATCATTTGCTCTATCATAATATTCAACAAATTTCATCCCAAGCTCGTCTGCTTTTTTACCTGCATATTCAAGGAGTTCATACATTTCATCAGAAATATTAAATTTATTATTAATATACCAACCGCCTTCTACATCAAGTACAACACTTCTTATACCTGCTTTGACAGTTAAATCAAACCATTTTTCAAGTTCTTCTTTATTATCGTTATATCCGGGATATATGATATATTTAGTCTTTGCTTTATATTTATTATCAGTTTGCGAAGCTGCATATTGTGCAAGATTTTCCCATACCTTATCAAAATGATTAACTCTTTTTATATCAGTATATGTTTCAGGTGTACCTGAATCAACAGAACAAACAAGAGTAACTTTTCCTTCTCGTAATCCTCTTTCAATTGCAGGAGAATATTTAACACAAGAAGAATGGACTCTAATATTATCGCATCCGGCATCCATCAACATATTCATCATTGGTTCAAATTCAGGTAATAATGCAGGTTCTCCTCCACCAAAACCAATTTCTCCACCGCCTCTGACTTTTCCCATATCAACAAGCTTTTTAATTACGGGATACATATTATAATTCACTCTTTTATTAAAAAAGTCAGATTGTTCATTAGTAAAGCAGTATTTACATTTACAATTACATTGAGTCCAATGATTAAAAACCATATAACTAATATAATCTTCATCATCCCATTCACGTTCTTTTAAGAAAAAACATCCTTTACATCTTTCAAGGATAATACCTTTTTTGTTTAGTTCTCTCATTTTTCTTTTTTCTTTAAAGAACTTATTCCAATCAATCATTTGACCTTTATAATTATCTATAAGAATCTGTCTGCCACCGCCTTCATGACAGTTAAAACAGCACATTTTTATATCTTCATAGTCAACATTAAAGCCATGTTGAATGTACTCACAACTTATATATTTTTTATTTTTTTCTTCTTTTCTTAATAAAGATTTTATTCTTTCAAACATTGTTTTTACCTATTAATATAATAGTATATAAAAAATGCAAGACAAAATATAGTCTATTAAAACTATAATAAAAATTTAATCTTTCAACCAATTATTAAAAAATTCCAAACCGGCTTTAGCACTCTTTTCCGGATGAAACTGGACTGCAGTAATATTTTCCTTTTGTACTGCTGCACAAAACTTACCGTTATAATCGGTATAAGCACTTATTATATTTTCATTTTTCGGTACAACATAATAAGAATTTACATAGTAGAAATAGCCCTCAGGAATATATATATTATTCTGAGTAGGGATTACTTTATTCCAACCAATTTGAGGAATCTTCCCTTTTGTGAATCGTTTTACTTCACCTTGAAAAATACCAAGCCCTGCAACATTAGGAGCTTCTTCACTACTTTCAAAAAGAATTTGAAGTCCAATACAAATACCAAGAAAAGGAATCCCCTTTTGACAGCATTCTTTTATAACAGGAACTAATCCTTTTCTTTCCAAATTACTCATAGCTTGAGCAAAATGACCTTGTCCCGGGAAAATAATCTTTTTCGCAGACAAAATTTCATTTTTATCAGAAGTTATAACAAACGGGACATTAAGAAATGTCAGCATATTTGCGACACTTCTTAAATTTCCCGCTTCATAATCTACAATTACAACTTTATTCAAAATAGAAACCGTCTTCTTTTAATCTTTTAATAACTTCGTGCATTTGTTCTTCAGATGCAACGATTGACATTCTTACCCAGCCTTCGCCGTTTTCGCCAAAACCACTGCCAGGAACTAAAACAATTCCTGATTTTTGTAATACAGCATCAGTAAATTCTTTTGAAGTTTTATATTTTGGCGGTATTGGCAACCACAAATAGAATGTAGCTTTTGGAGGATTAATCTTATCCATAGGCCAGCCAAGTTCTTTAAACCCATCTACTACAACTTTTTGTTTTCTTTCAAATCTTTTATTTGCTTCTACAATGTACTCGTCGCCTTCTTTTGAATTCAAAATTGCAGCAGCAGCTTTTTGAATAGGTTTATAAATACCTGTATCTATAGTTGATTTTAATTTTGCCAATATACCAACAGCATCTTTATTACCGCAAACCCAACCTATTCTCCAGCCTGTCATTGAATATGGTTTTGAAAAACTGTAAAATTCTACAGCAACATCTTTTGCACCTTCAACTTCAAATACACTCGGAGCCTTTGGCTGACCTTCAAATACCATATCAATATATGCAGCATCAGACATTAGTAAAATTTTATGTTTCTTACAAAATTCAACAGTATGTTTCATATAATCCATATTAGCAACAGCACCTAAAGGATTATTAGGATAATTAATAATAAGAGCCTTTACTCTTTTCATTGAATATCCGTCTTTTTCAAGATTTGCTGCTACTTCATCTAAATTTGGCATAAAATTATTTTCAGGTTTTAACGGTACACCATAAGCTAAACCGCCTGATACTTTAACCATTTCTTTATATGAAGCATACCCGGGATCCGGTATTAAAATTATATCTTGTTTAGTAACATCGGTAGTAGGATTAACCAATGCTCTAATCATGTTTGCAATACCTTCTTTTGAACCAATCAAAGAACATATTTCAGTTTTTGTATCTAAATCAATACCAAAACGATTTTTCATTCTTGTTGCAACTGCTTCAACAAAATATGATTCACCCTTTGGAACTGTATAAGTATGAAGTCCGTCTTCATTTACTGCTTCAATTAATTTCTTTGTAACAAACTCAGGCGGAGCTTCAACAGGGGCTCCCATTGATAAAGAAATTGGTTTTCTTCCCTTTGCTGTTAATTCCGGAGTCAAACGCTGAGTTTCTTGTTTAATTTGAAACATAATGTATGTTTCCAAAGATTGAACATAATCGTTAAATAATTCTTTCATTTTATGTCTCCAACTAGCTTTACACCTTGCTTTTTGATTGCCAAGCCCAAGCATTATGGTTGTGAATACTTTCTTGAGCTTCGACTTCTACTTCGTAGAAAGTAACTTTTTCATCTTTTTCTAGAAGACAAATAACATCACGCAAAACATCCTCAACAAACTTAGGGTTTTCATATGCTGATTCTGTCACATATTTTTCATCACATCTTTTTAATATTGAATAGACTTGGCAAGAACCGCAACTCTCAATTTTTTCAACCAAATCTTCAATCCAAATCATATCCTTTTCATCGTAACTTACTTTTACTTTTACCATTGTTCTTTGATTATGAGCCGAATACTTTGAAATCTCCTTAGAACAAGGGCACAAAGTTGTAACCGGAACTTTTACCCCCAATATAAACTTGTAATTATCACCTGTTAAATCACCTTGAAAAGAGCAGTCATAACCTACCGGGAATTCCATTTCGCTAACAGGTGCTTTTTTATTTATAAAATATTTAAACTCAAACTTAACGTGTGCTGATTCAGACTCTAAACGTTTTTTTACATCTTGTAAAAGTCCTTTTATATCAACCCCAAGTGTTCTTTTACTGGAATATTCACTTAATATTTCAATAAAACGAGACATATGTGTACCTCGATAGTCATGAGGCAAGGTAACACTTAATCTTGCTTTAGCTGATACTACCTGACTGTCTGAATTTTTCCTGTCTATTAATAAAGGAACTTCAACACCATTAACACCGACTTTTTGAATGTCGATGCCTCTTTGATCTTTTTGATTTTGTATATCTTTTAACTGACTATTCATTATCTTCTTTTTCCAAAGATTCCATATCATTACTTTCCATAGCTAAAAGCAATTTTAAAGCAGCTATTCTTTGAGTCTGGGGCGGTGCAACTCTCAATAGCTCTATAGCTTTTAACATCACAGGATCGCTATCATACCAACGATTTCCTTTACCTGCAAATTGCTGAGTAATTTCATATATTCTTTCAATTACATCTTGTGCAACTTGCTCTTGAAGAGAAATAATAAAATCTGCCGCAGTTGACTTTTTATCATCTGTCTGCAATTTTAAAAGTTCTAATGCTTCCTTTAATATAGGGTCATTATCATACCAACGTCTAAAACCTTCAGGCATTTCTTCTCCTTATTTCTCTTGTAATAACTTTATTATAATATCTTTTGTATCTTCGAAAACAGTTTCTATTGAATTATTTGCATTTATTAACTTTATACGATTTGGTTCTTCTTTTTGAAGTTCAATATAACCATTTCTTACTTTTCTATGAAAATCTATTCCCGCAGATTCCATTCTGTCTTTTTCACTGCCGACACGTTGCTGAGCGGTTTCTGTCGAAACATCATATAATAATGTTAAATCAGGCTTTAATCCTTTTACTGCGATTTTATTTAGTTCTTTCAACAAAGATATATCTTGACCTCTACCATAACCTTGATATGCAATTGTAGAATCCGTATGTCTGTCGCACAATACTATTTTGCCTTGTTCAAGCGCTGGTTTTATGTATGTTTCAACGTGCTGTGCTCTATCAGCTAAAAACAAGAACATTTCACATCTGTCAGCAACTACGCCTTTATGATGTAATAGTATATCTCTTATTTTCTGTCCGATATCTAGTGCACCTGGTTCTCTTGTTACAATAACACTATAACCTTTTTCTTCCAAAAACATTTTAACATTATTTAACTGAGTTGTTTTTCCGGAACCATCAGCACCTTCAAAAGTAATAAATAGACCTCTTTTCATATTACAGAATATCCCAGCCTGTATACTTTCTTAATACTTTTGGTATTGTGACTGTTCCATCTTCATTTTGGAAATTTTCCAAAATTGCAGCAAATGTTCTTCCTACAGCAAGACCTGAACCATTCAAAGTATGTACAAATACAGGCTTACCTGTTTCTTTACTTCTGTATCTTATGTTTGCTCTTCTGGCTTGGAAATCACCAAAATTAGAACAACTTGAAATTTCTTTATAATTATTATAAGAAGGTAACCAAACTTCCAAGTCAAAACATTTTCTTGCTGAGAAACCAATATCTCCAGTTGAAAGTGCAACTCTTCTATATGGAAGTTCCAATAATTCAAGTACTCTTTCAGCATTTCTTGTCAATTTTTCGTGTTCTTCAACGCTTGTTTCAGGAGTACATAACTTTACTAACTCAACTTTATTAAATTGGTGCTGTCTTATTAATCCTCTTGTATCTTTACCTGCGCTGCCTGCTTCTCTTCTGAAACAAGGTGTGTATGCTGTCATATACTTTGGCAAATCATCTTCATTTAAAATTTCACCTGAATATATATTTGTCACAGGTACTTCTGCAGTCGGAATCAAATATAAATCTTCTTCTTCGCACTTATACATATCTTGTGCAAATTTAGGAAGCTGACCTGTTCCAGTCATTGCAGCAGCATTTACCATTACAGGCGGCAATATTTCTTCATAACCGTGTTCTTGAGTGTGAGTATCTAAGAAAAAATTAATTATCGCACGTTCTAATTGAGCACCTTTTCCTCTATACAAAGAAAATCTGGATTGAGAAAGTTTAACTCCCCGTTCGAAATCTACTATATTTTTTTCTACACATATATCCCAATGTGCTTTTTGCTCAAAGTTTACTTTACGAGGTTCACCATATCTTTTTACTTCAACATTATCATCTTCTGATAATCCTATTGGAGTGGTCTCATCAGGAATATTAGGTGTTGATAGAAGAAGATTTTTTTGTTCCAAATCAAGTTGTTGTTCTTTTTCTTCCAAAGCTTTAATTTCATCAGCCATTTCTTTTACTTGAGCTTGAATTTCATCCGTATTTTGCCCTTGTTTTTTTAATGTACCGATTTCTTGGGACATAGATTTTCTTTTAGCTCTGAGTTCATCAGCTTGAGTTTGAACTTTTCTTCTTTGCGCATCAATATCCAAAATACCGTCAATAGATAGATTTGGATTTCTTCTTTTCAATAATTCATTAACTTTTTCAGGATTTTCCCTAATCATTCTAATATCTAACATAATCACACCTCGTATTTATCACTTAGTATTTTATTAGAAACACATTTAAAATAAAAGCTATTTTTTTGTTATAATTATAATTAAGGAAAAAGTTATGACAGAAAAGAAGTATAAAAAGAGAATATTATTCATTGGAATGCCTGATATGGCATTAGTTTGTTTAAGCAAATTGGCAGCAAAAGGAATAAATATTGTAGGTGTTGTACCTCCGGCTAAAGATGACCCTACAAACAAACTAATGGTTGACACGGCACAAACGCTGGGCTTCGATATTATAGATTACAATATAAGCTTGAGCGATAAAGGTTTCTTACAAAGAATAAAGAATCTTAATGCAGACTTAGGTGTTGTTGCATCCTTTAATAAAAAATTACCAAAAGAATTACTTCAACTAACAAAAGACGGATTTATAAATCTTCACCCGTCAAAGTTGCCTGATTATAGAGGCGCAAATCCATACTCTCATGTCATCATAAACGGAGAAGAAGAATCTGCCATTACACTTCATTTTATGGATGAAAACTTTGACACTGGAGATATAATTTCTCAATACAGATTTAATTTAGATTTAAATGAAACAATGGGAACATTGTTTTACAGAACTAACCAAATGTGTGCTTCAATGCTTTATGAAGCATTAGATTATTATGAAACTCACGATTTTCCGAGAAAACCACAGCCAAAAGACGGAGAATTCAAAAAAGCAGAAGCTCTATCATTTGAAAAGAAAAATATTTTTATAGACTGGAATAAATCTGCAGAAGAAATTGAAAGATTTATTAGAGGGTTAAATCCTTATATTGGCGCTATAACTTGTTACAATGGTACTGTTTTAAGGATAAACTCAGCATATGTTATAGAAAAAAACCACAATTTCACTCCCGGAACTATATGCGATACTAAAAATTCATTAAAAGTTGCTTGCGGTGAAGACATTTTGGAAATAGATTCAATTCAATATGGAGCATTTTTCATCTCTTCAGGAAGAGATTTTGTTGAACGTTTAAATCCAAAAAAAGGAGAAATTTTATACAGTGAATAAACTTCATTTTTTAACAGCCGGGTTACCTTTAGCAGCTGAAGGGAAAGGCTACAAAAAGGGACTTGATTTAATTAATCAAATGGATTTAGATGGACTCGAAGTTGAATTTGTTCACGGTGTAAAAATGAATGAATCAAATCAAGCACTTGTAAAACAATTCAGCCAACTTCAAGATAAAAAAATCACTTGCCACGGTCCATATTATATAAACCTTAACTCTCAAGAAGAAGAAAAAATTGAAGCAAGTATTAATAGAATAATTGAAACAGCCAGAATGGGCGAAAGAATAGGCGCATACAGTATAACTTTTCACGCTGCATTTTATATGAAACAATCTATAGATGAAGTTTATAAAACAGTATATAAATCTATGGAAAAAATCTGTTCAATATTAGAAGCAGAAAACAACAATATTTGGGTACGTCCTGAAACTACAGGAAAAGGAACTCAATGGGGAACTTTAGAAGAGATTGTACAACTTTCAAAAGAGTTTAAAAATGTATTACCTTGCGTAGATTTTGCACATATTCACGCAAGAAATAACGGAATATATAATACCTATGATGAATTTTCCAAAATGTTTGAATATATGGGAAAAGAATTAGGAAATGATATTTTTAATAATTTCCACGCACATTTAGCAGGTATAGAATATGGAGCTAAAGGTGAAAAAAATCACCTTATTTTTGAAGAAAGTGATATGAATTACAAAGATCTTTTAAAAGTATTTAAAGAATATAATGTAAAAGGCGTTTTAGTATGTGAAAGTCCTAATATTGAAACAGATACAAAACTTTTAAAAGATTATTATTTAAGTTTATAAAAAAATAGGGCAGTAAATCTGCCCTATTTTTTACTTTTATATATTATTTATTTCTTTGAGACTACATATATTAAATGATAGCCAAATTGTGTCTTAACAGGATCTGAAACCGTACCTTCTGTAAGATTAAAAGCTGCATCTTCAAAAGGTTTAACCATATCACCTTTACCAAACCAGCCTAATTTTCCTCCATCAGCACCGGATGGACATTTAGAATATTTTCTTGCAGCACTTGTAAAATTACTAAAAATTTCCGTTCTGGTTTGTCCTTTCATAATTTCATTTTTCAGGTCAATTGCCTCTTGTTCCGTAGGAACTAAGATATGATATGCTTGAACTTGCTTATATTCTGCAGCTTCAACTCTTGATGAAACTGAATTTAAAGAACATAAATCAGTACCAGAAAGACAAATTAATGCCGAAACAAATAAAATTAATGATAAAAATTTTTTCATAAATACCCTTTCTATATTGTATAGAAAATTATAATAAAATATTTTACTTATTTAAATTAATAAACTGGTTTTCTCTTGTAATAGCAACAACACCGGAACGGACTAATTCTTTTACACCCAATGGTTTTAGAAGTGCCAATATTGTTGCAACCTGTCTTGAATCACCGCAAAATTCCAATGTATATGTTTCTGTTGATACATCAATAATCTTTGCATCAAAAATTTCTGCAATTCTCAAAATTTCATTTCTTGCATTGTCTTTTGCCGTAACCTTGCAGAATATCAATTCTTTTTCTATGCATTTTTCAGCAGACTTAGGAAGTTCTACTACTTTAATTGTATTTATTAATCTGTTCAACTGTTTACATATTTGTTCAATAACAAATTCATCACCAACCGTAACTATCGTTATTCTTGAAAAAGACGGATCAATAGTAGCTGCTACAGATAAACTTTCTATATTATATCCTCTGGTCGAGAATAAATCACAAACACAGGATAAAATTCCCGGTTCATTTTTTACTAAAACAGATATAGTATGTCGCATAATTATTCTCCCAATCCTGTTTCATTTGATAAAAGAACTTCATCTAAAGGTTTACCTGCTAGAACCCAAGGATAAACCATTTCAAAAGGTTCAACAACAAAATCGATAATCACCGGTCCGTTGTATGCTATTGCTTTATCAAGTGCAGAATTAATTTCTTCTTCTTTTGTAACTCTTATACCCAAAATTCCGTATGCTTCTGCTAATTTTACATAATCAGGAGAAGTTATCGGCGTTTGAGAATAATGCTTATTAAACATTTTTTCTTGCCATTGTCTTACCATTCCAAGATAACCATTATTAATAACAGCAATCTTTACCGGTATTTTGTAATCAACGCAAGTCATAAGCTCTTGTATATTCATTTGAATACTACCATCACCGGCAATATTGAATACTAATTTATCAGGAGCTGCAATCTGCGCACCAATAGCAGCAGGAAAACCAAATCCCATAGTTCCTAATCCACCTGACGTTACTAATTGACGCGGTTTTGAGAATTTATACAACTGCGCAGTCCACATCTGATGCTGACCTACTTCTGTTGCTATTATTGCATCTTTATCTTTTGTTTTATTATATATTGCCTCTATTACATCTTGCGGACTCATAATACCGTCTTTTACAGCCTTCATTGCCTTATTATGTTTCCACTCATTTACTTGTGAAATCCAAGCTCTTCTTTCATCCATATCATATGAATATTTGCCAGTGTTATATTCATTTAACATAAGATTTAAAACTTTTTTAGCATCACCAACAATTGGTGTATCAACAGGAACATTTTTACTTATTGAGCAAGGATCAATATCAACATGAATAACCTTTGCATCTTTGCAAAAACGTTTTAAACATCCTGTAATTCTGTCATTAAATCTTGTTCCAACCGCAAAAAGCACATCACAATTACTTACAGCATGATTTGCCCAATAAGTACCATGCATACCAAGCATACCAAGTGAAAGATCTTCGCCTTGAGGGAAAGTACCAATGCCCATAAGAGTAGTTGCAACAGGGATATTTAACTTTCGTGCGAGTTCTCTTATTTCCTGCCAAGCATCTGAATGAATAACACCACCACCCGATATTATTACAGGACGCTTTGCATCACATAAAGCCTTTAATGCACGACGACACTGAATTGGGTGTCCTTCATATGTCGGATTATAACCCGGCAAATCTATTTTATCAGGATATTTAAATTCTCTAACTGATGTCAAAACATCCTTAGGTAATGAAACTACAACGGGTCCTGGCTTACCTGTTCTTGCAATATGAAAAGATTCCTTGATTACTCGAGGTAAATCACTTACATTTTTTACTAAATAGTTATGTTTGCAACAAGTACGTGTAATACCGACAATATCAGATTCTTGGAATGCATCATTACCAATTAAGCGAGAATCAACTTGACCTGTAAATACAACTAATGGATAGCTGTCATAATATGCATTTGCAATACCTGTTATTGCATTACACGCACCAGGCCCTGACGTAACTAAAACGACACCGGGTTTTCCTGTAATCCTTGCATAACCTTCAGCAGCATGTACTGCAGCTTGTTCATGCCTTACAAGATAATGCTTAATAAAATCACATTTATATAGTTCATCATATATATGAAGAATTGAACCGCCGGGATAACCAAATATCTTATCAACACCTTCTTTTCTAAGGCATTCTAAAAAAATTCTGGCACCCGTCATTTTTTCTGTCTTATTAATTTGCTCGGCTGTCATTTTACTCTCCATTTTTGTCTTTTTCACACCTAAAAATTACTTATTTAAGAATATAGTATACTAAATTTTAACTTAGTAAATACCCAAGTGCAAATTTTTTGGCATTTTTGATAATTTTATTAAATTTTTTGCAAAATAACTAAATATTGACTATGATTTTTTTAAGTTTTACACTAGAAATTAGCCATTAGAGTAATAAAAAATTAAGAAATGAGGTAATTATGGCAAAAATTTATTACGCAGCAGACTGTAATTTAAGTTTATTAAAAGGAAAAACAGTTGCTATTATTGGTTATGGAAGCCAAGGACATGCCCACGCTTTAAATTTACACGAAAGCGGAATTAACGTTGTAGTAGGCTTATACAATGGTTCAAAATCTTGGGCAAAAGCAGAAGCAGCAGGTTTAAAAGTTACAACCGTTGAAGAAGCAGCAAAAATTGCTGACATGATTATGATTTTATTACCTGATGAAAAACAAGCTGATATTTACAAAAAGCAAATAGCTCCACATTTAACAGCAGGAAAGACATTAGCATTTGCTCACGGTTTTAATATTCACTTTGCACAAATTGTTCCGCCTAGTGATGTAGATGTTGTTATGATTGCGCCAAAAGGACCAGGACACACTGTAAGAAGCGAATATGTAGAAGGTAAAGGTGTTCCTTGCTTAGTTGCAGTTCATCAAAATGCAACAGGAAAAGCAATGGAAACAGCTTTAGCATATGCTGCAGGTATTGGCGGAGCCAGAGCAGGTGTTCTTGAAACAACTTTCAGACAAGAAACTGAAACTGATTTATTTGGCGAACAAGCTGTTCTTTGCGGCGGGGTTACAGCTTTAATGCAAGCAGGTTTTGAAACACTTGTTGAAGCTGGTTATGACCCACAAAATGCTTATTTTGAATGTATCCACGAAATGAAATTAATCGTTGACTTAATTTATCAAGGCGGATTCTCAAAAATGAGATATTCTATTTCTGATACTGCTGAATTTGGTGACTATGAAATTGGTAAACGTATTATTACAGAAGAAACAAAAAAAGAAATGAAAAAAGTTCTTTCTGAAATTCAAGATGGTACTTTTGCCGGTAAATGGATTACTGAAAATAAAGCTGCCGGAAGAGCTCACTTCTTAGCTACAAGAAAAGTTAAAGCTGAACACCAATTAGAAAAAGTTGGTAAAGAGCTTAGAAAAATGTATTCTTGGAATGAAGAAAAATAAGTTCTTTAAATAAACCAAAAAAGAGATGTTAATAATTTAACATCTCTTTTTTATTTTATATTCACTTTCTATATAAGTCCAAGTTCATGATGTTTGTTATATATTTCTTGAGCCATTACATCAATTTTAGCAAAATCTTCAGCTTTAGCACGACCTTTTACAAGAATTGGCTCAATAACATCAAGTTTTAAAGGTGCTAACATATCTGCCATTTTGCCAAATAAATTACCGCCCCAACCATATGAACCAATAAATGATGCTATTTTTGCCTTTGGTTTCAGAACACTTGCTAAATATACAGTATTAAAAGCAGCCGGATGTGGTCCTGCTAATACCATTGACGTTCCAAGTACAATTGTGGTTCCGTCGACTAAAGCTATAGCCAAATCCCCCAAATTACCGTCTACCATGTCATATTTTATAGACGGAATTCCTTTTTCTGCAAGTTTATTTGCAAGATAATCAATCATCTCTGTCGTTGAATGATACATTGATACATATGGTAAAAGAACTAAATTTTTACCTTTCTCACCAGCCCAATCTTCGTACAAATCCAATATATAATTAGGATTTTTATGAATTGGACCATGGCTTGGCATTACCATATCTACGTTCATATTTCTAATTTGCTGAATATATTTTCTGCAAACTGTAGCAAACGGCATCATTATTTCTGCATAATATTTTTTTGCACTTCTTTCCAGTTCTTTAGAAGGAACTGCAAATACATCTTCAAAAACATAATGTGCACCAAGAAAATCACAAGTACAAATAATATTATCTTCTTTTAAATATGTAAACATTGTATCAGGCCAATGTACACCCGGTGCAATTTTAAACTGAAGAGTTTTATCACCTAACGATAATTCTTCGTCATTTTTTACTATTTTTATCTTGTCAGAAGGAATTAATAACATTTCCTTCAAATTTCCTGCACATACAGCATTTGTAACAACTACGGCTTGCGGAAATTTTTCTAACATTGCAGGAATACTTCCTGAATGATCCTGTTCACCATGGTTTGCTATAATATAATCTACTTTTTTTATCCCGTTTTCGTCAAAAGATTTCAAATATTCTTGAGTAAATTTAGGATACATTGTATCAATAACAGCAGTCTTTTCACTACCTATAACGATATATGAATTATAACTGGTACCGTGATCTAATGGAATTAACTCATCAAAAATCAACCTATCACAATCATTCATACCCGCATATAGGATATTATCCTTTATCTTTTTGTAAATCATAGTCTAACCTGCCTCTCCCAACTTTAAACAAGAATTTTTTTATTATTGTTGTTTTTCAAACAAATCTTTACCAACACCACATAAAGGGCAAACATAATCTTCCGGTAAATCTTCAAATGCAACATTACCGTTTTCTGCCGGTTCATAAACATAATGACATACTGTACAAATGTAATTATCCATTTTTATCTCCTTTACTTCTCTTACATAATATCATATAAAATCTAAATTAAATCAGACAATATACTAATTTTCTTCAGTTTGACAATCCTTACATATTCCATGAAATACTACATCATAGGAATCTATTATAAAACCTGTCTCTTTTTGAGTATTTTCTATAATTTCAGGTGCAACTTTTGCATCTATATCAAAAACCTTATTACACTTCTTGCATAAAAAATGATAATGAGTATGGGTATTATGATCAAAATGTTCAGCTTCTTCTAAGCCGCTAATCTTTTTTATACTGCCCGAGTTTGCCATTCGCCTAAGATTACGGTATACAGTCGCAATACCAATATTTGAATCAGGCTGTTCTCCCTTGATTATATTGTATAGACGTTCTGCAGTAGGATGCACTGCATGTCTTCTTAATGTATCGAAAATAATTTCTCTTTGTCTTGAATAATTCATATAAACTGATATCCATTATCACTTTTACAATTGTTATTATGCAACATTTATCTGATATTTTCACTACGATAAACAGAATTATTAAAAAATGTTACAAAAACTAAAGAAAAAAACTTAAAATGCCGACTATAAAGAAAAAGAAAAAGAAAAAGGTAATGGGAAAATGAATCTTGAAAGTTTAAAACTCGGTTTCCAATCATATATTGAGGAAAAGTTAGCAGAATCAGGTAAAAATATCCAAGAACAGAATACGTTAAAAGATTCTGACATAAGTATTTTCATGTATAGCAACGAATTTAAAGATTATCTGGTCGAAGAAGTGGGAGCAGATGTATCTATTTTTTCAAAAAGCTTAAGTGAAATAATGTCAATGGATTTTGTTGACGGAAAATTTGTAGAACCCGAAGATTCTAATTCCGATACATTTGAATCAGAAAATAGATCATCGATAATTACGGATTTAGTTAACAGTGCCTTAGGAAATGAAAATGTAATTAATGCTTTAGATACAGATAAAAGCGGAAACTTAAGCAAAGAAGAAGCTGAAATGTTCTTAGGTCAAATTGCACAAACAGACGAGAACGGAACCTCTATATCTTTTGACAAATTATCTGAGGCAGTAACAGAAATTAATAACAATCCGACACAAGGAACGGAAGAAGAAAATTTAGCTGAAAGTGGTTCAAATATAATTAACAGACTACTCGACAAAGTATATTCAAATAAAACAGTCATCAAAACTTTAGACGAAGATGGTGATGGTGTACTTAGTGATGAAGAAAAAGCTAAATTTGAAGAATTTATCAAAGGTTATGACGGCAACAATACAGGTGAACTTACTGAAGCAGATATAAAACGAGCTTTTGACGATATAATTGATGGCAAATTTTCTTATGATAATGACCTTGAAGAAGTATCAAAAGAAATAGATGACAAAGTAGAAGAAGAACTTGAAGATAAAGCTGCAGAAACCACACCTGCAACCGGCACATCATCCAGCGGAGGCACTAGCAGTGCCGGCGGTTTTAGTGGCGGTGGAACTTCAGGAAGCAGCAATTCCTTCTCAAGTTCTAATGCAACTGAACCTAAAACAATTGAAAATATGTCCTTAGAAGAACTTGAAAGTGAAAAAACTAAGAAAGAAAGTGAAGTTAAGGATGCTCAAGAAGGAGTAAACGAAGTTTATTCCGGTGAAAATTCTGCGGTCAAATCAGCAGAAGAAGACTGCGAAAAAGCTAAAGAAGCATATGATGAAGCTGTTGAAAATGATGATAATATATCAGAAGAATTAAAGCAGCAAAGAGAAGACAACTTAAATGCAATAGCAGAGAAAGAAGATACTGTTGACGGATTAAAAATTGATATTAATAACAAAGATGGTGAAATTACAGAACAAGAATCCGTCGTTTCTGCAGACAAATCTAATATATCAGCTCTTGAATCAGCTTTATCATCATTATCCGGTCAATCTTCAGATGATGAAGAAAAACAAGCTGAAATAAATAATAAAAAAGCAGAATTAGAGACTAAAATTACAGAAGCTAAAAATAAACTTGAAAAAGATGAAGAAAAACTTGATACACTTAAAGATGAAAAACAAGAGCTTGAAACTCAATTAGAAACAGAGGAAAACGCATTATCTGAACTTGAAAAGGAAAGAAGCGAAATAGAAGATGAAATAGCAAAAGTTTGCGGTCCTGAAACAAAAGAAGCAATGCAAGCTTATAACGAAGCAAAAGATAATGTTCAAACAGTTAAAGATACCGAACTCAAAACTGCTCAGGACAAACTAACAACTGCCCAAGGTGAACTTGATAAAATAAATGAACAAATAAACGTAAAACAAGCAGAAAAAACAGAAAAAGAAAATTCAGTTAGTGATTTTGACTTCGATTTTGAATTAAACCTTTCAGACAGACAAGCAAATGAACTTGAATTATTCAAAGAAAACTGGGAAAAGAACAAAGACAAATATGAAGCCGTTGAAGAAGCAACCGGCATGCCGGCTGAATTAGTTGCAGCAATTCACTGGCGTGAAGGTTCAGGCAATTTTGATACATACTTACACAATGGTCAAAAACTCGGACAAACAACTACCATTGTACCAAAAGGTATCTATTTTGAAGACTGGACAGAAGCAGCTATAGATGCTGTTACAAATTACGGAAGTGACTTATCTACAATAGATCCTGATAACATTGAAACATATTATAACTATGCAGAGCACTATAACGGTATGGGCTATGCAAACAAAGGACTTCCATCACCTTATGTATGGGCTGGAACTGACAATTATGAAAAAGGCAAATATGTTGCCGACGGTCAGTTCGATCCTAACTATGTTGACCAACAACTTGGTGTTGCGGTTATGTTAAGAGCTTTATTAGAATAAAAAACGGCATATGCCGTTTTTTATTTACTTATTTTTTCAAGGAGCCAATATATATTCTCTCCCAAATTTTCCATATTTTGCATTGCTTCATCATCTGATAAAACATCGCCTTTATCTCTTCCAAAACCCAAATTCCAATATGTAGATCCGGGGATAATCATCTCAGACATTAAAAACATATGATGAATAGAAGCTTGTATTGCCGAGCCACCTGACCTTCTTTGTGCAACAACTACTGCACCAATTTTGTGTTTTAATAATTTTCCGTTACCTAAAGCTACAACGCCCATTCTATCTATGAAAGCTTTCATTTCCGGGGTCATTGCAGAAAAATAAGAAGGGGTACCCAGAACTATAGCATCAGCAGTATATACATCTTCTAAAATATCATTTAAGATATCATCATTAAATGCACATTTTCTGTTTTGAAGTTTTTTACAAGCCCAACATCCTCTGCACCCATGAATATTTGTTCCGCCTATTTGAATTAATTTTGTTTCTATATCACGTTTTTCAAGTGTTTCTAAAACTTTTTTCAACATAATCTCGGTATTTCCACCTTTACGCGGACTTCCGTTAATTGCAACTACTTTCATATAGCAATCCTCTTTTTCTAATCTTTAATAATTTTAAATACAGCTTTTATTAATTGTCAATCTAAGCAACAGAATATATACACTCTGCTATTTTGTTTTTTTTGACTACTTATTAGACTGACAAAAAAAGGGTTGAGTAAAATGAAAAAAATATTTGTAATTTTATTTTTAATATTAGGACTTCCTTCTTTTGCAAAAACAATTACAGGTGAAATAAAAAAAGAACTAAGAAAAGATGTAAATCAAGTTTACGATTCTAACAGTAATACACCTATTGAAGGCGTAGTTGTAAAAATTCCGTCAAAAAACTATGTAACACAAACTAAAGAAGACGGAACATTTAAGCTTGAAACAAAAATAAATTCACCAACAATAATGTCCTTAGAAAAATCAGGATATAAACCTTTTTCAATGACAATAAATTCTCAACCTAAAACACCTATCAGCATAGGAATAGAAAAAACAACACCTAAAGATATAATCGTAGAAACAAATATGATTCATATTGGTGATGATTCTTTCTCTGAAAGAAGCGCAAACGCATATGATTTTAGCGCAAATTCAAACGGTTCTTTTTACACAAAAGATTTTCAAATAAAACCTTTGAAACCTAATGAAGAATTAAAACTTATTATAGGTTCGATAATAGGAATAGATACCATTGAAGCTCAAAGAATAGGTCAATCAAGGGTATTAACTGCATATTCAAGTCCCCCCGAATTATATTTCAACGGAAATAAAATAGCCAAAATAAAAATTAACGGTGATAATCAAAAAATTAGTATTCCGAAAAGTTTAATAAAAGAGAATCAAAATAACAACGTAACAATAAGAACTGGAAGAAATCTTTATAAAACAACAGCGATTGACTATGACGATATAGAGTTTACAAATCTTCTTTTAGAAATTCAATAATATACATATCACCTTTTATCATTTCTGATATAATGATAAAAAAGGGGATGTAATATTTATGCCATTTGAATTCAAAAAATTAGATATTGAAGATGTTCAACTCATAATTCCTAAAGTTTTTAAAGATGAAAGAGGATTTTTTCTTGAAGGTTATAAGAAATCAGATTTTATCAAAAATGGAATAGATATTGATTTCAATCAAGATAATCATTCTCGCTCAACAAAAGGTGTTTTAAGAGGTCTGCATTATCAAGCAGCCCCAAAAGGTCAAGCAAAAATAGTACGCTGTATAAAAGGCGAAATTTTTGATGTTGCTGTTGATATTAGAAAAAATTCACCGACTTTTGGGAAATGGGTGGGAGAAAAATTAACTGAAGAAAATAAACACATGCTATATATTCCGGATGGATTTGCACACGGATTTGTTGTTTTAAGTGATATAGCAGAACTACTTTATAAAGCATCAAATGAATACTCAAAAGAACACGATAGGGGAATATTATGGAACGATCCTGATATCGGAATAGATTGGGGTATAGATTTTGAGCCTATATTAAGCGAAAAAGATAAAATTCAACCAAGATTAAAAGAAATAGAGGATTAAAATGAATATACTTGTTACAGGCGGTGCAGGTTTTATTGGAAGTTGTTTCATAAGGCACATACTAAAAAAATATCAAAATTATAAAGTCATAAATATTGATGCTTTAACGTACGCTGGGAATATAGAAAACCTTAACGACGTAAAAGATAATCAAAACTACAAGTTTATTCACGGGAATATATGTGACAAAGAACTCGTCCGAGAACTTGTAAATCAAGTTGACTGTGTTGTTAATTTTGCAGCAGAAAGCCACGTTGACCGTTCTATAACCGGTCCTGAAATATTTATAGAAACAAATGTAAAAGGAACTTTAAATTTATTACAAGCAGCAAAAGATGCTAAGATAGAAAGATATCTTCAAGTTTCAACCGATGAAGTATATGGTTCTTTAGGAAAAACCGGTTATTTTTATGAAACAACACCACTTGCTCCAAACAGCCCATATTCTGCTTCTAAAGCCAGTGCTGATTTATTGGTTAGAGCCTACTATGAAACTTATAAAATGCCTGTTTTAAATACACGTTGTTCAAATAATTATGGACCATACCAATACCCTGAAAAATTGATTCCATTTTTCATATCAAAACTTTTAAAAGGAGAAAAAGTACCTGTATATGGTGACGGTTTAAATGTTCGTGATTGGCTATATGTATATGACCATTGCAGTGCAATTGATACGGTATTACATAATGGAAAAATCGGTGAAATATATAATATCGGCGGTCATAATGAAAAAACAAATATTGAAATTACAAAATTAATATTAAATGCTATGGGTAAAGATGAGTCTTCTATTGAATATGTTCAAGACAGATTAGGTCACGACAGACGATATGCTATAAGTAATGATAAAATTCAATCGCAACTTGGATGGGAACCGTCTTTAACATTTGAAGAAGGTATTAAAATCACAATAGACTGGTATTTGAATAATCAAGACTGGATAAAAAGCATTGAACAAAAGAAATCAGGAGCTATATAAAATGAAGATTCTTGTTACAGGGGCAAAAGGAATGTTGGGACAAGACCTTTGTCCGATATTGGAAGATGAAAATTTTGAAGTTTTAGAAACTGATATAGATAATCTTGATATTACCAATATTCAAAATGTTGAAGAAATCCTATCATTGAACAAACCCGACTATGTTATACATTGTGCGGCATATACAAATGTCGATAAAGCAGAAGATGAAACTGATACAGCATTCAAAATAAATGCACTGGGAACAAAAAATATTGCAGATATTTGTAAGAAATTGGGAATAACATTAATATACATATCAACCGATTATGTTTTTGACGGAACAAAAAAAGATAAATATTTACCCAATGATAAAACAAACCCTATAAATGTATATGGAAAATCAAAACTTGAAGGTGAAAAAGCTGTACAAGAATGCGAAAAATACTATATTGCAAGAACAAGTTGGTTATACGGGCATCACGGAAAGAATTTTGTTGAAACAATGATTAGTTTAAAAGATAAAGATGAATTAAAAGTCGTAGATGACCAAATAGGCAGTCCTACCTGGACGGTTGAACTTTCAAACGGAATTGTAAAGCTTATAAATGAAAAAATGCCGTTTGGAATATATCAAATATGCGGAAGCGGACATACAAGCTGGTATGGTTTTGCTAAAAAAATATTTGAACTATGCAATTATAATGTTAATTTAAAACCTTGCACTACTGATGAATTTCCAAGGAAAGCAAAACGTCCAAAAAATAGCATTATGGAAAATAATAAAATTTGCAGAAAATGGGAAACAGCTTTAAAAGAATATTTAGAATTGAGGTGTGAATGAAGGGTATAGTTTTAGCAGGCGGGGCCGGTACTCGTCTTTACCCATCAACAATAGCTATTTCAAAGCAATTACTGCCTGTATATGATAAGCCAATGGTTTATCACCCTATTTCAGTATTAATGCTTGCCGGGATAAAAGAAATTTTAATAATTTCCACACCTAATGATTTACCAAATTTTCAAAAATTATTAGGAGACGGCAGTGAATTAGGCGTTCATTTTTCATACAAAGAACAACCAAGTCCCGATGGTTTAGCACAAGCATTTATTTTAGGTAAAGAGTTTATTGGGAATGATTCTGTTGCCTTGATTTTGGGTGATAATATATTCTATGGTCCATCTTTTTCGAAAATGTTGAAAGATGCTGTAAAAAGGACAGAAAATGAAGTTGGTGCAACTTTATTTGCTTATGAAGTAAAAGATCCTCAACGCTTTGGAGTTGTTGAATTTGATAAAAATAAAAAAGTCATTTCCATTGAAGAAAAACCACAAAATCCAAAATCAAAATATGCAGTTACAGGACTATATTTTTACAATAATAATGTTGTTGAATATGTAAAAAATCAAAAGCCATCAACAAGAAATGAACTGGAAATAACAGATTTGAATAATACATATCTTGCTAAAGAAAAAGTTCACGTTGAAATTCTCGGACGAGGATTTGCTTGGCTTGACACCGGTACTCATGAATCACTTCTCCAAGCCTCACAATTTATAAAAACCATAGAAGATAATCAAGGTTTCAAAATCGCTTGTCTTGAAGAAGTAGCATTCAGAATGGGTTTTATTTCTAAAAAACAATTACATGCAATTGCTGATAAATATCCGAACAATCCGTATTATCAATATATTAAGAACATTAACTAGCAGGCTTTTGGCAATAATTGTTTAAGATATGAATAATCGGAAATATTTTTTATTCCGGCAAAAATAAAGTTTATGCCGATAAGCATTCCAATAAACCATAAGGCAGTATATGGAAGACCAATAAAAATAACAATAGAAAGAAGTAATTGTACAACACCTGTAAATAAAGCGACCCAAAATATTTGTTTAAACCCCTTTACCGTTACAGCAGTCGAAAATGAACTTATACTTTCAAGTAAGAAATATAATGCTGCAGCAACAGTCAAAAGTAATGTATTAAATAAAGGATGAAAGACCAAATATAAACCTATAATTAAAAGTAACACCCCCGACATTACTGATAAAAAGGGAGATGATATTTCCTTTCTTGCAATAACGGAATTTATAATTCTATATAACCCGATAAAAGACAATCCAATACTTAAAAGAAAAGCCAATATTACTGTCATAGATTGTGATAAATATACCATCACTAATCCAATTAAAATTAAAAAAATTCCTTCAGATAGAAGAATATCACCGGATTTTTTTATAACGTTCAACATATATAACCTCCATTTTCTCAATTATTATGAAAAAATACATGAATATATTCATCAACCATTATCTTTAGCCCAATTCTACAATGTTATTTTTATCATGTTCCGATATATTTTTTGCAGAAGGAGGAAATATGCGTAACAAGAAAAAATCATTGCTTAATGCTCTAAAAAATAAATGCACAAAAACTGTAAGAATATGTACTATTAGATTTTGTGCCACAGGTTGTTTAGTTGAAGACTATGAAGATGATGATATTGTTTGTTTAGAAAATGTAAATCTTGTTTTTACAGACGGATGCAGAAAACGTGAACACAGAGATTCGATTTGCATTTGCGACGATCACATAATTGCTTTTGAAGCAATTGATAAAAATATGTAAAAAAAATTACCGATTTCTCGGTAATTTAATCTAAAACTAAACAACAACTTTATTTACAACTATTCTACAAAACCGCTCTTAATGTCAGGTTGTTCATTAAAATTAAAGATAAAATGAGAATATCTTTCCATTCTTAATTTGAACCAACTTAACATTGTATCCGAGCCGTAAATTTTTATAGTTCGCATTCTATCAAATTTTTTATTGCTTCGGTTATACGATTCATCAATATACGTTTGACATTTACAATTAAGTTCTTCAACCAAATCATAAAGGGTCTTTAACCACGCAGCTTGAACATATGAATCATTAACTTTGTACTCTAGAATCATAACTTTCCTGACTATTTTGCAAAGAGAACATCTCGCATAACTATTATTTATATGCCTGTATATTCAACTTTTTAAACATGTTTTTTGTATAAAAATTAAAATTAATTTTTCGTAGAAAAAATCAAATAGTGAAAAACGGCACGATACAAGAGTTTATCCAATGTATATACTTTAGATATTTATTAAGTTATATTAAGTTTATTGTAAAATTAAACTTCTTTGAATTTTAAATAATTCATATGTATTTTCCAAAAGCTCTGCAATAGTCATCGGTCCAACACCACCTGGTACTGGAGTAATAAAGGATGCTTTTTCATACACAGAAGGAAAATCAACATCGCCTAAAATGCCTACTTCAGTTCTATTAATACCAACATCAACAACTACTGCACCTTGTTTTACAAATGAACCATCAATAAAATTAGGCTTTCCTACGGCAGATACTATTATATCTGCATTTTTAGTAAGTTCTTTAAGATTTTTAGTATAGCTGTTTGCCATTGTAACAGTAGCATTTCTTTGTTGAAAAATAAGGGATAAAGGTTTACCCACAATATTTGAGCGTCCTATTACAATTATATTTTTACTTTCAATCTCAATGTTATAAGCATCCAAAAGTTTAACAATTCCTTTAGGTGTACAAGGAAATGCATATGGCATATAACCCAATGCTAATCTTCCAAAGTTATATGATGTAAAACCATCAACATCTTTAATAGGGTCTATCGCTTCAAGTATTTTCTTTTGATTTATACCTTTTGGAAGTGGAAGTTGTACTAATATTGCATTAATATTTTCATCTTCATTTAAAATATAAATATGTTCTAATATATTTTCTTCTGTTACATCAGAAGGAAGAGGAATAACAATTGAATCAAACCCAACATATTCAGCTTTTTTTTGTTTATTTTTTACATAAATTTGACTGGCAGAATCATCACCGACTAAAATCACAGCAAGTTTTGGTTTTTTTGATAAACTTTCAGTATTTATTTTTATATTTTCTATAATTTTATTTGCGAGCGATTTACCATCAAGTATAACGGTCATTGTATTTCCTCACTTTGCGGAATATTTAATCTGTAATATAGTTCATCCATTGCTTTTTCTACAATTTTTGACTCTTTTGAAACTCTATTTTCCTTTAATGTATCATCTTTTGGAATTGTACCTAGTGTCGTCAAATCATACTTTTGAAGCAACTGAAGCAATGGTTCTATTTCTTGTTTATTCACTTTGTTTAAAATTACGCCAAGTTGTTCACCTGCGGCATATTTAGCACTATATTCTTCAATCCTTTTTGCTAAATGAATTGAAGCTTCATTCGGTCTTGCAATTACCAACGTAACATTAATAGGAATATCAACAAGTTGATGCAAATATTTCAAATCAAATTCACAATCAAAAATAACATAATCATAACGTGAAATTAATTTCACTAATGCATCATTAATCTGTTTTGTTATAGGGCATCTACAATCTTTTGAACCTACTAGCCATGATACAATAATATCCGTATTATCATCTAACGGTTCAAGAATATCCTCAAGCGCCCATTCTATATATTCCTGTTTTGTCATATCTTCAGGAATACCTGTTTTATATTCATGCTTACCACTTCTTATACCATATATTGTTTGTCTTATATCTTTACCAAAGCTATGACCAAGTTCAGCAGTTAAGTCATTATCAAATAGCAGAATTGTTTTATCAGGATGTTTCTGTCGAAGCACTTGCCATAATGCTTTTACTACTGTAGTTTTACCACTCCCGCTCTTTCCCGTAATTGCTATTGATACAGTCATTAAAATCTCCCAAAGCTTATTTATAGTCATATTATAACAAATATGATTACTATGTAAAACACTAATATTTACCTATTTTTTATTTATTTTTGACGGGGTATTTAGAAATATATATCTATTTTTAGAAATACTTACAAACTTAAACCTTATAAGTTTTTATATTTACTCAAATAATTATTCAAAATCTTTTTTATTTTTTCTTTACAAGTATCAGGAATTTCACAATCATTATATTCAAATTCCTCCGGAAGAGTTTTGAAATCGTCTTTAGTCAAGATATCTTCCCATTTGTTATTATTCTGCCTAATTTTAATATCACCATTATTTTCCTTATTTGTATTATTTACTATATAAAAACAAATTTCAGAATTACTTTTTCTTCGGAAACTAATATTTCGTGTATTATACTTTTCTATCTTATAATCTATTGATTCCAAATATTCTATTAAGAATCTGGAAAGAGCATATTGTAAATCATTTATATTAATATTATCTATTATAATATCAATTGCTTGTTTATGATTTTTATATACTTTTCTGTATATTTCTTTGACGTAATCACTAATATCTTCTTTATCTGTAACTTTTCTGTGTTCAAATGACCCTTTAACTTCTTGACTTCTATTTTGCTCTTTAATATTAGGATATTTTTTTTCTAAAACGATTTTTATATCTTTTATTTTTTCTTCTGAAAGATATTCATCAATTTTATTAAGTTTCTCTTCTATTTTTCCCTCATAATACAAATAGTTTTCTTTTTCATTTGTATCTTCATCTATAATTTTATTTATTACATTTTCTTTTGTTCTACAATTTTTATAAATATTTTTTAATTCGGCTGAAACTTCATTATCAACTTTAAAACGGATATCAACAATAAAATTTTTTTTCGTATCATTATTAATAACAAAACTGAAATATTTTTCGTATTTTCTTAGAGAATTATGCGTGAAATTAATCCATCTTTTATTTTTTTCTTTAAATATTATAAATCCTTTTTCTTTAATTTTTTTATGTATTTTATCACAAATTTTCGTTTGCAACTCTTCATTATTGATACAAATATTATTTAAAAGTTTAATAGAATTTTTATGTTTTTTATATATTTCTGAACATAATTTCTTTTTGTCCTCATCTTTTAAAATATCACGATTTAACAAATCTTTATAATCTTGTAAAACAATTAGTAAATTCTGATTTACCATTTTTCTTGATATTATATTAGACAAAATATTAATTATTTCTTTATATTCAATAGGAATAAAACTCTTATCGCTAATATCATCATCTAAAGTTGGCTTTAAATATACATACAACTTTTTATATTCTTTGAATTTTTCTTTTTCTTCTATAGCTTTGTGATAATTTTGGCATTGATTATTATTTTCTTTTGAATATATTTTATTCTCAATTACACATAAAAATTTATTTTTTTCATCAAGTATAAAAATATCAATATTTTTATATTCTCTTATAACTTCAATATCTGTCATATCAAAACAATCAATATCAAAAACAGATGGTTTGTTTTTACTAGGTGGATTTTGATCATTTATTAATACATTCTTTAAAAATTCTTTAACAAAAAAATCACCTATCCCTTGGTTTAATCTTGGATTAAAAAGCCAAGCCAAAAAATTTGAATGTTTAAGTTCTTGTTTATTTACCCCTAAGCAATCAAATATATTAAATTTTTTATACTTTTCTTCTAACTTACTTAATTCCACATTATTACAAATAAAATTCTTCAAACTTTCTATTGCAGCATTATCTTCTTTGTTAATCTTAACTGACATACCAACCCCCATAATTCTCAATGATTATAATATTCCACCTAGAAAAATACAAATTAGTTTAGAAATATTAAATTATCATTTATTTTTCTCTTAGGATTTTCATTTTATCTATAATTGAATCAATTTCAGTAAAAATAGCATTTTTAATATTATGTTTAATTACTTCCATTATCAAAATTTCTTTATCAGTAAATCTAACAATTTCTTTCATTGAATAATTAACAAAACCCCAGCGTTTTACTTTCCCCTGAATATTTACAACATCTACCTGTGGCAGTATGCTTATAACGGCATCACGCATCCTTTCTGCTGTTCGTCTGGAAACATTAAATTCATCCATTATATCATCAAGACTTACACCTTTCGGTTCTGCCATCATTATGTGTATTAGTTGCAATAAATCTGACATTCTCGAATATCTTATCTTGTCTAATTTATTTTTCACTTTTGATCCCTCTATTTCTTATTTTTAATCCCTTTTTAATGATGTTCTTATATTTTTTCTTAATACATCTACCTGCATTGAAGCAAATTTATTTATATATTTTAATCCTTTCTTTAATTCTTCAGAAACAGGTTTTTCCTGATATTGTAAAGCTATTTGCATTGCTTTATCATATTTTTCTTCATTTGCATATAATGCAATTAGTTTTGTTGCATACAAATATGTCAATGTCTTATTTTTTTGTGATTTTGAAAGTTCAACAACTTTTTTACAGTATAAAATTGCATTCCCGATCTTATTAATATTTTCATAAAAATTAACTCGTAAATATAAAGCTAAAGCTTTATCTTTTGTGAGCTTCAAAATTTCGTCAAGATCACGTTCTGCTTTATATTGCCAATAATCTTCTTTTTTCCTGAGTAATATTTGCTCTTCAGCATAATTTATTCTTAGCTTATATGCTTCAATTAATTGTTTCTTATTCGCAATTTTGGTTGCATTATTTACATTATATTCCTTTATCTTGTCACAAACTTCATTAAGTAAGTATATATTTTCAACACTAGGATTTATCTGAATCATTTTTACAACATCATTAAATGCCTCTTTAATTTTATTCTTTAACAAATAAAATCGACTTCTTTTATAATACAAAAAATCACTTTCAGGATTTTTATGAATTTTTGCAGTTAATATTTCAATCTTTTTCTCAGCCTCAATATAATCAAGACAAACTTTATAATTATAATTCCGTGAAACATCAACTCCGAGTTTAATAGCCTCACAAAAATCGCTGTATGCTTTATCATAGTCTTTTTCCAAACAATAAAAATCGGCTCTTCCTATATAATATTCTGCTAAATTTTTTGGATTAAGTTTCATGCTTCTGGTGTAGAAATGTTCATCACGCATAGTAAATTCCTTCTAGTTAAACATAGCTGTATAAATACAGCTATGTTTTCAATATTAAAATAATTTAACAAGGACGCGAACCTATTTGAGTACCTTTTTCATTATAAATATGCAACAGGTTTCCGCTTTTTATAGTCACGGATGAAGACGTATAACCATATAGTTCACCACATCTTGAAAATAATTGGATATTATTTTCTCCATATACATATACCAATCCATTTCTTTCTTGTACGAATAAAATTGACATAATAACTCCTTCCTTTTTTTTGTACATAATTAAATATAAACTCTCGCACGACAACTTTGGTTATATATTAAAAAAACAACGCCAAGATATTCTAGCATTTTTATTTATAAATTATTAATTTATAGAATTTCTAGAGTTAAAAAATATATACAAATATACTCTTAACATATACTATATAAAAGAAACAAATTCATAAAATCCTTAACTTTTAATTAATATTTTCTAAAGTTCAATTATCATCTTCCTTTTCTTCTATATTAAAATCACTTATTTGAAGATCATATTTTATTAACCTTCTTTCTATGTAATCTTCCCAAATATCACAAATCTTAATTCCAAATACATTAATAACTTTATGGTTAGTTGTAATGATTTTCGACATATTTTCACCTCCTTATTTTATATTATAAAGAAGAACTATGCCAAAAACGGTTATACAATTTTTTGCACAAATAAACTGGTATTTATGCTTTTAGTATGTTTTATTAAAAGAACTAATATATAACCACAGATGACACATCATTTATTTATATTAATAAAAGATTTAATATAAGAAACAAAAACATCAATATTGTATAATAAAAAAACAAACATTTCTCAAACAAAAGAAGGAAAAGTCAATGGTACAAAAAGCGAATAAAGAACAACAAAACGCAATAGATACTTATAAAAGAGAAGGTGCATTTCTTATATTAGCAGGCCCCGGGACAGGAAAAACATTTACAATATCTCAGAGAATTAAAGAAATGATAGAATCCGGCATATCACCAGATAAGATTTTATGTTTAACTTTTTCAGAGACAGCCGCATCAGAGATGAAAAAAGGTCTTGAAAAAGCATTAGGTCAGGTAAATACAAATATAAATATATATACATATCACAGTTTTTGCCTTGATGTAATACAAAATAATCCGGATATTTTTGGTATTAATAATATTAAGATTATAACCGATACATTAAAAACAACATTTATGAAAGAATGTATAGATGAGAGAATCACAAAACATAAAGATGAAAAAGAACCGACAACCTTTACAACAGAAAAAAACGGACCTTATCATTTTATAGATAAAATATTAGAACGTATAGAAGAAATAAAAAAATACAGACTAAATAAAGATAAATATTTTGATAACATAAAGAATAATCCGGACTGGCAGCCATTAGTAATAAAAAGAACAGAATACTGGCAACAACATACAAACAGATATCCACAAAAAACATCATCATTGCTTGAAGCAGAAAAGAAAGTTGCACAAGCAGAAGAAGTTTGGGAACTGTATGAACTATACAAATCAAAAATGCAAAAAAAGAATTTCCTTGATTTTGGAGATATGATATCTTTAGTTCTTGATGAATTTGAAAATAATGAGACTTTTACAAAAAAAATTGCATCAAATTATGACTATATAATAGCCGATGAATATCAAGATACAAATATAGCCCAAAATGAAATATTATTTAATCTTGCAAATAATATGAATAAGAAAAATATTTTTGTTGTAGGCGATGATGACCAAATCATATATACCTTCCAAGGTGCCAGATTAGATTCTGTAAAAAATTTCATTATTAAATTAAATGTAAAAGAAAATGATGTAATTTGTTTTAAAAAGAATATGCGTTCAACAGAGAAAATACTCAATGTAGCAAGACAAATAATATTGCAAGATGATATAAGTCTTGAAAAAGATCAATATTTTAAAAGTTACAATATTTCAAAAGAATTAATAGCTTCAAATAAAGATTTATCAAATAAAAATAAGGATGTCAGATGCCTTATATACAGAGACGCTCTTCAAGAGAAAGTACATATAATTGAAGAAATAAAGGAATTGATTAATTCACCGAATTGTCCTAGAGATGAAAAAACAGGAGAAAAGAAACTATCTGAAATTGCTATTTTAACAAGAACTAACGACGAGTTAACTCAATATGGAAATTTATTACAATCAGCAAATATTCCATATGAAACAGCAAAGGGTAAGAATTTATTCGATGTTCAATCATTTATTATTATGTTTTTATACATGCAATTTTTAGCAAACTCAAGTTTTTATAATGATTCTTTCTTTAAAATGATTTTATCAAAACCTTTTAATATAAACGAAAATGATTATGAATTTATATATACACAAAAGAATTCATATAATACTTTTATTGATTGTATAAGAGAATATAAAAATAATGGATATTTATATAAAACAAAAATCAGAAATAAAGAGAAAACTATTAAATTTTCTAATCCTGAAAGACTTGAAAAATTTATTAACACCTATGATGAATTAAAAGATATCAAACAAACAATGAATTTAAAAGATACAATTCTTGCAATAGGTAATAAAACAGGCATCTTTGAATATTATTTTAATAATCCAATAAACAGAAGCGAAAATATATCAGGAATCAAAAAGCTTGTTGAATTGGCAGAAAGTTTCTCAGATATCGAAAAACCTTGCAGCTTTGAATTCTTTATAAAATATATTGAAGATACAATGAATGCAGATGTTAAAATTTATACAGATAAACCACCTGTTAAACAAAATGCAATACAATTGGTAACCTATCATGGTTCAAAAGGCATGGAATTTGAATATGTGTATATTCCATACTTAATAAAGAAAAAAAATGATTTTGAAAATCCTATTATTCCATTAAGCATTGAAGATGATATATCAAAAGATAGTTTTACAGGAAAAAATATTTCTGATGATATGAAAAACAAGATAAAAAAAGCAAATCTTATAAAATTAATTTATGTTGCAATGACAAGAGCAAAACATTCTTTATATCTATCTTATACAAAAATAAATAATAATGGTCAGGATATAGAGCCGTTAGATTTATTAACAACAGAAAATATAATAAAACTTATTAATCCCCAAAAATATGAACAAATAGATAAATCAAATAAATGTTATGAAGAAGAAATAATAAAATTTTTAACGGTTTGTGATCGGGACTATGAAAAAGAATTCAACGAATATATAAAAAACACTATATACGGGAAAGCGTACTCAGTATCAAAAATCAATGGATATATTTCTTGCCCTAGACAGTACTTATACACAAATATATTTGGATTGGAAGCAAAAACAAGAAATGCAGATAAGGCACATTTTGGTACAGCAATTCATGCTGCATATGAATACGCTATAAATATGGCAATAGAGCAAAAAGTCTTTCCAACAAAAAGCCAATTTATACAAAAATTTAATGATACACTAATATCTTTACCAATTTCGAGTAAATTAGAACTTAAAAGAATGCTAAATGATGGTTCAAAAGTATTATGTAATATTGATAAAGATGGTGATTGCTGTTATGACAGATTAAGAATGACGCCTGTTGAACAATTGTATAAAACAGAACACTCTTTCAATTTTGATATAGACGGAGAACTGTTTACCGGAAAAATAGACCGAATAGATAAATTACCAGACAATAAATATATAATATATGAATACAAAACCGGCGATAGACAAGATGAAAAACAAATAAGTCCTGAAGGTAACCATTCTGATTATTATAACCAAATGGCAATTTATAAACACTTTTTATGTAAAGAATTAAATTGTGATTATGATGATATTTCAACTATATTTATTTTTCCAAGAGAATATAAAAAACCGTTAGAATTAAGACTTTCAAAGGAAAATTGTATTGAAATATTAGATAAATTTAAGAAAGCAATTTTTGACATTAAATCACTAAAATTTAATCCTAACAAAACAGAAACTTCTTGCCGTTTTTGTCCATATAAAAAATCTTATTGCAATTTAAATATTATATAAATTAAATCTAAAACAAAAATAGACAAGCAATTATGCTTGTCTATTTTAAATAATATAATAAATATTCATTAAATACTAGTAACAGCTCCTTTATCAGAAGAAGAAACAACAGTTGAATATCTCTTTAAATATCCTTTTTTAACCTTGGTAGGAATAGGTTTAAAGTTTTTTCTTCTTTCTTCAAGAACAGAATCAGAAACATTCAATGTTAATTCTCTATTTGGAATATCAATATGAATTTCATCACCATTTTCTATCAAGCCAATAATACCGCCAGCCGGAGCTTCAGGAGATATATGCCCGATACATAGACCTCTTGTACCGCCGGAGAATCTGCCGTCAGTTATAAGAGCAACATATTTCCCAAGTCCTTTACCAACAATTGCAGATGTCGGAGACAACATTTCACGCATGCCTGGTCCGCCTTTTGGACCTTCATATCTAATAACGACAACATCACCCTTTACAATTTTATCATCCATAATTGCTTGCATAGCATCCTCTTCGCTATTAAAAGTTTTAGCTTTACCTGTAAATACTAAAGCTTCTTTTTCAACACCTGAAATTTTTACTACAGCACCATTAGGAGCTAAATTACCATGTAAAACAGCAAGACCGGGATTTGAAGTAACAGGATCAGAGATTGGTCTTATTACTTCATTATCACACCAAATATCAGCAGAAGCGATTTGTGACAACTTAAGACCTGATACACCTGTTGTATCAGACATTTCTTTTACATTGCCATATATGGTTTTTAATACGGCAGGAATACCACCTGCATTATCTAAATCAGTCATTGTTTTTGCTGCAGATGGATCAAGTTTAATAATTTGAGGAACTTTAAAGCTTAATTCTTCAAAATCTTTTAATGTAACGTCAACCCCTGCTTCATTAGCTATTGCAAGCAAGTGCAAAATAGAGTTAGTTGAACCGCCTAAAGCTAAATCTACAATTATTGCATTTCTGATTGACTCTTTTGTAATTATTGAAGAAGGGCGAATATCTTTTTCAATTAATTCATTAATAATAACACCTGAATCAAAGGCAATACGTTTAGTTTTAGCACTAACAGCAGCAGAAGTAGCACAACCGGGCAAACTCATACCCATAACTTCTGTCAAACAAGCCATAGTATTTGCAGTATATAAGCCTTGGCAAGCACCTGCCGTAGGACAAGATGTTATTTCCATTTCCTTAAGCATTTTTTCATCTATTTCGCCATTTGAAAACTTACCGATTGCTTCAAATGTACCTTTTATCATAGTAAGTGTATTATTATGACATTTACCGTCAGACATTGGACCTACTGTAACAACAATACAAGGAATATCAAGTCTTGCTGCAGCCATAATCATACCGGGAGTAATTTTATCGCAATTAGTTAATAAAACAAGCCCGTCTAACTTATGAGCAGTTGCAACAGATTCAATACAATCTGCAATCAAATCACGAGACGGAAGAGAATAATTCATTCCGCTATGTCCCATTGCAATACCGTCACAAATAGCAGGAACACCAAAAATAAATGCTTGACCGCCACCTGTATGAATACCTTTTTCTATTTGACGTTCAATTTCTCTCATTCCGCAATGACCGGGAACTAAATCAGTAAAACTGCTTGCTATACCAATGAATCTTTTATTCATTTGTTTTTCACTAACACCTGTCGCATATAATAGAGACCTGTGCGGAGTACGTTGCAATCCTTGTTTTATTTCATCGCTTCTCATAAAAATCTCCAAATTACTAACAATATATACATAATAGCAAAGAGATTGTATTTTGTTAAATCTATAAAATTATCTTACATTCAAAAACTTATGAACTTGAGGGATAAGTCTTATATTTTGGTACTTATTCAAAAATCTGTAATATGTATCATTAATAAATTCAGAAGTTAAATTTAAATATTCACCATCCATTTTAGGTTGTAAAACAATAAGTGTATTATATTTTTTTGCCAGACTAACAGTTTTATTAATTTCATCTTCCGTTATATTTGTATCAAAAACCACTTTTAAAAAAAGTTCTTTTTCTTTTGCTATTTCTATAAATTTTGAATGTTCTTCCCAGTGTGGTTTCATTTTTGTAGTCGAGGGCAATTTTATATCCATTGAAACAATATCTATATAATCAATTACTGTTTCAAGATTTTCAAATAAAGTTCCATTGGTTTCCAAATATATCTTTTTATTCACTTTGTTCAGCAATACAGAAAGGAAATCAGATTCAAGCAAAGGTTCTCCACCTGTAAGACTTACTGAATGAATATTTTCATATTTGTTAATTTCACAAATAAGGTCTTCTAAAGTATATTCTTTTAAATCCGTTTTAAAATCAGTATCACAATACGCACAATGCAAATTACAAGAAGAGAATCTGATAAATAATTGGTTCACTCCAATATATGGTCCTTCCCCTTGTATAGATTCAAAAATTTCTTTTATTAATACTTTATTTTGCATCGTTCATATCTTTTCTGATGTCGTATTTTGATAGTTCCTTTAACTGTGAATAAAGTTCTTTTTCTTTTTCAGAAAGTTTTTCAGGAAGTTTTATAAGAACAGTAATAATAATATCACCTTTTTTAGTTTTAGATTTATTCTCAATACCAAGTCCAGACAAACGTAATTTTTGTCCGGAAGATGTCATCGGAGGAATCTTCACTGTAATTTTTTGATTAAAAACATTAATTGGAATTTCAGCACCTAAAACAGCTTCAAAAGGAGTTACAGGTAAATTACACAATATATTATAACCTTCTATTTCAAAATAAGGATTTTTGTCTATGTTAATAATTAGATATAAATCACCATCCTTACCCCCATTTAGACCTTTATTTCCTTCTTTTTTTATTCTGACTTTAGCCCCCTGAGAAACTCCCTTTGGAATTTTTACATTAATTTTTTTTTGTAAAGAGATTTGTCCTGTACCATTACACATATTACATTGAGAACCATTTATAAACATTCTTCCTTCACATTTAGGACAAGGTTGTGTATGTAATATATTAACCTTTCTGTTTGTACCTTCCAATGCCTCAAAACAAGATATTGTTAAATCAATATTTATATCTTCTCCATTAACAGATTGTTTGGGTTCTTGTTTTTTATATGTTTGTTTACCGGAATGGAATAAATTATCTAATGCATCATTTATTGATTTAGAAAAAGATTCAGGTTTATCTGCATTCTTTTTCGCTTTTTTTATATATTCCTCGTATTTGTTTTTTGTAGTTTTTTCATATTCTTTTTTAATTTTTTCTTTATAATATCCTCGAAGAACATCATATTTTTTACGTTTTTCTGTATCAGTCAGTATTTCATATGCTTCTTGAATTTCTTTGAATTTACTAATACCCAAATCATTTCCCGTAACATCAGGATGATAGATTCTTACAAGTTTACGATAAGAAAGCTTGATTTCCTCAGTCGTAGCATCATAATTCACATCAAGAATTTTATATAAATCTTTATTATAATAATTAGCCAAAATCTCTCTCCTATTTTAATTTTACGGAAGAGGAAAAAAATATCAAACACTTTTTGTAATTAATATACTTTTTTTTACAAGTAAAATGTATTAAAATACATTTAGCTTAGAGATTATAGGTTGGGGAGTTTAACATGGAATTAGACGTAATAAAAAAAACAGATATAGAAGTAGCTGAATTAATAGAAAAAGAACTAAAAAGACAGCAAAATACAATAGAATTAATAGCCAGTGAAAATTTCACTTCACCAGCAGTAATGGCTGCTTGCGGAAGTGTATTAACAAACAAATACGCAGAAGGCAAGCCATATAAAAGATTTTATAACGGATGCGATAATGTCGATAAAATAGAAGAACTTGCCCAAGAAAGAGCAAAGAAATTATTTAATGCAGAGCATGCCAATGTACAACCACATAGCGGAGCACAAGCAAATATGGCAGTATTTATGTATGCACTAAAACCGGGTGACACTGTAATGGGCATGGATTTATCAAATGGCGGACACTTATCTCACGGTTCACCGGTTAATTTCTCCGGCTTATACTTTAATATTGTGTCATACGGAATTAATGATGAAGGAGAAATTGACTACAATAATGTAAGAGAAATGGCTCATAAACATAAACCAAAACTTATTATTTGCGGAGCCAGCAATTATTCAAAAGTTATAGATTTTAAGAAATTCAAAGAAATAGCAGATGAAGTAGGTGCTTTACTTCTTGCTGATATAGCACATATTGCAGCACTTGTAGCAACAGGTGAGCACCCAAGTCCATTTCCATATGCAGATTTTGTAACAACAACAACGCACAAAACATTAAGAGGACCAAGAGGCGGCATAATAATGTGCAAACAAGAACATGCACTTGGTATTGATAAAGCAGTATTTCCGGGAATTCAAGGAGGTCCGCTTGAGCACATTATTGCAGGTAAAGCAATTGCATTAAAAGAAGCATTATCTGATGATTTCAAAGCATATGCAAAGCAAGTTAAACTAAATGCAAAAGCACTTGCAAAATCATTAATGGATGAAGGTCTTGATATAGTTGGTAACGGAACTGAAAACCATTTAATGACTCTTGATTTGAGAAAATTAAACAAAACTGGTAAAGACATAGCAAATATACTTGAGCTTGTCGGAATCACAGCTAACAAAAATACAGTACCGAATGATCCTCAAAGTCCATTTGTAACAAGCGGTGTAAGACTAGGGTCCCCTGCTATGACAACAAGAGGATTTAAAGAAGAAGATATGATTGAAGTAGGCAAAATTATAGCCGAAGCAGTAAAAATTTCAGATACAAAAGATGAAGCAAAGATAAAAGAACTAAGAGAACGTTCATTAAAACTTTGCGAAAAATACCCATTATATAAGGATTAATTATGACTTTCTTACAATTATCAGAAGCAAACATAATAGGAACAGTTATTGCATTTATTTTGGGATTATTTATTGTCCCATTAGTAATTGCATATTCAGAAAAAAAAGGATTAATGGACAAACCGAATGAAAGAAAAATACATTCGCATCCGATACCAAGATTAGGCGGCGTTGCCATTTGGATATGTTCAATACTATCGTTCTTTTCTTTAATATTATTGAGTTATTATCCTCATCGTTCATTATTATCAGGGCTATTATTAGGCAGTTCATTAATTTTTCTTTTAGGTCTGATTGATGATATATACGGACTGGGAGCAAAATTCAAATTTATAAACCAAATTACAATAGCATCAATTGTTTTTTGTTTGGGCGTAAAAATAACAACTATCTTTGTTCCGTTTATAGGATTAGTAGAATTACACCCGATCTTATCATATTTTGGAACAATTGCCTGGATTGTAGGTATTAGTAATGCAGTTAATTTTATAGATGGTGTTGACGGTTTAGCAGGTTCTGTAATTACAATAAGTTCTGTTACTTTAGGCTTAATTGCAGTCGCGCTTGTGCCATCAGACACCGTAAGTTCATTAATAGCATTTATTTTAGCAGGTTCTATGTTAGGCTTTTTAACATACAACTTTCATCCTGCGAAAATTTTTATGGGTGATTCAGGTGCATTATTTGCAGGATTTTTACTTTCTGTATTATCAATAATGTACCAAATGAAAGCAACAGATATAAAAATGTATGTACCTCTTTTAATATTAGCGGTACCGATATTAGATATTACATTCTCATCATTAAGAAGAATTTTAAAAGGAACATCACCATTTGTAGCAGATGCTGAACATATACATCATAAACTTTTAAAATTCGGATTTTCACAAAATAAAGCAGTATTGATTTTAGTTGCATTTTCAATAGTAATGGGTGGTATTGCAACATATATTGCGGCATCAGATACTACAAAATACTTCTTATATGCTGTTATAATATCTACTGTAATGATTATTTTAAACAGACACGCAAAATTTGGTGAAGGAAAGACAGACTAATGACAGTAAGAAAAATAGTTAAGTATGGAACACCTTCTTTAAGAGAGAAATCAAAAGAAGTTCATAAAATATCAAAAAAAGTACAAATTTTAGTAGACGATTTATATGACACAATGTATGCAACCAATGGTGTTGGGCTTGCAGCACCTCAAATCGGAGAAAATTTGAGGGTTTTTGTAATAGATGTCGGAACAGATCCAAAAACAATGAATCCGATTACATTTATAAACCCTAAAATAATAAAAAAAGAAGGTGCTATAAATTCATATGAAGGCTGTTTAAGCTTTCCAGAGGCATATACTAACGTAAGAAGATATAAATCAGTAAAAATCAAAGCACTTGATATAAAAGGTAAACCATTTATATTAGAAGTTACAGACGGTTCACTTTTAGCAAGAGCAATTCAGCATGAATTTGATCATTTAGACGGAATATTATTCATAGACCATTGCAGAAATCGTTTTGAGACGGATAAAGTATTGGCAGAAAAGGGACTTGGTGGAGTTGATTCAGATTATCTTATAGAAGAAAAAGAACTGGAAGAAGAAATACAAAAGAATCCTCAGCAGGAGGAAAATAATTGATTAACGTAGTATATATGGCAACACCGGACATTGCCGTAAAAAGTTTGGAAGAATTATATAAAAACAGTGAAATTAATCTTCTTGCAGTTGTAACACAACCGGATAGACCAAAAGGCAGAGGGAATAAAGTAACACCTCCTCCTGTAAAAGTGTTTGCAATGGAAAATAATATTCCTTGCTATCAAACTGAAAAAATAAGTAAAGATATTGAATTAATTGAAATATTAAAAAATCTAAAACCAGATTTCTTTGTTACTTTTGCCTTCGGACAGATATTATCACAAGAAGTATTAGATATACCAAAGTATTCAACAATAAATTTACATGCTTCTTTGCTGCCAAAATATAGAGGTGCAAATCCTATACAAAGATGTATATATAACGGGGATAAAATTACAGGCATAACAACAATGCTAACTGTACTTGAACTTGATGCAGGTGATATTTGTGAAACTCAAGAGATAACAATTACAGAGAACATGACTGATATTGAATTAAAAGAAATTATTTGCCAAAAATCCCCACAACTTATTTGTTCAACATTAAAAGGTTTATATACAGGAGAATTAATTCCCCAAAAACAATGCAGCGAAGGGGTAACAATTGCAAAGAAATTCAATAAACAAGACGGATTAATAGATTGGAAGAAAAACGCAGAAAGTATACACAATCAAGTACGTTCAATGGTAGATTTTCCTTGTGCATACACAATGATAAATAATAAAGTAATAAAAATACTTGAAACAAGATTAACAAACAAAAAAAGTAATTTATACTGCGGAACAATAACATCAGTTTCAAAAGACGGAATTGAAATAAATACAGGTGAAGGCTGCATATTAATAACAAAAGTGAAACCAGAAAGTAAAGGTATAATGAATGCCTTTGATTTTGCAAACGGAGCTAAAATAAAAGCGAATATGAAAGTTGGAGAATAAAATGTATCAACGTGGAATAAGAGGTGCAATTACCGTAGATTCAAACAGCATTGAAGAAATAAAGAATGCTACAATAGAACTTATTTCCGAATTAAAGAAACAAAATAAATATCAAGATACTGATATATCTAACGTAATATTTACAATGACAAAGGATTTAGATGCAGCCTATCCTGCTAAGTTTGCAAGAGAAGAATTTGAGACTTGGCAAAATGTACCAATGATGTGCGTACAAGAATTAAACATCAATGGTTCATTACCAAAATGCTTAAGAATTCTTATTGTAATCAATACAGACCTTGCACAAAATGAAATAAAACATGTATATTTAAAAGGTGCTGAGAAATTAAGAAAAGATTTAAAGTAAGTTATGAAAATATTAATCGTGGGCTCAGATCTTAATGCAATAATGCTTGCACAGTATATAAAGCTGCAAGATAGTACTCATGACATATATATAACATCATTAGACAAAACAGAAGATACATCATTTACCCCAATAAATATAAGGGAAAATGATGTAAATTCTATATGCGATTTTGTAAAATATAATCAAATAGAATTTACAATAGTAACGTCGCAGCTTGCAATTATTAATGGAATTGCAGACAAATTCAAAAAGGAATGTTTTCCCATATTTGCCCCCTTTGCTGAAGCAGCCAGAATAACTTATTTTAACAGTATTGCAAAAAAAATAATGTACAAATTAAAAATCAATACACCGAAATTTGGTATATTTGACAGAGAAAATCTTGCAATTGACTATATAAGAAATTCTAAATTCCCAATAGTTATAGGAAACGATTTTACCCTGATTACAAGAGAAACCAAAGTATATGAAAC
>CALUPH010000016.1 GCA_944322615.1 Candidatus Gastranaerophilales bacterium | reverse complement strand
ACTATAAGCTTCTGTCAAATTAGCAATATGAAATCTTAAATTTTTAATTTGAAAATAAAAATGAACTTTTTAAAAATTCTCTCGTTTTAGATATTGAGGAATCAGAAAAGAGAAAATTTTTATTCATGATATAAAGTCCAAATACTACTTATTTATTCCATAACAGAACTCTCGGTGATTTAGAAATAAATCACCTTTTTATTATTAAAAAACTTGTTGACTCTAAAAAATGTTCTTGGTATGGTATAAAAGAAGTCGGGCGAATGCGTCTGTAGCTCAGCAGGTAGAGCACTCCCCTTTTAAGGGATAGGTCGCGCGTTCGAATCGCGCCAGACGCACCATTTTAAGCCTCGGGAACGAGGCTTTTTTATTATCAGGAGTTTGAAAATGAAAAAAATTGCAAGTTTTACTGTCAACCATGATATTTTGGAAAAAGGAATGTATATTTCAAGAATTGATGGTGACATTGTTACTTATGATATAAGAATGAAAAAACCAAATAATAATGATTATTTGGAAAATGCAGCAATGCATACATTTGAACATTTATTTGCAACATATGCCAGAAATACTGAATTTGCTCAAAATGTTGTTTATATTGGTCCTATGGGGTGCAGAACGGGATTTTATTTTCTTGTTCGTGATGCAATAAGTCATGAGGATGCTTTAAAAATAATGAAGGATTGTTTTGAGTTTATAAAGAATTTTGACGGTGAAATTCCCGGTACTAAAAAAGAAGAATGCGGTAATTATTTAGAACACAATCTTCAAGGTGCAAAAGAAATTGCAATTGATATGGCTGATGTATTAAAAAATTGGACAGTGGAGAAAATGAAATATGCAGAATAAGTTTACCTTTGGAATTATTGGGGCTATGGAGTGTGAGGTTAACAGCTTAAAATCTAAACTCCAAAATCTTGAAAAGTTAGTAGTAGGCAAACGTATATTTTATGTTGGTGAACTTAATTCTCATAAAGTTATTTTAGTTCAAAGTGGTGTAGGTAAAGTTAATTCCGCTATTTGTGTTCAATATATTATAGATAAATTTAATCCTGATTTTATTATAAATACAGGTATAGCCGGAGGCTTGGGTGAAAATATGCAAGTCGGAGATATTGTTATAGGAACAGAATTTGTTCAATATGATTTTGATGTTACTGCTATTGGTTATGCTTTGGGATATATGTGTACAGGTATTGATAAAGATAAACCTACAAAATTTTATTCTGACTCAAAGTTAATTAATGAATTTGAAAAAGCACTTCAGCATACTGCTCCAAATATCAGATATCATAAAGGAGTTATTGCTTCAGGTGATTGTTTTGTTTCTTCTTTGGATAAGAAATTGCAGATAAAAAATATGTTTAATGCTTTAGCAGTTGAGATGGAAGGAGCTGCTATTGCTCAAACTGCAAATTTAAATAAAGTACCTTGTGTTATTGTAAGAGCAATTTCTGATTTGGCAGACGATAACGCAGCAAAAGATCATGAATTTGTTGAAGAGGATATGGCTGAACATTGTTCTTCAACTATAGAAAATCTTTTGAAACACATTTCTTAGTATTTATGATTCAAGTTAATCTTGAAACATTACACTTGAAAGGTATCTCATACCTGTATCAGGTAGAATTACTACAATCAATTTGCCTTTATTTTCTTGTCTTTGTGATAATTCAATTGCGGCGTGTAACGCAGCTCCGGAGGAAATTCCGGCAAAGATACCTTCTTTATCGGCTAAATTTCTTGCAGTATTTACCGCATCTTCATTTTTTACGGTTATAACTTCATCAATTAAATCTGCATTATAATTCTTTGGTATAAAATTTGCACCGATTCCTTGTATTTGATGTGCACCTGCTTTTCCTTGAGTTATAACAGGGGATGAATATGGTTCTACTGCTATGGCTTTAATGTTAGGATTTTTTTCTTTTAACTTTTTTGCGATTCCGGAAATGGTTCCGCCTGTACCAACACCGGCTACAATAATATCAACTTTTCCGTCTGTATCATTCCAAATTTCTTCGGCTGTCGTTTCATAATGAATTTTAGGATTTGCAGGATTGTTGAATTGTTGCGGGATAAACGAGTTTTTATTCTCTTTATGAAGTCTTTCTGCTTCATCAACCGCTCCTTGCATTCCTTTTGTTCCATCTGTTAGAACTAATTCTGCTCCATATGCTTTTAGAATATCTCGTCTTTCTTTACTCATTGAATCAGGCATGGTAAGTATAAGTTTATATCCTTTTAATAGGCAAACAAGTGCAAGTCCAATTCCTGTATTTCCGCTTGTAGGCTCAATTATTGTTGTTTCCCCAGCTTTGATTAATCCTTCTTTCTCTGCTTCTTCTATCATACTTAAAGCAGCTCTGTCTTTTATTGAACCTGCAGGGTTGAAAAATTCAACTTTTGCAGCAATATCACTATAACCAGTATTTAATTTATTTATTCTTACAAGGGGTGTATTTCCTATTAATTCAATTAAATTATTATATATTTTCATTATTACACCTTTCTCAAATTTTTATTTAGTTTTTTTAGTGTATTAATATCTTCTTGTGGGCTTTTGCCTGTTGTTGTAAGGTAATTCCCTGTTAAAATTCCTTCGACACAAGTTTTTAGTGCAAGTTCTTGATTTTTATCAGATAATTTCATTCTGCCGCCACAAAATCTTATAATAGATTTTGGATTTGCTATTTTGAATATTGCAAGGGTTCTTAGAATATTTTCTTCATCTATTTTATTATTATAATTTTCAAAAGGAGTCTTTGGAATTGGCATTAATATGTTAATTGGTATAGATTCAGGTTCTATTTCACTTAATTCGATTGCCATTTCTATTCTTTGTTCAATAGTTTCACCCATGCCGAGAATTACCCCGCAGCATAATTCCATTCCATATTTTTTTACCAGCTTACATGTATTTAATCTGTCTTTCCAAGTGTGAGTTGTACATATGTCTTTATAATATGATTCTGACGTATTTATATTATGATGGAATCTTTTAAGTCCGTGATTAGAAAGTTCTTTGGCTTGTTCTTCATTTAAAATACCGATTGAAGCACAGCTTCTTATTCCTTCAATTTTATTTAGTTCATCAATAAATCCAAGGATTTTATCAAAATTTTCTTCATCGGGGGATTTGCCCGAGGTTACAACTGCAAATCTGATAACGCCATTAGTTTTTGCTTCTTCAGCCGCTTTTATGACTTCTTTTTTTGAAATTAAAGGGTATTCTTCTATATCAGTCCTATAATGTGCGCTTTGTGCACAGTATTTACAATCTTGCGAACATTTTCCGCTTCTTGCATTGATTAGTGAACAAAATTCCACTTCATTTTTTATATATTTTGAAGCTTTCTCTAAAAGTTGTTCTAAATCAGAATTATATAGTTTTAAAAGTTCTTCTTTATTCATTAAAATACACTTTCTATAATGCCTCCGCCAAGTACGGTTTCTCCGTCATAAAAAACTGCTGATTGACCTGTTGCTATCGGAGGCTGCATATCATCAAACAAGACTTCTATATTTCCGTTTTCCAATGGTTTTATTGTTGCAGGTTTTGGCTTTTGTGAAGATCTTATTTTTACTTGACAACTTATTGGAGTAGTTATGTTTTCTATAGCTGAAAAATTAATTTCAGAGGCTATCAAACCTTTGTTTAAAGAATTTTCTTTAAATGCTACAACAACTTCATTTGTATCTTTTCTTAATTCTATAACATACAATGGGGCACTTGCTGCAACTCCGATTCCTTTTCTTTGTCCTATTGTATAGTTCCAAAAACCTTGATGAGTTCCTAATATATTTCCTTTAATATCAACAATATTACCTTTTTTTGGTTTTTCATTAAGAATGTCATTATAGTCGCCATTATAAAAATCTTGACTGTCTGGTTTATCTGCTACAATTAATCCGTGTTCTCTTGCTATTTCTCTAATTTGTTCTTTCGCGTATGTTCCAAGCGGCATTATTGTTTTTGAAAGCTGTTCTTGAGTTAATCCATATAAAAAATATGACTGGTCTTTCTTTGGATTAATTCCTCTTTTTAATATATATCTGTTATTTTCCTTTATTATTTGTGCATAATGACCTGTTGCAAACTTATCAAATTTAATGCCTGCTTTTCTCACCAGTTCGGGAAATATTCCGAATTTTATATATCTGTTGCAGCATACGCAAGGGTTTGGGGTGCGCCCTTCCATATATTCTTTCTTAAAATAATTTATAACTATTTCTTCATATTCCTTTGAACAATCGATGACGTGAAACTCTATTCCGAGTTTTTCCGCAATCTTTTTTGTTTGATTTATATCTTCTTCCTTATTAGGGCAAAGGCAAGCTGAATGAGTTGAGATTTTTATATCTTGATTTGCTATTTTTTTATTTAATGCATTAAAAAAATCACTGCTGCCCCATTGAGACATAGTTGCACCTATTACTTCATAACCTTGTTCTTTTAGTAAAAGCGCCGCTACTGAAGAATCAACTCCACCTGACATTCCTACAAGAACTTTCATTTAACTATGCCTCCGTTTATTACTTTATAATTATAATTCAAAAAAGTTGGCAAATAAAAATGATTTTGAAAGTAAATATGTTTAACCTATAATTTAAATAGGAAAAAGAAAGGGCGAATTATGATTATTCCAAGTATTGACTTAATGGATGGAAAAGCTGTCCAATTAAGACAAGGAAAAGAAAAGGTATTAGAAAGAGAAAATGTATTAGAACTGGCAAAATATTATTCACGTTTCGGAGAAATTAGTGTAATAGATTTAGATGCCGCTATGAATAAGGGCGATAATGAAGCTCTTATTAAAGAAATCTGCAAAATCGCCCATTGCAGAGTTGGTGGTGGAATTAGAGATAAGGAAAAAGCAAAAAGAATTCTTGCTAATGGTGCAAAACAAATTATTATAGGTACTGCCGCAAATGAAGAATTTCTTTCAAAATTGCCAAAAGATAAGGTTATTGTCGCTATTGATGCTAAAAAAGGTAAAGTGACAACGCAAGGTTGGACTAAAGAAGTTGAAGCAACTCCTGCTGATTATGTTAAAAGATTTGATAATTTATGTGCAGGATATCTATATACCATTGTTGATAAAGAAGGTATGATGCAAGGTACTGATATTGAAGCTATTAAAGAAATCAGAAAACTTACTAAAAAAACTCTGATTGCTGCAGGTGGTATTTCTACTATTGATGAAATTAAAACTCTAGTTAAAATGAATGTTTCAACTCAACTTGGTATGAGTATTTATACAGGTGCCGTAAATCTTGAAGATGCTTATATTGCTGTTATGGATTTTGATAAACAAAATGGTTTGATTCCGACTATTGTTCAAGATGTTGAAACAAAACAAGTATTAATGCTTGCATATTCAAATAAAGAATCGTTGAAAAAATCATTATCAGAAGGATTGGCTACATATTGGAGTCGCTCAAGAAATGAATTGTGGACAAAAGGTTTGACTTCAGGTCATACTCAAGAATTAATAAGTGCTAAATTTGATTGTGATCAAGATGCATTATTATTCAAGGTTAAACAAAAAGGTGTTGCTTGTCATACAGGTCGTTATTCTTGTTTTGAAGATAGGGAATTTTGTATAAATGAACTGTATAATTTGCTTTTGGATAGAAAAGCAAAGCTTCCTGACGGCTCTTATACAACAAAATTGTTTAAAAATGAATTCTATTTAAAAAGAAAAGTTATGGAAGAAGCATTTGAATCTGTCAATTATGAACAAGGTGATGGGTTAGAATGGGAAGCAAGTGATTTGGCTTATCATATGCTTACTTTTATGGCAATGCATAATGTAACTCCGCAAGATATAATAAATAACTTGGCTTCAAGAACAAAATAACTGATAATTTTGTTAGAATGTATATATAAATTTCAATAAAAAGAAAAGGATGAAAAATGCAGATAAGTACTTATGATGAATTGGATAAAAATTTCTTTTCTAAGATAGAGTTTGAAAGTATATCTTCTGTTAATGACATTATTAATGCTGTCAGAAAAGATGGTGATAATGCTGTTAGAAAATATGCTAAAAAATTTGGTGATGGAGATTTATCTGCATTTAAATTGACTGAAGATGAGATAAAAGAAGCAATAAAACAAGTAGATGAAAAAACTATTGAAACAATAAAGTTTGCGGTAAAAAATGTAAAGGAATTTGCAAAGGCTCAGTTATCAAGTTTAAAAGAATTGGAAGTTGAAGTTAACGGAAATATTCTTGGACATAAAATTATCCCTATAGAGTCTGTTGGTTGTTATATACCCGGCGGAAATTATCCTCTTCCGAGTAGTGCAATAATGACTGTGGTTCCAGCGAAAGTTGCAGGTGTAAAAAGAGTTGTCGCAATGTCACCTAAAATACAACCTGTAACAGTTGCTGCGGCATATTATGCAGGTGCTGATGAAATATACAGAATAGGCGGAGTCCAAGCAATAGCTGCAATGGCTTATGGAACCGAATCTATTCAAAAAGTAAACAAGATAGTAGGACCGGGTAATAAATTTGTAACATCGGCAAAAAAGCAAGTTTATGGAGAATGCGGTATAGACTTTTTGGCCGGGCCATCTGAAGTGTTAATTATTGCTGATGAAACGGCTAAACCAGAGTTTGTTGCTGCTGATATTCTTGCTCAATGTGAACATGATAAGGATGCCCGCGCATTTTTAATATGTTTTTCTAAAGAATTTGCTCAAAAAGTTGATGAGAAGGCTAAAGAATATTTAAAAAATCTTCAAACACGTGAAATCGCTGAACAATCTTATAATAAATCATTTGCCGTTGTTGTGAGATATTTAGATGAAGCTGTTGCTTTATCTAATAAAAAAGCACCTGAACATTTGGAATTATGTTTAGAAAATGCGGAAAATCTTATTAATAAATTTAATAATTACGGTTCATTATTTATTGGTAATTATAGTGCAGAAGTTTTTGGTGATTATGTTTCAGGTACTAATCATACTTTGCCAACCAATCAAGTTGCCAAATATTCTGGCGGTTTAAGTGTTTTTGATTATATAAAAATACAGACTTATCAAATAATAAGAGAAAAATCTATTAAAGAAACGGCAATAAACGCTTCTTATCTCGCTGAAAAAGAAGGACTTTTTGCACATAAATTGGCAGCTGATGTGAGATTGGAAAAATTTTAATTTATTATTTTATATTTATTGTTTTTATTTGTGAATTTTTAATTTGAAAATTTAATCATTTCATTGCTTAATAAATATTTACAGAAAAAACAAAAAAAGCCGGTTATTTGTTTTATATCCTTTGAATAGGGGTAAGGAAATGCAAATATCAGGTATAAATACTGCATACAATATTAGTCTTCCGGCATATCGTTCAAAGAATATGAAAGTTGTGCCTTTTGATAAAACTGTAAGTTTTTCTTCCAGGTCTAATAGAAGCACAGCAGCAAAACAACAATTACAAAATACTGTTTCGTATCTTGCAGTTTTAGGCATACTTATAGGCGGAGTGTTTGGTTTATCAACTAAACTTGATGATAAAAAAGAAAGTGAAGTGACTGATTTTAATAATACTTCGATTGTTGAAAAACATGAAGAAGAAGAAATAGTATCGGCATTGGATATTCTTAGTACTAATTCTGAAATAAAAACCGAATACGATAAAATCATTCAGGCTTTGGATACATATTCTGAACAACTTGGTGAAGATGCTCTTCCTTTAATAAAAGAAAGAGTTGCTTTACTTGGGGATGGAAAAGTTGATGTTATGGATGTATTAAAAATTCTTTGGATTGAATCTAACGGCAGAATATATGACGATGATGGCGAACTCTTAAAAAGTGTATCAGATGCGTATGGGGCCTTTCAAATAACGAAAGATACCGCGGATTATTTAAATTATTATTTTGGTTTAGAAGGTAGTGAAAATGAATTAGAAGTGAAAGATCCATATAAAAATTTGGATGCTTGTATTTATAATCTAAGATTTTTGCATGATAAAAGAAGTGCTGATTTGGAAAATGGCGAATATCTGCCTACCGGTGTAAATATAAAAAATGCTGTAGCTTGGAGTTATCATGATGGTGCTTGGGCTACTAAAATTACAGATTATGGTCAAGATTATATTGAAAAATATGAGAAACTTAGTCAATTAGATGAATATCCACAAGTTGTAGATTTTATATTGAACAGTTAAAATTAATTTAATAAAAAAGAAGGAGTTAACTCCTTCTTTTCTATATATTACATTTTATTTATTAAGCACCGATTTTTTCTTGAAGTATTTCTTCAATACTGACTTTTGAGTCAATTCTTTCTTGAATATCTGATAATTGTTTTTCGATATTAAATCTAATTGCTCTTTTACTTTTATTAGTAGAAACACCTTTCATGATTTCATCATATACAATAAAAGAATTAAGTTGCATGTATGTTTTTATATCTTTAGCTTTTTTATTTGATTTTAGTAGATTTTCACTTTTACCTAAAGTGTATTTTAATATAGAATCAACTATAAATTTATTTTGGCGGAATGATTGTTTTTCAGAACCATTTATTAAAGTATTTAGAAGTACTTTGCAATGTGTTTGAATTGTATTAGTAAGACCCTTTCTTTGAATCCAAGGAATAGATTTAGATAAATGACTGCTGCATTCATTTACTCTTGTTTCAGCATATTTTACAAGTAAGTACTTTTTGATGTTTTCTTTTAATTCATTCATTACTAGTGTATCCTTTTCTCACTCTTATCCTTGTCAAATAAAGAAATTTAGTTAAATTCCAGCTCGTTTTAAAAGTATTTTAAACTCTTATATCTAAAAATCTTTCTCAACTATATCTGTTTTATATCATAAAACTTATTTTTCTCCCTACTCCATTTGGATGGGATATTAATAAAATTTTTTTGTTATTATTTTGCCGTGGGTTTAGTATGGTTACAAATTTTCAGTTTTTAAAAAAAGTAAATAAAAATCTATTTGAAATTATCTCTGAGGCAGAAAAATTATATCGTGATGAATATTTTGAGCAATGTATGACTCAAACCAGACGCTTTGGAGAACAAATTTGTAAGGAAATGCTTATTGAAAATAATAAGCAGACAGGCTCTTTTGATGAAATGTTAGCGACATTGAAAGATAATTCTACGGGGAGTATTCAAGAAAAAGAATTTATTGATGATTTGTATTTTCTTAAAAAAAACGGAAATCAATCGGTTCATTCAGGTAAAGTAAAAAAAGATGCTATGACTGCGCTTGAATGTTTAAAACGTTCATTTGAAATCGCAATAAATTATAGTGTATATAATTTGGGTGCTTCAGCTAATATTTTAAAACTTAACTATGATGTTGAACTGCTTATTACTGAGAAAAAATCAAAACCATCTTTAAAAGAAAAATATGAAGCTGAAAAAAAACGGCAGTCAGACTATAAATTAGATAAAACTTCAAAAAGAAAAAATGATAATAACAATAAATTCGAAAAAAGTGTCCAAAAAAAAGAGATTAAACTTTCTTTATTCTGGAAAATAATAGGTATTTTATCTTGTATTTCTATTTTTATTATTGTTTTTGTATCTATAGCTGTTCTTATAAACTCAAAACCCTAAGCAAATATACTTAGGGTTAGTTTTTTATGAGATAGATTTTTAATTTTCTTTTTCGTCAGAATCTTCATAGTGTGGTGAGTCGGTTTTAATTATATCTAAATCAAATTTTTTCCATTCTTTGAATCCGCCTCTTAGAGTAATTGCTGGATAGTGTTTGTCTACGAGAGTTAAAGCTGTATTATATGCTCTCGGACAAGAGTCTGAATATGTATATATTACTGTGATTTTGTCTTTCTCGAGCATTTCCATATGATTTTGAATTTCTTTATATGGAATATGAACAGCGTAAGGAATATGTCCTTTTATATAGTCATCGTACTCTCTTACATCAACTATATTAATAGAATTTGTTTTATTTATTATTATGTCATCTAGCGTGAATGGTCCAATTGTATAAGAAATTATATCTTCAAAGAATTTTTTTGCCCTTGATAAGTCTTTTGTAATTTCACCGTGTAAAAACATATAAATTCCTTTCATAAACATTACTATGGTAATTTATTACGAACGATTAATTTCTAAAATGCCCTAGTTGACTATATTTGAGGATAATAAAAAAACTTAATGTAAAAAAGTTTTGTTTTTAAATTGACTTTAAATATTATTGGTCAGATAATACTTAAAAATAAGGTAAATGACATGAAACATTATTTGATAAAAATTGAATAAATATAGAAAAAAGAAAAACTGTCTGTTTTTCTTTTTTTTTGAATTTTTTTGAAAATTAATAAGAAAGAGTATTATGAAGAAGATATACAAAGCAAAAGTTAATAAAATAGAGAAAGTGAGTTCAAGTTCTTATTTTATTGAAATTGAATGCGAGAATCCTGTTTGGGTTGAAGCCGGTCAATTTATATCAATTTATTGTAACGGTTTAACTTTGAGAAGACCATTTAGTGTTTATTCAAATAATGATGGAAAAATTGGTATTCTATTTAAAGAAAGAGGCAAAGGTACAAAATATATAAAGTCGTTAAAAGTTGGTGATAATATAGATATTGCAGGTCCTTTCGGTAATTCATTTGATATCAAAAATAAAAAAGCATTGTTAATTGGAGCAGGTATTGGAGCCGCTCCTATTTCTTATTTAAAGACAAAATTAGACAATGGAAATATAGAAAATTGTTTTATTGCCGGTTTTTTGAATAAAGATGAAATACCTAAAGGTATGGAAATAGATAAAATATGCACAGATGATGGTTCTTTTGGTGAAAAAGGCAGTGTTTTAAATTATATAGGTGTAATTATCAATGAATATAAACCTGAAGTCATATATGCTTGTGGACCTCATATAGTATTGAAAATAATCTCAGAGTTGGGTGAAAAATACGTAATTGAAACTCAAGTAGCAATGGAAAAAGTTATGGCTTGCGGAATCGGTGTGTGTAGAGGTTGCGTTATTGATATTAAAAAGGACGGTAAAATTATAAATGCTACTGTATGCAAAGACGGTCCTGTATTTAAAGGAAATGAGGTAGTATGGGGAAGTTAAGTGTAAATTTTGACGGACTTGAATTGAAAAATCCGATTATGACCGCATCAGGTACATATGGTTATGCTAATGAATTTGATGAATTTATTGATGTTTCAAAGATTGGTGCTATTGTAACTAAGGCGATTTCTTTATATCCTCGTGCGGGAAATAAACATATCAGAATTACAGAAACTGAAGCAGGCATGATAAATTCCATCGGGCTTGAAAATGTTGGGATTGAAAAATTTATAGAAGTAAAAATTCCTGAACTTAAACAAAATAATATTAACTATATTATGAATGTTGCAGGTTCTACCATTGATGAATATGTTCAAGTTGCAAAAAAATGCGAAAATGAAAAGATTAAAGCCATTGAATTGAATGTCTCTTGTCCTAACGTGAAATCAGGCTGTTTAGAGTTTGGAACGGATGAAAATTCTTTATATGAACTGGTTAGTGCAGTAAGAGCAGTTTATAGCGGATTTTTAATAATAAAACTTACTCCGAATGTTACTTCTATAGAAAAATTAGGAATTGCAGCTGAAAAAGCCGGTGCAAACGCAGTAAGTGCAATAAATACATTGAAGGGTACTTCAATAAAATTAGAATTAATAAATGGGAAATATAAAAAAACAATAGTTCAAGGCGGATATTCCGGTAAAGGGATTAAACCTGTTGCAATTAATGCGGTTTCTCGTTTATATAAAGTGATTAATATTCCAATAATCGGAATAGGCGGAATAGAAACATTGGATGATGTTCTTGAATTTTTTGCTGCAGGCGCTGAAGCAGTTCAAATTGGTACATCCAATTTTACACATCCTGATACAGCAGAAAGACTTGTTGAAGAACTGGATGAATATATAAATAAAAGTGGGTTTAAAAGTTTAGATGAATTAAAGAAAGAATTGAGGGCATAATGACAAATGAAGTTTTAAATTTATTAGAGCAGGCGGAAGGTGTTTTACACGGGCATTTTTGCCTTACATCAGGTTTGCATTCAGATATTTATTTTCAATGTGCAAAGTTGTATCAATATCCTGAAATAACTTCAGAGTTAGGGAAAAGACTTGCTGAAAAACTTTCTGATATTGAATTTGATACTATAGTGGCTCCCGCTATAGGTGCTGTAATTATAGGTTATGAGACAGCAAAAAATGCAAAAAAACGTAATCTATTTGTTGAAAGAAAAGACGGAGTAATGCAATTAAGAAGAGGTTATACTTTAAAGAAAGGCGAAAAAGTTGTAATTATAGAAGATGTAATTACAACAGCCAGAACTATAAAAGAAACAATGGAAGCTATTAAAGAATATGAACCTGAAGTTGTTGCAGTTGGATGTATTGTTGACAGAACAAAAGGAAAAACAGAGTATAATATCAAGTCATTATTGCAAATAGATCCTGTTGTATATGAGCCTAATGATTGTCCTTTATGCAAAGAAGGTATAGAACTTGTTAAACCGGGAAGCAGAACAGAAGTAAAGGCAAACGCATAATGAAGCATTTAATTGATATTAAAAGCATTTCTAAAGAAGAAATAGAAAATATCATAAATTTAGCAAAAGAATTTAAAACAGGAAGAAAAAAGTCTGATGTTGAAAAAAAGACTCTTTCTTTAATGTTTTACGAAAATTCAACAAGAACACGCTGTAGTTTTGAAATAGCTGCTCAAAAACTTGGTATGAATATAATAAATTTTGATGCTAATCATTCATCACTTTCAAAGGGTGAAAGTCTAAAAGATACAATCGAAAATTTATACTTTTTAGGGGTAGATGCTGTTGTTATAAGACATTCTTTATCAGGAATAATTAATAATGTAATGAGATTGGTTAAGTATCCTATTCATTTTGTAAATGGTGGAGATGGAACTCACGCACACCCATCTCAAGCATTACTTGATTATTATACAATGCTTGAAAAAATAGGTAGTGTTGAAGGCAAAAAAATAACAATAGTTGGTGATGTTTCTCATTCCAGAGTTGCAAAATCAAACATAAGTTTGCTTTCAAAATTCGGGGCAGATATTCATTTGTGTGCTCCTACATATTTACAGTTTGAAAATGAACAGGCTTTTAATATTCATTATCATAACGAAGTAAAAGAAGCTATTGACGGTTCAAATGTAGTAATGGTTTTAAGAGTTCAAAACGAAAGACATGAGAAAGAAGGTTATCCTGATTCTTCCGAATACAAAAGACTGTATGAAATAGATACAGAATTGTTAAGAAAATATGCAGCAAAGGATGTTATTTTAATGCATCCCGGACCTGCAAACAGAAATATAGAAGTTTCCTCTGAACTTCTTGATAATCAAGTAGGAAAAACTATATTAGAACAAGCACAAAATGGTGTATATGTAAGAATGGCAATATTGAATACATTATTGAAAGGGGACAATAATGCTTCTTAAAAATGCAAAAATAATAAATCCGAAAACAAATTATGAAGGTATTTCTGATATACGTATAGAAAATGGAATTGTAAAAGAAATAGCTGTTAATATTGTTCCAAGTCAGAGTGAAGAAATCATTGATTTGACCGGGAAAATACTAACTCCCGGACTTGTTGATATTCATTGCCATCTTAGAGAACCAGGTTTTAACTCAAAAGAAACAATAAAGACGGGAATATCTTCCGCTATAAATGGAGGTTATACTGCAATTTGTCCTATGGCAAATACAAATCCGCCTGTTGATAATTCTACAACATTAATGTATACAATAATCAAGGCAAAAGAAGTATCAGATATTGGGTTCCACCCTATATGTGCTGTTACAAAAGGACTTTCAAACGAGAAGATAGTTAATGTTTCAGAACTTATTTCAAACGGTGCAATTGCATTTTCTGATGATGGTAAGCCTGTTGAAAATATGCATTTATTAAAAGAAGCATTGAAATATGTAAATTCTCATAATGCAGTAATTATTTCGCATTCGGAGGATTCATCATTAGCTAATGGCGGAGTAATAAATGAAGGTAAAGTTTCAACTCGTCTTGGGTTGAAAGGAATACCTGATATTACAGAATCATTGGCAGTTGCCAGAGAACTTGAAGTTGTAAGAGCCGTAAATGGGAAATATCATTTCGCACATATATCAACAAAACGCTCTATTGAACTTATCAGACAAGCAAAAAAAGAAGGTTTGAATGTAACGGCAGAAACAGCTCCTCATTATTTTAGTTTGACTGAAAACGATATCGTTGATTATGATGCAAAATACAAAGTTAATCCGCCATTGAGAACAAAAGAAGATTTAGAAGCAGTAATAACTGGTCTTCAGGATGGAACAATAGATGTAATAGCTACAGATCACGCTCCACATACTGTTCATGAAAAACAACTTCCTATCCAAATGGCTCCAATGGGACTTGCAGGGTTTGAAACTGCTCTAGGTATTACACTTACTTATCTTGTTCATACAGGAAAATTGAGTTTAATTGAGGCAATAAAAAAATTAACATATTCACCTGCTTCGATTTTAAATATTCCAAATCAAGGCTCTATCGAAATCGGGAAAGAAGCTAATATGACAGTAATTGATTTGAATGAAGAGTGGGTTGTCGATGCTTCAAAATTTAAATCAAAATGCCGTATTTCTCCATTTGACGGTTATAAATTAAAAGGTAAACCCAAAATGACAATAATAAAAGGTAAAATAATTAATATAGGATAAATAAAAATGCAAATAAGACCAGAAATCAAAGAAAAAATCGTACTTGCTTTAGATGTTGATACACCTGAACAAGCAAAACAATTAATTACCGAACTTAAAGATTATGTCGGTATATTTAAAGTCGGCTTGCAAATGTATACAGGTAACGGCTATGAAATTTTTAACTTTATGAAAGAACAAAATATAAAGTTCTTTTTTGATGTTAAGCTCCATGATATACCCAATACAGTTGCAAAAGCATCCGAAAATATAATCAGAAATGGTGCCTCATTTTTTAATCTTCACACAACAGGTGGTGAAGAAATGATGAGAATGGCTCAAGAAGCAGCAAGAAAAACAGCAAAAGAACTTGGTAAAGAAAATCCGGTTATACTAGGTGTTACGGTTTTAACAAGTATAAGCGAAGAAAGTTTGCAAAAAGAACTTAAAGTTCCTTATAAACCGAACGAATATGCTATTCATTTGGCTTTGATGGCAAAAAATGCAGGTTTGGATGGCGTTGTTGCAAGTGTTTGGGAAGCTAAGAAAATCAAGCAAGTATGCGGTAAAGACTTTAAAGTTCTATGCCCCGGCATAAGACCTGATTGGTCAAATAAGAATGATCAAAAGCGTCTTGCTACACCAAGTATTGCAATAAAAGAAGGTGCTGATTATTTGGTTATAGGAAGAGCCGTTACAAGTGCAGAAGATAGAGTTAAAGCAATTCAAATGATATACGAAGAAATTGAAAATGCAATGCTTACTCAAAATAAATCTTATGCGGTTTCAAAAGGTAAATTGATTCTTGAAAACGGCATGATTTTTGAAGGTGAATCAATTGGAGCAGACGGAACTTCTTATGGTGAGATTGTATTTAATACATCAATGGTTGGTTATCAAGAAATACTTACAGATCCTTCTTATGCAGGTCAAACAATAGTTATGACATATCCTGAAATAGGTAATTACGGAATTAATAAAGATGATTTTGAATCAGGAAAAATTCACGCTAAAGGTTTTATTGTAAAGAATATGTGTGAACATGAATCTCATTATAAAAGTGCACTACCTTTGGCAGAATACCTAAAACAAAATAATATAGTAGGTTTAAAAGGTATAGATACAAGACATCTTACTCAAATCATAAGAAATTATGGTGCAATGAATTGTGCTATAACGACAGGTGATATTACTCCTGAAATAAAAGAAAAGATGAGAAATTACAGGATAAGTAAAGATATTACAATGGATGTTACTACTTATAAAGTAGAAAAATATTCAGGAACAGGAATAAAACTTGCAATTATAGATATGGGTATAAAAAAGAGCATACTTGAAAATTTCAAAGCTTTAAATTGCGATATTACGGTTTTCCCGGCAGATGCAAAAGCTGAAGATATTCTAAATGAAAATCCTGATGCTGTACTTATATCAAATGGACCTGGAAATCCTGAAGACGCAAAACAAGCTATAGAAACAGCAAAAGAATTATTAGGTAAATTACCTTTATTTGGAATTTGTCTTGGACATCAAATAATATCACTGGCACTAGGAGCAAAAACTTATAAACTTAAATACGGTCACAGGGGCGGAAATCATCCTGTAATGAATATGGAAACAAATGAAATATTTATTACAGCTCAAAACCATAGTTATGCTGTTGAGTCTGATTCTCTTCCTGCTGATGTAAAAACAACATTCATCAACTTAAATGATAATACTATAGAAGGAATCAGTTGTGATAAATATAAAATAAAAACTGTTCAATTCCATCCTGAATTAACAGCAGGACCATATGATGCAAATAAAGTTATATCAAGCTGGATAGAAAATGTAGAAAAAGAGAAAAAGCTTTTGGTTTAACAGTCTGAAAGTTTGATAAGGTAATTGAAATTATAGAAAGAGATAGAAATGCCAATAAATACAAAAATAAAAAAAGTTTTAGTAATCGGTTCAGGTCCTATAGTTATAGGTCAGGCTGCTGAGTTTGATTATGCAGGTGTTCAAGCCTGTAGAGCACTAAAAGAAGAAAAAATTGAAGTGGTTCTTGTAAACTCAAACCCTGCAACAATTATGACAGATGAAAATATTGCGGATAAAGTTTATATAGAACCTTTAACTGTAGAATCGTTAACTTATATAATAGATAAAGAAAGACCAAACGGAATTATCGCAACCTTAGGCGGTCAAACAGGTTTGAATCTTGCAGTAAGCTTATATGAAGCCGGAATTTTGGAAAAATACAATGTTGAACTTTTAGGTACCAAAATTGAATCAATAAAAAAAGCAGAAGATAGAGAGCTATTTAAAAATCTTATGCTGGAAATAGGTGAACCCATACCTGAAAGTGACATTGTTTCGAGTTTTGAAGAAGCAAAGAAATTTGCACAAAAGATAGGTTTCCCAATTATTGTAAGACCTGCATATACTCTTGGAGGTACCGGGGGTGGTATTGCCAATAACTATGGTGAGTATGAAGAGATAGTATATACAGGTTTGTCTTTAAGTCCTATTTCTCAAGTTCTTGTTGAAAAGAGTATTGCAGGATATAAAGAAATTGAATATGAAGTAATTCGAGATGCAAATAATACAAGTATTGCAATATGTAATATGGAAAACATTGACCCTATTGGTATTCATACGGGTGACAGTTTTGTAGTAGCCCCAACACAAACTTTAACTAATAAAGAATGTCAAATGCTAAGAAGTGCAGCATTGAAGATTATTAAAGCGTTGAAAATTGAAGGCGGATGTAATGTCCAATTTGCTTTAGATACTGTAAGTAATCAATATTATGTAATAGAAGTTAACCCAAGAGTAAGCCGTTCATCAGCTCTAGCTTCTAAAGCAACAGGCTATCCTATTGCAAAAATAACAACAAAAATAGCAATCGGATATAATCTCCACGAAATACCAAATTCAATTACAAAGAAAACAGTTGCAGCCTTTGAACCTGCAATCGATTATGTTGTAACTAAAATTCCTAAATGGCCGTTTGATAAATTTAAACACGGCGATAGAATTCTTGGTACAAAAATGAAAGCTACAGGCGAAGTAATGGCTATCGGAAGAACATTTGAAAGTTCATTCAAAAAAGCTATAACTTCAATAGAGTCCAAATATACAGGTCTATTAAGAGGTCGTCATATTGAATGTAGCGAAGAAGAACTAAAAGCACTTTTGCATGTTCAAGATGACAGAAGAATTTTTAGAGTTGCAGAAGCTATAAATCGTGGTATTAGTGTTGATGAAATCAATAAAATAACAAAAATAGATAAATGGTTTATATATAAAATAAAAAGTTTGGTTGATTTTGAAAATAGGTTGAAAAGTGAAACTTTAACTCCCGATTTATATTTAGAAGCAAAAGAAAAAGGCTTTTTAGATGAAGAAATAGCAAAATATACTCAAAATTCATTATCTGATATTGAAAAAATGAGAAAAGAAAATTCAATAAGTGCTTCATTTAAAATTGTTGACACTTGTGCGGCTGAATTTAAAGCTTACACTCCATATTATTATTCAACATACAATGAATTTGATGAAAGCAATTCTAATAGTGAAGATAAGAAAATTTTGATTTTAGGTTCAGGTCCGATAAGAATAGGTCAAGGTATAGAATTTGACTATTGTTCTGTACATGCAGCCTGGGAAGTAAGAAATCATAATTATAAGTCATTAATTGTAAATTCAAATCCTGAAACGCTTTCAACAGATTTTGATGTTGCAGATAAATTATATTTTGAACCAATGCATATTGAAAACATAATGAATATAATCGAAAAAGAAAATCCTGAAGGTGTAATGGTTCAATTTGGAGGACAAACGGCTATTAATTTGGCTCCAAAACTTCACGCAAGAGGTGTTAAAATTTTAGGTACGTCATTAGATTCAATTAATATAGCTGAAGATAGAAAATTATTTGAACAGTTATTGAGAGAATTGAAAATACCGCAACCAAAAGGATTTGCAATAAAAAAACAATCAGAAGCATTAGAAGTTGCAAAAACACTTGGGTATCCGCTTTTGGTAAGACCATCTTATGTAATAGGCGGAAGAGGAATGCAGGTAGTTTATAATAAAGATGAACTTATTTCATATATTGAAGGAGCGTTGAAATTCTCAGATGAACATCCTATTTTAATCGACCAATATATTGAAGGTACAGAACTTGAACTTGATGCAATTTCAGATGGTGAGAATGTATTAATTCCTGCAATTACTGAACATATAGAAAGAGCAGGAATACATTCGGGTGACTCTATCGCACTATATCCAACAAGAACAATATCTGATGAAGTTATTAAAAACTTGATAGATTATACTGAAAAAATAGCACGAGCACTTAAAGTAAAAGGGCTTATGAATATTCAATTTGTACTGAAGGATAATATTGCATATATAATTGAGGTAAATCCGCGTGCTTCAAGAACTGTTCCTATTTTAAGTAAAGTTACGGGAATCCCTATGGTAAAAATTGCAATAGATGCAATAATGGGTAAATCAATTATAGAACAAGGTTATAAGCCCGGATTGGTAGATACTACGAATCTTGTATGTGCAAAAATACCTATATTCTCGTTCCAAAAATTAAACAGGATAGACCCGGCTTTGGCTCCTGAAATGAAATCTACGGGTGAAGTCTTAGGTGTTGATACTAATTATGAAAGAGCTTTGATTAAAGGATTTTTAGCTGCCGGATATAAACTTTCCAAGGAGAGAGGTAATGTATTAATCTCGATTAATGATCATTATAAGAAAGATAGTGTAGAGGTGGCAAAAACTCTTGTTGATTTAGGTTATAACTTAGTTGCAACAACCGGTACTCATAAATTTTTAAAACTTCATAATATAGAATCAAAAGAAATTGAAAAATTTGATATCCAAAAAATACAAAGAAATATGAAAAATAAAGAACTTTGCTTTATCATAAATACTCCTACAACAAATAATAATTCAGCTAGATATGGAAGTGAAGACAGAGGCTTTTTAATCAGAACAATTGCAGAAATGTATTCAACACCATGCTTTACTGTTCTAGATACTGCTAAGGCTTATTTGGAAGCATTGAAATATTATATGAAGGATGATAAATTGACTTATGACAGTATTGATAAATATAGAAATTCAGAATTAATTTATCGTTAGGAAAGATTTATGGACGAAAAAAATAAAGTACAAAAGAAAAAGAAAAAATTCCAAATTAATATCAAAAATATGGGAATTGATATAGATAAAAATGAGTATAGAGAAATCGTTTTATCTAATTCAAATCATCCGGAAATATTTAAAAGATAAGTATATAAGAGGCGAGTTGTAATCGCCTCTTATTTTTTATGAACCACTAAGAATAACATATATTAAAATTACAGGAATAATAAATTTTAATAAAATATTGAATGAATATCCAAAAAAGTTTTCTCCTATTTCGTTTTTCCAAAGTCCTTTGATGCACCAACCTGCAATTAGACAGATTAATAAAGTATTAAAAGGAAGTAAAATATTAGAAGTGGTGTAATCTAAAAAATCAAAAAAGTTTTTTTCTCCTAATTTAAAATCGCTTAAAAGACCAAATGAAAGGGTAGACGGAATAGTTATTATTCCTATAATAATACTTAAAATAACAGTAGCTTTTTGTCTTGATATTTTAAATTGATTAATAAAAGATGCAACAGAAGTTTCCATAATGCTAATACCTGAAGTTATTGCAGCAAAGAATAGAAGAATAAAAAATAATAGTCCTGTTATAGCAGGAAATGGTAACTTCGCAAACATTTCCGGTAATGAGATAAATACTAAAGTAGCTCCGGCAGATGGGGTTACACCGAAAGAAAAAACAATAGGGAAAATCATAATACCAGCAATAACAGCTATTAATGTATCAAAAAATATTAAAGTATATGCAGATTTGATAATATTAGTATCTTGTTTCATGTAACTGCCATAAGTTATTATAGCCCCCATTCCAATACTTAAAGTAAAAAGGGCTTGACCTAAAGCAGTAAGAACCATTTTTGAATTAAATTGAGAGAAATCAGGTTTAAACATAAAAGTTAAACCTTCTTTTGCCCCGGGTAGTGTTACTGCATATACAGCCATAATAATTAACATTAAAGCAAAAAGAGGCATCATTATATTATTAGCTTTTTCTATTCCTTTATTTACACCTCGAAATGGAAATATTGCAGTCATTAATAAGAAGAGAACAGAAAGAAAACAAGGTACTGTTATTTGTGAACTGAATGAAGAAAAATACTGCGCAAAATTTTCCGGAATTCTATTTGTTAGAAAAATCCATATGTAGTTTAAAATCCATCCGCCAACGACAAAATAAAAACAAGGTATTAAAATAACAGTTATTATGCATAACCAGCCAAACCATTTAAACTTAGGATTAATTTCTGCAAATGCGGAAACAGTATCTTTTTTATATATTTTGCCAATGAATAGTTCACATAATAATGGAATAATACAAATAAAAGCAATTAACAATAAATATGTTAAAAGAAAAATTGCACCTCCATTTTTACCCATAATATATGGGAAACGCCAAATGTTGCCAAGCCCCACGGCACTTCCTACAGTCGCAATAATAAAACTGATATGAGAACTCCATTGCGCCTTTTCCATAGTTCCTCCAAGCAAGTTACTTTGATAAAAGATATCATATTTTAAGCTTTTTGTTAAGTTTATATTATTTATAGAAATTTTTATCATCGTTATTTCTCTTGTTACAAACTAGCAAAAAAAATTTTTACAGTTATTATATAGACAGGTCTTTTATATTTTTAGGAGAAAGTGTATGAAAATTTCTGCAATACAAAGTACATCATCGTTTGGTAGAGCATTAACTACAAAAGAAACAAAAGAATTTGAAAAAATACAACAAGATGCAAGAAGAGAGCTTGGTCTTGATAAAACAACTGCTACAATATTCGATTTTAGTGTACCGTCATTAAAAAATGATACAGGTATAGGAACAAGTTTTTCATCAGAAGCTCAAGATTTAGCCGGATTATTAAAGGTAATGTGCGGAGTAAATTCTATTCAATTACAACCGCAAGGTGAAATATCAAACTATGTACGTTCACCATATTCCGGTACAGGTTTTTCTCTTGGCATGCATATTATTGATTTGAATAAATTAAACGAAAAAGCATATGGCAATCTTTTAACTACGGAAGATTTGAATTCTTCATATATGACAAGAGTATCAAATCATGATTCAGTAAATTATGATAATGTTTTTGCGCAAGATGGTCAAAGAGCTATGCTTAAAAAAGCATATGAACGTTTTGAACAACTTGATGAATCTTCTCCAATAAAAAAAGAGTTTGGAAAATTTGAAAAGGAAAACAGTTATTGGGTGGAACGTGATGCTTTGTATGAAGCAACTGCTATTGCAAATGGTTCCAGAGATGTAAGAACTTGGAATCATCGAGATCAAAATATATTTGCAACAAAAGATGGTGATCAAACAAGAATTGCAGAATTAAAACAAATTCGAGATGAAGATGGAACGAATGTTGTAGATTTCGAAAAATTTGTTCAATTTATAGCAGATAAACAACAAAAGGAATCAAAAGCTAATTTTAATAAGCAAGGTATTAGTATATACGGAGATTGCCAAATAGGTTTTTCTCAAAAGGATTTTTGGGCACATAAATCAGCATTCTATCCAAACTACGAATTTGGATGTGATATAGGTGACGGAAAATATTCTTGTTGGTCTCCGGCTATTAATTTTGATAAAATTAACGGTGAAGCTGGTGAATTACTTTATAATAAATTTAATTTGTTCTTCAAAAGATATGACGGTGTTAGAATAGATGCCGCTTGGCAATTAATAAAACCGATGATATGTGAACCATGGCAAAATCAAGGCAAGGATGTTTTTGATTCAAATGGAAATAAATTGGGTCGTAAACTTGATCATCAGCCTAAAGTCGGTCATAACGGACAGCAAATTATAAAGGATATTGTTCTAAAAGCTGCTGATGAAAATCATGTACCTCATGATAGAGTTTTGCTTGAATTATTAGGCGGAAATTCTTATGATTCTTTAGATGCAGTTAAGAACTTAGGTACTACTTTAATACATATTACAAGATATGGCGGTGATAATTGGGGTCGTGTAAAATATTATGAATCAAAAGGTGACAATAAGTACCAAAATATGAGACCCGGAGATTATACAATCGGACCTGGTACTCACGATGATTATAGCTTGTTGGAACAAGTTGAGAATGGAAGAGAACGTGCCGGCTATTTATCAAAAGATTTACATTTAAATAAGCAAGAACTTGAACATTCTCAAGAAGCGCTTTCAAAAGCAGTGTTTGCAGAGTTATTTACAACTAAAAATCAATTTGCAACACTTCCTGACATTTTGGGTTCAAGAAGAAGGATAAATGTGCCAAATACTACAGATGGTAACTGGTCATATAGAGCTTCACAAGACTATGAACGTGAATATTTTGAAAATTTGTCACAAGGTAAAGGTTTAAATATTGCAGATGCTTTAAGTAAAGCAATTAAGGCTAAGCATAATGGTCGACATTCGGCAATTACTGATAAATTAGATTATTTTGCAAATGTATTAAGACAAAATGGTCCAATGACAAAAAAAGATGCAGATAGAACAATACTAAATGCATAAAAATTATTAAGAGAAAGAGGCGGTTTTTAAACCGCCTCTTTTTTCTTTATATTATCTTAATACCGAACTTGATTGACTTTCGTTTATCTTTATGGTCTATTATAAATAGAGATTTTAATCACGAAAGGATTTGAAACATTATGACAACAAAAAGTAAAAAGACTGTTGAATCTTTGGAAAAAGCTTTGAACAAATCAGATGTTGTTGAAACTCTTGACCAGTTAGAAGTTCTTATTTCTAAAGTAAAAAAAGCTCAAAAAATCTATGAAACATTCACTCAAGAACAAGTAGATGCAATATTTAAGGCTGCTGCTACAGCTGCTGATAAAGCCAGAATTCCACTTGCTAGAATGGCTGTTGAAGAAACAGGCATGGGTGTATTAGAAGATAAGATTATTAAAAATCACTTTGCTTCTGAATACATTTACAATAAACATAAAAATGCAAAAACATGCGGAATTATAAAAGAAGATAAAGCAAACGGTATTAAAATAGTAGCTGAACCTTTAGGTGTAATTGCGGGTATTATTCCTACAACAAACCCAACATCAACAGCTATATTTAAATCATTAATAGCATTAAAGACAAGAAATGCTATTATATTCTCACCACACCCAAGAGCAACAAAATGTACAATCGCTGCAGCAAAATTAGTATTAGAAGCAGCAGTTAAAGCAGGTGCTCCTGAAGATATTATCGGATGGATTGATGTTCCTTCAATAGAACTTTCAAGTGCATTAATGCAACACCCATCGATTTCTTGTATTGTTGCAACAGGTGGTCCTGGAATGGTTAAAGCTGCATATTCATCAGGAAACCCGGCATTAGGTGTAGGTCCAGGTAATACATCTGCAGTTATTGATGAAACTGCTGATATCAAAATGGCTGTTTCTTCAATTCTTATGTCAAAAACATTTGATAATGGTATGATTTGTGCTTCAGAACAATCTGTAATTGTTGTTGATAGTGTTTATGAAGAAGTTAAAAAAGAATTTGAATATAGAGGCGCTTATCTTGTAAATAAAGCAGAACAAAAGAAAATGATAGATCTTCCTTTCATTGATCCGAAGAGAGGAACTGCTCATCCTGCTATAGTTGGTCAACCGGCTCATAAGATAGCTGAACTTGCAGGATTTAAAACTCCTGATAATGCTAAAATATTGTTGGTAGAAAGACCGGCAGTAGATTGGGACGACCCATTCTCAAGAGAAAAATTATCTCCAATTCTTACAATGTATAGAGCAAAAAACTTTGAAAAAGCTGCTGAAATGGCATACGAACTTGTAATAAAAGGTGGTGCAGGTCATACAGCTGTTTTATATACTGATGAAAGATCAAAAACAAGAATTGACCAATATGCAGAGAAAATGCCTGCTTGTAGAATTTTAATAAACTCTCCTTCATCACAAGGTGGTATTGGTGATTTATATAACTTTAAATTAGAACCATCTCTTTCTCTTGGTTGTGGTTCTTGGGGTAAAAATGCAATATCCGGAAATATTGGAGTTGAAAACTTGTTGAACTACAAAACAGTTGCTGAAAGGAGAGAAAATATGTTATGGTTTAAAGTTCCTTCAAAAGTATACTTCAAGAGAGGTGCTATAGACTTGGCTCTCCGTGAATTAGCAGGTAAGAAACGTGCATTCATTGTTACAGATAGATTCTTATTTAATTCAGGTGCTGTTGATAGTATTACTAATGTTTTAGATGAAATTGGTATTGAACATGAAGTATTCTTTGATGTTAAACCTGATCCTACATTATCAACAATTAACCAAGCACTTTCTATCTTAAGACCTTTTGAACCTGATGTAATCATTGCATTAGGTGGTGGTTCACCTATGGATGCTGCTAAAATCATGTGGTTAATGTATGAACAGCCTGATACGAACTTTGAAGATATTTCAATGAGATTTATGGATATTAGAAAGAGAATCTGTGCTATTCCTGAACTAGGTAAAAAAGCAATGATGGTTGCTATCCCGACAACTTCAGGTACAGGTTCAGAAGTAACTCCTTTCGCTATTATTACTGATGATGAAACTCAAGTAAAATATGCGATAGCAGACTACGCATTAACACCTAATATGGCAATTGTAGATCCAAACTTTGTTGATGGAATGCCAAAAGGTTTAACATCTGCATCTGGTATTGATGCTTTAGTTCACGCTATTGAAGCATATGTTTCTTGTATGGCTACAAACTTTACAAATTCAAATGCTTTAGAAGCAACAAAATTAGTATTTAGATACTTAGAACGTTCTTATAACGAAGGTGCTAATGATCCTGTTGCGAGAGAAAAGATGCACTACGCTGCAACTATTGCTGGTATGGCATTTGCTAACTCATTCTTAGGTTTATGTCACTCAATGGCACATAAGCTTGGGGCTATGTATCACGTTCCTCACGGTGTAGCTAACGCTTTATTAATCAGACAAATTATTAAATATAATTCATCTGATGCTCCTAAAAAGCAAGCTATATTCCCACAATACAAGTTCCCTTGTGCAAAAACAAAATACGGTCAAATCGCTGATGAACTTGGTTTGGGCGGAAAGAATGATGATGAAAAAGTTCAATTGTTGTTAGACGCAGTTGATAAATTAATGAAAGCAATTAATCTTCCAAATTCAATTAAAGACTTTGGTGTTGATGAAAAGACATTTATGGATAACTTGGATGAATTAGTAGAATTGGCATATGATGACCAATGTACAGGTGCTAACCCGGTATATCCATTAATGGAAGATATTAAGAAAATCTATATTGACGCTTATAATGGTGTTGTATAGCAACAAAATGCAAGAGAGGAACGTAGAAATGCGTTCCTCTCTTTATTTTATAAACTTGTGTTTTTTAATATAATTTGTTATAAATGTTTTTGTTTCAGAAAAGGTTATGTGATGGAGAAGAATCTTACTGATAAAGTAATAAATAGATTAACTTTATATCATAGTATTTTGACTGATTATATAGAAAAAAATATTGAATATATTTCTAGTCCTCAAATTGCTGAGCTATTACATGTTGATAATACTCAGGTTCGAAAAGATATTGCTCTTTTAAATTATAAAGGTAAGTGTAAAGTAGGATATAAAGTCAAAGAACTTAAGCTTTTAATTGAAGAAACATTGAAATTTAAGAAAGTTAAAACAGCGTTTATAGTAGGTTCCGGAAATTTAGGAATGGCTCTTGCTAAATATGACAATTTTGAAGCCTATGGATTTAATATATCAGCATTATTCGATATAAGTCCGGAAAAAGTCGGTACAAGTATTAATGGGAAAGATATTTTCCATTTAAAGGACTTGCCCAAAATAGCTGAGAAAAATGATGCAAAGATTGTAATTTTAACAGTACCCAGAAAAAATGCACAAGAGGTTACTGATTTTATTGTTAAGGCGGGAATTAGATATATATGGAATTTTACTCCTTGTGTTTTATCTGTTCCTAACAATGTACAGGTTTGGAATGAGAACTTAATTGGAAATTTTTTGCAGTTTACGGTAAATCATGGAGTAGAGGATAATTAATGGTAAAAGAAATAAAAATATGCATGGGCAGTGCTTGCTTTGCAAGGGGAAATGCAGATAATCTCAGATTCATAGAGGATTATATAAAAGAAAATAATTTAAATTCTCAAATAGAAATATATGGCGGGAGATGTAAAAATCTTTGCGAAAAAGGACCAACTATTGAAATAGATGGTACAATTTATTATGAGATGACCCCTGAAAAAATTGTAGAGATATTAAGGAAATAAAAGTTGAATAATCTATATCCTGTTTATACATTAAAAAATGAATGTCATGATTGTTATAAATGTATTCGAGAATGTCATGTAAAGGCAATAAAAATACAAGATAACAGTGCATATGTAATAGGAGAAAGATGTGTTGCATGCGGGCATTGTGTAATGGTATGTCCGTCAGGTGCAAAAAGAGTCAGAAATGATATTGATAAAGTAAAAAAATTGTTTCTGCAAAATAAGAAAGTATATGTATCTCTAGCTCCAAGCTGGGTTGGAGTATATAGTGTCAAAAAAGAAAAAATGATTTCAGCACTTAAAAAATTGGGTTTTGAAGGTGTTAGTGAGACAGCTTTAGGAGCACAGGAAGTATCTATAGAATGTGCAAAGATTATAAATTCATCTGATAAAAATGAAATGTTTATTTCAAGTGCGTGTCCTGTTATTGTCGATTATATAAGAATGTATAAGCCAAAGTTTGCAAAAAATATTGTGCCTATTGTATCGCCGGCATTGACTCATGCGGGGTTACTTAAGAAGACATTTGGTGATGATATAGCTGTTGTATTTATTGGACCTTGTATTGCAAAGAAGAAAGAATCAGATTCTCATCAAGAGTTAATTAATGCTTCTTTGACCTTTGAAGAATTAAATCTGTGGTTAAAAGATGAAGATATTAATATTCATGATATTGAAGAAATTGAAGGCTCTGAATTTGTACCAAAGGGTGCATATGAAGGAGCACTATATCCAATTGAAGGCGGAATGAATGAAACAATTCGAAAAGTTGGGATAGATGAAAATAAAGTTTCTTTGATAAGTATAAGTTCTATAAATAATTTTGATAAAGCATTAGATGGTATAGAAGAAGATAAGTTAACAAGAAAAATATTTATAGAAGCCTTGGGTTGTGAAGGCGGATGTGTAAATGGTCCTTGTTTGTCAACTGAAAGAGGAATTATAGCTGTAACTTCTGATGTTTTAACAACAACGAAATATCGTGATGAAGTTCCAAAAGAACCAGAAGTTGTTGTAAGTGAAAATTATAAACCACAACCTGTTGAAAAGCGAAAATATACAATAGAACAAATTGATGAAGCTTTAAAAAGAATAAGTAAACATTCACAAGAAGATGAATTAAATTGCAGCGGATGCGGGTATTCAACGTGTCGTGATTTTGTAAATGCTTTAATTGCCGGAGATGCTGAGACATCTATGTGTGTATCATATATGCGAAAAATAGCAGTAAGAAAAGCTGCAGCTTTGGTGAGATGTATGCCGGCTGCTGTTGTTATGGTTGATAAAAATTATAATATATTAGAAACCAATGATGCTTTTCTTAAGATGTTTTGTTCAGATATGTATGATGTCTTTTCATCAAGAGAAGAAGGATTAAAAGGTGCAGCTATTGAAAGAATAGTGCCATTTGGTGATATTTTTAAAACAGCATTACGTTCAGGACAAGATATACACAAAGAACACTATGCCATAGGTGATAAATTATATGATATAAGTGCTTTTACTATCGAATCAGGGGAAATCGCCGGTGCCGTTATAACAGATGTAACAAAATCTGAAATGGATAGAGAAAAAATTGCAAAAAAGGCAAGAGATGTAATTGCCAAAAATATAGCAACTGTTCAAGAAATAGCTTGTCTATTAGGTGAACATATGGTAGAAACTGAAGTATTATTGGATTCAATAGCAAAAGACTATGAAAGTAATACCGAAGAGGATAAATAATGTTCATAGATGTAGGATGCAGTCAAGAAAAAAAATATAACCAGAATGCTTATGGCGATTATTTTATTTCAAAAAGGTATAAAGATAATGGCCGAGTTATAGGTATATTGTCTGATGGTTTAGGAAGCGGAATAAAGGCGAATATTTTAGCAAGTATGACTGCTACAATGCTTTTAAAGTTTATAGAAGCTCAATCTGATATTAAAGTAGCATGTGAAACTATTATGAATTCCTTGCCGGTTTGCAAAGTAAGAAAAATCAGCTATTCTACATTTTCAGCAATAGACTGTGATGAAGAAGGTAATGCAAAAATAGTTGAAGAAGGTAATCCTCAGTTTTTATGGATTAGAAATAATCAAATTCTTAATCCTGAAGAAAGAGTAATTACGTCTAAAACTTTTCCAAATCGTCATATGCATTTATATAATATAAAGTTAGAAAAGGATGACAGAATAATTTTTTGTTCTGATGGTGTTACTCAAGCTGCATTGGGCACTAAAGAATTAAGATTAGGGGTAAGAAGAGAAGGTCTTATTGAAATAGTCTTAAATAAATTAAAAGAGACTCCATTTATATCTTCAGATGAACTTACAAAACATATTTTGAGACAGATTGAATTGATAGAACCGGATCACAAGTTGAAAGATGATACATCTGTTGTTTGTTTCTATTTTAGAGAACCGAGAAAATCAATTGTCTTTACAGGTCCACCTTATGATATGGAACAAGATGCCTTATATGCTAAAAGTTTTTATAGTTTTAACGGAAAAAAAGCAATAGCGGGCGGAACCACTGCTAATCTTATTGCCAGAGAATTAAACTTGGAAATAGAAACTGATAGAAATCTAAACGTTGGAAAACTTCCGGGCATTTCTTATATGAAAGGTGTTGATTTGATTACTGAAGGTATTCTGACTTTAACTAAGACGTTAGAATATTTAGAGAAGGGAATTGTGGAAGATGATGCAGCCGGTAAATTAATTAATTTTCTTTTAGATAGTGATGAAATTAAATTTATGGTTGGTGTTAAATTAAATCAGGCTCATTATAATCCTAATATGCCTGTGGAAATTGAAATAAGAAGAAATGTTGTTAAAAGAATAGTTGAAATATTGGAAGAAAAATATACAAAAAAAGTTGATGTAAGATATATTTAAAAATATGATAAAATAATTTTATTGGATGCTTATTAAGGGGTATATATGGAAACAATAGAAGTAAGAATATGTTCGGGAACTACTTGTTTTGTTATGGGAAGTTCTTTTTTAAATGAATTATATGATTTAATTCCACAAAAATATGGTGATAAGGTGATTGTTAAACCAAGTTTATGTTTAGGACAATGCTCTTCAGATGATAAGCATTCAAAAGCTCCATATGTAAAGGTTGATGGTGAAGTTATTTCATCGGCTACTATTGAAAAGGTTTTATTGGCCATTGAAAAAAAGGTTGGTGAAAATGAATAATAATAGTCAATCTATTCACATAAAAAGAGATATTTTAATTAGACTTGTTCAAGCTTTTGATTCAAATGAGTTTGAAAAAAATACTGCTTCAATTCCTTTCCAAATGCGACCAAAAGATTGCGAAGTGCCATATAGATGTTGTATTTATAAAGAACGTGAAATTATAAAAGACAGAATAATTGCAGATATGGGGTTTTCTCTTGAAAATCTTGATGAATCAGAAAAACTGGAGGACTTTGCACTTCAATCTCTTGACAGAAAAGAGGCAGAAGAAAATCCGTTAACAATTATAGAGGCAGCTTGTAAGGGGTGTGTTCCTTCAAGAGTTTATGTGACAGATTTATGTCAGGGTTGTGTTGCTCGTTCTTGTGAGAAAACATGTAAATTTGGTGCTATAGAAATAGCAGGCGGAAAAAGTAATATAGATGCTTCAAAATGTAAAAATTGCGGTATGTGTATTAGCGCTTGTCCGTATAATGCAATTGTACGTTTGATTGTTCCTTGTGAACAGGCATGTCCTGTTGGGGCTATTTCAAAAGGTGATAACGGAACGGCTGTCATAGATTTTGAAAAATGTATATCTTGCGGTAAATGTGTTGCTGCATGTCCATTTGGAGCTGTTAATGAAAAAAGTCAATTGATTGATATTTTAAAAGCTATAAAAATGGGGAAAAAAGTTGTAGCAATGTTTGCTCCTGCTATTGCAGGTCAATTCCCTGGGACTATTTTTCAGTTGAAATCAGCAATGATAAAAGCAGGATTTTATGATGTTGTTGAAGTTGCACAAGGTGCTGACGTAACAACAAGAAAAGAATCAGCTGAATTTCTTGAAAGGATGGAAAACGGTGCACCATTTATGACTACTTCTTGTTGTGCCGGTTATAATAATCTTATCGAAAAACATTTGCCTGAAATAAAACAATATGTTTCAGATACGAAAACACCATTATTTTATACAGCTGAGATAGTAAAAGAAAAATATCCAGATGCAATAACTGTGTTTATAAGTCCATGTGTTGCGAAGAGAAAAGAAGTACAAGTAAATGATAATATAGATTATGTTATGAATGCAGATGAACTTGGAGCTCTTTTGGTTGGTAGAAAAATTGAAATTTTAGATATGGAAGATACAAAGTACCAATATGAAAGTTCAAAGCAAGGACGTAATTATGGTGTAACCGGAGGTGTCGCAGGTGCTGTTAATTCATTGTTACCTGATGATAAAAAAGCGAAACCTTGTTATATTGATGGTTTAACCAAGGAATCTATAAGACAATTGAAAAAGTATGCTAAGGATGGAACTTGTCCTGATGGTAATTTAATAGAAGTTATGTGCTGTGAAGGTGGTTGTATTGGTGGAAATTCAACTATATCTAATCCTAAAATAGCCAAAAAAATAATAAATAATCTTCTGGAACAAAGTAGTGATTTAAAATAATTTGTAATGTTTCATATATAATTAAGCAATTTTGATTGTTAAATATTTTTTATATATTTAATCAATGTTATTGACTGGGTTATTATGACACGTAATTATGTAGATACAAATTTATGTAATTTTACAGATCAGATAATGGATATCTGGGCGGCTAGACGTGCTGAAAAACAATATTTCCCGGATTCGGCCTTGTCAGGAAAAATAAATAAAGATACACTTCAAAAAACTACAGATGTAAAACCTTTAGCACAAAATGCTCAGGGTGAAAAGTCAGTTACAACTTCTGACGGAAAAGATGATGGTAAAATTTCTTTCAAAGAAAAAATAAAGAATTTTGGAGAAGGTCTTGTAAAACCAATAAAAACAATATTTTCTTCTCCTAAAAATATGGCAATCACAGCTGCTTCAATTGCAGGTGGTGCTGCTTTAATAGCTTTGACGGGTGGTGCAGCAGCTCCTGTTATGGTCGCTGCCGGTTTGGTTGGCGGTACTGTTCAAGTTGGAAAGGGCATTTATAAACAAGTAAATGCTAAAACCGATAACGAAGCTAGAATGGCATGGCAGGATATGGGATCAGGCACTTTTACAATTGGTGCTTCTGCTGCCGGTGCTAAATCTTCTTTAAAAGCTGCAAAAGTTGACGGAGCAAAGAATATGTCAACTATTAAAGCAATTGGAAAATGTTTGGTGGATTTGCCTAAAAATATAAAAACAAGTTTCAAGAATATTTCGTCAAAGGTTTCTGCAACTCCTGTAACGAATGTTCCTCCGGAAGCAACATCTTCTCCAACAGTTCCATCACAACCAACAGTTGATGTAACTCCTGAACCGACAGTTGCGCCTACAACTCCTTCAAAACCTACAGTTGTAGTCCCTCCGGAACCTGCAGTTACGCCTACAGTTCCTTCAAAACCAATTGTTGATGTTACGCCGGAACCGTTAGTTGCACCTACTGTTTCATCAAAACCAATTGTTGATGTTTCACCTGAGTCAGCTTCTAATAGACAAAATAATATATTGGCTTTGCCTGAACCTAAAATAATGCCAACAATGCAAGAAAAACCAAGATTTGTAATAAAACCGGAACAAATATTGAGTTCTAAGGGGGCACCTAAATCTAATGAGATTTTAGCACTTCCACCAGCTCAAGAAAGATTGGCATTACCCGCTCCAAAAAATTCTACAGTTTCTGAAAAACTTGGAATTTTAGATAGAATAAAAAGATTTTTAAATGTTTTTGGTTTGTTTCTACCAAAGAAAAATTAATTCTTTTTAATTGTTCTTGAATTCGTATATCTTATATCCTTCGTTAGGTTCTATTCCGGGAGTTGAAGAGAATATAAGTCTAAAGTTATTTTGATATTCTTTGTTTAATTTCTCTTGTTTCATTTTGGGATTTGTTTCATCAACAAATGAACGGATTATGTATATGTTGTTATTATATGTTTCAGAAAATATTTTTGCATATTGATACCAAGCTTTATTTGAAAGTCTTTGACCGTTTATTTTATCCCATATTACATAATCTAAATTCTTATTTCTTATTACAGAAAGAAGTTCATATTCATTTTGCAAGTAGTAAGCTAAAGATATCATATAAGCTTCATTATCTATTAATAGAGTTGCTTTTTTATTAATATTATTTTTAATGAATTCAGAAGTTTCTTTTGCTCCTGCATAATTATAATTAAAATCCATTCTGTAATAATTTAAACCGTTGTAACTTGTTAAAAAGAAGAAGATTGATAATATTATTGTTGTTATCTTCTTATTACATATCTTTAGTTTTCCGTTGAAATCATTTTGTTCATATAATATCCAAAAACAAAATATCAATATGATTAATGCTGAAAAAATTCTTGTCACGTATGTGTTTGCGCTATATGTAAAAATATAAATTCCAAATTGAAATCCAATACCAATAAGACTTATTAAAAATAGCTTTTTATTATTAAAGTAAAGGTTTACAAATAAAAGTACAAAACTTGTTATTAACGTAAAAATAGCTATAATGTCTAAAATAGGGCAAAGCAGAGATTTTTCAACCGTAATCATTTTATTGTATGCGTTGATAAAGAAAAATAGAGTAACTTTTATAAAATTTGTAATGATTTCTTTTTGTTGAAATGTTATGTATAAATTACTTGAGGTCGTATTATGAAGTTGTAATATAACAAAAGCAAGTCCTAATAATATTATGATTATTGAAATTACTCTGCCTTTGAAAAATTCTTTTTCTTTTAAAGTTTCATAGATAAATAAAAATGCAAGAATAGATACGAAGCCAAACATAATAGCGTGTGTGTTAGCAAGTAGAAATAACGGTATTGCATATAAAATAGGATTTTCTTTTCTTCTTGAATATAAAATTGCAGATATAAAAATCAGAGCAGGAATTATTGAGTAGCTTCTTGCTATTACCGGTAAAAAATATAAAAATCCAGCACTTGTAATAATTGCGAACTTAACAATAAGAGGGAACTTTGATTTGTACATTAGTAAAAAAACGGCAATACACATTGTACCCCAGCATATTAACTGCATAAATAATATATTTGAAAATATTTTCGCAAATGGCATTACCAGTAGATAAAAAAAGGATGGATGACCTTCGTTATGAAGGTGATTAATTAATTGCGGAATTGATAAATGTTTACATAACATCCAAACTTGTGCTTCATCAGCCCAAATTTCGTGATGAAATACTGCAACTAATGTAATAATTGCATATAATACTGCGACAATAACTGAACAAGCAATTTCTTTCTTCATAACATATCCTTCATAAGTAAATAAGAGAACTATTTAATTAGTTCTCTTATTTATTATATACTATACACGTCTTTTACGAGCTGCTTCAGATTTGCGTTTTTTCTTTATGCTAGGCTTTTCGTATCTTTCGCGACGTTTTATTTCTGAAAGTATACCAGCTTTTTGGATTTTTTTCTTAAATCTTTTAAGAGCGCTTTCAATACTTTCGTTATCACCAACTCTTACTTCAGGCATTTTATTCACCACCTTTAATAATTATAATTTCTACTATGCCAAGATATTAGCAAGAACATGTTTTTATTTCAACCCTTTTGTATCAAGGCATTAAAAAAGCCTCTTGATTTTCAAGAGGCTTTTTTAATAAGTTTTATCTAATTAGTTAGGAATAGATAAATCTTGAGTTAATTCTAACCAAACATAGTCGCCATCATTAGCTTTATATGTTCTACCTGGAGTTGCTAAACCTGTCAAAAGACCAACACCGGCACCAACAGGAGCACCAATTGCAATGCCTTCACCAAAATGATCATCATCTTGAGTTGCAATTGCAGCTATGCCCATACCAACACCTGTACCAACAACTGCACCGCCAACTGTATAGCCAACAGGTTTTGCCCATCTGTTTTCAGTTAATACGCCATTATTGTTGATAACTTCAGCTTTAAATGGAACACAAGTACCACAAGGTAAAGTCATAGATTCAAATTCTACAGTAACTTTATCGTTTTTATTCCACCATTTTTTAGGTTCTACTGAAGTAATTTTGGCCTTCATTGTTGTTTTTGCCGGAATTACTAAAGTGCCTTCTTCTGTATAAATATCATTTTTTGCTGTAAATGTTACAGTGTCACCAACTTGTGCATCTTTAGATGTGAAGTAAGTATAGAAATAACCTTTTATTATGTTTTTAGCTAAAACAACTTTTCTTTGGTTTGTAATTTGTACTTCATTAACTTCAGCTTTCTTTGTAACATTTAAGTGTTCTGTAGAAAGAACTTTTTCATCACTTACATATTGTTTTTTTACAGAGTCAATTTTTTCTTTTAGCTTGTATAATAATACTGCAGCTTCAGCTCTGTTTAAGTTTTTATTTGGTAATAATTTGTCAGCATCCGGATAATTTACATAAATGCCAAGATCAATTGTTTTTGCATATTGTAATTTTGCCCAAGCAGGAACAGCGTTTTTATCGGTAAATGCATTTAAAGATTTTACATCACCTTTAAAGTCCTTTGTAATATGGCTTATAACAGAAGCTGCTTCTGATTTAGTCATAATTCTATCTGGTTTGAATGTACCGTCGTTATAGCCATATATTAAACCTAGTTTGTAGGAAAGTAATATATCACCATAATCAGCTCTTGAAGAAACTACATCTGAGAATGGATTTGTTTCAGATAAAGTTGTCATTCTGTGTCCTAATGTTTTTAGTAATGCAGAATTAAAATCTGATCTTGAAACTTCTTTTTCAGGGTAGAATGCTTCTTTTTCTAACAAAGGAAGAACCCCGTCACTAACAACTGCTGAAATTTCTTTGTTAGCCCAATAATCAGCAGGAACATCGCTGTAAACAGCGGCATTTGCCGGATTGAAAGCTATCATCATGAAAAATACAGCAAGCATGGCTAAAATCTTTTTCATTTTTCTCTCCATATTTTTAGTAAAACTAAACTAATCATTCAAATTATATAATACTAAAAACATTAATGCAACATTTATTTGTCAAGACCCTTGTATTTATTGGCTATTCGTACTTTTTTATTTGAGACATGAATGCAGTGTAAAAATGTAATTTACAAATTATTTTTTTTTGTTTTATAATAATCAAAGATGCACTTGTAGCTCAGTTGGTAGAGCAGTTGACTCTTAATCAATTGGTCGAGAGTTCGAGTCTCTCCAAGTGCATTTGTTTTTGAAGTTGACAATTAATGTCTCTTATTATAGATTGTATTTATTGAAAGTTGAAAATTAAATATGGGCGTGTGGCGAAATTGGTAGACGCACTTGACTTAGGATCAAGCGCCTTCGGCATGGGAGTTCGAGTCTCTTCACGCCCACCATATTATTAAAAGACAATAACCAATGTTATTGTCTGTAAATAAATAAAAATTTAATATTTTTGATTTATTATTGCAAATATTGGTATTAATTTTAATGCTCAAATCAATATTAATATAAATATTTTTTATATTAATTCCTTTGCATTTGTATTGAATGTTACAATTATTATAATTACCCATATAATACAATTCATAACTTTCTTGAAAAGAGAAACAAACTAACTTTATAAAAACTTCATAAAATTATTTTAAGTATTATTTCTAATTAAGTCAAATTGGCAAAAAAAAATATGTTCGTTTTTTATTAAGTCAATAGTATAAACAATTAATGTTTCTACATTATTAGGCGTAGTTTTATTGCCTAAAAAATCATTTTAACATATAATTTTGTGTAAAGTGGAATAGTATTAATATTTTATAGTTTAAGTGAGGTACAAATGGATATTAGAAAAAATTTAGCAACAATATTCTTATCGGCATTATTGTTGTTAACAGGTGTATCCGGCGCATTTGCAAAAGATTACACTGATGTTCCTGATGATTATTGGGCTGCTGAAGAAATAGAAGATGTTGTAACAAAAAATATTGTTCCTTTATATGGGGATAATACATATAGACCTTTGGATACTGTAACAAGGGTTGATTGGACAGAATGGCTTTTAAGAGCTTTAGGTTTATCTCAAGCTCCTATTACTGCTGAACCTAATTATTCTGATGTTACAAAAGATACATTTGGATATCCTTCAATTGCAAGATCTGACCAATTTGGTTTGATTTATGGTTATACGGATGGTGAATTTAAACCGCAAAGATTTATTACCAAAGTTGAAACTGCTTCTATAATGAGCCATATAACAAAAGATACAGAAGTTGATACATCTGTTTTAAATCAATTTGCCGACTCAAAAGAAATTCCTGATTGGGGTGTTATTCCTTTCTCAAAAGCTATTAAATATGGTTTATATGTAAATTATCCTTTGGAAACCGAATTAAATCCTAACAGAGAATTGAACAGAGCTGAAGCAGCTGTTCTTCTTGCTAGACTTATGAAAGCTTTAGACTTGGTTGTTCCTGATAAAAAGGCTGAAGAACCTATTGAAGAACCTATTGCTCAAGAACCGCAAGAATATATTCTTTCTGTTGAACATTTAGACACTTATGGTAAAGCTGTCGTTGACAGAGTTAATATTACAAATTTAAGAAGAATTATTTTAGCGAAGAATGTATTCAAAGTTTCTTTCTTGGAAAAATTCAACTCTACAAAAGCACAAATTGGAGATGTTGTTCCTTTCTACTTCAAAAAGGATGTTGTAACTAAAGAAGGTACTTTGATTATTCCTGCAAATACTAAATTATATGCAACTATTGAAGAACTTAGAGATAAAAGATGGGTTAACAAAAATGCTGAAGTATATTTACATTTCACAAAAATGGTTTTCCCAAATGGTCATGAATATCCTTTTATTGCAAGAGTTTTAAATAATCAAGAAGGTGTATTGAGTGAAAATAAATGGTTAAAACCATTAGAGTACACTGTTGCCGGTGCGGCTATTGGTGGTGCTGCATTGGGTCTTCCAATTGGTGCTGCTAATGACAGATCAGGTGACGGTATGGCAATTGGCTTCCCTGTTGGTGCAGGTGTTGGTCTTGCTACCGGTTGGTTAACTCCTGGTGTAAACTTTAAAGCTAGTAAAGATGAAGATGTTCTTGTTGAATTAAAAGTTGATTGCAGTTTGTATAATGATTATGTTCAACAATATTCAAATACAACAACTACTATTATTGATAACCCTGTTTCAGATACTGCTCCTGTTGCACCTGAAACTCAAACAGAAGAGCCTACTCAAGAATTTGCTCAATAGTAATTGATTTGATTTCTATAAATACAAGAAAAAACCCTTGATATTATTCAAGGGTTTTTTCTTGTAAAACATTGCTGTTCAATTTATAATAGCAATATGAATGATTTAGAATTGTATTTTAAAGATTTGATCTCTAAAGATAAAAATAAGGCACAAGAAGCTGCCTCTTATTTAGTTAATAATGGAGATGTTAAATTATTTGAAATGCTTGTTGCAAAATCTGATTACCTTTTTGATTTTATTAGAAATAATATTTATAAATATATAGAATCTGCGGTGTCTAAAGATAACTATTTGAATATTTTAAAGTTTTTTGATGTTTATTCTGTATATTATGATGATTTATTTGCAAGTATTTTAGCAAAACATGCCACACAAGATTTGACTGATGAAATTTTTAAAATGCTTGAAAAGGGATCTGAATCACAAAAAATATATGCTGCAAAGTATTTTTCTTATATTCCTGATACTGTTGCTTTGGAGTTATTGAGTAAGTACGCTTTTTCAGATAATGAATTATTAAGTTATAATTCTGCCGAAGCTCTTGGGCAGATGCAAGATGATATATCTTTTGATATTGCTTTAAGTACGTTGGAATCTGATGATGATTTTGAAAAATTAAAAGCAGTTAAATTCTTTTCCGCTTATGGTCGAAATTATCCCTTAGATGCAATTTTTAAAGCGATGAAAACCTCAAAAATGCCGGAAAATATTGCCGGACAAATTTCTTATATGGATAGCCTTTTAAATTTATTATCTTCTGCATATATGAGCGATACTCTCATTGCTATAGATAACATTTTAAGCGGTTTTGGCGAAATTCTTCCTCTCTCGGATATTTTCCAATTTGAACTTTTTGAAGTTTTAGAGTTTCTAATAAATATAAATAAGGTGGAAAATATTAATTCCAGCAAAATTGCAGAAATTTTGCTTAGCGCTTATTCTAAATTTAGTATGTTTTGTGAAAACCAAGAGTATATTTTTGATGAAAGTAAAGACACTAAATATGAAATTTCTTCTGTGTTAAAGCTATTGCAAGTTCAAGGTGAAGATTTTTGGAAATTACAAAAAAACTTTGTTTTAAACGAACTGAAAAAATCAAAAGATAATATTCATTCTGTTCTTCCTGTTATTGTAGAATATAATTTAAGAGAAGCAATCCCTGATTTAAAATTATTACTGGAGTCTGACGATGAAACTATATTATGTGAGGTTTTAACTGCTTTGAATTCTTTGAATTCACTTGATGGAATTAATTTTGATAAAATCATTGCAGAAATTAAAAATCCAAATATTAAAGCTGTTATTGAAAATATAAAGCCTAAGTTTTAAACTTAGGCTTTATTATTTTCTTTGTATTTTTATTATTCGTAATTTAGAAAACAATTTTGCTGAAATCTGCAAGTTTTGCAAATTTTTGCTTTATTGAGTATAGTAAGTTCAACCTGTTTTGCTTTATGTTTTCATCTTTATCCATTACTAAGACTTTATCAAAAAATTCTGTGATGAATGGAATTATTTTGACTAATTTTTCTTCTAATTGATTATAATCAAGTGTATTTTCATTTATATTTTTTGCTGCATTATATAAGTCTTTTTCTGCTTGTATTACAAATAAACCTTCTTTTACAGCTGTAAAATCATTCTCTGTTTTTATAAGTCTTATAATTCTGTTGATACTTTCATGGAATTGTGAATATGTTTCTTTATTAACAATGTCTGAAACAATATCAAGTCTGACTGTTAAATCTTTTAAATCTGAAAGTACGTCTTTTTCTGATATACAAGCTTCAAGAATATCATGTTTATATTTATCAGATAACAAAATAATTAATCTTTGTTCCATAAAGCTCTTTACTGTCTCAAATAATTTATTTTTATCTTCAATTTGAACAGGTAGAAGTTCAATAGTTTGTTTTAGTAATTGGGTAAGATTAATCTTTAAGTCTTTATTTAAAATTGTTTTTAAGATTCCAAGAGTTGCACGTCTTACACCTAATGGGTCTTGTGAACCCGATATTTTCTTTCCGTCTGCAAATACTGTCACAACGGTATCTATTTTATCTGCAATACCTACAACCTGACCTTCAATGCTTTCTGCTACTTCAGAATCTGCATTCAAAGGGAAATAGTGTTCCATTATACCTTTTGAAACTTCTTTAGTTTCTCCGCTTCTTAGAGCATAGTCGGCTCCTATATATCCTTGAAGTTCCGTAAACTCAAATACAAGCTTTGTTACTAAATCTGCTTTACAAAGAAGTGCTGTTCTTTCTATTGTTTGTGTTGGTATGTTTAATTCTTTTGCTATACTTTTTGATAATTGGCAAATTCTTTGTGTTTTATCATATACAGAACCGAATCCTTTTTGGAAGGTAACACCCTTGAGAGCTTCTAAATATGCTAAAAGCGGTTTTTGTGTGTCTTCTTGTACGAAGAAAATAGCATCTTCAAGTCTTGCCTTAACTACTCTTTCGTTACCTGCTTTTATATTTTCAAATGTATCTCCAACATAATTGCTTATTGTTATAAATTTATTTAATAACTTTCCTTCTTTATATAATGGGAAATATCTTTGATGTACTGCCATTACTGTAACTACAACTTTTTCAGGAATTTGAAGATATTTTTCTTCAAATGAACATATTACGGGTATTGGCCATTCTGTTATAAAAGTTACTTCATCCAGTAAATCTTCATCAATTGCAATGTCAGCTCCAATTTCTTTTGCTTTTTCTTTTGCAAGTTTTACTATAGTTTCTTTCCTTTTTTGAACATCCGCTATAACATTTGCCGATTCTAAAACTGCCAAATATTCATCAGGATTTTTTATTTCAATTTCTGTTTTGGAAAATCTGTGTCCTCTTGTAATATTTGAAGATTTTATATTTGCTATTTCAACTTCAACTTTTTCTTCGTTAAATAAAGAAACTATCCATCTTATAGGACGTTGGAATTTTATATCTAAATCGGCCCATCTCATAAAGTGTGTGCCTTTTAACTTTAGTATAATATTAGGTACTGCTGATTTAAGAAGTTCTTTTGTATCTTTACCTTTTTGCTCAATTTTTGCCCATACATAATTATCTTGTTTATATAATTTTTCAGGATTAATACCGTTTTTATTTGCAAAACCGATTGCGGCTTTTGTTAAATTCCCGTTTTCATCATATGCTATATTAGCAATAGGACCTTTTATAGTTTTTTCAATATCCTCTTGCTTTTCTGCTATATTTTCTATTATTACGGCTAAACGTCTTGGTGTTGCATATACTTTTATATCTGAAAACTTTATTTCATTTTCTTCTAATGTTTTTGAAAATTCATTTTTTAATTGTTCCATTGCTGAAGGAATAAATTTGTATGCAAGTTCTTCTGTTCCTATTTCCAACAAATATTTATTCATAATTTCCCTCTTAATCCTTTATTATTATCTAAATTATATTGCAAAAAGAATATTAGTAAAATGCTCTGATGTTATGTAAATTTAGAAAAAATAAAAAACATTGGAAAATAGAAAGAATAGTGTTGCAATTTTTTTTTGTTCCGCATATAATAGTTTTGCAGTTGGGATCGTAGCTCAGTTTGGTTAGAGTGTCTGCCTGTCACGCAGAAGGTCGCGAGTTCGAGCCTCGTCGGTCCCGCCATTTAAATCAAGAGCCTTTTCAGAGGCTCTTTTTTGTTGCCCTGATGAGCTTTCAGGGAGTTCGAACCCT
>CALUPH010000015.1 GCA_944322615.1 Candidatus Gastranaerophilales bacterium | reverse complement strand
TTAAAAAAAGTCACAGAGAGTTCTGTTATGGAATAAATAAGTAGTATTTAGAGTTGTTCGATGTCGAAAGAATAAAATAGATTTCAATTCCTCGTACCATTTAAAACGATGTAAAAATAAAAAAGTTCAAATTTATTTTAAATTTGAACTAATTTTTTCATGTTATAAAAAAGAGTGCTTTATAATCGCACTCTTTACACTAATTAAAATTATTTAAACGGATTTTCCAACATTATGGTTTGTTCTCTATCCGGACCGACACTCACAATTTTTATTGGAATACCGACCAATTCTTCAAGCTTTTTCAAATAAGCTTTAGCATTTTCGGGTAAATCTTCCATTTTTTTAGATTTTGTAATATCAGTCTTCCAGCCTTTATAAGTTTCATAGACAGGCTCTAAGTATTTATGCATATTTATATTAGTCGGATAATCTTTGTATATTTTTCCGTCTCGTTTATCTTTATAAGCAACACAAACTTTTAATTCATCAAACGTATCAAAAACATCAAGCTTAGTTATTGCCATTTCTGTTAAACCGCCAACAAGAACACAATATCTTGAAAGAACAGCATCGAACCAACCACAGCGTCTCGGTCTGCCTGTAGTTGTACCAAATTCTCCGCCGATTGTTCTTATTTTTTCGCCTGTTTCATCTAATAGTTCAGTAACAAAAGGACCTTCGCCAACTCTTGTAATATATGCTTTTGTAACACCGATTACATTTTTTATATTAGTAGGTCCAATACCGGAACCGGTTGCAGCACCGCCGCCAATAGGGCTTGAGCTTGTTACATATGGATAAGTTCCGTAATCAATATCAAGCATTATTCCTTGTGCACCTTCAAAAAGAATTTTTTTGTCTTCTTTTAATGCTCCTGTTAATTTATCAACCCAATTTTCACAAACATAAGGCTTGAATATTTCGGCATATTTTCTACAATATTCAAGCATTTCTTCTTTCGAATATGTTTTTGTTCCGTAAACTTTTTCTAGCATTTTATTTTTTAATGGAAGTATTGCATCTAAACGAATATTTAAAAGTTCTTCATCGTATAAATCTTGTATTTTTAAACCATATCGACCTATTTTATCTGAATAAGTAGGACCTATTCCTTTTTTTGTAGTTCCGATTTTATTTTTTCCGGAAGTATTTTCACTAATCCCATCTATATCAATATGATAAGGAAGGGTAATAGTAGCTAAAGGACTTATTTTAAGTGTAGAAAGGTTCACACCTCTTTCAATAAGTTCTTGAGTTTCTTTCAAAAAAGTTTCAGGATGAATAACAGTACCTGCACCAATAAAACAGAACTTATTATCATATAAAACACCCGATGGTATCAAATGGAATTTGTAAGTTTCGTTATTTGCTACAACAGTATGACCTGCATTACAACCGCCTTGATAACGAATAATAACATCAGCATACTCTGCCAAAAGGTCAGTAATTTTAGCTTTTCCCTCATCACCCCATTGAGCACCGACTACTACAGTATTTTTCATATTATGTCCTTTCTTAGACATGGCTCTTACCTGTTTATTATAAACCAAAAGCTAATGTTTATAGAAACAAAGTGTAAAGATATGTATTAAGAGGTAGCAAAAACTAAAATATTTAATTATTTAACGATTATAAAATCAGTAATCTAAAATAAGTGTTTTTCAAATAAGTGTTTAAATTGTACTTCAAACACTTAAAAACATTTTGCTTGTCTTTTTCTGAGATAAAAACCTATTTTTACGCAAAAAAAAGCCACTTATAAAGTGGTCTATTTCTGCATCCTAATGGTCTCTTTTGTGTTTATTATTTAGGAGTTTATATGTGTTCGGGGTTGTAATGTTTCGTTTAGTGTATTGCTTACACTTAAATCTTACATTATCATTATGACACATATAACTTTTATGTCAAGTGTTATTTTTTTATAATATTACAAATTGTAAATACAAATTTATTGCAACGCCAAAAGTCTTTTATATTCGGACTTTAAGGCTTCTTTATTTTTAGGATATAAAATAAAATCCCAAGGCAATTCATCATCTAAACTTATTTCTTTTAAAACAAATTCATCTGAAGGTTTTAATTTATTATTTTTTTCAAAATCTTTATATACAGACTTAAAGGCACCAATATTTCCGCCTTGATTAAATACTTCGATTAAATAAGGAGTAAGGCTTCTGTCTCCTCTTGAAAGAAGAGACTGTATATAATCCCATTTTACACTGCTTGTTCTTGCTTTTATGCCTATTTTCGCAAATTCTTTTTTTATATATTCGTTTTTCTTTTCAAGAGTTTTTATATCTTCTCGACTTGCGAATTGAAACGGAGTATGAGCTTTTTGAACAAATGTTGAAAAACTTGGAGTTATTATAAAACCCTTATACTTCTGTTTTATTTCCTTACACAGATTTACAAACTCATCCAAATCGTCATAAGTTTCTGTAGGAAGTCCTATAATTCCATACATTTTGACTCCGGTAAAACCGTGCTTTACCATTTTATTTATAATACATAATATATCTTCTTTATTAAGGTGTTTATTAATTACTTTCCTTAATCTTTCACTTCCTGCTTCAACAGCTATTGTTGCAGATTTTTGTCCGCATTTATGAAGCATTTCAAGAACAGTATCTGAAACATAATCAGCCCTTAAAGATGACACTGTTACTTCAAGCTCCATGCCTGAATCTACTTTATCAATAATATACTGACAAATATCATCAATTTTTGGATGGGAGCATATTAAAGCTCCGAGCAAGGCTATTTTATTTGTATACTTTAACCCCAAACCAATTTGTTTAATAATTTCTTCATATGGCGCAAATCTAACAGGATTATTGATGAACGAAGTCAAACAAAAAGCACAGCTTTGAGGGCAACCCCTTTCCACTTCTACTATAAAAGTATCAGGGAAGAAACTTTTTTCAGTTAAAATCGGTGTTGATACACAACAACCCAAACAAGCAGAAGACTTTTTAACAAAATATCCGTCTTTTTTAAAAGTCGGAATATAAACCCCTTCTACTTTTGACAATAGTTCAAGTTTTTCTGACTTTGATTTTTCTTTATTATCTTTAAGTATTTTATATATTTGATTTATATTATTTTCAGAATCACCAATGGTAATGAAATCAAAAAATTCTGCAAATGGTTCAGGATTAGCACTTACAACAGGACCGCCCGCCGAAATTAACGGATATGATTCATCTCGGTCTTTAGCAAGAAAAGGAATATCATAAGTTTTTAATATACTTAAAATACCAAGATAATCAAGTTCAAAAGAAAACGAAAAAGCCATAACATCAACACTTGAAGGTCTTATTTGTGTTTTTTGTGTATCTGTAAATATTCTTTCAGCAAAAATACCTTCCTGTGTACTTATTTGCTTAAAAACAGTAAGATACCCTAAAGCAGACATCCCAAAATTATAAACAGCCGGAAAACAACACCAAACATTTAACCTTGTATTACTCTCTTTATTTTCAGAATATAAATATGTTTCAGTCATTATTTTTCTTCTTCTTCCATCTTTTCTTGCTTTCCGTTAATTGTTTTAAGATATAATTCATCAAACAATGTTAACAATAAAGCAGCAATAGCAGGCGATAGTATAACACCCCATACACCAATGAATTGTGCGGCAATTAAAAACGCAAAAATAATTATTAAAGGATGCAAATCTAAAAATTTACCAAATACTAATGGTCTTACAAAATTATTTGATACCCATTGTGCGGCAAGATAAACAACTACAGTTAGAATAACTATCAGCCAACCTTGTTGAGAAGCACAAAGAACCCCCAAAATGAAAGCAACCGTTGGACCAACTATCGGAACAATATCTAAAATACCGGCAATTAAGCCCAATAATACTGCATATTGAACTTTTAAAATCATCAAACCGATAGCTGTAAATATTGCAACTGTTGACATTGATAAGACCTGTGCTATCACATAGCCGCCTACTTTATGTTCAATATTTTCATAAACTTCTTTTGCTCTTTTTTTCATCTTTGGAGGGAAAATAAGAACAATTGCATCTCTTACAAGATTTTTTTCATTAACCATATAAAAAACAATAACACCCATTGTTATTACAATTGTTATTGCTTCCATAAAAGCAACAGTAAAGTTTATTGACTTATTTACAATTCCTGATGCCATTTGAGAAGATGTATTTGTCAATGCATTAATGTCAACATATTCAATTATCGGTTTCCCCATAATTGTTTTATTACTAATAAAATCTATAATATTTTTTATGAAAAGCGGTATATTATTAAAAACCTGCTGAATTTCTTTTATGGAAATTGAAACAATCGGAATTAAAAAAAGCACAGCAACTAAAATCGCACCTGTAATAACAATTGTAGAAGCCAAAGAACGCGGCATTTTAGTGCTTAATTTATCAACTGCCGGATTTAATGAACAAGCCAGTACAAAAGATGCAAAAATAAGAAGTGCTATTTCTTTCATTTGCATAATTAGTAATATTATTAATATAGCAGCCACAACAAACATAGTATTTTTGAGATAAACAGGCTTGTTCCAAAACATTTGAGTCTCCTTTTTTGCAAAGATTATATCATATTAAATGCACAAAGTAATTAATCAATAAAATTAGTAAAGATATACAAATAATTATAAGATATTTTTACTATTATATGTGTTTATATTAAAATATTAATCGGTAAATATGTAATAGGTGGATATTATGACAGAAGCTACAAAAAAGGATTATAAGGACAGTATAAATTTACCTAAAACTTCATTAGAGATGAGAGCAAATGCAGCTCAAAAAGAGCCTTTGACTCAAAAGTTTTGGGAAGATAACAAAATTTATGAAAAAAGTATTAATCAAAGAGACAAAAAAAATAAATTTATTCTTCATGATGGTCCGCCATATTTAAGTTCAGATAAAATTCATATCGGTACTGCTTTAAATAAAATTTTAAAAGATATAATACTTAAATATAAAGCACAAAGAGGTTATTATGCACCATATGTTCCCGGTTATGATGCACACGGGCTTCCAATCGAAAATGCCGTTGTAAAAAATATAAAAGGCGGCAGAGAAGCACTTACCCCGGGTGAATTAAGAGCAAAATGCAGAGAATTTGCACTAAAGAATCTTAAAGGACAAGAAGAAAACTTTAAAAGACTTGGTGTATGGGGCAACTGGGAAAAACCTTATTTAACTATAGCACCTGATTTTGAAGCTGAACAAATCAGAGTCTTTGGCGAAATGTATAAAAAAGGCTATATTCAAAAAGGTTTAAAACCGGTTTATTGGTGTGCATCTTGCGAAACAGCTTTAGCAGAAGCAGAAGTTGAATATGCTGATCATACATCTACTAGTATTTATGTTCGTTTCAAATTTGATGATAAAGACCAAGAAAAAGTTTATTCTCTTATCAATGAAAAATCAGAAAAAGATTTATATGTTGTTATTTGGACAACAACTCCTTGGACAATCCCATCAAACTTAGCTGTTTGTTTAAATGCAAGACTTGAATATACTGTATTTGAATATAAAAATGACAGATATATTGTAGCTACGGAATTATTAAATACTTTCTTAAAAGATGTAACTTGGGAAGAAACAGATATAAAAACTATAGGAACATTAAAAGGTGCAGAAATTGAAAACCTAAATGTATTCCATCCTTTATATAACAGACTAAGCCGTATAATTCTTGGAGACCACGTTACATTAGATGCTGGTACAGGTTGTGTACATACAGCACCGGGACACGGTCTTGAAGACTGGGAAGTTTGTCAAAAATATGGTATAGAAACACTTTCTCCACTTGATTCAAAAGGTATTTGGAGAAAAAGTGATAAATTTGAAGACCCTGATTTAGAAGGCGTTCCTTATTATAAGGGTAATGAAATTGTTATAAACAAACTTGAAGAAAAAACAGCACTCTTGGCAAAACAAGATATAACTCACAGTTATCCTCACTGCTGGAGATGCAAAAAGCCTGTTATTTATAGAGCTACAGACCAATGGTTCGTTAAAGTTGATATGTTCAAAGAACAAACTTTGGAAGCAATAAGAAATGTAAAATGGATTCCAGCTGCAGGCGAAACAAGAATAACAAACATGGTTGAAAACCGTTCTGACTGGTGTATTTCTCGTCAACGTGCCTGGGGTGTACCTATTCCTGTATTCTACTGCAAAGACTGCGGTGAAGTTATTGTTAATGATGAAACAATCAATCATGTTGCAGATTTATTCGAAAAAGAAAGTTCAGATGCTTGGGTAAACCATACAACTGAAGAACTTATGCCAAAAGGCTATAAGTGTCCGAAATGCGGCAGCGTACATTTCAGAAAAGAAACAGACATTATGGATGTTTGGTTTGATTCAGGATGTACACATAGAGCAGTTGTTCAAAAAAGAAGCGAAGAACTTGGTGATCTTCCTGTTGAAATGTATTTAGAAGGTTCTGACCAACACAGAGGCTGGTTCCAATCATCATTATTAACTTCTGTTGCTACAACAGGTAAAGCCCCATACAAAACAGTATTAACTCACGGTTTTGTTCTTGACGGGGAAGGCAGAAAAATGAGTAAATCTTTAGGCAATGTTGTTTTACCTCAAGAAGTAATCAAAGTATATGGTACTGATGTATTAAGACTTTGGGCGGCATCTATCGACTACAGGAATGACGTTAAAATCGGTGATACAATTATTAAACAACTTGTAGAAATATTTAAAAAGACAAGAAATACTGCAAGATTTTTACTTGGAAATTTATATGATTTTGATCCGAAAGCAGATTATGTAGAATATGAAGATTTGAAAGAAATAGATAAGTTTGCACTTCACAAACTAAATACATTAATTGCGAATGTAACTGAAGCATTTGATGATTATGAATTTTACAGATATTTCCAATATCTTCAAAATTTTGCAGCTGTAGATTTAAGTTCATTCTATCTTGATATTGTAAAAGACAGATTATATACAAGCGGTAAGAAATCACTATCAAGAAGAGCTTGTCAAACCGTACTTTATGAAATAGCACAAGCCCTAACAAGAATCTTAGTTCCTGTTATGCCTCATCAAGCTGAAGATATTTGGATGAATACACCTGAAGCTCAAAAAGACGGGTTAGAAAGTATTCTTCTTTCTGATTGGCCGACTGTTAAAGAAGAATGGCATAATGAAGCTTTAGAACAAGAATTTACACAAATACTAAAAGTACGTGAAATAGTAACAAAAGCTATTGAACCTTTAAGAGCGGAAAAGGAAATAGGAAGTTCTTTAGAAACTGCTGTTTATATTGTTTCTGATAATGCAAATCTATTGAAAAAATATGAAAAAGAATTATGCAATATATTCATCACTTCTCAAGCGTTTGTAGTTAGTGAAAAGCCTGCTGACGTTATGAATGAATATACAGAAGACGGTTATAGCATATATGTTACAAAAGCAATAGGAGAAAAATGTGAACGTTGCTGGAAATATAGACCTTTAGGCAAATTTGAGGGCTATGAAACCATATGCGAAGACTGTTACAACGCAGTTACCAATAAAGATTAATAACAAAAAATAATAATAAAAGCTGCTATTATAATAGCAGCTTTTATTATATAGAATTAATTATACTAATTAAAATTATATCTGAACATTGGTTTAACATTTGTCATAGTACACAAATCAAAAACCTTATCACTTGTAGATGGGGGACAATATTCACTTGGCGTAATACCATTACAATATTCAGCGTAAGCATTTTCTTTTCCACCCAAAGACTTACAATATGCTTCTCTATAATTAAAGAATGACTTACCCTCATCATTTTGAAGATAAACAATAGCATAATTGCAGGTTTGTTTTTTTTCTCCTTTGATAACTTTTGTACATTCAGGAGCGACATTAACAGTCCTATTAGGGTCATATGTATAATAATACCCTTTAACTTTAGAGTTCAAATACTGTATAATTCTTCCTGTATTTAATTTTATGTTTGTTGCTGCAACACCCAAAGGATAAACTTCACCATTATCCAATACCATAAATGTAATTATATCAGGTGGTGGAGTTAAACCGTCTCTTTCTGTTTTATTTGGTCTGGCTGTACCATTTAAATCAACAGCTATTAATCTATACCCATAGGTATCTGATATAACAGGATTATATGCCCATTCAGAAATATAGTATCTCTGACCGTTTGTTGCAATAAATGTTGGACTATCATAATCTAAATTAGAAATATAAGGTTCTTCAAAAGCAGCTGTTGAATCATTATTTGTTGAAAGGTTTGTCTGAAATAAAGTATCACATCTTGTTCTGCCCGCTGTATTCGCAATAGAAACCATACTATGACAAAAAAGATTCTTAACTTCTTCATTTGAATTAACTCTTTGAGAGCAATCAGGTGTACCAAAATCGTTTTCATATTCTCTATCTGATTTTAAGACCTGAACAATAGCTCCGTTTGAATTTTTACATTGAGCAATCATAGAAGGCAAAGAATTTCCTTCACTATCTTTAATACTATCATCCGGAGAATCTCCGGCATTTAGCACCCCAACCATATTTACTACATTTTTATGCGCAAAATATGCCAAAGAGGTATATGATGATTTTACTATTTTTATAGAATGAACAGAAATTGCCATTATTACACCTATTATAGCTACAGAAACAAGAACCTCTGCCAATGTAAAACCAAATTTATTTCTATTCATTTAGACTTCCTTTAACTTATTAAAACATTCATTGTAAGTATTTACTTCTATTATATCATTCTTATTTATAATATTTTTCGTTATATTTAACACTGAATTATTTTCTTTAACAGCATATACTTTTATATTTTTAGAAATTGCATCCAAAACAATAGATGAACCTAAAGAATTATAAGGCATAACTAAAGCTTTTAATGACTCTATACCTATATAATGTTCCACTTTTTCATATGAAAATAACGGAGCATTACTTAATCCTAACAATATACAAGGTAAAAAAGTAGGAGTTATATATTCCGCTGCAGCTTTTGAATCAACAATTTCTTTTGAGATTGTAATATCTTCAAAAGCAGGAGAATGAGCAACAGGCACTTTCAACTCACGAGTTAAATAGTGAGAAATAACAGCTTCCACACCTCCTACAATATCTACCCCCTCTCCATTTTGATAATTATCCTCAGGAGGCTCTTCAAACTTACATACAACAGCAATTGTTTCAGCACCTCTTTTTAATAATTTCTGCCCCGCTTTTAAAAGTGTTTTGTTGTTTAAAATACTGCCCGATGATATACCAGATTCAGTATTATAAAATTCCACTTTGCAAGGTTCTTCTGTTATTTCGCAGCCTATTATATCGACACCATAAACAGTTTTTACAGCATTAATAGTATTTATATGTACATTAATAACACCTTGAGAAATTCCTTTATCAAAGATTACTCCGACTTTATTATTTGCTGAAGGAATCAAGCCCAAATTTCCTTTGATAAATTGAGACAATGTCCAACCTTCAACATACAGCATATTATCGGTAATACCTGAAAAACAAGCAGCATTAACTACATTTGGATTGACTATAACATTAAAATCTTTCGCAAAATTTCTCGCAACTATAGACGCATCACCGGCAAAACCGCCAATACTTGCACCAATTCCTGTCGGAACAACAAAAGCAATTAATGGTTTTTCTTTATTATAACTCAACATATTCATTTGCCTTTAAAGGCAAGCATTTTTGCCCTTGCGCTTCTAACATATCAACAAACTTTTGAATATCCACCTTTATATTAGGGAATGTATTATAATGCATTGGAATAACCTCCATTGCATATAACATTTTTGCAGCAATAGCTGCATCATTCATATCCATAGTATAATATCCGCCTACTGGTAACAGTGCATAATACGGATTATATAATTCTCCAATCAAAGAAAAATCTGGCATTAAGGCAGTATCACCTGCGTGGTAGATTGTAGTTCCATCTATATCAAATAATAAACTTGCAGCTAAACCACCATAAGGCAAATCAGGATTTGAACTGGAATGAACTGCAGGTAAAAACTTAACACTTCCCCAATTAAACTTTAATTTTCCGCCTATATTCACCCCAATTGCTTTTGCACCTTTTTCTATACAATAATTAGCAAGTTCAAATACAGCTATAATAGGTGCTCCTGAATGTTTAGATATTGCAATTGCATCTCCCAAATGATCAAGATGTGCATGAGTAACAATAATATGAGTAATTCGTTTAGTCTTATAATCAAAGTTAGCCGATGGATTTCCTGTTATAAAAGGATCAATAAGAATACCATCCCAATCTTTTTCAATAAAGAAAGCACTATGTCCCAAATAAGTCAGTTTTCTCATACTCTTCTCCTCTTTTTTTAAATTTTAACAAATTTGAAAGTTGAAAGGAATACTCTAAATATTGCAATTATGGTAATTACTAACAACACAGAAATTTTTTTAACTGACTAATAATACCTTTAAAAGTATTTGTATTAGGAATCAAAGCTTCATTATGATATGGGAAATATGATTTTATTATATTTTCAGGCAAAGCTTCACCTTTTTGCAAAGTATAAGCAATAAACTCAATGTATTCATCTTGTTCTTGTTTATACATTAAATCTCTTTTTCTAATATCTTCATCAGCTTCAAGATGACATAAAGCATGCCAGCTTGCTATAAGAGTTTTATCTTCACAATCTCTCGGGAAACGAACAAGTGCCTCACGAACAGGAAGTTTTTTAGTTAAAACTCCAAAGAACAATCTTGAAACTTTTTTCCTTATTCCTGAATAATCTACGCTTTTATGCTCAGACATTGCTTTTCAAGTGCTTTCATTAAAGAACGGACATCATTATTGAAATATTGACCTGCCAATTTAGATATAGCACTTGCAGCCATTTTTTCTCTTGATTCAACAGATTTATAACAGAACTTTTTTCCGCTCTTTTGTCTTCTTAACAGATTCTTATCAACAAGCCTATCCATAACTGTTTTAACAGTAGTATAAGCTCTGATATTTCCGTTATCATTTATTGCCGATAATACTTCACTAACAGAGATATTTTTTGTTGAAACACCATTTTCTTCCATTGTCCAAACTGCATTCAATATCTCATTTTCAAGAGTTCCGTGTGTAAATGCCATTAATCCATCCTTTTATTTTTATATCTTAAATATTTTAAATTACTACAACCCGTTTAATCTTTAATAGATTAATTACTACCATTATAGCACTTGTTTTCCAAAAAAACACTAGTATATGAAATATTATTAATATAAACTTTATCAAGTTTCAAGTAATATTTTATTAATTATTTCAACAGATTTAGTATTCTTTCTTTTTTTATAATTCAATGAATTAGTCAAATAAAGTTCTTTTTTTGCACGAGTAAATCCAACATATAAAAGCCTTAGTGTTTCTTCAATCTGTTCCAGTTTTAATTCATCAGGAGATTTAATTCCTTTATTATCAATTGAATTTTTTATTATCTGAACAAAATGCCCGCCGCTTTTGAGTTTTACATTTTTTATTGATGTCGGATAATTTTCTTCATTTAGTTCCGGAATAAACACATAATCGAATTCATCACCTTTGGATTTATGCATTGTCATTATTTCTATAGGAATATCATTCGTCTCAACAAGTTCATTTTCAAAGAATCTATATGCACTCAAAGATTTTTGAGCGGAATATTCAAGTTTTTTTATTATATTTTCTAAGCTTTCGTTTTCCGCGAACATCCTTTTTACCATTGCAGAAATCATATATGAATTAGATTTATCAACAGAATTTTTTGAATAAAATAAACCTATATTCAAAACCAAAATATCAGTTTCGATAGAAGAATTATTAAGCCAATAATCAATATCCCAAAATAGTTGCAAAAGTCCTTCATCATTAATTTCATCAGGATTCATTTTCATAAATGGTGTTTTCAAATTTCTTAAAAAATTAATTATATCTTCACCAAATTCATAAATATTACTTTTATTATATTCTTGAGCCAACTCATATACACTAATGTTACTTACCGGATTATTAATAACATTTAAAACAGAATGTATAAGTCTGTATATATTTTTCTGTGCTAAGCAATCAGACCTTATTGAAGTTTTTATACCTTGTGACAATAATAATTCATTATATTCATTAACTTGAGAATTCAACCTCAACAAAACTGCAATTGATGCATAAGAATCAAAGTTATAAATTTCTTTTATCTTGTTTATTATAAAAGTTTTTTCTTCCTTTTCGTCTTGAAACAATATATATTCAGGTTTTTTATTATTTATAGGGTTTTTATCTGTTCCTTTTATTTGAATATTATAAAAAGCATTTTTTGTCTCTTCATTTTGAGAAACTTCATTTATAAAAGAATTAGCAAAAGAATATATTGGTTTTGCACATCTTTGAGAAGATACCATCTCTACTTTATTATTTATTCCGATAAAGTTTCTAAAACTTTCCAAATCGCTATTTGTAAAAGTAGAAGTAATTGCCTGATTAATATCACCACAGCGAACATAGTTATTATATTTCCCATTCAATAAAGCAATTAATTTCTGTTGTATTTCGGTTGAATCTTGAGCTTCATCTTCTATTATGTATTTACAAATATTTTGATAGTAATTTAATATTTCACGATTATTTTCAAGTATTTTAACTGCATAACAAAGCATATCATCATAATCGAGCAAATTACTTTGTTTGAGAATTTTATTATATTCTTCATAAAACCTGTAAAACTCTTGAATATCTTTATATTTTGAATAAAGCTCGCCATTATAAGAGGATAATTTGACTATAGATATACATCTTAAAAAATTATCATATTTTTCATCATCAATTTTCAGTTTATAAAGTAATTCCTTTATTATTCTTTCTTTTAAAGTATCATCACATATTTCAAAATTTTCATCTAACCCTATTTTATTATAGTTTGCATTCTCTTTTATTATTCTTAATGCAAGCCCATGAATAGTTGATATATTAGGAAGATCAGAATCATCTGAAACGGCAGATTTTATTCTTTCTTTAAAGTTCTTAGCCGCAGATTCCATATATGTCAAAACAAATATATTTTCAGGAGCAACTTTTTCATTTAACAATTTTATGATTAAAGCTAACAATATAGTGGTTTTTCCTGCACCGGGAACCGCCATTACACCCATTTTCCCTTTTTTATATTCTAGAACTTTTTTTTGATCATCCCTAGGAATTATCTTAAATTCTTGTTTCTTTTCTTCTTTTATTTCAAGAAAATCAGACAAACCGCCAAAATTTTCATTGCCTGTATTATCATATATACTTGCAAAAAACATAATGTTTTCTTGAGCACACAAAATTAGTTTTCTGGCAATTCTTGCCGTTTTTTCTCTCGTTAACAAAATATTATCTTCCAAAGTATATTCTTTTTTATTCCAATCTTTACTTAAAACCCAAGCATTATATAAAGTACCTGTATCTTGTTTTAACCATTCACAATTAGATACATCAAGCCAAAGTTGATACTTTGTTCTTATCGAAAAATCAATTATTTTTTGAGGACTTGAAACTATAATTGCATCTTTGGGCAAAGCAAAAGAATCTATAGGATTTTCACTTATTACACTATTTTCTATTTGTGAAATAAATTCTTTAGCAATATCAGATACGGTTTCAGAGAATGCTTTTTCAAAATTTTCTGCTTCTTTCAGAAGAAAATCATACTTTTCTTTATCTGCTTCTGTTTCAAATTCTTGAATAATATTATAAAAAATTATTTTTATTTGATTGGAAATACTATTTTTACTTTTTAATTCAGAAGCAATTACAGAACACAATTTTTTATATCTGTAATTATTTATATCTTCTGAAAAAATATAATCCTTTAATCTATAAGAAGAAGAATATTCCCTAATAATTTCAATACATTTACGATATGGTATTTTCAAAAGATTAATTAATAAACTTTTTAACTCATAATCTTGTACATCAAAACCATTAATAAGTTTAAGTAATATTAGAATATACTTAACGATATTATTTTGAACAAGTTTTTCACTACCGGATATTACCTGAAATTTTATACCCCACTTTTGTTCTTTAAAATATTGCATTAATACTTCATCTACAACCGGGGTAATTACAGAAATATCAGATAGTTTTATCCCTTTTCTTATGAGTTTATTTATTTCACAAATTGCAGCATCAAACATATCCAAACGTTTTGGCTGAATAGTGTATTTTATATCAGCAATTTTTATTTTTTTACCTTGTTGAATATTGATAAAGAAATCTTCAGCTGTTTTTAGCAAAATATTATCATCTTTTAAATGAATAATTTCAGGATTATATTTTTTTGAAAATTCTAAAACACCCGATTTATAAGCACATAAATATCCGCATCTTGATGAACCGTTTTGGTCATAGGCTATATAATATTCATTTAATTGAGGGACTAAATGATGAATAAAAGACCAAAACGCAAATGAAAACTCATCTGCATCATCAACCAAAAGAAATTTTATCTTCTTAAAGTAATCAGTATTTTTATAAACAAAGGGCAATATAGCAAGCTGTCTTAAATAATCAAAACTGGTATATTTAATAGTTTTCAATTTATAATCGTCAATCGCCTTTTGAGCATCAATATAAAAACTTTCTCTTAGCAATTCCGAACGTTCTTTTATTTCATCAGTAGTAAGTCCATTTTGAACAATTAAAGAATATCTTCTAAAAAGCTGATGAAGAAGATTAACCTTAGATATATAGTCAGAGAAATCTGCCTCTTTTATACTCTGTTTAAAAATAAATTGAGAAACTTCCAATCCGCATAAATTTGGTCTTGAAGTACTTTCTGACCTATTTATTAAACTTGAAATATATTCCCAATTATCATTAATCGAATTATAGCAAAGCCCCCAAAAAGTATATACCTGATATTTTTCTTGTCGTAACTGAGGATTTAAAGCACAAACTTTATTTATAAAATTTGCTTTTTTATATGAATTTAAAAGAATAACTAAAATATCCTCAGGACTATTTCCCTGCTTGATTAATTCCACATACCTTTCAGCAAGAAAATCTGTTCTTTTACTATTTACTGAGCTTTCTACTAACATAATTAGATTGTAATTAAAAAGACAGTTTAAAGTATAAATATTACAAGATATTAAGAAAAAATGGCGTTTTTTAAATTTCACTTAACATGTCTTCATACATGGATTGAAATAAAAATTACAAAGTGATATATTAAAGATATACAAATTATATACAATATAAAAATTAATGCGATATTTAAGTGTGTCGTTTGCGTTAATAACAGTGTTCTTTGCCTATTATAGGCAAAATGTGTTCTGCAATTATAAAAACAAAGTGTGTGTTACTAAAAAAAATCAGGAGTAAAATAATATGGTATTAAATTGTGTATCAACATTAGATTCCGAAAATTTCTCAACAAGTCTTTTTTCAGAAACAAATTTGGTAAATTATGTTAAAGAAATTTCTAAATATAAATCATTAACAATTGAAGAAGAACAAGAACTTGCAAGACAAATACAAAACGGTTCAAAAGAAGCAAAAGAGAAGCTCACAAAAGCAAACCTAAAATTAGTAGTAATGATTGCAAGAAAAGTCATTCACACAAGCAAATTACCAATGACGGATTTAATACAAGAAGGCAATATAGGACTAATGGTTGCAATAGATAAGTTCAATTGGAAATTCGGCTACAGATTTGCAACATATGCAAGCTGGTGGATTAAACAAGCAATATTTAAAGCAATATCAGAACAATCACACAGCGTAAAAATCCCTGTATATATACAAGAAACTCTTTCCAAATATTCAAAAATAAAATCAGAAATGGAAAAAGAATGTCAAAAAGAAATAAGTATTGACGAAGTTGCAAAAAAAATGAAAACTGATTCCGGTAAAATCAATAATTATTTGAACGCTTACAAAAAGACATTATCACTTGAAGGCGACTATGAAATGCAAAATGGTTCCGAAGTCAAATTAATAGACATCATCGAAGATAAAAAAAGTTCAATTTCAAAAGAAATTGAAAGTGAATCGCTAAAAAAAGATATTATGTTGTTGCTTAAAAATTTAAAAGAAAGAGAACAAAAAGTAATCACGATGCGATTTGGTATTGGAGGCAGCAAAAGACAAACATTGGAAGAAATCGGTAAAATATATGGTGTAACAAAAGAATGTATAAGACAAACAGAAGCCAGAGCATTAAATAAGCTAAAAGATAATAATATTTCAATAAATTTGTATCAAGACTACGTATGCTAAAAAGTCACACAAGTATAATTTACAAACAGTTAATCAAGTCGTATTCATTGCATTCAAGGCAATTCAAGGCAACCTAACACGCTTGTAACAAGCGTTTAGAAGAACAATTTTGTCAAATTATTTACAATATGTAGAAAAAACTGTATAATAGGGCATATATAAAAATATGTCTGCAGATTTATGAGGTAAAAGAGATGTCAGAACAAAAGTATACAGATGCTGAATTTGAAGCGCTACTTAACAAATATGATTATAGTTTTCAGAAGGGTGATTTGGTAAAAGGTATAGTTTGTTCGTACGATTCTACCGGAGTTATTGTAGATATTGGTGCTAAAACAGCAGCATATGTTCCAGTAAAAGAAGCAATAGTTGATACAACAGTAAGTTTAGAAGATACATTAAAGAAAAATCAAGAATATGAATTTTTAATCATCCGCGAAGAAGATGAAGACGGAAGATTTACACTATCTTATAAGAAAGTTGCAATGGCATACAGCTGGAGAGAACTTGAACAGCTAAAAGCAGAAGATGCAACAGTTGAAGGTGTTATTGTTTCTATAGTCAAAGGCGGAGTACTTGTTGAAGTAAAAGGCGTAAGAGGATTTGTTCCTTCAAGTCATTTAAAATTAAAATCAACAGAAAATGTTGTTGGTGAGAAATTAGAGTTGAAAATCCTTACTATGGATATTCAACAAGGCAACTTTATTCTTTCAAACAGAAAAGTATATGCTGAAGATAAAGAAGAAACTAAAAAAGATTTATTTGAAACTGTAAAAATCGGACAAATAGTAAAAGGCGAAGTTGTAAGAATTACCGATTTCGGCGCATTTATTGATATTGGCGGAGTAGATGCATTGTTACCGTTATCTCAAATTTCTTGGAGATGGGTAGATCATCCTTCAGATATTCTTAAAGTCGGCGATATGGTTGATGTTGAAGTTATAGTTATTGATCAAGATAAACAACGTATTAGTTTAAGCTTAAAGAATTTGGAAAAAGATCCTTGGCTGGAAGCAAAAGACAAAATAAAAGACGGTGATAAAATTGAAGGTACTATTACAAGAATCAAACATTTCGGTGCTTTTGTAGAAGTATTCCCCGGTGTTGAAGCTTTACTTCCTAACAACGAACTTATAGAATATCAAAATCAAAAGAATTTAATCCTAAAAGTCGGTGATAAAATTCAAACTACAATTCTAAAATTCAACCCTGATGACAGAAGAATCAGTCTAAGTATTAAGAATGAAGAATAATAGAAAAATTATAGTCTTTTCCGGAAAACAATTTTCCGGAAAAGATACTGTTGCAAAAATTTTATTAGAGAAGTTCAAATCTTTCAAAAGAATTGGCATTGCTGATGCTATAAAAATGCAATATGCCGAAAGAACCGGTCTGACTTTAGAAGAAATAGAACAAAACAAATCACAATACAGACAAGATTTAATTGAACTTGGAGATTGGGGAAGGGCTCAAAATCCTGATTATTGGCTAAACTCAATTATAGCGTATGAAGGTAATACTATAGTTACAGATATAAGAGTAGAGCACGAATTGAATTTATTCAAACAACATGGAGCTTATTCTGTACGTGTCGAAGCAAGTGAAGAAACAAGAAGCAAAAGAGGTACTTTATCATCTAAAAATGATACTACAGAGACAGCTCTTGATAATATTAAAGATTGGGATTATGTCATTTATAATAACGGAACCTATGAAGAACTTTTAAAAAATACCCAAGAACTTATAAACGATATACAAATTAAATTAGGAAAAGAATTATAATAGACTTTATTCTTTAAGTTTTGATATAATAGAACTATGAAAAAGATTTTTTCGTTATTAATATTACTAATATTATTTATATTTTCGACATCAGCATTTGCCGATATAATACCATCAAGCACAAAAAGCATAAAATATTACGGAATAGGCACATTAAATATGCCTAAAAGTTATACAGTATATAAATATCCTGATGCGGAATCTGATGTTATAAGAGAAGTAAATTATGACGATCTAAAAAAATCAGCAATAGTAAATTCTATTGATATGAGAAAAGTTTCATATATAGCACATGTTCCATCTAATAATGTTGCTTTATTAACGGTTGATCAAAACCCTGGTAATAACTGGTATAATGTATATCTAAATCAAGAAACAGGTGAAACAGGCTGGGTATATAACGAAACACCAAATTCTTTTATGACTTATAAAGAACTTTTTTATAAATACGGCAAGAAATACGGAATAAGAATATTTAATGATTTACCAAAAGAAGAGAAAGTCTTATATGCTTCAGAATCAACAAATTCTCAAGTATTAGAAGAATTAACTTATCCCAAATACATAAGTTTCACAGTAATAAGAGGCAACTGGCTTTTAGCCTCTGTTAATGATATGTCAAAACAGGCAAAAGTAGGCTGGTTCAATTGGCGTAATGATGATGGAACACTAAATATGTTCCCTAATTTTAAAGATTAATGTAAACTTTATAAAAATATCCGCTTCATTTAAGCAATTTCAATTCTTCAGTTAATTTAAAAAGACATAATAAATTAACAGGAGAAAAATATGCTAAACATAAATCCGATAAAATTTGTAAGCATTAATAATATACAAAATAGAAATCCACAAAAACAAATTGGTTTGAAATCAGATACATTTGTACGTTCAAGCAATAATGTAAGTTTTAAAGGCAGTGAATCTGCAAACAATAATTCTTTTATAAAATGGGCACAAGAAACAGATTTTATAAAAACCCAACTACCTGATATTTTAACAAATCCCGATTGCAAATTAGGTTCAGGTTTTTCTCATAGTGCTTATATTATACCTGGGAACGAAGATTATATTCTTAGAACATCTAATATGAAAGCTCAAAGAAATTATGATTTTGAAAATGCGAAGATAAAAGATACAGAAGATAAGAATCTAAATGTAAATATAGGTCAAGAAGTAGCAAATATAGAGCTTGAAACAGATGATGGTTTCCCAATTAGAATAGAAGTACTAAAGAAACAGACAGGAAAACCAATAGGAGTTCCACCTTCTCAGGCAATATATATAGAAGAAACCGGAAAACTCAGAGAAGGTGAAATACCATACGAAGCAATAGAAAGAAAAGAACAATATGCTTCAACAATTCACAAAACAGCACAACTTCCTGTTTCGGCATACGAAAAGCTTATCGATGATATCAAGGCAGCAGAAAAAGCAGGATATCACTTTGATCATTTAAACTCTAATAATTTATTATTAGATGAAGAACAAGGTTCAATAAATCTTATAGATATGGACAAAAATAAAGTACCGGCAAATTTAGGTAATGTATTGTATGCATTAACAAACATCAATTATTTCTCTACATTTGCAAGCCAATATGATTCTTATCCAATGGGAAATGAAGAAATAGGCAAAGCAATTGAAGATACAATGGAAATAACAGATAAATTTATACAAGCAATGAAAAACAAAGGCGAAAAATTCAATAGAGAAGAATGCTCATATGAATTTTTCAACTTTATAAGCAGCATGCCTTTTTCATTCTATTGTAAAACTACTGATGATAGAGCAAAATGGCAATTTTTGTCAGAACAAGGTGTTGCTTAATATTATACATTATCTTTATTATGGTCAGGCAAAGAAGCGGCATACTCAGCAAGAATTCTTGCAATATCAGAACCTTTAACAACTACTTCTAATATTAATTGAGCATTAATTAATATTTTATCAGTATACTCAAGCTCATCAGTATCAAAAACCTCAAACTCAAGAAAATCATGACCTACGTAGTTGATTCTGCCATAACCTTCACTTGAACCCCACTTCATAAATACAAGCTGTCTTTCAAATAATTTGAGTTTATCTACCAATCTCATAATTAATGTTTACTCCGTGTAACCTATTCTATAATGATAATTATTTTTTTATAACAAGTCAATTTTCATTAACAGTTTTTGTAAATTTTACATACATTTATCGTTACAAAATAAATAAAATTATTTTGTTTTATATTTTGTTTTGGTATATTCATGAAAAACTAAGTAAACAAAAAAGGAACTTAATCGTGACAGATACACTTAGTCGAGAAATTGAAATACAAGAACAATTTTATAATAAGTATGTTTCTTCCCCAATTAATAAGACTGATGATATAGAAAGTCGATTATTTAAAATATTTGAAGATGAACTAAATTCAAAAAATTCAGTATTATTATCATATAAACCTTTTGCAATAAGAAAGCTTGCAAGATTTATAACCGGAGAAATAAAACGTTCAGCATCTATTGGTATTGCAGGCGAAACAGCAAGCGGGAAATCGACTATTACCTTGGATATTATTGATACTATCGAAATTTTTTCTAAATTATTTAACTCAGAAAATGTAATAACAAGAGTTAATACTGACGATTATTATTATGACCGTTCAGAAGAAGTTAAAAAAGCCGGAGGAATGGCAGAATTTGCAAAGAATTATGACTTTGATGTTCCTGAAGCGCTTGAATTAGATTTAATGTATAAACATATTAATGAATTATTGTCTGGTAAATCTGTAATGCTTCCCAAATATGACATGTCAGGAACTACAATCAGATGGGATAATTATACTTTAGCTGAACCTTCAAGAATTATTATTTCTGAAGGTTTATTTACACTTACAGAAAAAATCAAAGATGCTTTTGACTTTAAAATATATGTTGATATTGACAGCGAAATACAAAAAGAAAGATTTTATATAAGAGCAGAAGAAAGAGGACTTGGGGAATCTGCTCATAAAATATATGAAAATGCTTCAGAAAAAGCTCAAATATATATAAGACCTTGCAGAAAAGATGCAGATATTGTTCTTTCCGGTGAAGCAAATAGAAGCGGATATAAAATCTTTTTAAATAAGATATTGGCAATAGTTGAAGAATTACATTTTTCGAAATAGGGAAAAAAATGAGTGAGTGTTTATATCAAGGCAGTTTTAATCCAATTCATAATGCCCATATAGAAGTAGCGAAATATGCAATCGAACAATTTGGATTCAAGCGAATTGTATTCATACCTGCATTCAAACCACCACATAAAGATTTAAAAAATTTTGATACAGATAATGCAATACACAGATTAAACATGGTAGAACTAGCATTGGAAGACTACCCTTATTTTGAGGTTTCAGCAATAGAATATACAAGAAACGGACCATCATATACTTATGATACAATTCTGCAGATATATCAAGTTGTAAAACCGAAAGAGAAAATAAACTTTATTATCGGTACAGATGCCTTTAGAAAGATTGAATCTTGGAACCAATCTCAAAAATTGAAAGATTTAATAAAATTTATTCTTTTTGTAAGAGAAGATAATTTTGATGAAACCCCATACTTACAGCTAAAGGAAAAAGGGTACGAATATCAATTAATGAAAATGCCATATATTAATATATCATCAAGTGAAATAAGGGAAAGAATTAAGCAAGGCAAGGATATTTGTGATATAGTACCAAAGAAGGTAGCAGAATATATAAAACGAAATAATGTATACAACATATAGCATTGAAGAAATAAAAGAAAAACTAAAACTTTGTCTTTCCTATGAAAGATATATTCACTCCATTGGAACAATGGAAAAAGCAATGGAGCTTGCAGAAAGATTTAATCTGGATATAGAAAAAGCACAAGTGGCAGGGCTTTTGCACGATTGTGCAAAATGTCTTACTAATGAAGAACTGGAAAAATACAAAGAATCTTTTGAAGAATGTGAAAAATTAAGCTACAAAACTTGGCATGCGCCTGTTGGAGAAATTATAGCCAAAAGAGACTATGGTGTAACTGATAAAGAAATACTTTCTTCTATCAGATGGCATACTATAGGAAGAATAAATATGACAGATTTTGAAGAAATCATATTTATTGCAGACAAAATTGAACAAAGAACAAGAGAAGCAGATTTTAGAGAAAAGATAGAAAAAGCATTAAACAAAAGAAATAATTTAGATGATGCTATGCTAAAAAGCTTTAAAATCACAATAAAAAGTCTTTTAAAAAGGAAACTTCCGATTTGTTTTCAAACGATTGAAGTATATAATGACCTATTAGAAAAAACGTTAAAATAATATGAAAATAGTTTTGCTTGATATTGACGATACCATTTTTGATTTTTACGAAAGTGCAAAAGCAACAATACTAAAATGTTGTAAAGATTTCAACATTGAATTTACAGATAAAATGATAGCTCATTATATGGAGCAGAATGAATTTTTATGGGGACAATTTGAGAAAAAAGTTATTACCCGTGAGGATATCTTCAGAAAAAGATTTCCCGAATTATTTAAAGAATATGGTATAGATATTGACGGAATTGAATTTGAAGAAGCGTTCCAAAAATATTTTAAGACAGAATATAAATTAATAGAGGGTGCAGTTGAAATTATCAAATATCTTAGTGAAAAATATGATTTATATATAGTATCAAATTCTTTAATTGATACTCAAAGAAAAAGACTCACTGCTGCCGGAATAATTGAATATTTCAAAGATTTATTTGTATCAGACATAATCGGCTATCAAAAACCAACAAAAGAATTTTTCAATTGTTGTTTTGAACAAATACCCGGCTTTGATAATAAAAATACAATTATAATAGGAGATTCTCTTTCTTCAGATATAAAAGGCGGTTGCAACGCAGGCATAAAGACTTGTTGGTTTAATCCAAACAGAAAAATAAACAAAACAGAATATAAAGCTGACTACGAAATAGCCAGCCTTAATGAATTAAGAAATATATTATAGATTAACGAAGTAAATTCAATATAGAATTTCCCTGATTATAATCTTGTCTGTATGATTCAGCATGATGAGCGGGTGTTCCCTTTATTGTATATGTTTTTCCGTTTAACAAAACAATATCTGTATCTTCATCTTTTTTTGAAGGTTCAAATGCAACAATCATTGAAGAATTAATAAAATGTTCTTTTTTATCATCTTTAGTTCTTATTTTAATTAAAGTAGGAGTATTGCATCCTATCGGCTTAGTGTTCATATATCTTACCTTTCTTGTTTACTATATTTAATAACAAGTTTTAATTTAACACTAAATAAGCAAAATTTAAATATGCAGCAAAACTTACCCATATTAAATATGGAATTAACAATAATGCCGATATTTTAGAATATTTATAAAACGTAATTATTGTCAGAATAATAAATATATACATTAAAAAGATAATAAGAAAAGCTGCTAATATATTTTGCAAACCAAAAAATACAGGTGACCAAGAAAAATTAAGAAGAATTTGAACAATAAAAAAGAATAAAGGTAACCGTTTCCCTTTATAAAGACCGCCTTTCAAAAATAAAAACAAAGAAAGAATAATCATTGCATAAAGGATTGTCCACACCGGCATAAATACCCAATCTGGCGGACTTAAGTAGGGTTTATTCAAACTATCAAACCATTCAAAGTTTTGCATATTTCCATTTTAAACACTAATTACATTAAAATCATTACCATTTTGTTTAATATACAAAAATCAATTTTGTTTAGCTTGTTTATAAGAATTGATAATAATTTGACGTGCTTTCATTGCTTCTTCTTTTGTTAATGGAGAAATATTTTTTAAAGGATAATCAATATTTAAATTTTCATACTTTGAAATTGCCATATTATGATAAGGTAAAACATCTAAAGCTTTTAAAGATTTTATATTTGCAAGAAATTTTCCAAGCGCTTTTAAATATTTTTCATCATCTGTAATAGTTGGAACAACAACATGCCTTACCCATATCGGAATATTTTTTTCTGAAAGATACATCGCAAAATCTAAAATATTCTTATTAGAGAACCCCGTAAGCTTTTTATGTTCTTCATCATTAATATGCTTAATATCTAACAATACTAAATCAGTATATTTTAAAAGCCTATCAAACTGAGCTAAATTTTTTCTGTTAAATAGAACACCCGAAGTATCAAGAGCAGTATGAATATTCTTCTGTTTTGCCTGTTTAAAAAGTTCTGTAACAAAATCTATTTGAGATAAAGGTTCTCCGCCTGTTACAGTTATCCCGCCATTTTTTAGAAATTCTTTTATACTGTCATATTTATCAAGAATTTCAGATACAAAAACTTTTTTATTTTCCTCATAAGACCAAGTATCAGGATTATGGCAATATAAACATCTCATAGGACAACCTTGTAAAAAAACAACAAGCCTAATACCAGGACCGTCAACAGTCCCAAAAGATTCTATAGAATGAACGTTTCCAAATATTTGTCCTGTCATAATCTTTATTATATAAAAAAAATATCAATAATTTAGCTGTTTATCATATTTAAAAATAGGGTACTATAGTAAAATGATAAAAATAAAAGTTCAGCATCAGTTTTCAGTTTTTATATCAATTCTTGCTCTTATTGCAATATTGGTAATATCCGTTTGTATAGGATATTTCATGTTTATGACAGAAACCGATATTAGCAGCAAAACCCGTTCTGATATTTATGCGCTAATAGGAATATTTTTATTCGTTATTGTTCCATTTATTTTCACGTCAATAAAGAATAAAACTGAATATGTATCTGACATAATAATATCAGCAGATTACATTGAATTAATATACAAAAAAAAGCAGAAAGAAACAAAAAGAACAAGAATATTAAAAGATGATATAGAAATATTCGAAGCAATAGTAACTATTAATAAAGTAAATTCAGGAAAAACCAGTTACATCTATTGCAATTCGGTAGTTACAATTGAGCTTAAAAATAGAAGTCAAGTCCAATTTTTACAGAACTCTTCAAACCAATTATGGGGAAGTCCATATAAATTTATCTTAGATCTAATAAAAAATTCAATAGAAATTCCTAACTTTAAATATCAAATAAATGGTAATTATGAGTTTGCAAAAAAGGATATAGAAAACTACAGTATATATAAAAAGCAACTTCCTTTTAGTGAACAATTAAAATATGACTATAAAAGTCAGCCCAAAATTATCAAAATTATATACCTTATTTTGATATTTATTTTAATAGGAAATTTATGCTTCATGGGTTATCTGTCCATGCCTGCTGGGAAACTGACAAAAGAAGAACAAGCATATATGAAACATTATAATCAAGCTTACGAATTGAGAACAAAGAAGAATCAGTATCAAGAAGCAATCAATGAATTAAATAAAGCAGAAGATTACTTTTCTAACACAGCAGAAACTTATTTAGATAAAGCATACTGTTATAACAAGTTAAAAGAATATGATAAAGCTATAACAGTTGCAAAAGAAGGGTTAAAATATATTGATTCAAAATCTATATACAGGAAATATCATAATTTTAAATTTATAGGCAAAAGAGATATCGAATTATACTCTCTGCTTGGCAGATTATACAAAAAGACAAAGAACTATGAAGAAATGAAATTATGTTATGACTATGTAATCACGCACATAAAATACAAATATACCAACGCATATTTTCAAAGAGGTTATGCCCAATATTATTTATCAGATTTTAACTCCGCACTTCAAGATTTTTATAAACATAAAGAAATAATACTACAATACATACAAGATCAAGCAGAAGAGACTCCTGAATTCAGGCATACAAATCCTACATATGATAAAAACGATTTAATTAATATAGAAAAGTGGATTACCGCCTGCAAAAAATACAAATAATTATTGGAGAACATCAATAATTCAGATGTTTATAATTTTTTTCAACAAGGTATTATTGTAAAATGATAAAAATAAAAGCTGAACAAAAATATATTACATTATTACTATACGTTATTTTAATCACGATATTGGCAGGGATATACATATTTCTATGCCAAATACATGGCAAAAATTTTCAAATAGAGAATTGTATATTCATAGCCATTTTTATACTTGTTATTATTTTCAATCTTATTAACAGTTCAGAATATGTATCTGAAATAAGAATATCACATAGTCACATCGAAATAATATACAAAAAAGGGTTAATAGAGTCAAAAAGAGAAATAATTTTCAAGAATGATATAGTTTCATTTGAAGCAATCGCAAATATTAATAAAAATATAATAAGCAGAAGAAATGAGATAAAAAGTAATACACTCATAAAAATTAATTTAACTGATAAAAAGTGCATTAAATTTTTAGTAGACTCAACAAATCGACTTTATGGATGCCCGTACCAGTTTATTTTAGATTTGATAAAATTTTCAAGAGAAATTCCAAATTTTAAATATGAAATACTTGGAAACTATTATTTTGCAAAAAAAGACATAGAAAACTATATACAATATGGCAAGGGTCTTAATGCAAAAGAGCAACTTCTATACGCATATAGTTCACAACCACCTTATGTTATATTCTTTTTTATATTTTTTATACTTAGCATGTTAATAATTATTGGTGTTATGGTGTATATATCAATACCATATTAACTTAGAAATAATAAAAAAGAGACTGTTTAAACAGTCTCTTTTTTATAAGAATTAATTAACATCCACAACTCAAATCTGAGTGGAAAGTTCTTGAAATAACATCATCTTGCTGCTCTTTTGTTAATTTAATAAAGTTAACAGCGTAACCTGAAACTCTAACAGTTAATTGAGGATACTTTTCAGGATGTTTTTGAGCATCTAATAATGTTTCACGATTAAAAACATTAACGTTTAAATGATGACCGCCTTTTTCAACATAACCATCTAAAAGATTAATTAAGTTTTCTTCTTGCATTGTAGCCATTTTATAAAACCTCTTTCTATTAATTATCTAATATTATCTTCACAGCAACCGCAATCCAAATCAATTGCAAGGTCACCCATAAATACTTCATCTTTTCCTAAAGCATTAGGAATAATAGAGAATGTATTTGAAATACCATCTTGAGCATCATTAAAAGGTAATTTAGCAACTGAAGCTAAAGAAGCAACAGCACCGTTTGTATCACGTCTGTGCATTGGGTTAGCACCCGGAGCCAATGGAATACCTGCTTTTCTGCCATCCGGTGTATTACCTGTCTTTTTACCATATACAACATTTGATGTAATTGTCAAAATTGACATTGTAGGAATAGAATTTCTATAAGTATGGTGTTTTCTTATCTTAGCCATAAATCTTTTTACAAGATCAACAGCTAATTGGTCAACTCTGTCATCATCATTACCATATTTAGGGAAATCACCTTCTACTTCATAGTCAACAACAATGCCGTCTTCATCTCTTATTGTTCTTACTTTTGCATATTTAATAGCAGATAAAGAATCAGCAACAACAGAAAGTCCAGCTATACCTGTTGCGAAGTAACGTTTTACATCTCTATCATGCAATGCCATTTGTGCTCTTTCATAACAATATTTGTCATGCATATAGTGAATTACGTTTAAAGTATTAACATATAGACCTGCTAACCACTCCATCATATCATCATATTTTTCCATAACTTCATCAAAATCTAAGTATTCAGAAGTAATAGGACGATATTTAGGTCCGATTTGCTTTTTTAATCTTTCATCAACACCGCCATTAATTGCATATAATAAACATTTTGCTAAATTAGCACGAGCTCCGAAGAACTGCATTTCTTTACCAACAACCATTGATGATACACAGCAAGCTATTGCATAATCATCACCATGAGTAACCCTCATTAAATCATCGTTTTCATATTGAATAGATGAAGTAGCAATAGAAATTCTTGCACAATATTCTTTAAAAGCTTTAGGCAATCTGGTAGACCAAAGTACAGTAAGGTTTGGTTCAGGTGCTGTGCCTAAATTTTCAAGTGTATGTAAATATCTGAAAGAATTTTTTGTAACTAAAGGACGACCGTCAATACCAACACCGCCAATTGATTCAGTAACCCAAGTAGGATCTCCCGAGAATAAAGAATTATATTCAGGTGTTCTTGCAAATTTAACCAATCTTAATTTCATAATAAAATGGTCAATCATTTCTTGAGCTTCTTCTTCTGTTATAAGACCACGTTTTAAATCTCTTTCGATATAAATATCTAAGAAAGTAGAAGTTCTGCCGATACTCATAGCAGCACCATTTTGCTCTTTTACAGCTGCCAAATAACCAAAATACAACCATTGAATTGCTTCTTTAGCGTTTTGAGCCGGTTTTGTAATATCAAAACCATATATTCTGCCTAATTCAGCTATTTCTTGAAGTGCTCTTATTTGTTCTGCAATTTCTTCTTTTAATTGAATTTTTTCAGCATTCATTTCGCCATCTAATGAAGCATGCTGTTCTCTTTTGTCTTCAATTAATCTATCAATACCATATAAAGCAACTCTTCTATAGTCACCTATAATTCTTCCGCGACCATATGCATCAGGTAGTCCTGTAAGAATAGCAGCGTGTCTTGCAGCTTTCATTTCAGGAGTATAACAATCAAAAACACCTTGGTTATGTGTTTTTCTATATTTTGTAAATATTTCAGTTACTTCAGGATCAACTTCATAACCATATGATTTACAAGCACCTTCTGCCATTCTGATACCGCCAAAAGGCTGCATTGAACGTTTTAAAGGTTTATCTGTCTGAAGTCCTACAATTTTTTCTAAATTTTTATCAATATAACCTGCTCTGTGCGAAGTAATTGTTGATACAACTTTAGTATCCATATCAAGGACACCGCCATTTTCACGTTCTTTTTTGAAAAGTTCACAACACTCTTCCCACAATTGAACTGTAGCCTTTGTAGGATCAGCGAGGAAGCTTGCATCACCTTCATATAATGTATAGTTTTTTTGAATAAAATCTCTTACATTAATTTCGTGCTGCCATTTTCCAGGTTTAAATTCTACTTTATCCGAAATTTCACTTAACGTTGCAATAGCCATTTTTATCTCCCATAATCTTTTATTTATAATGAACAAAAGTGATAATAAATATCACTTTATCTTAAAATAGTATAACATAAACAACAAATAGAATCATCGTTTTATTAAAATCTTTATATAAGTTTTACATGTTAAAACAAGGGTAGTATTTATAGATAATACCCTTTATGGACCAGAGAAAATATATAATTATTTTCTTATTAATAAATAGAACAAAGATTTATAGAACCCTGGGCGAAACATAAATAAAGGTCTATGCTTAAAATACAATAACGCACCAAGTATATTAGATTTTAAATGCCAAATAATATCAGGACTTTCCCATTGTGTCATTTTCAAATATTTAAAATAATATTTTTTAAGCGGAATATAAGATCCCATTTTCCAAGGCTTTGAACCGCCCATATAGTGCAATATTTTAAAATCATTAGAATAATCAGAACGTGAACAAAAATTCACAACTTGAACATTCCATTTACCATCTAACAACAATATCTCATTTGCAAAACATATATTAATCAAATCCTGATCGCCCAAGGATAATTTTTCAGGATGTTCTTTTGCAAAGTCAGATAATTTTAATTCAGCATTATCTTCACGCCATTTTTTTAAGTTTATAAGCAAAACACCGGAATTTATATATGTTTGTTCTTGTGTCAATCCCAGTCTTTTACCAAGTCTTTTATAACCTACATCTTTTATACCGGCACAAAAATAATTATCAATATTTGTATTAAATAATGAAGATAAACTTGTATTCACAACGGTATCGCAATCCAAATATATAATTTTATCTTCATTTGGAATTAAAGTGGCCAATTTTAGTCTGTAAAACGATGCCAAAGTTAAATAATCTGTAGTTTTAGTGTTTGTATATTCTCGAAATAAGTCTTTTTCTGGAGAAATAAACTCTATTTCAAAGTTTTTTATTTTTATGAGTTGTAATATATTTTCTTTACTTTCATTTGAAATATCACTTGCAACAATATAAAACTTATAAGAATCAGATTCTAAAGCATTAGATAAGATAGAAGCAATAGTTACCCCTGCATATTTTGCATAATTATTATCACAAGTAATACACAAGCTTATTCTGGACATTTATCAACCTCTTAAAACTACATTCAAATAATACTATAAACTATATCAAAAGAATTGGATAGTTGTTTTCGTTTGCAAATTTCAATAATTCATCCGGAAGTTCATCAATATTTTGAGCTTTTGCAACAACAGCTTGAATTTTTGGCAAATAACCAACAATTTCATTATGAATTTTTTCATTTACGTTAATTAAACTCATTTGATAATCATACAAAGCAGAACTCAATTGTTCTCCTGTAATAATAATATTTCCGATTTTGTATTTTTCATTTGGTCTTATTTGAGCAAGAGAAGTTCTATATGCCAAAACATTTTTGAAAAATTCTGCATATTCTTCATCAGATACATCAGAATATGGTATTCCTAAATTTTTTAATAATTCTATTCTGAAATTATTTCTTTTTTTAGAAGAACAATCATCGAATATTAGCGACATTACATTAGAAAAATCCTTTTGAATTCCCGAACCCTGATTAGAATTAGCCTCATTAACAAGATTCACATTTTCTTGAGATAATAAAACACCATATTTTCTGTTTTGATAAGTTCGTTTATATTTTGGAGTGATAATCGATTCAGATAATACACCGCCATTAAACGGAGAAGTAAGAAGTTTTACAGTAGATAAACTATTATAAATACTGTTTTCATCTACCATATGGACAAGAAAAGTAAGATTTTCCTTTTTTAATCCTTTCATAAAACCATATTGTCCCATGTCTGTTCCTTCAGGAATTTCATGCATATTTATCAATCTGAATTCTTTACCATTTTTATTAACAATACAATTATCCAAACAAGATGGTTTAATAATATAATCTGAAAATATTGCGTTCCCATTAGAATAAATATAATTAATATTTTTATTAATTAATCCAAGTTTTTCATCTGAAAGCATTGATTTATGAAGATCATAAAAAGAAGAACTAACAGCTTTCAAATCAGACTCTGCCATTATTTTAGCTATATCAAAATCATTAGGACGTCTAAACTTAAAGGCAAGTTCTTGTGCCGTATTTTCCTTTTTATTTGATTGTGAATACTCTTGTAACCAATGATGATTATCAATCAAACCAAATACTCTATCTAAAATTTCTGATGATGTAAATATTTTGCTTAAAATACTTCTGGTATATAAAGATGATAAATTTTGATGTCCTTTATCAACAACATTTTCGTTTTTCATAATGTCATGAAATAATGAAGTAACCTTTAATAAAGATCTATCTAATGAATTAAGTTTAGACAAATAATCCGGATTATTAATTGAATATGCTAAAACTAATAAAGAATGTACATCAAGAGTATAATTATGAGTACCGTGTTGTTTTTTTCCTATTATATTTATAAATTCAGGAAAAGCATTAATAATAGTATTTAGCTGTTCATCAAACTCTTTATTTCCTGTTATAACCTTATTTTCATAAATAAATTTGCGCAATAAAGTGTATATCTGTTTTTCTTTTGGATTACTCAAATCTAAATTATCAAGCTGTATTAAACCATCATATCCTGTAATTTGCTTATCAACTCCATTATCTTCGATAATTGGAGTTATTCCAACCTTTTGAGTTAATATTGCTTTATCTTCATCACTTTGACATATTGAAGATAAAGCTTCCAAAAAATCAGCTCTTGAATACAAAAGAGGAAGACCTTCACCTTGTACCATTTTTTCTAACATTGGAATAGAAGATATAATTACATTTTCAAATTTTGTATAATTACTATTTGAATATAATATTCTTTTATCAAATTCAACCCTACTTTCCTCCTTTATAGGCAGTGAAATATCTTCAAGTTTTAAACTTGAATCAATCGCAGCTATAACAGAATCTATATTTTGGAACCCATCAATATTGTTATGTACAATGTAAGAATTAATTTTTTCTAAGTCTTTCAACAAATTAACTTTATTCTTAAAATTAATTTCATTTGGTTTTATATCCCCATTTATTATACCTATATAGTCTTTACCACGTTTATGGCTATCAGTTGCATCTAAATCATTTATAATTTTTCTTAACTGAATTACTTTTTCAAACATTTCACTATCAAACCCTTCTTTTCCCCTTGATTTATCATTTGAACAAAAATCAAATACATAAGAAAACCCATCCAAATCATTACCCGATGAAGAATAGGCAATCATTTTTTGTTTTGCAAGATCAGATAATGCGCCTTCTGTTTCAATCTGCGAATTTATAAAAGATACCATAATATCTAATGAGTCCTGATATTCAATATTTTCAATAATTTCTATAATAAAAGATTTAAGCTCTGGGTATTTTCTACATAAATCAAAGAACTCTTTTTCGAACACTAAATTTTCATTTAAGTGAGTCAAATTCTTTGCAAACTCTATATTTTCAGGTATTCTATTGCCGTTTTCATCAAAACAATAATGTGAAAAAGCGGAGAAATTAGCTATTCCAACCCCTTCATTTTCAAAAAAATTCATACAAGTGCTAAATATAACATCCTGCTTATCATCAGGAAAAGAGTCCAAAGAATTTAGCACTTTTTCTATTTCATCTTCAGAATTTTTCTTATACATAGACTCAAATCTTTTAAATTTTGCAGGAGAAACAACTCCATCCTTATCTTTTATCATATCTATAATTTGTTTAATATCCAAAAAAGAAAGCGAACAATAACTACAATTATCTCTTATCATTTTTATAACTTTGTATAAATAATCAAGATTAGTCTCATTAAAATTTCCGTTGCCATCTTTAACTGAATCCATAATACTTACAGGATTACAATCAATAAAAATTTCAACTTTTGAACGAGTAACCATTTTATTTTTTAAATTATTCTTAAAGTAACTAAACTTCCCTTTAATTCCCTTTTCCATTTGAACAGGATAAAAGAAATCAATTAAATCGTCTGAAATCGGACTAAATAAACCACTTTGAGGATCTATACAACTTTCTGCGAGCAATTTGGCATATTCTTCAGGAACCCCACGTTCTATAAGTTCTTTTGTTTTATCTTCAATATTCGAATTATGTTTATTACCCTTAAAACTTACTTTATTTTTTATGCCAACGGAATTTTGCCAATAAACAGGATTATTGGGCGTTTTTTGCACATTTTCAATATTAGATTGTTCTATATTTGGAACTATATTTTCTTCTTTTTCAGGAGAATTAAGATTCAAATCAAAACTTAGTTCTTTACCATTTACACTCTGAAAATCCATTATTAACAATTCCGAAATTCAAATATTCTTTAAATATTATTATCGTTAAATAGATAATATTCTTTAATTTAGCGAAATAAGACATTACAAATTGTTAATAAATAAAAAATGCATAAAAGTTTATGTTAGTATTAACAAGGAAGAAAGTCGATTTAGGGTGGAATATTCTTTGAAAAAAATAATCACAGCAAAAGAAGCGGCAAAATTGGTAAAAAATAATTCAACAATTATGGTTGGAGGTTTTTTAAGCTGCGGTACTCCTGATAAAATTATCAATGCTATAGTAGATGAAGATATCAAGGGTCTAACATTAATCTGTAATGATACATCATTCCCCGATAAAGACAAAGGTTTATTAATACAAAAAGACGGAATGATAAAAAAAGTTATTACAACACACATCGGAACAAATCCAACAACAGGGAAAAAAATGCACTCCGGAGAAATCGAAGTAGAATTTTACCCTATGGGAACATTAGTTGAAAAAATCCATGCAAAAGGCTCTGGGTTAGGTGGTGTTTTGACTCCGACAGGTGTTGGCACAATCTTAGAGAACGGTAAAAAAACAATAGAAATAGACGGAAAGAAATATATTTTTGAAGAGCCGTTAGGTGCAGATATAGCAATTATTTATGGAACAATTGTTGATAAATATGGCAATGTAAAATATGAAGGAACAACAAGAAACTTTAATACATCAATGGCAACAGCTGCAGACGTTGTTATTGTGCAAGCAGAAAAAATTGTTGAGACAATAGACCCAAATGAAGTTGTAATCCCGGGAATATTTATTGACTACATTGTTAATAGCGAGGAAAACTAATGACCTTAACAATGCAAAATTTAACAAAAGAAAAAATCAAAGAAATTATTGCAAAAAGAATAGCAAAAGAATTCAAGGAAAATGATATTGTAACTTTAGGAATAGGTTTACCAACCGAAGCTGCAAATTATGTTGATGAAAATATGAATATCATTTTTCAGTCAGAAAACGGAATTTTAGGACTGGGAAAAGACCAAAAAGGTCCTAATTATAATAATAAAATAATAAATGCCGGCGGTGTCTGTGTAGAATTAAACAAAGGTGCAAGTTTTTATGACTCACAAATGGCTTTTACAATTATGAGAGGCGGACACATCGATGCAACAGTACTTGGTGCTTTGCAGGTAGATGAAGAAGGGAGTATTGCATCATGGCAAATTCCGGGCAAATTTGTTCCGGGTATTGGCGGTTCAATGGACTTAATCATAGGTTCAAAGCGAGTTATTGTTGCAATGACACATACATCAAAAGATGAAATTAAAATTATGAAAAGATGCACATTACCTTTAACCGCATATAAAGAAGTAAATATGATTGTTACAGAAAGATGCGTTTTTCAAGTAACTCCGGAAGGATTAGTTTTAACTGAAATAAATCCGCTATTTACAATAGATGATATTAAAGCATCAACAGAAGCAGATTTCAGAGTGAGTAAATATCTAAAAGAGATGGAAATATAATAATAAAAAAGCCACCTAAATAGGTGGCTTTTTTATATCAAATTAGAGTAACCAAACAGATGCACCCCACATCAACAATATCAATACTATAGTAAATATTATTGCACCTAATATTTCTGAACCGTGGGAGTCTTTATATTTGGTGTTTTTATTATTTTCCCTTTCCATATTTAAATCCTTATCTTAGAAATCTTATATAAATATATGCAGTACTTATAGCAAGAGAAATAAATACTATAGGAATACCATATTTGAGAAATCCCATAAAGCTTATCGGGTGACCTTCTTTGGCTGCATTTTCAGAAACAATTACGTTAGCAGCAGCACCGATAATAGTCATATTACCGCCAAGACAAGCACCTAATGATAAGCACCACCACAATGGATAAGCATAAGACTGCCCCATAACTTTTTGAATTTCAGCAATCATTGGGGCCATAGTAGCAGTATAAGGTATATTATCAATAACACCTGAAATAATACCGGAAGCCCAAAGAATAATCATAGCTGTAGCACTTTCAGAGCCTTTTGTAACATTTAAAACCCACTCAGCCATTAATTTAATACCGCCTGATGCTTCCAAACCGCCAATGATAATGAATAAACCAATAAAGAAGAATATTGTATTCCATTCAACATCACGCAATATCTCGGTGGGTTTTTCGAATAGAAGTAATATACTTGCGCCTAACATAGCAACAATACAAGTTTCAATATGAATCATATCATGAAGAACAAATCCAAGTATTACAAACGATAAAACAATCAAAGAACGAATCATTAATTTTTTATCCGTAATAGTATGAGTATTGTCTATTTTAGTAATTTCATTCATCTTTTCAGGATCAGCTTTAAGAGACTTTCTAAAACAAATTGCCAACATAGCAATAACACAAACCAATATAACAGCTACAATACCTGTAAGTTCTTTTATAAAATCCATAAATGTAAATCCTGCAGCGCTACCAATAATAATATTTGGCGGATCACCAATTAAAGTAGCAGTACCACCAATGTTAGATGCTACAATTTCTGTTAATAAGAATGGTATAGGATTAATATCCAATTTTTTTGCAATAGAAAATGTAATAGGCATAATTAAAATAACTGTAGTTACATTATCTAAAAAAGCACTAACGACTGCTGTAAATAGACCAAGAACAACAAGTACACTTACAGGATGTCCCTTTGTTAGTTTTAAAAGCTCATTTGCAAGCCAGCTAAATACACCACTTCTTGTAGTTATTGAAACAATTATCATCATTGATACAAGTAAAAAGATTACATTAAAATCAACAAAATTAGCGAAATACAATGGATTTACATTTCCATCAACCATTTTAGATTGACTTACCAAGCCTAAAATAATTGTGATAGCACCACCTAATAACGCTATTGTTACTTTCGGTATTTTTTCCGTAGCAATGAAGATATATGCAAAAATTAATAAAATTGCAGATATCATAACATTATGAGCCGCAACAAAAGAATGAAGCATTTCCATTAATTTCCTCCTTTTATAAGAAAGTTTCTGGCTGCAGCAATAGCAATAGCCAATTCATTATCTGAACTTGACTTAACACTCTTCTTTGGTTCTTCTTTAACTTCTTCTGGGAACCAAACTGCAAGAATAGCCATAACTTTTTCAGTAATTCTCATAACTCCCATCATTAGAGTTAAAAACAACATAACAACTCCCATACCAATGATAGAAATCATCAAACCGGCATGCAAAGTTTGAATTAAAAATTCTGTATTCATAAAATCTCCAATTTCTAAATTTTTTGTACTAATCGAAACACCGTATATTTACAACGGCAAAGGGAAATAAATCCCATTAAAGCACAAGTGTTATGGAGCATTCGGCTGTATTTCGGATAAACTAACAGAGAAATGAACTTTGGATTTGTTATGTAAAAATGATTGGTTATACAAATAAGATAACAAGTTTTCAAATTGTTCAGTATTACCCAAAAGAAAACTATTAATAGAATTGCCAAATGAATTATCAGTTTTCCTGCCTGTTACAAACAGACCATCATTACGTTGGTCAGATAATATATATGACTCACCGTTTTTCGCACATATATAATCTTGATGTAAAACATTAATTGAAGAAATAGAATCAACCGTTTTTATTTCTAAAGATGATGAATCTTTCCAAAAAGCATTTGCGCTAATTGTAATTAAAAATAAAAATATTATTAATATTAAACGGCTAATATATTTCATAACTAAATAATATGATAAAAAAAAAATAATAACATCAATAGAAAATAGTTTTATAAATTTTTTTACAACATACCCTGCGAAAAATCGCAGGGTAGTACTCAGGATTAGGGTTTAGGAACAAATTACTTACGGAAAGATTTTTTTCTATCGTGTTTTTTCATATTCTGAAAATTATTATGTTTTTTATTATGATTCATTTTTTTATGACGACTTTGTTTATGAACTTTTTCATGCTTTTTATGATTATATTGACCTATCTTTTTATTATTTTTATGAATAGATTGTTTATGTTTATCTTTCTTATCAAAATTATGATGTCTATTATTTATTTGCTTATCATGCTTTTTAAAATCGGCTTTTCTTTCAATTTTACCTGCATCTTTAGTTCTATGATGAGAATCAATTGATTTCGCTTCAACACTTTGAATACTTGCAAAAGAGAAGAAACATAACATTGCTAAAATAACTATCTTTTTCATAATAACCTCACCTTTTCTGCTTCCAATTTTTATAACGATTCATCAAAAAAATAAGTTCAAAAATTATGGATATCTTAATCTTAATAATTATTTACAAGTTACAATCTTGCACTAGCAAAATATTTGTTTTACATGTTTTTATAGGTTGTAGTGTGTTTATTAAATAGGGTGTTTTATGAGAGTAAATTCAATTAATTCTGCATTACCTATGCAAAGAAGTGCGTGGGTTAGTAAAATCGATTCAAATGAAGTTAAAACAAACAATAATTTGAAAGTCGTATCATTATCGGAATACATGCGTTCCCCGATAAGTTTTAAAGGAAGAAACAAAGAACAAGCAATATTTTATGGAGCAGAAGTCGCACCATACTCAAAAGCAGGTGGTGTTGGCGTAGTAATGAAAGACTATGGATTTCTTCTTGAACCACAAAATGAAGTAGTAGTTTCACCATATTACAGAGCTGATGTAGATAAAAAGACAGGGAAGGTAACCCCTGCAAAAGATGAAGACGGAGACTACATTCTGCATACAAACAGCGGAGATTTAAAACTTGACCTTATAGCAGAAAAAAGTATGCAATGGGGGAAAAATGAAAATAGTAAAATTATGCTGTTTAATTTAAGAGATGAAGCAGAAAAAGTACACTATTTTGTATTTGATGATGCAACAGCGCATTATACAAAGCCATATGAAGGCGGAACAGTATATGCTTCAGGGGCAAAAAGCCAAACAAATGAATGGAATGGCGACCCATATGCAAAAAATTCAAAAGCATTTGTAGAACTTCTTCCGGAATTAATCGCAAGCAAAAAAGATTTTAATCCGGCAACAGTAGTTTGTTCAGACTCGCAAACAGCATATACACATGAATACATTGTTCAAAAAGCAATAAAAGATAAAGACTACGATGAAATAAAAACAACACATGTAGGACATAACCTAGGACCTGGCTATTGCGGAGAAACTTCAATGCAAAATATGTTCGTCAACTTAGGTGCAACACCAAAACAAATAGAAATGATTGAAAATGATCCAATGTACAAACAAGGAATGTTAGGAGACAACTACTTTAAACCATTCGTAGCAGAAACTTTGGATGAAACAGGAACAGCAAGTGCAACACAAATAGCACTGCATCACGCTGATAAAAAGAGAGCAGAAGGGAAAGGCTTTGTAAAATCATTTAGTGTTGTAGCAGAAGATTACGCAGATAGCTTAGCTACCAATCCTCAAGCAGCATATAATATTCATCACAGTGTACAGAGATTATATCGAGATGGAATATTTAACGGTATTTTAAATCCGTTGGAAGATAACTCAATAGATGCAACAAAGAAATTACCAAACCCAAGATATAATGAAGACTGCACAGATAAAGACGGAACCATATATCCTGCATTTGAAAGATATCCTGAAAATGTATCTTTTGATGAAATGAGAAGAATCAAAAATTCAAACAAGCAAAAACTTTTAGAACGTTTGTCTGCGGAAGATACAACAATAGCAACAGGAGATAAAAACAGACCAGCAAAAATAAATCCGGAAGCAAAAGGCATATATGATGGTCCTGTAATTCGTCCTGATTTAATAGAAATGATAAAAAACGGCGAAGGCGACAAAGTACCGTTATTTGTAAGTTGGGGAAGAATAGATACACAAAAAGGTCACGATATTTCATTAACTGCATTTGAGAAATTTGCCAAAACAGAAGAAGGTAAAAACGCTATATTCATACTTGGAGCAGGACTGGATAAGGGAGCTGAATCAGCAAAAATAGAAAGTAAAGTAAAAGAATTATTAAAAGATCCTGACTTACAAGGAAGAATAGTACACATTGACGGATGGGCACCAGCATATGCAATGGCGAGCGCAGCAGACGCAGCAGTTTTTACATCCAGATTTGAGCCTTGCGGATTAACAGATATAGAAGCAATGAAATATTACTGTACACCTATAGTAACAAATACCCAAGGATTCAAGCAAAAGAACTTTGATCCGAGAAGATCTGATGAAGCAGATAAAGCTACATCGTTTAAAACTCAACATGAATTTGATCTTTTAAAATCGCAAGTAGATTTGATTATAGATGGATATGTAAATGGAGATGAAGATGCAAAAGAAAAAGTAAAAGCAGAATTTCCAATATTTAAATCAGTAAAAGATGGCGAAGAGACATATGACGATTCAGCTTTTATAAAATTTGCAGAAGAATATAAAGAATTTATTGAAGCAAAGAAACAAGAATTATCATTTAGTTATCCGAAAGAAGAAGATTTTCCGACCGGATGGAATGATTGGGACGAACTATCAAAAAATTATGCGTTTAAATACACAGGTTTTGCAAGAGATTTAAAAGACGCAATCCTTTCAAGAGAAACAGCAGCCGCAATAAGTGCATATGTAAACACTCCTGAAGAAACAAAAATAAAAATGTTCAACAACTTAAAACTATTGGATACAGGCTGGAAAGGTAATGCAATACTTCATCCGACAAATAAATCAAGTTATGAACTTTATAAAGAAAGACATATGATGCCGGATTATTCAAAACCTGTCCGGGCTGATGTAATTGCGAAAGACGATTCTTTTATAAGAAATGAAATTGAAGAAAGACAACATGAAGATATGAAAAGTCGTATAGGCGCATACTTCATTGGTGCTTTAACCGGTCTTAGCGGATTGTTATTTGCAAGAACAAAAAATGCGGATTTCAAAGGTCAAGAAGATAAATTAAATGCCAAAATTGCAGAACTGCAACAACAACTTCTAAATCAAGATGAAAATCTCAAGAAAAAAATTGTTCAAATAACAAAAGCTAATAAAAAGAATATGGCAATAGTAGGTGTACTTTCAGCAATCGGTGCCGGTATTTTAACTTATGCAGGAACAAAGAAACTAACAAATAAAAAGTCAGATAAACAAGTTAAAACGGAACCAATCAAAAGTACGAACCCACAAAAAGAAAAAGATGAACCAATAAAACAAGAAAAAACGACGGATACAAAACAAAATCCATTTTCTAATTTTAATCAATATGTATCATAGATAATAAAAGAGGCACTTAATTAAATTAAGTGCCTCTTTTTATAATAACTAATTCAATTTATCTAACAAAACATTTACAGAATCATATATTTTTTGAAAATCTTTATTAGGCGCTTGTTTTGGACAACGTCTTAATTTATTGCCTTGATTATATTTTGCCAAAACATCATTAAGCTCATCCAAAGGCTTAATAAATCCTTTCTCTATAGATTTCATAAGCATAAATCCCAAAAACCAAATAAATATAGTTAAAAATACAATTACCCACGCGCCAACTGAACTTAGTTGATTAGCTTCAATAGTTGCCCTTTTCATTGCATTACGATTAATTGTAGATAAATCAATAATATAATCAACTATTTCTTCTTCTTTTTTAATATTACCAGAGAAAGCAGATTTATAATTCTTTTCAATTTTTTTTATCAAATCAGCTTCTCCAACCTCAGTAATATTAGCTTTTTCCAGATGCATTGCATTTTCAAAGTTTTTCATATTCCGATTGACAACAAGTTCTGATAACATCTGTTCCGCATAATACAATGAACGAGTATTATGAAGATTAATTTCATCTATTGCAGGTGCCAAGCGCAAAAAACCTCTAATCCCTGCTATTGCCATAACAGTTGAAAAAATCAATAATATAAGAAAATAAAAATGTATCTTTTTTGAAAAGTGCATTATGAATTCTCCTTGAGCATTTTTTCTATAGATGCTTCAGTACAAACAAGTAATAATACATCATCTTTTTCTAAAATCCCCGTAGGTAAAGGCTTAGTCAGTTTATTGCCTTTTTTTATAGCAGCAACTATAATCCCATATTTATTTGGCAAAGCAAGTTCTATTAAGGATTTTCCAACCATAAAAGGTTGAACATTAATATCAAGTAATTGTATATCATCATCATTGCCGTCAGCGATTTCATTTTGGAAAAGAATTCTATAAGCAAATTTTTTACCATACTCTTCATCGGGATTAATAACCATTTTAGCACCAACCGCTTTTAAAATTCTTTCATGAGTTTTATCAGTAGCTCTTGAAATAATATTTGAGCATCCCATCTGTCTTAGAAGTGCAGTAGCCAATATAGATGGTTCTTTTGAACCTATAGCACAAATTATTATATCTTTTTCTCTGGGTGACAATTTTTCAAGAGATGTTTCATCAGTTGCATCTAAACAAACTGCATCATCAATAAATACGGCAGTTTTATCAACAATATCCTTATTTATATCAACAGCCACAACTTCCATTCCTTTTTCAGATAATGTTTTTGCCAATGATGAACCTAATTGTCCCAATCCTATTATTAAAACTTGTTTTGACATATTTACTCCTATTAAGTTAAAGAAATTTTTGCATCTGGATATTCAATATTACTATCAACTGATTTTGAATTAATATAACATAATAATGTAACCGGGAACACACGTCCCAAAAACATTGCAATTATTATAATAACTTTGCCTACCTCATCCAAACTTGAAGTAATTCCCAAAGATAAGCCCACTGTACCCATTGCTGAAACTGCTTCAAATATCAAACTTCTGTTAGAAAGACTTTGAGTTGTTAAAAGCATTAATATAATTAATAATAAAATACTTAGATAAAATACAATCAAAGTAACAATTTTTTGTAAAACATCACTAGGTATAAGTCTGTTTCTTACAATATTTTTTTTACCTGTAATAACATTATATAAAGTAATATAAGAAATCCCTAAAGCGACAGTCTTAATACCGCCTGCAGTTCCACCGGGAGAACCGCCTACTATCATTAAAAAGATAAATAAAATATATGAAACAGTATTAATATTAGATAAATCAACCGAATTAAAACCTGCAGTTCTTGTTGTTACAGACTGGAACCAAGCATTGTTGAATTTATCAATAAAATTAAGACCTTGTAAAGCACCATTGTATTCAGAAATTAAAAAGAAAATTGTCCCTACAAATAATAAAACAATTGTAGTATAAAAAACGATAACGCCCATTGCAGGTATTTTCTTTTTCTTTAAAAGGTTTGGCAAATAAGCACAAATAGCAGGAGAAATTCCTCCTAATATTATTAGAAAAGAAATCGTATAAAGAATAATCGGACTTGTATTATAAGAAATTAAATTTGTAGACTTCAAAAAGAAACCGGCATTACAAAAAGCTGAAATAGCAGTAAAGATACCAAGTTTTAATCCATAAAAAAGATTATTCTCTTCAATAATAAAGCAAAATGATAAGATTAATGCGCCAATAAATTCAGTCCAGAAAGTAAATTTAAAAATCAAAAACAAACTATTTTTTATTTCAAGATTACTTTCAACATCAAAAATATTTCTTGCCGTTTTCGCATATGATAATGACATTCTTTTACCAAGGAGTAAAAAAACGATAGAAGAAATACTCATTATACCTAAACCGCCAAGTTGAATTAGAATTATTAAAAATAATTGTCCAAACAAAGACAACTTACTGCCAACATCAAAAACAGATAAGCCTGTAACACAAACAGCACTTACAGCGGTAAAAACAGAATCTAAAAAATTTATTTTTCCTACATTTGAAAAAGGAATAGCTAATAATAAACTACCTATAAAACATAAGATAAAAAAAGTTATAGGAAGAATTTTTTCGGGTGACCTAAATATAAAATCATATTTTTTGCTATTAAGATTTAAATTATTACTCATGAAAAATACTCTTCTTCTCGATTATAACATTAGCCTATAAACAAGTCATTAATAATCTGAAAAAGAGTATTGATTGTAATAACAGAAAACATTTATTTTTTTATTAATCTGTCAAAAATTTTCTGAAGATATACTTTAGGAGATTTATCTTCCATAGTTTTTCCATCTTTTACATAAGGAACAGGAATACTTTGAGATTTTGTATATAAAGGATTAGATGGAGATACATATCTTTGTGTACATTGATAAACTAAAACAGATGGATTTATAGCACTAGGTTTTAAATCACTAATAGAAACCTCAAAAGAATCTGATTCATTACCAATAGAAGGACCTAAAGATTCAAAATATTTTTTATCTTCATTACTTAATAATTTATCAGGTGCATTAACAGTAACTTTTGCTTTAAAAGGCAAATTTTGAGCTGATGAAATTTTACTAATATTCATTATTCTCTCCTTTTTTGAGTTTAAAAATATTAAAATGATTTTTTTTGCTAATAAAATTGAAAATATTGATTAATTAGTTTTTATATAGATAATAAAAATATAATAAAAAATTAAATACAAAATATTTTCTAGGGTTCCGCGGCAATACCGGCTGGTCCGAGAGAAAATTCACAAAAGTGTACACGGAAGGATAAAAGCCTGGGAGGAAAGATATTCTCTCAGGCTTATTTATATATAAATGAAAGGAAAACAAAATGCATTGGATATTTTTAGTAATTGCAGGCTTATTTGAAATCAGCTGGGCAGTTGGACTAAAATACACACAAGGATTCACAAAGATTTTACCATCTTCAATAACAATAATTTGTATGATAACAAGCTTTTATTTCTTAGCTTTAGCACTAAAAAATTTACCACTTGGTACAGCTTATGCAATATGGACAGGGATAGGAACCGTTGGAACAGTATTAATGGGCATATTTTTATTTAAAGAACCCATAACTGCAATGAAATTTTTATGTATTTTCCTTATAATAAGCGGAATAGCCGGGTTGAAAATTCTAACCAACGCTTAGAGTAAAACTACTATTTTTAATAAGAGCAGAGTTTTTTACTCTGCTCAATATCAAATAGATTTTTTAATTATCGCCCACGTTCACTCAAAAGTTCCACAAGATCTTCTTCTGGTGTTTTAACTGGTTTTATTTTATATTTATCGACTAATATATTCAAAACATTTGAAGACAAAAATGCAGGTAGAGTCGGTCCAAGCTTTATATTTTCAATGCCCAAATATAAAAGAGTCAATAAAATACAAACAGCCTTTTGCTCATACCAAGAAAGAACCAATGATAATGGTAAATCATTTACAGAACAATTAAAAGCTTTTGACAATTCTAAAGCAACTTTTATTGCAGAATATGCATCATTACACTGTCCCATATCCAACAATCTTGGAATACCACTTATTTCGCCTAAATCTAAGTCGTTAAATCTGTATTTTCCACAAGCTAAAGTCAAGATAATAGAATCCTTTGGCGCTTGTTTTACAAAATCAGTATAATAATTTCTTCCCGGTCTTGCACCGTCACACCCACCGACCAAGAAAATATGCTTTATATCACCTGATTTTACAGCCTCTATAACTTTATCAGCAACAGAAAGAACCGTTCCATGTCCAAATCCAACAGTTAAAGTATCACCGCCATTTATACCTGTCATTTTTTTAGCTTCTTTATATCCTCCAAGTTCAATTGCTTTTTCAATTACAGGAGTAAAATCCTTATCTTCACCGATATGTACCATATCAGGATATTCAACAACAGATGTTGTAAATACTCTATCTTTGTAACTGTCTTTTACCGGCATAATACAATTCGTAGTAAATAAAATTGCAGCAGGTACATTATCAAATTCTTTTTGTTGATTTTGCCAAGCCGTACCAAAATTCCCTTTCAAATGAGGATATTTATTTAGCTCAGGATATGCATGACAACGAAGCATTTCACCATGCGTATAAATATTTACACCCTTATCTTTTGTCTGTTCAAGAAGCAAACTCAAATCCTTCAA
>CALUPH010000014.1 GCA_944322615.1 Candidatus Gastranaerophilales bacterium | reverse complement strand
AGTCGTTTTATATACTTAAATAGAACTTGTTTTAACGGATTATACAGAGTAAATTCTCAAGGACAATTTAATGTCCCATTTGGAAACTATAAAAATCCAAGAATTGTTGATGCAAATAATTTAATAAACTGTTCAAAATTACTTAATAATACAGAAATTAAATGTGCAGATTTTTCAGTGATTTTAGAGAAAGTTCAAAAAGGCGATTTTGTCTATTTTGACCCTCCATATGTTCCATTAAATGAGACATCGAGTTTTACTTCATACACAAAAGATGGTTTTGATTTGGATATGCAGTTTAAGCTGAGAGATATTTGTGATGAATTAGATTCAAGGGGTGTAAAATTCATGCTTTCAAATTCTGATACCAAATTGGTTAATGAATTGTATGCAAATTATAAAATAAAAAAAGTTTTTGCTTCTCGTGCTGTAAATGCTAATGCAAAAGGTAGAGGCAAAATTACAGAAGTTTTAGTGAGGAATTATTAATGAAAAAACAAGGATTTGGTGGTGGTAATACTAAAACAGGTTTGGTTTTTGAATGCAAAGCTGATTTAAAAACATTACTTAATGGTGTTGAAAATTATAAAGTTGATGAAGAAAACAATGTTTTTTATAAAGACAAATTGGTAGGAATGATATTTGTAAAATATGATTTATATAGGTTTTTGAAGAAAAATAATGTCAATTGGGAAGATTATTTATCAAAAAAGCTATTACCTGATGATTCTATATATGTAATCTTAAATAATACTTTTTACATTATTGAGTGCAAATATCAGCAAGTAGATGGTTCGGTTGATGAAAAATTGCAAACCTGCGACTTCAAAAAAAAACAATACAAAAGACTATTAGCAGCTTTGAATTTTGAGGTTGAATATATTTATATTCTTAATGAATGGTTTAAAAAACCTGAATATAAAGATGTTTTGGCATATATTCATAGTGTTGGGTGTGATTATTATTTTAACTATATTCCGCTTCAAAGATTAGGGTTGCCTGTTGAAAATTAAAATTTTAAATGTAAAAGGTGTAAGGCAAATGGAAAATGTTGAAAATAAATATTTTATAGATGAAAACAAATATAATTGCCCATTTTGTAAAAATAGGGGGATAAAGTATGTAGTATTGGGAATTGTAAAATTTGACGAAAGTAATACAAAGCAATTATATGCAGTATTTGTTGAATGTTCTCATTGTCATAAAATTTCAATGCATTTAATAAAAAATGATAAATTAGGTGAGTTCTCAACTATAGAAAGCAATGGTGTAGCAAGTTATCCTGTTAATTATAATTTTAAACTCACAGGAAATTATACCGATGAATTAAGAACTTATTCAGGAAATAATAAAAATTATATTGAGGGATGGGGACTTAACAAATATAATATTGAAACAGGTGATGAAAATGAAAAATCTTTAAAAGCTGTTTGTGATGATAATACTATTATTTTAAATATACCATCATCATTTTTTACAATAGATGAAAGGATTTCAAGAAAACTAAGAGATTTAATTGAAGAAGCTGAAAAGTGTATAAAAAACAACTGTTTAACCGGAGCATCAGCATGCATAAGAAAAGCTATTTATGAATTTTTAATTAAGGAAGAAGCTATCGGTGAATCGTATGAAGATAAAATGAAATCATTAAAAGGTAAATATAAACTATTGGACGATGATTATATTGATATGTTGGTTGGAATTCAAGGAATAATGTGTGATCAAGTACATGAACAGTCAATCCACGAAAAATTTAGTTCACAAGAAGCAAAAGCATATATTGAAGTATTAAAAGAAATTTTCAATCAAGTATATGTTGTTCCTGAAAAATTAAAGAAACAAAAAAATAAAATATGTAATTTGTATGGAAGTATAAAAAGATAGTACATTTTTCAAATAGCTCTCAAAACGGACATAGCCCTTAAAAATCATTTCAAGTGTACAAATCAAAACGGTAATTCTGTTAAATTAATATCTTTTTACGAGAGGGACCGTGCGCTCCAATGAAAGTTATGTGAAGTAATGAACATAACTTGAATTGTTTTGGAAAAACAGCGCTTCGGTGATTACCCGTTTTTAAACACTAAAAATAGCTGGGGAGAGATTCGAACTCTCGACCTCACGGGTATGAGCCGTGCGCTCTCACCAACTGAGCTACCCAGCCAAAAAGCTAAAATAATTATTATACGCTAAAAAAAAAAATACAATACCTATTTATTATAAATCATCTAAAATTTTAAAAATAACCAAATATATATGAGTCTTTTTATAAAAAATATTTATTAAATATAGAAAAAACAAAGAACAATCAAATATTACTTCATATTTTTTACAAAAAAATAATATTGTTTTTTGATTTTTGTTGCCTAAATATTTATTTCTTGTATAATATTCTCTGTAGGTTATACAGAATGTTACTGCTCAACATGTAGAATGTTTTTTTGCAGAAGAGACCACAAAAGAGATTAAATGACAATTTGCGATTTCAATTTTAAGTATTTAAAAGAAAATTCAACCCCGGGAAGCTGGAGAAGAGGATATGAATACCACCAAAAAGAGCAGGTGGCTTCATTTGAGGTTGGAAAAACAGGTATTAAAGCAAAAGTAAAAGGCAATTTTAAATCTTTTTATGATGTTGAATTAAAATTTAAAAAAACAAGCGTTGAACCTACATGTTCTTGCCCATTAAAAGAAAAATGGTGTAAACATGCTATAGCAGTTGCAATTAAAGCAATTGAAAATCATTCATATGATGAATTTTTAGAACGTCGTTTTAAAATAGCACCTGATTATTCTGATTTCCAAACACAGATGAATCAAAATCCGCAAGGCGGTTATATATTCCATTTTAATGCAAAACGCCGTCAAAACTTCTTTTCCATTTTAGTTATGGATAGAAATACAAACAAAGTAATCAGAGATATAGAAGCTCTTCTAAAAGCAATTATTGCAGCACAAAAAGCAGATCCTAATTTTGAGTTAAATAATTCTCAAAAAGTAGAATTAGCAATATTCCAATTATTAATGAAAAACTCAAGATTAGATAAAAAAGCAGGTTGGTATGATATCCCGATTGCAAAATTTGACGGTTTTTTCCAACTTTTGGCAAAAGCTGATGATGTAATTGACGGTAAATCAAAACAAAAACTTGTTTTTGGTAATGAAGAATGGAAATTATCTTTAGCTGTCAATTTCTCTATGGTTGGTAATGTTCTATTATCTTTATATTGGCAAAGACCTGATAAAGATGATATTATTCCTTTTGAAGAAGTAAGATACTTTTCAAGACAATTAAAATGGGGAAGATATAAAAACAAAGTATTTCCAATAAATATAGCATTATCATCTTTGCCTCAAAACCTAATCAAATCTACATTTACTGATGTAAAAGATGCAGAAGGTGCAAAATTCTTATATGAAGAACTTCCAAAACTTAGAAATTTAATTCCTTGTGAAGTATCAGAAGTAATAGATCGTTTAACATTAGAACAAAAACCGCCTTTAAACATAGTAACAATGGGGCTTGATTACGATGGTGCATTAAAAGCCGAACTGGAATTTGATTATGACGGTACAAGAGTAGCATATTCCAAATCTGCATCAAAAAGTCCTTATGTAACAATTAAGAAGCCAAAAGAGGACTTATTATATTGGGTAAGAAGAAATATTGCTCACGAAGAAAGAGCATACCAAATGCTTCTGGCTTGTAAATTTGCCCCAATGCAAACAAATAATTTGGCTATTGAGAAAGAAAACGCAATAGATTTTTATAACTATTATCTTAAACAAGCAGGAGACGGATGGAAATTTGAAGAAAAAGATGATATGTCTTTCTTTAAACTTTCCGAAAAACCATTTGAAATGGTTGCTGATATTGATTTTTCTCTTGACTCAACAGATAGTTTTGAAGTTTCTTTATACGGGAAAGTCGGTGATGAAGAAATTTCTTTTGAAGAAATATATGATTTAATTATTGAAGGTGATAAATATTTAAGAGTAAAAGGATATGGTTTTGTTGAAGTCCCCGGACAAGATATATTCTCACTTTTAAAATCATTTAACACATTTGACGTATATAAAAATGAAGATAACAGATACATAGTAAAAACATACCGTGCCGGTTTATTATCCGAAATGCAAAACCTTGGCTTTAAATTAAAAATGAGCCGTCGTTTTTCAAGCTTTTGGAAACAAATTTCAACATTTTCAACAATGGATAATGCTCCGCTTCCAAAAGGTGTAAATGCAGAGCTCAGAGAATATCAATATAAAGGTTTCAGTTGGCTATGGTTCCTATACAAGTATGGTTTAAATGGCATCTTAGCTGATGATATGGGCTTAGGTAAAACGCTGCAAGCATTAACTCTTTTACAGAAAGCAAAAGAAAAAGATAAAAAAGCTCCAAGCTTAGTTGTATGCCCAACTTCTGTTGTTTTTAACTGGGAATCTGAAGTACAGAAATTTATACCGACATTGAAATGTCTCAAATTATCGGGCGTTGACAGAAAAGAGCATTTTAAAGAAATACCTAAACACGATATAATCATTACAAGTTATGCTTTAATTAGGCGCGACATTGAAAAACTTAAAAAATATGAGTTTAGATATATCATTTTGGATGAATCTCAAAATATAAAAAATCCTGAATCAATGACAGCAAAATGTATTAAAACTTTAAATGGTCAACATAAACTTGCGCTATCAGGTACACCAATAGAAAATAAGCTGGAAGAATTATGGTCTGTATTTGACTTTTTAATGCCTGGATTTTTATTAAGCCAGTCAGAGTTCAATTATAGATATGTCACTCCAATTGTAGACAGAGGCGAAAAAATTGTTGAAAAACGATTAAAATCACAAATATATCCGTTTATTTTAAGACGTATGAAAAGAGATGTTGCAAAAGACTTACCTGATAAAGTTGAAAACATAACATACTGCGAACTTACTCCGGAACAAAAAGACTTTTATCTTGAAGTATTGGATTCTACAAAAGAAGAATTATTTAAATCCATTGCCGAAAACGGACTGGAAAAAAGCCGCATGAGTATATTCTCTGCACTTTTAAGATTGCGTCAAATATGCTGTCACCCTCGCTTATATGATAAAGAAAATAAAAAAGGTATTGAAACATCAGGTAAATTTGAACAATTAAAATCAATGCTTGAAGAAATTATATCTGAAGGTCATAGAATTCTTCTATTCTCTCAATTTGTAGATATGCTTGATATAGTTAAAGAATGGCTTGTAAAAGAAGGTATAAAACATGAATACCTGACAGGTTCAACAAAGAATAGACAAGAAGTTGTTGAAAGATTCAATAACGACAGTTCAATTCCAATATTCTTAGTAAGTTTAAAAGCAGGCGGTACAGGTTTGAATTTAACTGGTGCTGATTATGTTATACATTATGATCCTTGGTGGAACCCTGCTGTTGAAGATCAAGCTACAGATAGAGCCTATCGTATAGGACAAACCAAGAAAGTATTTGTATATAGGTTAATTACAAAAAATACTGTTGAAGAAAAAATTCAAAAATTAAAGATGGATAAAAGAAATCTTGTAGACTCTGTAATTTCTGTAGATAGAAACATCGGTAAAACACTTACTTATGCTGATTTACAAGATATTTTTACTTTGGACTAAAAAATTAGCGTTTCATCATTCTTAGTTTTATTTTTGTTTCTTTATCTATTTTTAAAGACTCACAAATTTTTTGTATACTCTTGTTATAAGTCCAATTGTCAAGTTTTGATTTTTTTAAATATTGTTCAGTTTTCGATGGATATTTAATATAACAAATTGAAACAAGCCAAGCCACACTCATTTGGGCATAATATCTATCATCCTTAAATTTATCAACTAAACAAAACACCTTATCTATATATTCATCACTAAGATAATAATTTAACAACATTACATAAGCGAAACGAATCTCATACTCAGATGAAGATTCAAAATATTGCTGAAGGAAATCCCATACTTCTTTTAAATTATATTTAGTAAATTTTAAGCTATTACAGAAGCTGTCACATACTGCCCAATTATCAATTTGCGGAACAAATAATTTTATATAATTGATAATTACTTCAACAGGCTCTTTTAAAAGACCTATTAACATACCTTTTAGCATATATTCTTCCATATATTTATGCTTTTTTTCAGAAAGAAAACTTTTAAATTTATTTTCTATCACAATTTCCTTTGCCAATTTACGCAATATTGGAAGTCTGACACCCAAAACATTATTAATATTAGGGAGCAAGGAAGAACTAAACTTCTGATAATTTTTATCTGCTTCTTTTTCCAGTCTTTTTAATATGTCCATAAATAAATTATACATAAATTTTGACTTTATAAAAAAGACAATTATATATAAAATATGTTACTCGATTTTCTAAAACAAAAACACGAATGTAATCATAAAAATGTACCAATAGATGTGGATGAAGCTTACTGTCCTGACTGTGGTGCATTAATAAAAAATAAGTGGTTCCTTGTTCGCTGCAGTTGTTGCAATATTAAAAGAAGCGCACACACTGAATATAGTGAAATAAAACCTGATACTAAGTTCTGCCCCAATTGCGGTGCTACAGACTTTTATATTCAGGAACTTGATAAAGTCAGTTTTATTGATGTTCACTATGCCATTTTCAAAAAAATTGTAATTCCACAAAACAAATATACAATTAGGCAAGTTTGGATAGAAAAGGAGGACAACTTAATAGAAGAGAGAAAACTAATTGGTGCAGGAAAATAGAAAACAAAAACAGCCTCATTCGAGGCTGTTTTACATATTAAATTATATTATTATTTTATTATTCTTGCACTACAGATTCTGCTTCCAGTTTTTTTATATTTTCTATAATACTTTTTAAAGTTTCATCTGCTTTATCATTATCTACTTGGCAAGTACCGGCGTTCATATGTCCACCACCTTGATATTCATACATCATCGCACCTATATCAATAGGACAAGAACGATTTATTATGGACTTCCCAACAGCAAAAACTGTATTTTGATTTTGCTTACCATAAAAAATGTGAACAGAAACATTGCATTCAGGGAATAAAGCATATACCATAAATCTGTTTCCTACATGAATAACATCTTCATTGCGTACATCCAATATTGCAATTTTTCCATCAACTTTAGTACAACGTTTAATTTGTTCTTTAAATTTTTCTTGTTCTTCATTATAAAGAGCAATTCTTTCACGAACATCAGGGTCTTCCATTATTTCCGTAATTGATTTTTTAGGACATAAATCTACTAACTTAAGCATTAAGTTATAATTTGAAATATTGAAATTTCTAAAACGCCCCAAACCTGTTCTTGGATCCATCAAATAATTTAAGAATACCCAACCTTCAGGATTCAATACATCATTTTCAGAGAAATTTGTACAATCCGCTTTATCAACAGCTTCCATCAAATCATGCAAATTAGAAGAAAATCTATCTTCTCCGCCAAAATATTCATAAATAATTCTTGCTGAAGATGGTGCTGCCGGCTCTATAATATAATTTTCTTTTACTTCTTTTGTCCTTACGGCCTCACTTGAATGATGGTCAAATGCCATATAAACACCGCTGCAATATGGCAAACTTGCAGTAATATCAGTTTCACCCAACTGAATTTTTCCATCTTGTACATCTTTAGGATGAACAAATTTTACCTCATCAATTAAACCAATTTCTTTTAATAATGCGGCACATACTAAACCGTCAAAATTACTTCTTGTATATAGTGTATATGTTTCACTCATAATAGTCCTCCGTACAAATTGTACTATACCTGAACAACTTAGAATTCATCTATCAAGTTGAATTTCATTACTATAAAATATCAAATTTTTTATATTTTTTCAAATCAAGATTTTTATAATTTACTATATAAAATAAAAGGGAACACTTATAATGTTCCCTCTTATTTAAATTATTATCATTAATCTTTCAATGAATTTATCAAATCATTTATAGCTTTTTCCTGAACAATTATTTCCTCAATTCTGTTTTTTGTCTGTTCGATTAATTCAGGTTTTGCATTAGCCATAAATTTCTCATTGTTTGTTCTTGCAAGTAAGCTATTCTTTTCAGAAAGAAGCTTTTCCAGTTTTTTATTTTGACGTTTAATTTCTTCATTTAAATCAATCAAACCGGCTAAAGGTACTATTATTTTAGAATTACTTACAACAGCAGATGCTGATTGTTTTATAGTTTTATGTGATTCATCAACATACTTAATTTCTTCTACCCTTGCCAATCGATGAATATATGATTCTACTTTTTCAAAGATTTTTTCTTCACCATTACCTGCCAAAATTTCAATATTAACTTTGGTTGAAACTGGGATATTAAAACTTTGTCTTAAATTTCTTAAAGATTTGATAGTTTCAAATACCAATTCCATTTGGGTATTTTCATCTGCAAAATTAAGTTTTTCATCATATATAGGATATTTTGAAAGCATTATTGCTTTAACGTCCTTTTTATTAGGCATCAATTGCCAAATAGATTCTGTAATATGAGGCATAATAGGATGAATTAGTCTTAATGTCATATCAAGAACATATCTTAATACTCTTTGAGTATTTAATTTTAAACTATCATCCTGAAGTTGAATCTTAGCGATTTCAACATACCAATCACAATATGAGTTCCAGAAGAAATCATATAAAGTATGAGCCATTTCACCAATTCTATAATTTTGAATATTTTCATTAGTTTCTTTTGCTGTTTCATTTAATTTATTCAAAATCCACTTATCAGCAAGAGTTAACTTTTCAAAATCAATATCATTATTATCAATACCTTCAAGATTCATAAGTACAAATCTTGAAGCATTCCAAATTTTATTAGCGAAATTTCTTCCGTATTCAAATTTTTCATCACTGATTTTGATATCTTGACCACCATATGTACACAAAGATGTAAGAGTAAATCTTAGTGCATCGCAGCCATATTTATCAATTATACCGACAGGATCAATTGTATTACCTTTAGACTTTGACATTTTTTGACCATTTTCATCTCTAATCAAACCGTGAATATATACGGTTGAAAATGGAGCTTTCTTCGTAAATTCTTCACCCATAGTAATCATTCTTGCGACCCAGAAGAAAATAATATCAAATCCTGTTACAAGTGTTGAAGTAGGATAGAATTTTTTGAAATCTTCACTTTCAGTATTTGGCCAACCCATTGTTGAAAATGGCCATAGACCTGATGAAAACCAAGTATCGAGAACATCTGATTCTTGTGTATATTTAGACGGATCAGGATTTGATTTTGCTACAACCATTTCACCTGTTTCATTATTATAATATGCAGGTATTTGATGTCCCCACCATAATTGACGAGAGATACACCAATCACGAATGTTTGTCATCCAACCAAGATAATTTTTTGTCCAACGTTCAGGGACAAATTTAATATCTCCATTTTCAATAGCCGCAATTGCAGCTTTAGCAAGAGGTTCCATTCTTACAAACCATTGTTCCGAAAGTAATGGTTCTATAGTTGTATTACATCTTTGGCATTTACCAACATTATGTTCAATTGGTTTAATTCTTACCAATCTTCCTTTTTCTTGAAGCATTTCAACTGTTTTTATACGAGCCTCTTCTCTTGTTAAGCCTTGAACAGCATAGTGAACTTCTTCACATGCCTTCATTTTGCCTTCTTCATCTATTACCCATATCGGTTTCAAATTATGACGTTTTCCTACTTCAAAATCGTTAGGGTCATGAGCGGGAGTAATTTTTAAAGCACCTGTACCAAAATGTTTATCTACATAATCATCTGCTATTATAGGAATTTCTCTTCCTGTTAAAGGTATAAGAACTGTTTTTCCTATTAAATCTTTATATTTAAAATCACTTGGATTAACTGCAACAGCAACATCACCATAGATAGTTTCAGGTCTTGTTGTTGCTACTACAATGGCTCCTTTTTCATCTTTCAAAGGATAACTTATTTCCCACAAATTACTTTTTTCTGTTTCATAATCTGTTTCGACATCTGAAATAGCACTTTGACAACGAGGACACCAGTTTACAATATAGGCACCTTTATAAATCAAATCTTTCTCGTACAATTTTACAAAAACTTCTTTTACTGCTTCACTACAGCCTTTATCCAAAGTAAAGCGTTCTCTTGATAAGTCAAAGGAAGCACCTAATCTCTTGAATTGATGAAGAATTGCACTTTTATGTTCATTAGCCCATTCCCAAGTAAGTTCTACAAACTTTTCTCTGCCAAGGTCAAAACGAGTCTTACCTTCTCCTCTTAACTTTTTTTCTACGACATTTTGAGTAGCAATACCGGCATGGTCAGTACCCGGCATCCATAATGTTTCATAGCCGGACATTCTATGATATCTTATTAAAATATCTTGAAGAGTACCGTCTAATGCGTGTCCCATATGTAATACCCCTGTAACATTAGGAGGCGGAATTACTATTGAATATGGTTCTTTTTCTGATTTTGCATCAGCTTTAAAACACTCATTATCTTCCCAAAATTTATAAATACTTTCTTCTGTTTCTTTCGCATTATAAACTGTAGGTAAATCTTCAATTTTGGTTAAACTCATTTTATTGCCCTTTAATTTGTACTTTTTATATTTATATTATCCGATATAAATTTTAAATTTAAAGACATTAACAACACAAAGAGAATTTATGTACATTATATTTACAAATAACCATATAAAAAAAAGCCCCTTTATCGGGGCTTTCAATTATTAATTTAACAGGTTATTTTATTAAAGATTCTCCTGTCATTTCTTTTGGTTTTTCTATTCCCATAATGTCAAGAACTGTTGGAGCTATATCACATAAAGCACCTGTTTCTTTAAGTTCAACATTTCCGGCATTCATTACAAATAAAGGAACTGGGTTTGTTGTGTGTGCAGTGTATGGTGCATGTGTAACTTTATCTTCCATACATTCTGCATTACCGTGGTCAGCAGTTAGAACAACAGCAACATCATTAGCTTTTGCTTTTTCAACAATTTTACCGACACAAGTATCAACTGTTTCACATGCTTTAACTGCTGCGTCCATAACACCTGTATGACCTACCATATCAGGGTTTGCAAAGTTTACCAATATAAAACCGTAATCTTTATTATCAATAGCTTTTAAAACTTCTTCACACACAGCAGGTGCACTCATTTCAGGCTGCAAATCATAAGTCGCAACTTTTGGTGAATTTATAAGTACTCTTGTTTCTAATTTATTTGGTTCATCAATACCGCCATTAAAGAAGAATGTAACGTGTGCATATTTTTCTGTTTCTGCGGTTCTGAATTGTTTTACTCCGTTTTTATCCAAAACTTCACCAAGCAAATTAACCAATGGTTGTGGTTCAAATGCAACCGGGAATGGGAATGATGCATCATATTGTTTGAAGGTTACATAATATAGATTTTTTCTTACAGCTTTTCTGTTAAATCCATCGAAGTTTTCGAACATCATCGCTTTTGAAATTTCTCTTGCTCTATCAGGTCTAAAGTTGAAGAATATAATTGCATCATTATCTTGTATTCTTGAATTTGGAACATTAATAACAGTCGGTTCAACAAATTCATCAGTTACATCTTTTGCATAAGAAGCTTCTACAGCTTCAATTGCAGATTCTGCTTTATTGCCTTCTCCTAAAACAAGCATATTATAAGCTTTTTCAACTCTATCCCAGCGATTATCTCTATCCATTGCATAGTATCTTCCGCTTACTGATGCTATAGGAGGAAGTCCTGCTTCTTTTAGCTTTTCTTCTACTTGAGATAAGAATTCAACCGCACTTTTCGGAGGAGTATCTCTGCCATCTAAAAATGCGTGGAAATAAACCTTTTTTAGACCTTGTTGTTTTGCAAATTCTATCAAAGCTAAAATATGGTCTAATGAAGAGTGAACACCACCTGTTGATACAAGTCCGTACATATGAAGTGACGAATCATATTTTTTAACATGTTCAACGGCTTTTAAGAATTTTTCGTTAGTAAAGAAATCACCATCTTTAATTGCTTTATTAATTCTTGTTAAATCTTGATAAACAACTCTTCCTGCACCTATGTTTAAGTGTCCTACTTCTGAGTTTCCCATTTGACCGTCAGGGAGTCCAACGTGTTCTCCGTCTGCAAAAATCTGAATATTTTTTTCTTCTGCATAAAATTTATCCATATTCGGAGTCTTTGCAACTTTCGTAGCATCTTTAGGGCAATCTTTATTTATACCCCAACCATCCATTATACAAAGTAATACTCTTTTCATAATATTCCCCTTTTCATATCATTATACTTTTATTATCTGATATAAAAAAAAGATTTAAAGCCCCTATGACATGTGAAAATTAATTCATGTTTATAAAAATGTACAAACTATAGATAAAATGCTATGATTACAAAGAGGTTTTTATGTATTTTGGTATATTTCTATTTCTTTATGCAGTCTTCATAAGTATTTTAGAACTTATGGCTGTAAAATTGTTAAGATTAAAAAAATTTATATCATACCCCAATATATTCTATTCAAATATAATATGCGGGGTTCTGATTATTTCCGCAGTATTTACGGGTATTCTTTGGGGCTTTCCGTTCAAAGAATATGGAAGTGCACCGGTCTTTTTTCTCTTTTTAGTTATTACTGCTAAATATTTTTGCTTAAAATTTTTAATTCAAGAAACGAATTTACCTTTATTTAAAATTTCTGTATTTATGAATTGTATATCATTTTTACCAAGTATAATTTTCTTTTGGAGTATATTTTGATGTATAGAATAATTATTCTTTTATTATTATTGTTAATTTCAAATCCTGTAAGAGCAGATATTGTAAATACCTTCGGCAGAGCTTTTCCACAAGAAGCAAGACTTCCTTTTTACATTGCATTATTTATTTTGGCTGTTTATACCTTTATATCAATAAAGAAAGATATTAAGAAACAGGAACAAACAGAACAAGCAAAAAAGGAAAATAAGAAATAAAATGGGCGTTATTATCTATTTAATATTATTATCTATTTACATTTTTATTCCTATAATTTTAACTATCGGTTCAGAATTAATTATGTTAAAACTTCTCGGACTTAAGGAGAAAGAAATATATAAAAACCTTTTGGTTATAAGTATAATAACAGATATTATTTTTTCTATAGTTTTATTTCTAACAAATAAAACATATAAAGAATTTGGAATATTTTATCTTTTATTATTATTGTTAATAGTTATTTTAATTGAATATTTCTGGTTAAAAATGAATATAGAAAATAAAGAACTTCCTCTTTTTAAGTTATCAGTAATTGTAAATTCTATAGCTTTTATAGTAGGTATGTATTCATTCGGTTTGTTAACAGGAGCCATTTTATGGAATTTCTAAAAATCAAAATAAATATAGTTATCATTTTTATTTTTATGTTTATGGCTACAATTATACCTGTAAAAGCAGATATAGCTCCGCCGCCGCTAACAACATTCTATATTTATATAAATAAAAAAGGACAAATTGTATTCCCTAATCAAGAACAGAAAAAAGCTGTCAGTTCAACATTCCGAGAGATTCCGGTATACGATAAATTTTATGAAGGCTTAACTTTGAAAAGAGAAAACGGGAATTGGGGTTTTATTGATGAAAATAATAATTGGGTTATAGAACCAAAATTCCCTAGCATTATTTGCTATAATAACGGAATTTCCAATATGCATAGGGAAGATCCTTATTGTAAAGGAGCAACTATATTTAGCGAGGGACTTGCCCCCATAAAATACTATGCAAAACCTAAAGTCAGACTGGAATATCAGAGTAAAGAAATATATGATGCTGTTTTTGATGTAGAAATTGATAATAACGCTAAATACAATAATGAAGTATACGGAATAATTGAAGGTGATAAATTTCATATTAAACTTCTTACAAAAGAGTTGCCTAGAATATATTATACAACAGAACCTCTTACCGTTGAACGCGCTGAAGCAATGAAAAAACTAAAGAAGGGTTACTTTTATAATGACTATAAAATAGGCTATATAAATAAAAAAGGAGAGGTTGTTATTGATGCAAGCGAGTATAAAGAGATACTTCCATTCTCAGACGGTGTAGCTGCTGTAAGAAAATCCATAAGAGGCAGATACGGCTATATTGACAAAACAGGTAAAACTATTATAAAACCTCAATACAGAAGCGCATCCAATTTTAAAAATGGTATAGCTAAAGTTGAAGTATATGCGGGTAATATCTTATGGAAATTTTCACTGGTTCTTCTAACTTTAATTATACTTATATCCATATCAATAAAAAAAGATATGAAAAGACAAGACAATGAAAATAAAACGGATAATCAAGAATAAAAATGAATTATATTTATGCATTAATATTTACTATTATTATTGAACTTTCAGTTATATATTTATTGGGATTCAGAGAAAAATTATTATTCTGTTCCCTTATAATAATCAATATTCTTACAAATCCTCTTTTAAATTTTATTGTAAACAGATTAAATGAAACTTATATTGATTTTAACTTCCTTCATATTATTTTTTTAGAAATATTGGTCGTAATAATTGAATGGTTGTTATTAAAATTGGTAATTAAGAGCAAGCAATTGCCTCTATTTAAAATATCTTTTATAATAAACTCAACCTCATTTTTGATAGGGTTGTGGATATAAACAAAAAAAGATTGAAGTTTTATGAATTATAATTTATTAATAGTATTTTGGCATTATATTTTTCCATTAATTATTACATCAATATCAAAATTTCTTACTTCAAGAATTATTGATTTAAAAAACCGAAAAATTATAACTTATATATTAATTATCAATATACTTACAACTCTTTTATTATGTTTTGGTTTATCACAAACCGGTGAAGCAATAGAAAAATACCGTTTGTATTATCTTTGTACACTTGAACTACTTGTTATAATTATTGAATCTAATTTATTAAAATTATATTTAAAAGAAATGAAACTACCATTTTTAAGAATATCTTTTGTCTTAAATTCAGTTTCTTTTCTAGTTTGTTTGTGGATATATATTCTTTTAACAGGAGATTTCCTACAATGAAAAAACGTCTTGCTTTATTTTTTATAATTACTTTATTTAATGAATTTCCTGTTTTTGCTGATATTATTGTAAAAAACTATATTCCTCAAGGTGAAAAAAGCATCGCGATTATTCCATTCACAATAATTCTTATAGTGATTATTATTTTTATTGCAATTTCCGTAAAAAGAGAAATAAAAGAGAATAATGCAAATAAACAAGATTAAAACTGTTTCTATATATAGCATAACTCATCTTTTAATTGATGCGGCTTGTATTTTTGTACTTTATTCAACTGTTAAATTTAATAATCTTAAAAGTAGTATATTGGCTTTTATCATTATCGTTTTATACAATACAATTGCATTTGGGGTACAAGCTTTTATCGGAAATATTTTTGATAGAAATAAAAAACCGAAAATATGCGCAATAATAGGATGTTTATTAACTATATCGGCTGTATTATTTTGGAGAAATCCAATAATAACATCAATACTGGCAGGTTTCGGCAATGCAGCATTCCATGTAGGAGGAGGAATAATCTGCCTGAAACTTGGTAATAAAAAAGCATCAATCCCAGGTATTTATGTTGCCCCTGGCGCTATGGGATTATTTATGGGGGCTTATAGTGCTGAAAAAAATTTACTTCCTGCATATATTTTTATAATTTTACTTTCTATATGCGCTCTTTTAATTCTAATTAATAAACCTAAGATAGAAACAAATCAAAACATAAAGAATCCAATATATAATAAACTTTTACTAATTATAAACATGCTCCTTTTGGCAATTATTATAAGATCATTTATTGGACTAAGCATAACTCTTGATTGGAAAGCTAATATATCCCTTGCCTTTTCACTAACTTTAGCAGTAGTATTTGGCAAAATGGCAGGAGGTATTATTGCAGATAAAGTCGGGTGGATAAAAACAACCGTCAGTGCACTTATTATATCTTCTCCATTAATTGCATTCGGAATTAATAATCCAATACTTTTTATAACAGGGATTTTCTTTTTTAACTTCACCATGCCTGTAACTTTGACTGCTATTTCAAATATGTTAAATAACAGAGAAGGATTTGCATTCGGACTTACAACCCTTGCACTGATAATCGGAGCCTACCCGTTTTTTGCAGGTATAAATTTAACAGACAAGAATACATCAATAATATTTTTCATTGTAATACTTTCTGCTGCTTTAATATATTTGGGGTTAAAAGAATATACAAAAATCAGCAAAACAAAATAAGTCCACCTTTTATATGGACAAAAAGAACATTTTTATTAATGGAGAACTTAACAGTTAATTAAAGCAGTACAAACTTCTTCAACAACAATAGGAAGCATTTTTTTATCTTCCCCAAGAACAAGTGCTGTACAAGGCGATTTAATCATTTCCGGAATCATTACAAAACCTGTGTGCATAAAAACTCCTTTTATATATACTGCTCTTATATAAAAACAATTCCCTATGCAATTATTGTTTTAACATTAAATTTTATTAATTTAATTAATTATTTACCGAAAAGTTTCATTATCTTATCTATAAAACCTTCTTCACTTTCAACATTTGAAGAATTTGTCCCTGTCATCTTCAAGATTTTTTCTTTTAATTTTTCAGTATCTGGAGATAAAGGCGCCTTGGATAAGTATTTTTCATAACACTCTTTTGCTGATTTAATATCTTTTATTTTCTCATAACAAAAGCCCAGCTTATTATAAACCTCATAGTTATTTTTATCTGCTTTCGCCAATTTTTCATAATATTCTATAGCACTTCTGAATTCATACATATCGGCATAAACATCGCCTAATCCTTTTAATGCTATAGGGTTATCAGGTTCTTGTCTTACAAGTTTTTCATAAAATTCCATTAAACTTGTTTTATCACCTGAGGCTTCATTTATTTTTATTATTTCTTTAATCGCTTCAGCATTTTTTGAATCAACTCTATGTGCATTCAAATATTCAGCAAGTGCAAGTTCATATTCTTGCTTATATGAATAGCATTTACCCATATTAAAGTGATATCCGAATGAATCATCTTGTGCATCTGCAACAAGTGCTCTCATTTGGTATACTAAAGGATTTTGCGGTGAAAGCTCATTGAATTTATCAATGTATTCATTACATTTATCCCAATCCTTAATGTTAAAATAGTATTCGGCAAATAAAGCATAATAATTAGCATTTGTTCTGTCTTGAATTGAATTTAAAACTTTTAATGCTTCTTCATTTTCACCTTTCATTAGTAAAGCTTTTGTTTTAGAATAATCATTTCTTGAATTTTCTAAAGCCTTATCAAACTGACCTTCTTTCATATATAAAGCAGAAAGATATTCAGCCAATTCATTAACCTGAGGAAATGCTTTAACTCCTCTTTCTAAAACACTTATAGCAGAGAATCTGTCACCCATCTCCGCATATAAATCTGCAAGCTTATAATATATAGCCATATCATCTTTTGTTTCAATAATTCTAAAATATTCATCAATTGCATTTTGAATTTTACCTGTATGTTCATATGCTTTAGCAAGTAAAAATCTGGCATTAACAAGTTCTGATTCTTCTGTTGTTGAAGAAATTGCTTTTTTATAATCATCTATTGATTGAGATACTTTTTCATTTAAAATCTTATACTTAGCACGAGTAATATAATATTTATATTTATTAGTACTGTCATAAATATCCATTAACTCAGAATAACCGACCAAACAATTAGGATTAACAACAACAAGCTCTTCCCAATATTTTGCAGCTTCCTCTTTTTTATCCATTGTCTTTGCTAAAAGTGCAATTTTTTCAAGATACTCAGCATCCTCTTTTAATCTGTCATATGCTCTTTCAAGCATTTCATATGCTCTATCATATTGCTCTTCATCAATTAGCATTTGTGCCTGCATTAAAATACCGTTGCTCATTATTCTTCCTTTTTCCCTAATCTTAAAACTTATTATATAACATAAAAACAATTTAAAATAGCCTATCAACTTACTCATATTGACTATATAAAAAATATTGTATAAATCAAACGTTTGTTTTATAATAGAATAAAGGATATAAATTGAGCATGAAAAAAGTTGATAAAAATTCTAAAGAACGTATTCTAAAAGCTGCTGTAAAATTATTTGCCGAAAAAGGATATGAAGGAACCAGTATAAGAGAAATATGTAAAGTTTCCAAATCAAATATATGTATGATTTCATACTATTGGGGCGGAAAAAAAGAACTATATCAAGGGATTATAGATGATTTACTTTCCCGTCTTAAAGAATATGCTCAAAGCTTTATTGATTTTAAAGTTAATCCCAATACACTTGATAAAAAAGAGCAAATAAATCTGCTTATAACAATATTGGATAAATTTATAGCATTCTTTTATTCTGAAAATATATCAAAAGATATGATTATATTTTTATTGAAAGAACAACAAAACCCTGATTTTACTGTGAATTCAGAAACATTTAAATATTTAAGAACTTTAGTAGGTGCAGTATTTAATAAAAATGAAAACGACAAAGAAATTATATTTAGAACACTATTTATAATTTCACAAATTAATTCGCCAAGAATATTGCCATCCTTTTCACTTAAGTTATTAAGGCAGGATGATTTTGTTGAAGAAGATATTAAAATAATAAAAGAAAATTTAAAATTTTATATTAATTCTCTTTTAAAGGAGGAAAAAATTGTATAAAGAAATATTAATTTCTCTTTCATTATTACTTTGCAGCAACTATGTGTTTGCAATTGAAAGAACAGAACTAAATACAGAATTTTTTGATAATTTTAATGATGGTTGTCTTTCGCAATATATAAATGAAGCAATAGAAAATAATCATACAGCGAAACAAGCAACAGCAAGGGTAGAACAATACAGACAACAAACAAAATCATCACTGGGGAGAGAATTGCCATCATTGAGTGTTGGTGCAAATTATTTAGGAATAAAAGTTCCTGATTTAGATAACTTTCAACTAAAAACAAATGCTTTTATCCTACCATTTATAGCTAATTATGAAGCTGACATATTGCTAAAGAACCGAGATAAAACGAAAAGTACTAAAAAATCTTATGAAGCAAGCAAGCAGGATGAAAAAGCAATATATATAGCACTATTAACTGATGTTGCAACAACTTATACAAATATTCTTCAGTATGATGAAATTATAAACAAACAAAAAGAGCTGGTTAATATATCGCAAGAGATTTTAGAGAATAATAACCGTAAATTTGAACACGGAGTTATTAATTCAACAGTTTTAAATAATTCAAAAAAAGAATTAGAAGCTGTTAAAAATAAACTTGAAAACTATGAAAAACAAAGAGAAATAATATTAATGCAGTTGGCTGTATTAACAGGCACAAGCCCTGAAAGTAAAGATGATATTCAAAGAGGAAAACTTAATGACTTTGATTATCAAAAAACAATACCAACAGAAATCACATCAGATGTAATTTTTTCAAGACCTGATGTAATATCCGCAGAAACAATGTTAGAAAAAGCTCAAATAGATATCAGAATTGCTAGAAAAGAATTTTTACCAACATTTAACATAACAGGCCTTTGGGCATTTAATACTATAGCACCGGGGAATTTCTTTTCTTGGGAATCTTCTTTAGCAGCATTAATGGCAGGAGCAATGCAAGATATCTTCACAGGAGGCAGAAAAATTGCAAGTCTTAAATTTCAAAAGGCAAAATATGAAGAACTTTTTGAAAACTATAAACAAGTAAGTTTAGAAGCTGTAAAAGAAGTCAATACTGCTCTATGTATTATAAAACACGACATAAACATTGATAATAATACAAATTATCAACTGATTTATGAAACAAAAAATTACAACAATTCACAAAAAATGTTGAATAGAGGAGTAATTTCTAACAATGAATATTTATCAGCGAAAAAGAAGTATATAATAGCAGAAATTCAAAAATCTCAAACAAAAACTCAACGTATAGTAAATTACTATACATTATATAAAGCCTCCGGAGGTAAATTATGAAGAAAAAAATCGTATTAACAATATTCTTATTACTATTCCTGACAGGAACTTTATTTTTCCTGACACATAAAAATAAAAATCTTGATGAACTTACCTTGTACGGCAATATAGAAATAAGGCAAGTTGATTTAAGCTTCCAAGTTTCAGGCAAAATAGAAAAAATGCTAAAAGAAGAAGGTGACAAAGTAGAAAAAGGTGAATTATTAGCTACAATCGATTCAAAAGATTATAAAGCCAATTTAGATAAAGCCCAAGCTGATATAGAAATAGCACTTGCACTTAAAAATGAAGCAGAAGATAAATTTAATAGACAAGCCCCTCTAACAACCGATAACACTTTATCAAAACAAGATTATGATACTTTATTAAATACAAAAGACAAAGCAAAAGCAGATTACAATAAAGCAATAGCGTCAAAAGAATATGCACAAAACCAACTTGATTACACAAAAATTTATGCACCAGATAACGGAATAATAACAGTAAGAGTACAAGAACCAGGTGCAACGGTAAACAAGGGTCAAATTGTTTATACAATGACAAAAACAACTCCCGTATGGATAAGAGCATACGTTAATGAAACCGATTTAGGAAACATAAAATACGGGCAAAAAACAAAAGTTTATACAGATTCAATAAACCCTAATACCGGAGAAAAACGTTCTTATGAAGGTTATATTGGTTACATCTCACCTGTAGCGGAATTTACACCGAAGACAGTACAAACAACAGATTTAAGAACAGATTTAGTATATAGAATAAGAGTCTACATTGATAATGTTGATGATTATTTAAGGCAAGGAATGCCAACCACAATCAAAATTGATTTGAAAAAATAATAAGAAAACGAAATGAACAGCATTATAATAAAAAATCTGACAAAAAAGTTTGGACAAATAACTGCAATTAATAATCTTTCTCTAAATATAGAGGAAGGTAAAATTACAGGGCTTATTGGTGCTGATGCTTCAGGTAAAACAACATTAATAAGACTTATAATAGGACTTTTAGAACCTGATAATGGTGAAATTTCTATTTTAAATTTGAATCCTAGCAAACAAAAATCTGAGATTACAAAAAAAATAGGATATATGCCGCAAAAATTCGGTTTATATGAGGATTTAACCGTTATAGAAAATTTGAAATTATATGCTGATTTAAGAAAACAACCTTACCAATTTGAGAAAATGCTTGAATTCACAAGGTTATATGAATTCCAAGACAGATTGGCAGGTGCTTTATCGGGCGGAATGAAACAAAAACTGGGTTTAGCCTGTACACTTTTGGGAAATCCCGAAATTTTATTGTTAGATGAACCATCTGTAGGTGTAGATCCTGTTTCAAGAATAGATTTAATGAAAATGGTAAAAGAATTAATTACGCCCAAGACAACTGTTTTATGGTCAACCGCATATTTAGATGAAGCACATAGTTTTGATAAAGCAGTTATTCTTGATAAAGGTCAGGTTATATTTAACGGCAAACCAACAGATTTAGCAGAAACTACCGACAAGTTTGAAAAAAAAGTGATTGAACTAATGGGCGGTTATAAAAAAGAAATATCAAAAATTGCAGAAAACTATCAAACAATAGAACAAAATATAGAATATAGTGTTGTAGCTGATAACCTTGAAAAGAAATACGGTAATTTCTATGCAGTAAAAAATAACACCTTTTGTATAAAAAAAGGCGAAATTTTTGGTTTGTTAGGTCCAAACGGCGCAGGGAAATCTACCTCATTTAAAATGATGTGCGGCCTTACAAAACCCACTTCAGGCAGTGCAAAAATTATGGGAATTGATATTAAAGAAAATCCAATAAAAGCACGTTCAAATTTAGGTTATATGGCACAAAAGTTTTCATTATACGGTTCACTTACAGTAGAACAAAATTTAAAGTTTTTTGCCTCTGTATATGGAATTGGTATCTTAAACAGAAAAGAAAGAATAAATGAAATTCTTGATATTTTTGATTTAAGAGAAATAGCAAATCAAAAATCAGAAAGTCTTCCATTAGGATATAAACAAAGGCTATCAATGGCATGCGCTTTAATTCATAATCCGCCTGTTCTATTCCTGGATGAACCAACTTCAGGAGTTGATATAATTGCAAGACACCAATTTTGGAATCATATAACTTCTTTAGCTAAAAAAGGAGTAACAATATTAGTAACAACCCATTTTATGGATGAAGCTGAATTTTGTGACAGAATAAGTCTTTTTTATAAAGGAGAAGCAATAACGATAGGAACACCGAAAGAACTTAAAGAAAAAGCAAACGCAGAAACAATGCAGGAAGCGTTTATCAAACTTGTTCAGGAGGATGATGAATGAAGATATTACTTGCCTTAATAAAAAAAGAGTTTAAACAAATTATAAGAGATCCAAGCAGTATAATTATAGCTTTTGTCCTGCCGTTTATCTCAATTATGATATATATGTACGGAATAAATCTTGACTCTGTTAAAGTAAATATCGGAATTAAAAACGATGATGCGAATCCCGAGGTAACTACACTCGTAGAATCTTTTGGGAAGAACAAATATATTAATTCCATACCATACAATAATGAAAAAGACATAACACAAGCAATTACTCGCTCAAAAATAAAAGGTGCGGTTATTATTCCGAATGATTTCTCTAAAAAATTATCAAAAGGTGAAAGTTCTGAAATTTTAGTTATAACAGACGGCTCCGAAGTTAATACCGCAAACTATATTCAAAACTACGCTTCATCAATTACAAATGGCTGGCTAATGACAAGTAAATATAAATACCTCGTTACCCCTCCAATAATAAACACAGAATTAAGAGCCTGGTATAATCAAGATTTAAACAGTCATAATTTTATTCTGCCAGGGTCTATAGCTATTACAATGACTTTAATAGGTATTCTATTAACAGCACTTGTAGTAGCAAGAGAATGGGAACGAGGCACTATGGAATCTCTTTTAAGTACGCAGGTTCGAAGAATTGATATTGTCTTAGGCAAATATATTCCATATTTTTGTTTAGGTTTAACTTCTATGATATTTAATGTTTCGATGTGTATAGGTGTATTTAAAATACCATTCAGAGGAAATTACTTTGTATTTTTTCTTGTAAGTTCTTTATTTTTATTTACTCTTTTAGGCATAGGACTTTTAATTTCTTCAAAACTTAAAAATCAATTTTTAGCAAGTCAAGTTTCATTAGGTATAGGTTTTTTACCAGCCCTGTTACTTTCGGGTTTGATTTTTCCAATAAGTTCCATGCCCCTATTTTTCCAATACTTAACAGGTATTTTACCGCCAAAATATTTCATAATTTTTGTAGAAAGTGAATATATGGCAGGAACAATATTCGAAATTGTAGTTATAAATTCTATTTTTCTTACAATTTTAGGCGCAATATTATTCATTCTTGTATACAAAAGTACAAACATGAGATTAGAAAAATGATAATAGATAGTTTAAGACGAATTATAGCTTTAATAAGGAAAGAGCTAATAACAACTTGGAAAGATCCAAAATCAAGAAGCATAATAATAGGATTACCTTTATTACAATTGATTATTTTTGCAAATGCAATAACTATGGAAGTAAAAAATATTGATGTAACTGTTGTAGATAGAGATAAATCAGTAGAATCAAGAGAGTTACTATCTCATTTTGAAAATTCTCCACACTTTAGAAAAATATATTACGCAGATAATGAAAACGAGTTTCGAAATAAAATTGATACACAAAAAGCTAAAATAGGAATATATATAAATAATGACTTCTCAAGAGCAATAAAATCACAAAAGCAAACGCAAGTCTTGGTTGTTCTAGACGGCAGACAGACAAACTCAGCAGCAATAGCAGGCGGATATGCTTCTGAAATTATAAATTCATACGGAAGCCAGATGTCAAAAAAACAAGGGGCAAAAATAAATACAGTTGTAAGAAACTGGTATAATCCTAATCTTGAATATCGCTGGTTCATTATGACTGTGATTATAGTAATGTTGTCCGTAGTTATCACAATGCTTTTAACGGCATTATCAATTGCAAGAGAAAGAGAAATGGGAACATTTGACCAATTAATCGTAAGCCCGTTATCCTCATTTGAAATAATGGTTGGGAAAGTCATACCACCATTAATAATTGCTATGTTTTTAACTTGCCTAATGACTTTAATTATAATATTTGGTTTTAAAGTGCCATTCGCTGGTTCTATATCATTATTTTTAATATCAATATTTATATCTTTATTCTCTATTGTCGGAGTAGGATTATTTATTTCTTCAATATGCAAAACACAACAACAAGCAATACTTGGAGTAATAACATTTCAAATGCCTGCAATATTACTATCCGGATTCATATCACCAATTGAAGATATGCCTATAGGCTGGCAATATTTAACGATGATAAACCCTGTAAGATATTTCATGACTTTATCAAGAGGAATTTTCTTAAAAGGAATGGGAACAGAAGATGTAATGTCTAATATAATTCCATTAATAATTATAGCTGTAGTAACATTGTCAATTGCGAGCTGGACATTCAAGCGAAAACTGGATTAATAAGAAGTCTTTAATTCGTACATACTACTTTTATACGAAAATTACAAAAGGTGTAATTAATTTATTCAACATTATGTATGATTTAAAAACAGGTTCGGACTGCTAATATTAACCTATATTCCTTGGAAAAAACGATGATACACATATCCCTAATCTACAGCTATGATTAAATCATAGCTTTTTTCTTATTTTAAAGAATATATAGCAAAGACTTCTCTTTGAGTATTAGAACTTAAGTTCTTTTTACTTGATTTATATTTAAAGTCAAAAATATCTTTATTAATTATTTGAATATCTTCATGAATAATGGAGTATTCAGCATTACTCGGAAACTCTCTTTTATTCGATTTGTTTTGAGAGGCATAACTATAATATGAAATATAATTAGAGAAAAGTGTATTATAAAACTTTTTATTTGGTAAATATGCACTGATCGGAGAATATAAATACGGATTACCAATCGCAATAAATACATCTTCTTTGTCCAAATTATTTTTAATATACTGTGCAATTTCTTTTCCGCCTGAAAAGTTATACTTAATTTCTTGCGATATTACAATTGGAGAGATAATCATACTTATAATGAATAACAAATTAAATGAAAAAGCTAATAATTTAGAAACTTGTTTGTTTTCCTGTTTATAAAGCCAATAACAAAACAGAACAACCAAAAATATTAAAAAGGATTTTTGGTATAAAATCCCGTTAAAATATACTTTAGTAAAAACAAACAGCATAAATCCTATTGAAAAAGAGAAAATAAGAAATAATTTTTTATCTGATTTAAAAAAACAATAAGTAATTATCAATAAAAAAGGAATTAATAAAACTAAACTTATAAAATCAGAATATTTTTGCAAAGGAACAAGTAAGTTCATTAAAGGGAAAATAAATACAGTAGAAATCAAAATAATTAAATTTTTAAAAGGAATAATATTATTTACCCCGGGGACTAAAGCATAATTTTCACCGGGAGTATTAATAAACATAAGAAACATAAATAAGAAATATACAGAAATAATTACCAGTGGCTTTACATTTGTCCCAATTTTATTCTTAACTGATTCAAAAATAAATAAACCGAACAAAATAACACATAACCCCAACATATAAATATGAGTTTGAGAAAGAAGAATTATCAGTAATATATAGAAAAATGGATGTTTATTTCTATTCGGATAAAAATATGCCAGCAAAAATAAAGAAACAGGAATCATTGAATAATTTCTGGCAACAACAGGCAGATAATAAAACATGCCTGCAGAGAAACAAATAATAGATTTTTCAAACTTATTAAACGGTGATTTAAAAAGCAGAAACATAATAGAAATAAAAACAAAAAACAAAGATATAACTTGCATTATTTCAACAGGAAAACCCAATTTTACAAAAGGATATAAAATTAGATACCACAAAAGAGGATGTCCTTCTGTCCTTGCAGCCCTATATATATCTATAAAATTCAAATCTCTTACAATACACCAAGCTTGAGCTTCATCTCTCCATATTTCATGATGAAACATAGTAAATAAAACTACTATTAGCCATAAAATCAACAAAAGTAAATTAAACCTATTAAATACAAGAAATTGCTTGATTCTTTGCATAATATAAACCTTTATAAATAATAATTTTATGATACATCAAATTATTATTAGAATTACTAATGTAACACTTTGTAAGCCAAAGAAGTTAATTTACTTGTACATATGACATGTTTTATATATTCTTGAAGGGTCGTGCTGAATTGGATGAGTCGAGGAAGGTGGAGATTAAATATGATAAACCGCATTGTTTTTTTTACTATTTTAAGTCTGATGTTATGCACACAAAAAGCCAATGCGTTTAGTGTTGATGAAGCAATAGAAAAATATTTTGCTCCATTTTCGGATGAATTTTCTAACTTTATATTTGCTCCTATAACAATATTTGGTGCAGAAGTTCCAATCTTAATATTTTTAATGATTGCAACAAGTATTTTTTGCACATTTTATCTAAGAGGTATTTGTGTTTGGGGTTTTAAACATGCACTATTTCAAATATTTCATAAAAAAGATACAGAAGGGCACAAAGGTGAAGTATCATCATTCGGAGCATTAGCCACAGCATTATCCGGGACCATAGGTTTAGGCAATATAGCAGGTGTTGCAATTGCTATTTCAATCGGAGGTCCTGGTGCTATGTTTTGGATGTGTTTTGGTGCAATTTTTGGCATGGCTCTTAAGTTTTGTGAAGTAACTCTATCTTTAAAATATAGGAAATTTAATAAAGACGGAAGTGTTTCAGGTGGTCCTATGTTTTATATTGAACATGGATTTGCACAAAAGGGTTATCACAAAATAGGTAAAACTTTAGCATATATATTTGCTTTAGCTTGTTTACCCGGCACTGTTGGTGGCGGTTGCATGCTCCAAACAAATCAAGCAGCTGAACAATTTATATTAATTACAGGCGGTAAAAACAGTTTCTTCTATGAGCACACTTGGGTATTTGGTTTTATTGTAGCATTTATAATTGCCCTAGTAATAGTAGGCGGAATAAAAAGTATAGCACGAGTAACATCAAAAGTCGTACCAGCAATGTGTATTTTATATATACTTGCTTGTATAATTATAGTAATGACCAATTTCACACATATACCTCATGCCATATACACAATATTTAAAGAAGCATTTTTCCCGAATGCAATATATGGAGGAATTATCGGTACAATAATAATTGGCTTGAGACGTTCAATACAATCAAACGAAGCAGGTATAGGTTCATCACCTATAGCGTATGCGGCAGTAAAAACAAACGAACCGGCATCTCAAGGTTTTGTATCAATGATAGAACCATTTCTTGACACAGTTGTTGTATGTTCAATGACAGCTTTCGTTATTATCATTACTGGAGAATATCTAAACTATACTGACGGAATAACAGGAGTACAATTAACATCTTCTGCTTTTGCAAGCGTAATGCCATTCTTTCCATACATACTGGCTTTAGTAATTATTCTATTTGCGATATCAACAATTTTATCTTGGGCTTACTACGGACAAAAAGCTTGGACTTTTTTGGTTGGAGAAGGTAATAAACGTATAAAGTGCTACCAATTTATATTCTGCCTATTTATAATTATCGGTTCAACAATGAATATACAAAGTGTAATCGATTTTACTGATGCAACATATCTTGTAATGGCCGCACCAAACTTAATCGCAATTTTTGTAATGCTACAAGACATAAAAGCCGAACTTATCGGATATTGCAAAAGACATAATCTGATATTCAAACTAAATAAAGTATGGTTTAAAAATGAGCAATGATTTAAAAAGAACATTAAATCTAAAAGATTCCATTTCCGTAGTAGTAGGTTCCATGGTAGGATGCGGAATATTTATTGTGTCAGCTGACATAGCAAGACAAGTAGAAACTGCCTTTCTATTATTAATAGTATGGTTGTTAGCAGGTGTTTTTTCACTTTCAGGAGCTATTGCATACGCAGAACCAGTCTTGAATATAAAAGAAGACGGCGGACAATATATGTTTCTCAAAAAAATGTTCAATGACTTAACTGCCTTTTTATATGGTTGGTCATTGCTTCTTGTAATACAAACCGCAACAATTGGGGCTGTTTGTATTGCAGTCGGAAAATTTCTAGGGATAATATTTCCGCAAATAAGTTCAACAAATTATCTTATTGCAACATCATTCTTTTCTTTTTCAACACAACAATTATGTGCATTATTTGTATGCTGCTTATTAACGTATATAAATTCAAGAGGTATAAAATATGGTGTTCTAACACAAAATATTTTTACAATTACAAAAGTTATGTCTATAGTCGGAGTAATTGTTTTTGGCATATTTTTGGGATGTAATTTTAATGTAATAACAGAAAATTTCCCATATATATTAAAACTTTCAGATTTATCATTTTCAACATTAGAGGTTATTTCAACAGCAACTGTCGGGGCTATATTTGCAATGGTAACTTGGAATAATATAACCTTTATTTCAGCAGAGGTTAAAGAGCCTGAAAAAAATATTCCTCAATCTTTGTTTTGGGGAGTTATTATAGTAATGGTCCTCTACCTTCTCATAAATATATTGTATGTATGCTCAATTCCTATAGAACAAATAAAAACAGCTCCTGAAGATATTGTTGCCGTAGTTCTAATGCAAAATATAACAGGTACTATAGGTAAAATCATCATTGCAATAATAATACTAATATCCGCATGCGGCAGTGCAAACGGATTAATAATGACAGGAGCCAGAGTTTATTACCAAATGGCAAAGGACGGATTATTATTTAATAAACTTGCCGTTGTAAATAATAAAACAAATGTTCCTGAAAATTCATTATTATTACAGTGCATATGGTCGTCTGTATTTATAATATTCTGCGGAAATTATAGCGAGCTTTTAGATTATGTAATATATGCAGCTTTGATTTTTTATGTATTAACTGCAATCGGTATTTTCGTATACAGAATAAAGAATAAAGAAACTATTAAAAACAAGGTTAATAGTATATTTGGAGTATTTTTCATTATTGTAGGAAGCTTCATAATATATTCTTTAACAATACATAAGTTTGCAAATTCAATAAAAACGCTATTTATCATCGCAACAGGAATTCCAATTTATTATGCTTGGAAAAAATCGAAATTTTCGAGAACTTGTATAAAATAAAATAAAAAGGTATCATATACATATCAAAAAAGGAATTTAAGAGGTATGAGATGATAATTGATGACTTATTAAAAGAAGTTGTACAGTATAGAGCAAGTGACTTGCATATTTCAGCTGGACTACCACCTGTTATAAGGGTTGATGGTAACTTATTAAGAACTAAATACCCTCCTTATACACCGGAAGGAGTTGAAGATTTATTATTTCCAATGTTAAATAACGAACAAAGAAGAACATTAGAACAAACATGGGAACTTGATATGTCCTATGGATTAAAAGACTTAGGACGTTTCAGGGTAAATATATATAAAAACAGAGGCACATATGCTGCAGCATTTAGAACAATTAATAGTGTTATTCCATCTTTTGAATCATTAGGCTTATCAGATGTTGTACGTTCAATAACAGAACGTCCGAGAGGTTTAATACTAGTTACAGGTCCAACAGGTAGCGGTAAATCAACCACACTTGCATCTATGATTGACTATATTAATGAAACAAGAAGTGAACATATTCTAACAATTGAGGATCCTATCGAATTTGTACACAAATCAAAGAAAAGTGTAATTCACCAAAGAGAATTGGGACAAGATACACGTTCATTTGCAAATGCATTAAAATCATCATTAAGAGAAGACCCTGATATTATTCTGGTCGGCGAAATGCGTGATATTGAAACAATCGGACTTGCATTAACAGCCGCAGAAACAGGTCACTTAGTATTTGGAACATTGCATACATCATCTGCCGCACAAACAATAGACCGTATTATTGACGTATTCCCAGAAGGTCAACAACAACAAATCCGTGTTCAATTGGGCGGTTGTTTAGAAGCTGTTTTTGCCCAAACACTTCTTCCTAGAATACAAGCAGACGGAACAAAAAAGGGCCGAGTTATGGCACAAGAAATTTTGGTTAAGACAAATGCTGTTGCAAATATGATTAGAGAAGGAAAGTCAGCTCAAATATATTCAGCGATTCAAACAGGTGGTGGATTTGGTATGCAAACACTTGAAGCGGCTTTAGCTGAATTATACAAGAAAAAACTTATAACTGCGGAAGATGCATTAATGAAATCACAAAGACCTGATGAATTAAGAAGACTCGCAGGTATAAACGATGACAATTAACATACATAAAAAAGAAAAGTAATTATCAAATCGGCCATAAGCAAGAACACAGTAGTCTTAATGGCCGCTTTTGTTGTTGATATACCTACATTTTTAGCACCGCCACTTGTTTTATAACCTTGAGTAGCACATACAAGAGGAATTATTATGCCAAAAACAAATCCTCTTAATATACTTATATAAATATCTCTTGTATTAAGCCATAACCAAACAGATGACATATAACGATTAGGATGTAAATCTATAGCATAATAAGAAATAATCATTCCGCCAAGAATACCAAATAATTCAGCAAGAATAACAACCATAGGAACTGTAATTGCACCTGAGATAATTCTTGGTGCAAAATAGTATCCGATTGGGTCAACCTTCAGAGTTTTTATAGCATCTACTTGAGATGTAACCTGCATATTAGCAATTTCAGCACTTATTGCAGTACCGGCTCTGGCGCTAATTGCTAAAGCTGCAAACCCTGGCGCTAACTCACGAATAAGAGCAACAGCAAGAAAGCCTCCAACATAACTTTCAGCTCCTGTCATTAAAAACTGTTTTGAAACCTGCAGAGCAATTACAACAGCAGCAATAAAAACAATGCTTAATGCAATAGGTAATGAATCATAACTTATCATAGCGGCTTGAGACATTACATTTTTCCATTTAACATTTCCACCCAAAATGTACTTCAATGTTTGGATAAAATTTTGTACACAAAGTCCTAAAAAGCTAATCATCTATATAAACTTATCCTGTTTTACATTACAAAACTATTCTACCACAATAAACTATATATTTCTTGCAAAAAACGACGCAACTTCTTTTATTGGAATAAAATGAGAGATTGGTCTGCCATGCGGGCACGTATAGGGATTCTTTGTAGTTCTTAATTTCTTAACAATTTCTTCCATTTGCCAAGGCGTTAACTTATCTCCTGCTTTTATTGCCGCTTTACATGATGTCGTTATTAGAATTTTCTCTTCAATTGTATCTAAATCATTATCAAGTGAATTTCTTAAATTCTGAAGTAGTTCAGAGAGAATATCTTTTGGTTTCACATTAGACAATACTTGAGGAATTTTTTTAAATATAATTTGATTATCAGAAACTTTTTCTATTTGATATCCAAACTTTAAAAGATTCGATTTTGCATTATCAAGAATTTCCAAATCCTCAGGTTCAACATCTATAACGTCAGAAATTATCAACAATTGAGAAGCTATTTCTTTTTGCGATTTCAAATTTTCATAAATATAGCGTTCTTCTGCTATGTGCTGATCTATAATTTCAAGATTATCTTCATTTTCAACAAGAATATAAGTATTTTTTAACTGACCTATAACATTTATTTTATTGGGCTTTACAGGTGTTTCAAAATTAATATCTATTTTAGTTTGAGAATGTTCTATGGGTTCAATCTCAATTTTTTCATTTTGTTTCTTAACATTTAATGGGAAAATAGTTTCTTTATCATCTTTTTCTAATATTTCAACTTTTTCAGAAAAAATCTCAGAAAAGGGTATTACTTTATCTTCTTGTTGTGCAATAGAATCAATTTGTTTAATATTATTAGCAGACAATGCGTAATTTACTGCACTTTGAACAAAATTAAAAATTTGATTTGGATTTTTATATCTTATTTCACGTTTAGTAGGATGTGCATTAACATCAATTTCCTCGGGATTAATATCAATATTAATAACAACAAAAGGATAACGTCCGTTTGGCATCATGTTTTTATATGCAACATCAATAGCTTTCATTAAAATGGGGCATTTTACAACTCTTGAATTTACAAATGTATAAATAGATTTTTTACTTGAGCGAGTATAACTTGGAACCGAAACAAAACCTGAAATTGTAATACCTGAAAGAACATCTGTTTTCTTAACTTCTTTGAGTTCTTTTAATATGTCCGTTGAATATATTTCTGTAATTCTGGTTAACAAGTCAGCATTTTGAGTTGTATTTATGATAGTAGAGTTATTATTTTTAAGAATAAAAGCAATCTCAGGATGTGAAATAGCAAGTGATTGAATTAATTCTTGAATATAAGCAAATTCTGTTTTAGCACTTTTTAAAAATTTAAGACGTGCAGGTTGATTAAAGAATAAATCTTGGACATCCATAATTGTACCCTGTGCACAACCAACTTTAGAAGTTTTAACAACAGAATTTTGAGATTCAACACAAGTACCATAGTCAAAATCGGCAGTTCTTGTTGTGCAGGTAACTTTGGCAATAGAAATAATACTTGCCAGGGCTTCACCTCTAAAACCAAGTGTTTGAATATTAAAAAGACTATTTTCATCAGTTAATTTACTTGTAGCATGTTTTGTAAAAGCAAGCTCAATATCATCAGGATGAATACCAGAACCGTTATCTGCAATACGAATATTACGACATTCATTTGAAATAGAAATTTCAATTTTATTCGATCCTGCATCAATAGAATTTTCCACAAGTTCTTTAACAACACTTGCAGGTCTTTCTATAACTTCGCCTGCTGCAATTTGATTTATAAGATTAACACTTAATTGTTTTATTCTATTCATAAGTATATTTTAATATACTAAAGCAACTGAGGTTATTATTTTTTAGAATTGTTACAAAAAAGAAGCGAAAAACGAGATAATAAAATATAGAAATACATTTTAATAAACTGGTGATATAATAACAGTAAGTTGCGGGTGTAATTCAGTGGTAGAATGCAACCTTCCCAAGGTTGACGTCGGGGGTTCGAGTCCCCTCGCCCGCTTATTATAAAGATTTTACAACTATGATAAAAGATACAATAATTTTTGATTTAGACGGAACTTTATTAAATACACTTGAAGATTTACATGCCTGTTTTAATAAAGCAATAACAGAATATGGATACCCTAAAAGAACTTTAGAGGAGATTAAAAGCTTTGTAGGGAATGGAATAAAGAAAGCAATTGAAAGAGCACTTCCCCAAAATATAGAAGAGAGTGAGTTAAATAAAATTGTAAACTATTTCAGAAGCTATTACGAAGAACATATGTTAGAACTGACAAAACCATATGATGGCATAATAGGCATGCTTGAGGAGCTAAAAGCAAATAACTATAAATTAGCTGTAGTTTCAAATAAATATGATGCAGCAGTAAAAGAACTTTGCAAGAATTATTTTGGTAAATATATAGATATAGCCATCGGAGAAAGTGAAGGAGTACGTAAAAAGCCTGAAATAGACGGAGTTATGAAGGCAATAAAAGAATTAAATTCAAGTATTGATAATTCAATTTATATAGGAGACTCCGATGTAGATATAAAAACCGCGAAAAATGTAGGAATTCCATGTATAAGTGTTTTATGGGGTTTTAGAGACAAAGATTTTTTAATACAAAATGGCGGAAAACTTTTTGCAGAAAAACCAAAAGATATAATAAAAATAATTGAAAAAAAATTATATTTAATATAGTATAAAATACAGCGGATACAAAATGCCGGAGTGGCGAAATTGGTAGACGCATCAGACTCAAAATCTGACGCAGCTCACCCTGCGTGCCGGTTCGAGTCCGGCCTTCGGCAAATATTAAAAAGACCCAAAAAAGGGTCTTTTTTTATGGCAGGACGAGAACCGGCAAAACGAAGTTTTGCTTAAGGTTCGGCGCGAGTGAGCAGAGGCTGAAAAACGGAAATGAAGAATTTTCGTTTTGAACGCCGTTTATCGCGAACGAGCAAGACAGCGCGAGTGATGTTCTATTTATATCCAGGCCTTCGGCAAATATTAAAAAGACCCTTTTTGGGGTCTTTTTTATGGCAGGACAAAACCTAAAAACTTATAAATTCTCATTAATTTTATACAAATCCATTCCGCCCGCAGCTTTATAAAGTCCTATTGTTGATATTACAGAATTCATTTTGTTTGAAACTTCATCTTTTTTAACCATTAAATAAGCTTGTTTAGCATAAAGAACATCTAAATCACTTGCCGAACCTATTTCCAACTTATCTTTAACTAAAGAATATGTTTTATCTTGCAATTCTAAACGTTTAGAACTTTCTTTATAGTTTTCTTGTGCTTCCTTATATTTAATAATTCCTAAATTTATATCTTTAATACCGTCAATAATTGTTTTCTTATAAGAATTAAATGCCTCATCATACTGAAACTTCTTCAACCTTAATATAGCAAGCTTTCTGCCGCCCGAAAATAAATCAATAGAAGGCAAAACTCCGGCACTAAACATTTGCGAAGCAGAATTGAATAAAGTATCCAAATGATATGCATTAAGACCAATTTGCCCAAAAATAATAAACTTTGGAAGAAAATTGCGTCTTGCAACTTTTATATCTATTCCGATACGTTTAAGATTTGCTTCTTCCTGCAGATAATCAGGTCGATTTTCGATAATTTCAGTACTATATTCAAGCGGAATTCCATTCAATAAAGTAATACTTTCATAAGAATTCCGTTCAACAGTATCAGATGAATCAGCTAAATATACTTTAATAGTATCAATTAATGTATCACGATTTTTAATATACGTATTTCGTTCCTCATTAAGCAATGTCAAAACTCTTTGTTCAACAAGTAAATCATTAACTGAACAAAGCCCGACTTCATACTTATCTTTTATTTTTGATACAATTTCTTCCTGTAATTTAATAAGTTCATTTTGTATTTTCAAAAATTCGTCAGTTCTAATCAAGTTAAAATAATCTGTTGCAAAGTCAGAGGTTAAAGCAATATATGTGGCACGCTCAGCCTGTTTAACAATCTCAAGTTCCTGTTTTGAACTTTTTGTACGAAGTCTGTTTGTCCCCCATATATCAACTTCATAACTTGCTGTAATTGGTAAATAGTAATTATATTGAGCATAACTAGGAATTTGCATATCCCCGAATTGTTGCATAGATGATCTTAAATCCCTATATAATTGACCTGATAATCCAAGTTTAGGGAGTTCATTTGCAAATTGTGCCTTTACAATCTGCTCATTTTCCTTAACCTTTAATGCTGCAATCTTCAAATCATAATTATTTTGATAAATCTTCAAAAGATTATTAATTAAATGTTCATCATTATATTTTTCCCACCAAGATATATTCATATATTCAATAGTATTAACTTCTTGAGTAGAATTTTCTTTTGCAATGACGGGAAACTGCATAATAACCACCATTAATATGGAAATTATTATTTTTATTCTCATTATTTGTTACCTCTAAAATTTTCTTGTGCTATAATTACAGCACAAGAAAAAAATAAAGTAAATAAGGTAAAAATGTACAGGGAATATTTAAACGGAAGAATCGGAGCATTAATATACATAACCGGGACATTAGTCAGAGGGTTTTCGACCCAAACTTTTGCTGAAGAAAATTACGGAATTACACCGGATCAATATGTAATATTATTTTTACTTGTTGAGAACAAAGAAATCATGTATCAAAGGCAACTAAGTGAAATTTTATTCAAAGACCGATCAAATATTTCAAGAATAATAGAAATCATGCAGAAAAACGGACTTATAGAAAAAGTTCCTGATTCAAACGGCAGAAAAATATACAAATTAATTGTCACAGAAAAAGGCAGACAAATAAAAGATAAAATTTCTCCCAAAGATATTTGTATGCGAAAAGAAATAACAAAAGATATTACCCCTGAAGAACTCGCAATTACATTTAAAACACTTGAGAAAATGAATACAAATATAAGAAACAAAGTAAAACTTCAAATATAAAATTAATAAAAGGAGAATAAGTTGGAAGAGAAAAAAGCCAATAAAGCAATAAAAGAAGATATTATTGAGATAGAAGATACTCGCCCTGAATATCTTAAAAAGAGAGTACTTGTACCAAGCATAACAGGAATAATATTTCTTATTTTAGGAATATTTTATGGAATTCACAATATATATTATAAATCAACAGATGATGCATTTATAGAAGGTAACATTATAACAGTAGCTCCAAGAGTTTCGGGTCTTGTGCTTAATTTAAACATAGAAGATAACCAAGATGTAAAAAAAGGCGATTTATTACTGGAAATTGATCCAAATGATTACCAAGCTAAATTAAGAGAGAAAAAAGCAGAATTGGAAGAAGCAAAAGCATCGTTGATACGAGCCGAAAATGAAGTAACAAAAAGTTTGTCAGATTTAGATTTTGCTCAAAATGATTATGAACGATATTCAAAAATGAAAGAAAAAGGTATTTCTTCAAAACAAGACTATGAAGCCAGCTTAAACAAACTAACAAATGCCCAATCAAACAATAATGCAGCAAAAGCAAAATATAATGAAATACAATATACAATTAAAAGATTAGAAGCCGAAGTTGAACAAGAAGAATTAAATCTGTCATATACAAAGATTTATGCAACAACTGACGGTAAAATAACAAACCGTTCTGTAGAACAAGGAAATTATATACAAACAGCACAGCCTTTGTTTGCAATCGTACCAGCGAAAGTATGGGTAATAGCAAACTTTAAGGAAACTCAACTTGCGAATATGAAACCGGGTCAACCAGTTAAAATTAAGATTGATACATATGGTCATAAAAAATTTAAAGGAAAAGTAGACAGCATACAACGTTCAACAGGTGCAAAAGCTAGTCTTTTCCCGCCTGAAAATGCAGTTGGAAGTTACGTAAAAATAGTACAAAGAGTACCGGTTAAAATAACTTTTGATGAGGACATATCAGAATATAACATAGTTCCGGGTATGTCTGTAGTGCCAGAAGTAAAGGTTAAGTAATGACAAAATATGTCTATAAAAGTAAACCCGCACCGCTTTGGTTGGTAGCATTTTCAATATTACTGCCAACATCATTTGCCTGTCTTGCAACATCAGCAACAAACGTTGCAATTCCGCATATTTCGGGATACTTTGGTTCAACAATAGATGAAGCTAATTGGATAATAACCTCATATATGATTGCCAATTCTTGTCTGATTTTAATGTCAGGCTGGTTGGAAAACCTATTGGGAAGAAAGCGTTTTCTAAAGGTTTTCATCGGAATATTTACCCTTGGCTCTTTAATTTGTGCAATGGCTCCAAATCTAAATATAATGGTTTTGGGAAGATTAATTCAAGGAATAGGCGGCGGTCCTATGACACCATTAGCCCAATCCATTCTTCTTGCAGCATTTCCCCAGGATAAAAGAGGAATAGCTATGAGTTTATATGGAATTGCGGTTATGGTATTTGCAATTTTAGGACCTACATTTGGCGGATTTATAGTTGATAATGCTGACTGGCAATGGATTTATCTTGTAAATATTCCTGTTGGTATCCTTTCAATATCAATGGTTCATTCTAATATAGAAGAATTACAAAACAGAAAAGAAATTAAAAAAACAGACTTTTTAGGAATGATTTCACTAATTTTATGGCTTTTATCAATGCAAATTGTATTGGACAAAGGACAACAATACAACTGGTTTGACAGTGCTTGGATAAGCTGGCTGGCAGGTTTTTCAGCTTGTATGCTTGTATTTTTCATAGTAAGAGAATTAGAAAGCAGTTCTCCTTTGATTAATTTAAGATTATTCAAAGATAGAAATTTCCTAATTGGAACAATTCTTTCTTCATCGGTAAATATGTTGGTATTTTCAACCATTGTACTTGTACCGCAATTTTTACAAAATATGATGGGATATACAGCAATTCTAAGCGGTTATGCCCTTGCTCCTCGTATTATATCTTGTGTTTTGATGATGATAATAATCAATCCATTAATGAAAACTTTTGATAATAGAATTCTAATTGCAATAGGCTTTTTCTTCTTAGGAATTTCAACATTATTCTTTACCAATTTAAACCTGAGTATATCGTTTATTTATATAACAATACCGCAAGTTCTAATGGGTGTGGGTGTTATTTTAACTTTTATTCCTATTTCATCTTTAGTACTTGGAACATTACCGAAATCAGAGTTAACAAATGGTTCAAGTCTTCATAATCTTTGCAAAAGTACAATGACTGCAATTATAGCATCAGTAGCATCAACTCTTGTAGCACGTCACAGCCAAATACATCAGGTATATTTGGTTGATAATTTGTCAAATTTTAATTTAATATTCCAACAAAAATTTGCCGCATTATTAAATACATTTATGTCAAATGCATCAAGCAATTTCGCTGCTATTAAAACAAATGCTTATATTTATAAATCATTACTTTCACAATCACGGTTAATGGCATATGTTGATGTTTTTGAAATCTTTGCACTAATTGCATTTTGTTTAATTCCACTTTCTATGCTATTCAAAATAGAAACGAATCCGAAGAAGAAATTAAAAGACCAAACACACAATATTTAATACAAAGTTAAACTATTTTATTAAAATTACCAATTGTTGTTTTTTGCAGGTTGTCTTTTGCTTTTTTAACAACATTTACAAGTTCATTTTTGTGGGTAAAAATCGTACCAGCAACAAGTAGTAATCCCGAAACTATACTTGAGGATATAAAAACATCTTTGATAGAGATGTGTTTGTTATATATTCCATAATCATCACAATAATAATCTTCATAGCTTATATATTTCTTAAAAGCAGGTTTTAATGTATTATTATAAGTAATATTTTTAACTTTCATAATTTATTTGAACTTTCACTCTTTTATCAAGTTTTTTGATATTAAGGGAAGTAATCAAATTTATGAATTAGACAATAATATATTCTTTGTTCCAAATATTTTACGATATAAAATAACAAGAAGTATATAAAAGGAATTTTTAAATGAATTTAATAGATAAACTTAATAGATTTATTACAAAAAGAGCAATTATACTTTTTTCTATATTCATAGTTATAAATATCTTGGCAAATATACCATCTCCAAACCATACAACCGAAATCTTATCTCATTTTAAATTACATTATTTTTATATCGGAATCATTTTTTCTATAACATTTTTATATCTTTCAACTTTTAACAGAAAATTTGTTTTAGGAATTATAGTTTCAATTCTTATAATTTCAATGAATTTTGCGGATTTGAGACCTTATTTTTTCCAAACAAACTATAATATAACAAATCAAAACACTTTAAAATTAGGATTATACAATGTTTTAACCAGTAACAACAAATATAATATATTATTAGAAGAAATAAAAAAAGAAAATCCTGACATTATCATCTTACAAGAAGTAGACAGACACTGGCTTTTAGGGGTTTCAGAATTAAAAAAACAATATCCGTATTATATTGAACAAGAAAGAGATGATAATTTTGGAATTGCATTATATTCAAAATACCCTTTTACCAATTCAAAAATTGAAGAATGGACAGAATATGATCTGCCTATTGCTAATGCCAAAATAGATATAAACGGAAGAGAAATTCAAATATATGGAGTGCACACGCTTCCACCATTAAAGAAAGAATATTTCCTAATAAGAAACGAGATGCTAAAACAAATAAATGAAATAATAAATAATCATAGTAAAAACCTTATAATAGCAGGAGATTTTAATACAACAGCATTTTCACCAGCTTATAAAAGATATATAAAATCAACAAACATAAACGACGCTCAAACAATAAGCGGTAATATCCATGAAGGAAGCTGGAACACATATCATTTACCGATATTAAGAATAACCGTGGAACACATTCTTTCAACAAAAGATATTACACCAATAGAATATAAACAAGGTAAGTTTTTTGGAAGCGACCATTTTCCTGTTTTTGTAGAATTTTCATTATAAAAGTAAAGAATCCTTTTTATTTTTGTAAAAAGGATTCTTTTTTTAATGAATATTAAAACTATCTAACTTTTTGCAAGATTTTTTGAATATCCGAAACTATTAATTCTTTAGTCAGATGATATCGTTGGTATAATTCTTTAAGACTAACTCTATCCGTAAATTCTTTCATTGCACCATAGTTTATGACTTTCATATCTGAATTGGAATAAAATCTCGAAATCTTTTCACCAAAGCCGCCATCTAAAACACCGTCTTCTAAAGTTATAACTAAACTATGATTAGATTTTAAATTTTCAAGCAACTCAGAATCAATGCCTGTAATAAACTTAGGATTAATCAATGTTGCATTTATACTTAAAGTCTTTTTAATTTCATCCTTAAGCGTTTGAGCAAGTCCAAAGAAACTGCCAAGACCAAGTATTGCAATTTCTTCACCTTTTTCTTTTATTTCATATTTATTTAGAATCGAATAATCAGTATTATCATTAACTCCAGAAGAAATGAGTTCACAAGAAGGAACCCTTATAGCAACTGGGTAACGAGTCTGATTAACAGCCCAATCCAGCATGCTTAAATATTCTTCTTTGCAAGTAGGAGCAAGATAAACCATATTTGGTATATTACTGATTAAAGGAATATCAAAAACACAAAGATGAGTAGCATCGGCATTAGATATGCCGCCCCAATAAACAAGCATAGTAACAGGAGAACTGTTAAGACACAAATCTTGAGACAATTGATCATATGCTCTTTGTATAAAAGAACTCATAACCGCAAAAATAGGTTTAGCTCCCATTTTAGCAAGTGCCGAAGTATAAGCAACAGCATGTTCTTCAGCAATACCAACATCGGTATATTGTTTATCCATTTTTGTTCTAAATTCTTTTGAAAAACCAAACACACCGGGAGTCGCAGCATTAACGACAATAAAAGAAGAATCTTCTTTAGCCTTTTTCAGCATATAATTAGTTGTTAAAGAAGTATAATCTTCAGTATTTTGAACAACTTTTTCATCTTTCTTATCTAAGGTTCCGGGTAAAATCCAGTGAAAAGCTTCTTTATTATTTTCAGCAACTTCTAATCCTTTACCTTTCAAAGTATTAATATGAACAACAACCGGATGAGTCGAATCTTTAACTTTTTCTAGAGCCTTAATCATTTTTTCGATATTATTACCGTCATCAACATATAAATAGTCAAATCCAATAGATTTAAAGAAATTACAATCAGCCGTACCATTAGTATCTCGCAATAATTTTAAATTTTTATAAATACCGCCATGATTTTCAGCGATAGACATATCATTATCATTAACAATAATTATAATATTAGAACCAAGACAAGCTGCATTATTAAGGCCTTCCATAGCCTCACCGCCTGTTAAAGAACCATCACCAATTAAAGCAATTACATTTTCTTTTCTGTTTTGTAAATCTCTTGCTTTTGCAACTCCAACAGCTAAACTTACAGAAGTAGAAGTATGACCGATTTTAAACAAATCATGCAAACTTTCTTCAGGTGCAGTATAACCGGTATATTTTAAATAGTTTTCAGGAACAGTAAATCCATCTTTACGACCTGTAAGAATCTTATGCGGATAACATTGATGTGAAACATCAAATATAAATTTATCAACTGGCGAATTAAATACATAATGCATAGCAATAGTAGTTTCAACAATCCCTAAATTTGGTGCCATATGACCACCAATAGCATTAACTTTTTTGATGATTAATTCACGAATTTCACCAGCCAAAAGATTCATCTCATCAATTGAAAGACATTTTAAATCACAAGGCAAATTTACTTTATCTAATATCATAAAAATCTCCTTATCTAACCTAATAACATTGTATAAAAAAACTTCCCTAATACAAATTAAGGAAGAAAAATTAGTAAAAGAGACATCAATAACATTGTTACCTATTCTAAAAAACAAATCAAAAAACAAGAACGAATGTTACAGAAAATTAATCAAAATAAAGGTTTTGGGTTGAATTCAAATTTTATGTTAAGTATACTTAATACACTTATTTAACTTTTGTAAAAAATGTTAATAAATAGCATGAAAAAGCGCAAATTAATTATTTTACAATACTTCATGCAAAAGTAAGCAAGGTAAGTATAATAGTTCAGGAAGCAAATGCAAGTAAATCAAGTTAACACAGCCGTTCCAAGAAAAATAATAAAGCAAAATTCAGATAGTAACAAAAGAAGTACAAATAATATTATAAATTCCAAACAAGTACCGACTTTTAAAGGCGGTCTTGATTCTTTTTGTTTGGGAGTTGCAGATTTAATAGAAAACGGCGGACTTGCAATATCATTCACACTACAAGATATGTTGGGAACAAATCTTCCAAGACCGATTATGGGTTTAAGAAGAAATACAAAAGAAAATAAAGGCGAGAAAAATATCAAATTTGCAGCCAAAGAACTTGTAAGAGAAATGCTTACAGGTCCAAGTATGTTCCTAATCCCAATGGGAATGCTTGGTGTAGGCAAAAAAGTTATTGGTAAAACAGTAAATGTACCAATGAACTTTATAAAATCTTTTGGAGAAATTCATACAGCTCAAGCTCTAAATGAAGCCGGTCAAGCTATAAGCAAACAAGATTTCTATAAAAATGCATTTACGCAAATTATACAAAATGCAAAATCAGAACCACAAGCATCAAAAGAAACATTGGAAAAAGCAGCTGATTTTGCAGAAAGACTTGCAAAAACAGCAAAAGATAAAGCGGCGCAAAAAGAAACTCTAACAAAATTATCCGATGAATTTGTCGGAATAATAAAAAGCCATGCAAAAGATGCGGCAAATACAGATTTTACAATAGCATCAATTTCTAAAACGGCATCAGCACCATTTAAAGAAACAGTATCTCATATGATGTCATATGCTGATGATATTGTTGAAAAAGCTAAAAATTGTGATACAGGTAAAATTAACGAATTCATCAAGAAACTGTCAAATAAAAAAGTTATTGAAAGACTAGGCGCAAATATCGCAATGTATGCAGCAGTAATGGCATTTTTACAAATTATTCCTCGCTTATATAATCGTGCAGAAGGAAAAAGTAATGCCGGATTAAAGGGCTTAATGAAAGAAGAAACCCTAAAAGATAAATCTCTTGATAATGTAAAAGTTAATGAAAATGAACAAAATAAAGATAAATCAAACCCATCATTCGGTTCATCAGCTCAATTGGTAAATAAATTAACAGGAAATGGTCTTATAGGTAAATTAGGTCGAGCAATCGAATTTGAAGGCTGTAATGTTTCATTCCCGTTGCTACTTGGAATTATGGGATTTGGTATTCTTATTCCACGTACACTCCAAGCAAAAGATAAATATGACAGAGAAGAAATTTTAAGAAGAGACTTGGTTACTTGTGCAACAATGTGTTTTGCAGAAAAAGAACTACGTAAAGGATTTTCAAAATTAAATGAAGCAAAATCAGGACTTGTTTTAGCAGCAAAAGATAAAGGATTTAAACAACAAAGTTTTGCAAAAAAATTGTTTGATTATCTTCGTCCGATAAAAGGTGTTCAAGTTCTTTCAACAGAACAGATTATTTCTAAATATAGCGGTGTTGATAAATATAAAGACGGAATAAAAGGCTTTTGCGAATTTATAGAAGGACAAGGCGGAAATCTCGGAAAAGTATTTAGTGTTACAGATGAAGCAAAAAATATAGTTCAAAGATTGCTTGCAAAAGAAGGTAAAGATATAGCTACAGCAGATAATTCAACAATTAAAGAAGTTTTATCTAAAGCTATAGACTCTGATGACGTAAAACAACTAACAAATTTATTTAAAGATAAAAATAATCCTTGGGTACAAAAAGCGAAAACACTTAATGCAAGATTCACAGCACTTTCAGTTCTTGTATTAGTACCGGTATTCTTAGGTTTCTTGTTACCTGCTATTAATGAAAGAGCAACAAAAAAACGTATTAGAGAAGAAGAAGCTCAAAAATCAACAAAACAATTAAATAAAATAAATATGTTAAATCCGAATTTCTTCAATCAGACTCAAAAAACAAACAATATATTCTCTGATATGACAAACTTTACAAAATAACAAACTAGACAATAATCTCTGTTTCATTTTTATAAGTAACAAAAGCTTGCTTGTTATTGGCTTTTTTCACATATTTTCTTTTTGTATAAATTATAGATGTTTTTGAATTATTTTTTTGAGATGAAAACTCTTTAGTAAGTTCGGCAGCCTTTAACAAGACTTCATCAGAAATAATCTCTTTTTTATTATTTGATTTAACCAGAACATGAGCACCCGGTGCATTTAAAGGATGAAACCATAAATCTTCACCTGATGATAATTTTGACAAAATATAGTCATTTTGTTTTTTGTTTTTCCCAATGTAAATCTTAGTTCCTTGAAATTCAAGAAAATCAATTTTTTGAACACTTTCTATATTAGAGTCTTTCTCTTCAATTAATTCATAATAAATATCATTAAGTTCATTTATATCACTAGTAGATTGAACAAAATAAGATACTTCTTCAAAATATAAAATTTGAGAATTTGTTTCAAGAATCATTTTTGAAGCATGTTCATATGCATTTTTTGCCTTTTTGTATAAGTTATAATAACGATTTGCATTATCAACAGGAGAAAGATTTTCATCCAACTCAATTTCTTGAATATTCCCTTCAAAATCATATAAAGATGTTTTTCTAATTCCTTTTTTTAATGAATACAAATTAGCCATAATAATATCAGCTTTTGTTTTATATGAATTAGCTTTATCAATTTTTTTTATCAGAATTTCCTGTTTCGATTTTAATGTATATAATTTTTTTAATTGCGTATTTATAAATCTGAAAATCTTAGTTTTCAAATTATAAATTATAACTTTATTTTGATGATACGAAAAATATTCATCAATCATATCATTAATGCAATTATATTCAGTGGCGTTTTTAACTTCACCTAAAAAGTATTTTGAATAATCCTGAGTAATAAAATATCTATATTTATTTTGATTTAAGAAACTCTTAAGCCTTTCATAAAGTATTTCCAAAGAAAAAGGATTAATAGAATCGATAACATCTTGAACAAAAGAAATAGTAAGATAATGATATTTAGATGCTATAGATTGTGCTAATTTTTCAATTTCAATATTTTTCTTAAATGACTCAAAAGTTACTTTAGTAAGATTATTTTTCTTCTGCTTCGGAGGATAAATATAAGGAAGCATACCATAAAGTTCACGTTCTCTGCTTTTTTCAGAACTTACATTATGAGCACAGCCAATAATTACATTGGTATCATAATTATATAAAATAACATTACTATATTTACCCATTAACTCTATAGCTAAACATAATTGGGATTTTTCATTAAGTTCATCAAAATATTCAAAATATATCTCAAAAATTCTTTCATGTTTGGGAACATCTACTCTAATTATTTTTGCATTTTGTATATATTTCCTTAAAAGCATACAAAACATAGGTGCTGTTTTGGGAATAATCATATTTCTTTTATACTCATTATCTTTAGACATAAAACAAATATGATAAAAACTCGGATTAAAATTAATATAAAACTTTCTTGACTCACCTAAATTACGAATAGAAAAAATCAATTCGGAACGATTTGGCTGCTGAATTTTCTGAATTTTCGCACCTACAAAAAAATCACTGTTTTCTTCTAAAAATAGTCTTAATATTAAAGAATCAAAATTAATCATATAAATATATTAAACTAAAAAAGCAATGAAATACATTGCTTTTTTGTGATGATATATTATATTAAATAAAAAAATTAAGCAGCAACAGAACGAATACCATTATTTACAAGTTTATACTCGGCATTACAGGCAGAATTAGCAACTATATCTTCTGTAGTAGCATTAAGAAGTTTACCGGTACTTTTATCAACTTTTACCATACCACCATGCTTCAATACACCTGTATAACGCATAGCACCATTAGCACTACCCATAATACCACCCACAGCGGTACCAACAGCAGCTCCTGTTGCAGTAGCAGTCAAAAATTCTTTTGTATCAAAGTCCTTATTTTCATCAAGTGAAGTATCGATTACATAGTTAGAAGAACCGGAAACAGCACCAGTTACAAAGCCTGTTTTTGCGCTTTTAACAGCACATTTTGTTACCGAAGAACCAAGAGAACCTGCAGCACTACCTGTACCCATTGTTGCAGCACCAATTGCACCGGTTACAGCACCTGATAATCCGTCTTTTAACATTTGTTTTCCATTCAATGAATCACCTTCAATTTCGTTCGTGGCTCTATCAGTAAGTTTATAAGTAGTCTTTGTTACAGCACCTGTTCCAGCGCCAATAGCAGCTAATACAAAAGGAGCAGCTGTACCACCAGAAGCAACAATCGCAGCACCGGCAAGACTTGCAGCTGCAATAGCGGCTACACCTGTAGCTATATTAGAAAATAAATCTAAACTGCTATCTTGCTTTTGAGAAAATTCATCTATTGTATTAGAAGCTTCTTCAAAAGAAATTTCACCATTTTTATATTTTTCTATAGCTTCATCACATTTTTTAACACTGGTTCCAAGACCGGTAGTTTCCTTTATATCATTCCAAGCATTAGAGAAAAAACCTTGCTTTTGTTCAACATTATCTAACTGCATTTGTAAAGAATCTACATTCTCATCAGATATAGAAGTAGCATCAGAAAAAATACTAACATCATTGTCAGATAAAGCCACCTGTTTAGATGAATTATAGTCGGAATAATTTAATGCTGTTGATTTATCTATAGCATCAAAATTTGCAACATCTACCATACTTATACTAAACCCCAAAAATCTACCTTACATGTTAATAAAGTATTTTAAAAAAACAAAATTGCGTCGAGGTTTACAAAAGTTAATATTAGATATCTATTAATTTATATTTTATTGCTTTCACAACAGCCTCTGTTCTATCCTGAACCGACAATTTACTAAAAATATTATGAATATGGACTTTAGTAGTATGCACACTAACATTCATGGCTTGAGCAATTTGTGCATTATTTTTACCGGAAGATAAACATTTTAAAACCTGCTTTTCACGTTTGGTTAAAGTAACATCCAAAATAGGCGACTTATCCTGAAGTAAAAGTAGATTAACTAAAAAATCATTAAAAAAAGATTTTTTAACAGTAATCTCTAAAAAACAATCTTCTGAGTTAGATGCAGAAACACAATCAACAACATTAAATCTAATATTCTTTGAATTCAAATTAAAAAAAGACATAAGTACTCCAACTATTTTATAATCAACAACATAAGAAGTTTAAAACAAAACAGAAGGATAAGAACTAACATATTTTCCAACTAAAAAAGGAGTTAAATGAAAAATCATCTAACTCCTCTAAACTTGAATCCGGCAACTA
>CALUPH010000013.1 GCA_944322615.1 Candidatus Gastranaerophilales bacterium | reverse complement strand
ACAGTTTGTAGGGGAGTTCTGATACTCCCCTATAAAAATGGCTATTTATCAACTGTTTGTTGTGACATAGCCTTTATAATTTATTTGTTTTATTAAATATATAAAAAAAATATAGGAGAAGAAATAATGAATGTTCAACCAATAAATAGTGTAAATGCAAATTATGAAATAAATCAACAAGAAAAAATAGAAACTCAGCAAAAAAAAATAGAACCCCAAAAAGGTGGTAATAAGAAAATAGCATTGGCTCTTGGTGGACTTGCAGCAATTGGTGTTGCAACAGTTGGTATTGCTTATGGAGTAAAGAAAGGTAAGATTCGTACCGAGAAAATTAAGCAAGAAATCGAACAACGATTTAATTATATAACAGAGCAAGAAAATATTCAAAATCTTAAGCTTCAAAAAAATAAAACAATGATTCAAAAATATGAAGCACTTTTAAGAAAAGAAGGATTATCAAATCAAGATAAAATTGCAGTATATAATAGGTTGAGTGCTTTAAGAAAACATGGCAATATGATTTCTGAAAGTTGTATAAGACCAGATAGAAACAAAGCGTATTATTTGGCTCAACAAAATGCTTCTAAAAGTGTTAAAGTAATAAATCTTATTAATGAGCTAGTTGCACAAGTTAGAAAAGAAGGAGTAACTCCGGCTACTCAAGAAAAGATGTCAGGACTTGTTAAAGAATTGGAAAAATATGAAGGTAAAAAATTTAAAAGTATACAAAAAGCAATAGATTATGCCGCAAAAGAAAAGAACAGATGGTTAAAATAAAAAAATAGAACTTAATTATAAAATAAAAAGGATAATTATATTCAGTTATCCTTTTAAATATTATTGTTTATATATTTTTGACTTGGAATTCTATTTCTGACCTTATATAAAAGGTTATGAAGATAGTTGTTATGTTTATGCTGAAAAACTTTTTATTGTTGGTAATAAGCTCTCTGTTGCTGTTTTTGTAAAAATTTTGTATTATATATAATATGGAATCTAAGAAATAAAAACTTTTATAATGCCTAAAAATAAATTTGTTAAATTTTTTGTATATATTTTTATTTTATTAATAGTAGCTCTAATAATGATAGTATTTTGTTCAATATTATCTTTAGTTGCTCCTTCTGTTTTTTATTTTCAAGATAAAGCAAGTTTTAAATCTAATATAATTTTAAAATATGAATTAAAGAAAATTGAAATAAAAATACATTATTCTAAGAAATTATTGAAAAAGTTTTCTGATGATAACTTAAGTGATGAAGACAGGCTTCAAATTGTTGAAGATTTTCTTTATAAGGAATTAGGTGCAGATGATGTAGCAGAAGATTCCAGAGGTGAATATGTAAATGCAAAGCATTTAGTTGTATTAGAAAAAATAATGGGTAGAAAATTTTATTCAACTTATGATGCCGCTCATGGCTCAAAGAATCCTGAAAATCCCAATATTGTTGCAGGTCAATTGTTAGAATCCGGTTATCAAAAAACAAAAGCAATGATTTTTGCTCAGTTCTTAGCCGAAACTTATATTAAAGATATTTTGGACGAGTTCTCATTAAAAAAAAGCTTTTTTTATTCTTTTAAAGATTCTCTAATTGTAGAAAATAAAATAGGTAAAATATCTGATAAATTAGAGCAAGAACTAAAAGAAAATCCGCAAAAAGTAAAACAACGAATATTTTATGTAGCTGCTTGGCTTAAAGGTTTTGTTTATGATAAAAGTCCGGAATATTATAATCCATACAATCCGGATTGCTTTTATACAAAGCTTATAGAAAATGATAGAGAGTTAAAGTGGAAAGTTGATTCTTTTGGGAAAATTCCTTATGATTTAGAGTTAATGGATGAATCAAAACAGGGAGATGACGCCGTAAGAATATATAAAGGTGTTCAATTATTAGATTTTCATGCAAGAAGAGGGGATGACGTTGTATATGGAGATATTTTAGATGATAGATTCATAGGTGGCAGCGGAAATGACATTTTAGACGGCGGAGATGGTGATGATGAAATAGATGGAGTCCAAGGTAGAGATATTATATGGGGTGGAAACGGTAATGATATATTACGTGGCGGAGAGGGAAATGATATTATAATCGCAGGTGATGGTGATGATTTAATATATCCTGACCATAATGATTCTGATCCTCAAAGTCTTGAAAAAGGTAATGATATTATTAATGCAGGAAAAGGAAATGATAAAATATATAGTTATCTTGGAAATGATTCATATATATATAAATTGGGGGATGGACATGATGTTATCATTGATGAAAACGGAAAAGATATAATTTTATTTTCTAAAGGGATAAGTGTTGAAGACATTATCTTTGAAAAAGATGGTAACGATATAAAAATAATTAATATTAAAAATCTTGGAGATTCAATAACAATAAAAGATTGGTATAAAGTTTCAGAAGACAATAATAGATTAAATAAAATAGAATATTTTAAATTTTTAGAAGATGGAAAAATATATAAAGCTGAAGAATTGTTTAATGAAGATAATTTATAAATGTTAATTATGATTAAATAAAGCGTTGACATTGGTTTTTGCTTGTAGTATCAATATAACAGAAGGTAAAAAGAGTGATTAAGTTTGTGCTGAAAATTAATCACTAAAAAAATAAATAAACAAGGAGAAAACATGCCAACAATAGCACAGTTAGTACGTAAAGAACGTAAAAGAACAACTGATAAGACTAAATCACCGGCGTTAACAAATTGCCCTCAAAGAAGAGGTGTTTGTACAAGAGTTTATACTACAACTCCTAAAAAACCAAATTCTGCACTAAGAAAAGTAGCAAGGGTAAGATTAACAAACGGATTTGAAGTTACTTCATATATTCCTGGTATCGGACACAACTTACAAGAACACTCTGTTGTATTAATCAGAGGCGGCAGGGTAAAAGATTTACCTGGTGTAAGATATCACATTGTTAGAGGTACATTAGATACAGCAGGCGTTGCAAATAGAATGAAATCAAGATCTAAATACGGCGCTAAAAGAGCTAAGAAAAAATAGGAAAGGTGATTTATAATGTCAAGACGTAGTAAACCTGCAAGAAGAATACCTGCTCCTGATGCTGTATATAATAGCGTTGATATCGCTAGTTTTATTAACAGATTAATGAGACGTGGTAAAAAATCAGTAGCAGAAAGAATTTTTTATTCAACATTAGAAAATATAAAAACTAAAACTAAAGATGAGCCTTTAGATGTATTCAAAAAAGCTTTAACAAATGCAACTCCTTTATTGGAAGTTAAAGCTAGAAGAATCGGTGGTTCTACATATCAAGTTCCATTAGAAGTAAAAGCTGACAGAGGTATGGTTTTAGGTTCAACATGGATTATTGAATCTGCAAAAAAACGTAGCGGAAAATCTATGGTTGAAAAATTAACTAACGAATTGATGGATGCTTCAAATGGTGTTGGTGCAGCTTGTAAAAAACGTGAAGATACTCACAAAATGGCTGAAGCTAACAAAGCATTTGCGCACTACAGATATTAATATTTAACAATATAAAAAGGAGACTTCGAAGAGGTCTCCTTTTTTGTTGAATTTATTTCTGAAATTTTATTTGTGATGATTTCCGTGATTATGGTCCGGTTTGTTTTGTGGTGGAGGGGGCTTTTGTCCTCCATTAGGGGGGAATGGTCCAACCGGTACTTTTATGTATATTGGTTTTTTACCAATACCATAGTTATAAGAAAAACCTTTATAGTTGTATCCACCAGGCATATAATAACTCCTTGTAATTCCATAATATCCTCTGGAAGGATATGGTCCTATTTGATAAGTAACTGAATTCCCATTATAATATGGTGAGGGTAAATATATAATGTTGTTCTTATCATTTGGAGTATTATTGGTTACTTGTTTATTATTTACATTTGTTTTTGTTTCTGTTGTTGTGAAGTTTTGGCTTATTCCTGATTCTGATTTTTCTGTTGATGGATAACCTATTTTTAGTTCTTGAACTTCCATTTCTGCAAAACATAAATTTACAGAGTTTAAGATAAACAAGCATGCAATAATTTTGTTAATAAAATGATTTTTCATTTCTGTCTTTCTTAGTTACTATACTTTATAACTGTATAATTCCCAAAAAAGTTCATTATCTATAGTTTTGAAATTGAAGAGGTATTTCGTAATTATCTTCTTTTTCTCTAAGCATTTTAATTACAGCTTGTAAGTCATCTTTATCTTTACCGGAAACTCTAACTTGTTCTCCTTGTATAGAAGCTTGGACTTTAAGCTTTGTATTTTTTATATCTGCCACAATTTTTTTTGCGAGTTCTTGTGTTAATCCCTTTTTTAAATTGAAAACTTGTCTTACATTTCCGCCAAGTGCATTTTCAACTTGCTGAGCGTCCAAAATTTTTATGCTTAATCCTCGTTTTATCATTTTAGATTGAAGTATATCAAGTATATTTTTTAGTTTCATTTCATCATTAGTAGTTATTGTTATTGATTTATCAGTATCTAAAATTACATCTGAATTTGAACCTTTTAAATCAAATCTTGTTGTTAATTCTCTTTTAACCTGATCTACTGCATTTACGAGTTCTTGCTTATCAAATTCAGAAACAATATCAAAACTGCAATCTTTTGCCATATTAAGCTCCTTTTTTTGTATCAAATCAATTATACAATATATTTATCTTATTTAACAAATTTAAGCTTTATTTATATCTACAAATTGTATAAGTTAATTTTATAGAGTATAATTTTGGTATGCCTGAATATCAAAGAAAAGATAATAATATACAAAGCATAAATAAGCAACAAGAAAAGAAGAAAATACATTATTCTCTTCTGACTTTTGTTCTTATTATTTGCATTTTAGAATTGGCAGTTAGTGCAGTAAATAATATAAATAAAAATATAAATTTTGCAGCTAAAATTCGTGGTTTGGAAGAAAAAAGAAATGAAGAATTGGATAAAAATAAACAATTAAAATCGGAAATAGAAAATTTCAATTCAGAAACTACGCTTGAATCAATAGCTAGAAATAATTTAAAGATGGCTGGAGAGAATGAAATTCTTTTAATTATAAATAAGCCAAAAGCAGATTTGTCTTCTGCGGAGAATACAAAAGAAAAGAAAAAAAAATAAAAACGAAAAGACCGTCAGAATGACGGTCTTTAAATCTCTCACTAAACTATTTGACTGCAACAAGTCTTAAGTTTACACCAATATCCGTGTTTACTTGTCTAACACTCGCAATTGCCATTGAACGACGTTTTTTTGCTCCTCTTAAAAAGAATTCTACACCTTCTGAAATATTACTTGTCGGTATAATAATTTTGTTTTTCATTTTCTTGTCCTAATTGTCTCTGATAATTTGAACTTCGGCATTATTTTTTTAAACTTTAGTTTTTAAGTTAAAATGTAAAAAATTGTAATATTTTAATCATTTATAATCGTATTTTGGTATTAAACATATATATATTTAATCTTCATTTTATTTATGATAGAAATTTAATGAATAATTTGGAAAAGGCAATGGAAGAAATAAAATTAAAAACGTCTGACGGAATTGATATTGCAGTAAATTATTACAACAAAGGTTTTGATAGTGTTGTTATTTTTGCTCCAGGTTGGTTTATGACTAAAGATAGTAAATCTTTTCTTGAAATGAGTAATATTTTTAATAACCAATCAGATATTTTAACAATGGATTTTCGAGGTCATGGCAGAAGTAAAGGATTTTACACATTTACAAGTAAAGAAATTGAGGATATTTCTGTTGTTATAGAATATGCGAAGCAAAGATATAAAAAGATTTATTTAATGGGTTTTTCTCTTGGAGCTGCATTAGTTTTAATAGCCGGTTCAAAATTTGACTGCATTGATAAAATAATTGCAGTAAGTGCACCTACCTGTTTTAGTAAAATAGAAAATAAGGTTTGGAAAAAGGAAGCTTGGATACCTACTTTGCAAAAGTGTGAGTTAAAAAGATGGGTTTCTATACGTCCAAGTTTGATAAACAGGAAAAAGATAAATCCAATCGATATAATAGAAAAAATAAAATGTCCAACATTATTTCTTGCAGGAGAAAAAGATCCTACGGTTTGTTCTTGGCATACAGAAGCTTTATATGATAAAGCAACATGTCAAAAAAAATATGAATTATTTGAAAATTGTTGTCATGCAGAGGACTTATTTCTCCAGAATAGAGAAAGATTTATAAAAACTTGTTTTGATTGGTTGTTTTAAATAATTAATTTTTCATTAATATTTTAACGAAAATGGGAAATCGGTTGTATAAATAAATAGTGATAAGGGAGATAAGTAATTATAAAAGGAGGAAATAATTATGACAATAAGACCATTAGGTGACAAAATTGTTATTAAAGTTATTGAAGATGCAGAACAAACATCAGGCGGTATATTTATACCTGACAGTGCAAAAGAAAAATCTCAAAAAGGAGAAGTTATTGCAGTAGGAACAGGTAAAATGACAGAAAAAGGCGAACGTGAACCAATGGATGTAAAAGTTGGAGAGATTGTTCTTTTTGCAAAATATGCAGGTACTGATGTAAAAGTTTCTGATGAAACATTAAAAATAATGTCAGTTTCTGATGTTTTAGGTGTTATTGAGTAGTAAATTTTATTAAGAGGAAAATAAAATGGCTAAGAAGATTATATTTGATGAAGAAGCACGCAAAGGCCTTTTAAGAGGTATAGATGCTGTTGCTGATGCTGTAAAAGTTACATTAGGACCAAAAGGTCGTAATGTTATATTAGAAAAGAAATTTGGTTCACCTCAAATTGTTAATGATGGTGTAACAATTGCAAAAGAAATTGAACTTGAAGATCCATTGGAAAATTCAGGTGCACAATTATTAAAAGAAGTATCATCAAAAACAAATGATGTAGCAGGTGATGGTACAACTACAGCTTCTGTTTTAGCACAAGCTATCGTAAGAGAAGGTGTTAGAAATTTAACTGCAGGTGCAAACCCAATGTGTATGAAAAGAGGCATGGATAAAGCAGTTAACATAGCTCTTGAAACAATAAAGAAGATGGCTCAACCTGTAGATTCACAAGAAAAATTAGCTCAAGTAGCAGCGATTTCTGCCGGTAATAATGAAGAAATCGGTAAACTTGTTGCAGAAGCAATGGAAAAAGTTGGTCACGATGGTGTTATTACAGTTGAAGAATCAAAATCAACTGGTACAAACTTAAAAGTTGTTGAAGGTATGCAGTTTGATAAAGGTTATATTTCACCATATTTTGTAACTGATCCTGAAAGAATGGAAGCTGTTTTAGAAGATGCTTATGTTCTTTGTGTAAATAAGAAAATTAACTTAATAGCAGATTTAGTTCCAGTATTGGAACAGGTTGCTCGTGATGGACGTTCTTTATTGATAATTGCTGAAGATGTTGAAGGTGAAGCTTTAGCTACTTTAGTTGTTAATACAATGAGAAAAGTTTTAAGAGCAGTAGCTGTTAAAGCTCCAGGCTTTGGAGACAGAAGAAAAGCAATGTTAGAAGATATTGCTATTTTAACAGGCGGTCAATTATTTACTGAAGAACTTGGTATTAAACTTGAAAACGTAACTGTTCAAATGTTAGGTCAAGCAAAACGTGTTACAGTAACAAAGGATGATACTACAATTGTTGTTGGCGATGAAACAAAACGTCAAATTGAAGACAGAGTAAAATTAATTAAACGTCAAATTGAAACTTCAGACAGTGAATATGATAAAGAAAAACTTCAAGAAAGATTAGCAAAACTTTCTGGCGGTGTTGCAGTTATAGAAGTTGGTGCAGCTAGTGAAGTTGAGTTAAAAGAAAGAAAATTAAGAATAGAAGATGCACTAAACGCAACAAGAGCTGCAAAAGAAGAAGGTATTGTTCCTGGTGGTGGTGTTGCATTAATCAGAGTAATGCAAGACTTAGAAAAATCTATAAATACAGTAGCATATACAACTGATGATGAAAAAGTAGGTTTCAGAATTTTACTTGATTCATTATATATTCCATTGAAGCAAATAGCAGATAACGCAGGTGTTAAAGGTGAAGTTGTTGTTGAAACAGTTAAGAAACTTCCTGTTAATGAAGGTTATGATGCTATGTCAAATCAGTATGTAGATATGATAAAAGCCGGTATTGTGGACCCAGCAAAAGTAACAAGAAGTGCACTTCAAAATGCTGTATCAGTTGCCGGTATGTTGTTAACAACAGAAGCAGCTGTAGTTGATATTCCTGCAAAAACATCAGCTCCTGCTATGCCTGACATGAGCGGTATGGGTGGTATGGGCGGTATGATGTAGCGAAATTACGTACGAATGAATTCGTTAAGCGAGTGCGAAGTTACCGACAACGAAGTGAAGGAAACGACAGCAACGAGCGAAAAGTAATTTCAAGACAGCGAAATTACGTACGAATGAAATTCGGTAATTATATACCCAAAAGAGAGGAGAGTTTAATTAACTCTCCTCTCCTCTTCTCTTCTTTATTTAAATTAAATATATTATTAATTGACTTTTAAATTTTTAATTTTTACCTTCTTAAATAATCTCTTATTTTTTTTCTTAACGGTTTAGAAAAAATAAATATACAAATAATGTATGATAGAATATATAAAAAGTGCCTTAATATCATTTTATGAAAAGGCATAATAACTTCTAATTGGTCAAATATAGGCTGACATAGATTAGTTTTGCCTAGAGTGGTAATTTGCCCATTTTTATCAAAATCACGAGTATTTAATTTATATATAGTTATGTTTTCATCTAATTTATAGCAGTTTATCTCGGTATCTTTTTTTGTTTTATCATATCCAATAATTAGAAAATCTATATTTTTATTAAATTTTTCACAGACTTTATTACATAATTCTTGAATTATGTAATTATCACATAAAGGAAAATGTGAAAAATATATAAGTAATACTTTTTCATTATTTATTATATTGTCGTAAAATCGTTTTATTCTCCTTTTATATTTCCCTTTTACTGAAGGAAAAATTGTTTCAAAATCAATATTTGTAGGAAAATCATGCCAGAAATATAACCCTGTTCTTGTATTTTCATAATACTCATTTTCTTTATCATAAGGGAAGTTTGTTGGTTTTTGCATTATTCTAAAATCTTCTTTGTTAAAAAAGTCTTCAAAATCATTTAATATTATACTAATTCGATTTTCAAAACTTGTATTAGTAAGCCAATCAAAAGGTCCAGAACAGCATCTGATTCGAGCTTTTTTCATATATAATCCACAAGCACAGTCTTGTCCTATAGAGTATATGATATTATATTTTTTCTTCATTGCTTATGTTTCCTTTCTTTTTAAATTAATCAGCTGCAAAAAATTCTTCCGTATTTTTTTTTGAATCAATATTTTTTATAAACCAATCGTATGTCTTTGCAATATGTCCTATGTCTATGGCTCTATAGCCTTCTTTGTCTAAATCAAAACATAGTACAGTTGCAGTTGGACCACATATTGCTAATATTAATTTATTTTTATCAATTTGTTTTGCTTTTTCTAAAATATTTTCATAATTGTTATATGCATTTTGTGATGGAATATATAAATATTCTATGCTTTCTGAATTATCAAATATATTATGTTGGATATCTTTAAAAACATTTTCTCCACAGATTATTGCGATATTTTTTTTATCCCAAATCTTTTTAATTCTTTCAAAGTATTTATCATAGTTATATTTTTTATATAGTCCTGTTACTATTGTTATTTCAGCGCTATAGTATATTTTATTTAAATCTAATGATTCTCTTAAAAATTTACGCCATTTATATCCGTTATTTCTCCAAAAAGTTAAAGAAAATTCAGTATATTCTGTTTTTGGATAAAATAGACAGGAGGGGATACAAGTAATCATGTTATTATTTTGATTTGTTAGAACAGTATATAAGTGATTTTTTAGTTTCTCAGAGACTTTTTGAAAAGGAATTGAATTGCCGAATAACAGTTGAAATTCCCCGTCTCCAAAACGAATACAGCTTTTATTTGTATTAATTATTTCTTCTATCGTATTTTCAATATTTTCAATTTTGGGATTTTTTAATTGATTGCTCAATTCTAAGTCATATAGAAAATTATCGATAAATTCTTCTGATAATAGTTTTCCTTTGTTATTCATTTCTCTTTTTAAATAATTTACACAAAGATACTTTAAATTTCTAAATAAATAAAATTTCATTAAATGCTCCATTTTTATAATAATTCTTTTTCATACCTTAAAAATTTATCATTTTTTAAAGTTTTAAATAATTTAAAGCCATTATTTTCATATAATATTTTTGCTTTTGTATTTGTTGATAAAACTTCTAAAAAGATATATTTCATTTCAAGCTCTTTTGCAATATTTATGCATCTTTTTAATGTTTTATCTCCAATACCCATTCCTCTATAACTTTCATTATAAATATATATGCCCCAGTCGCAAGTTTTTTTCTCATAATCTATAGAGTGGAAGTATGTCACTCCAATGGGACTATTTTTGTATTTTATAATATAAGCAATATTGACTGGCTGTGTTTTTTGCAAGCTATCCAGCCATTGTTTATGAACATTTTCTTCTATATAAGGAATTTTAAAGTATTTTGCAACATTTTCCGAATTTCTCCAGTTCCTTGTTTCCATTTGCAATTCATAATCAAGATTTAGAAAATTTTCGAGTTTAATATCATCAAGAATTTCATTCATATATTTGATATATTTCTGTTTTACACAATTACTTTCATAAGTATTTAGCCAATAATTATAATTTTCATTTATTAAAGCTTCACGTTTTTGTGGATTATCAAGTAAATCTATAATTCCGTTTTTAAAATCTTCAACAGATTCAAACATATACGGATAATTAGGTGGCATATATTCATGAAAAGACCATTCAGGTTTTTCTTTGTTTATTTTTACAATACTAGCTACCTTTAATCTCATTAAATCTATTTGTGTAAGTGCACTTGATACTGGAAAGCTATCAATGTATAAATCTGCTGCTTGGAAAAATTTTTCGTAATCCTTTGATAAAGGTTTTATTATTAGTCTTTTTCTTTCTTCTTCTGAGTCTGAAAATATATTGTCTATGATTTTTTCATGTCTTTTATCTAGATTAATCATAATAATATGTTTTAAATTTTGTTTATTTTGTAAGAGTTCTTTTATCATTTCAAAGTATTCTGATGAGCTTTCTTCAAAAAATTTATAGGCAGCACCTCCAGATATAGTCATCAGTTCATTCTCTTTTATTCCAAAATTTTCTCTTACTTTAGTTAATTCTTCTTTAGAATAATATTTTGTTTCGCCTTCTTTTAATGATTGTAATCCAATAATTTTAGTATTATATAAATGTCTTTTCTCCTTCGTTATTTTTAATGTTGATGGCATCCCTTCCAAAATTAAGTCGGCAAAGGTCATTCCTAAGCAAGGATAATGTGAGGCGTGATTGAAAAATATTATTTTTATATTTGTAGTTCTTTTAATTAAGGATAGAACTGCTGTTGCTGTTATGTCATCGGGATGAATAAAAACAAATAATGTTTTTGCTCCAAAAAGAACTATTTTATTGTATAAAAGAAGAACTTGTTTATAAAAAAATAAATAATTTTCATTTAGCCCGTCTATTGTTGAATATTTTCCAATGACTTTTATTGTTTCTTTTGCAATATTATTTGTGCTATCTAATCTTGTAAGAAATAGAGATTGTTTATAATCCTCGGCGAATGATTCAATTAATGACTTTATACATTTTGTATGACCACCTACATCATATAATTCTGTTGCAAGATATGCTATTTTATTTTCTGAAAAATCATTTAACTTCGTTGTTGGTGCATCTATTAGCTTAGAAATATCATCATCAAAATTTTTCATATCAAAATCTGAATTATTATTGATTCTTTCTGCTAATCTTGTAATATTGTTTCTTATTAGCCAAGTACAAATTCCTAATATATAAATTCCAACACCTTTTTTATTCTTTGAAATTTTAAATAAAGTAATATTGAAGAATTTTAATTTATTATTTTTCCATCTAAAAATTTTCATTAATGTCTCCAAAAGTCCAGAACGGTAGATATAATTTTGTTAATGTCTTCTTTTCTTATATCATAATATAGCGGTAGTCTAACTAATGTATCAGAAATAGTATTTGTTATATCCATTTTTGATCCTGTTTTACAATATTTTTTACCGGCGGGAGAACTATGGAGTGGAATATAATGGAAAGGAGCATAAATGTCATTTTCTTTCAAGTATGAAATAAACTTTGTTCTTGTTTTTAAATCATTAAATAAAAGATAAAACATATGTGCGTTATTTGTGCAGTATTCAGAAATTATAGGACGTCTTACTTTTCCTTCTTTTTCCAGATTTTCAAAGGCATTGTTATATAAATTCCACACATATTTTCTTTTTTCTTGAATATCTTGTTCAATTTCAAGAATAGAATATAAATATGCTGCAATAATATCACTAGGAAGGTAAGAAGAGCCTTTGTCAACCCAGGTATATTTATCTACTTGACCTCTAAAAAATTTACTTCTGTTTGTACCTTTTTCTCTTATAATTTCAGCTCTTTCTATGAATTTTTCATTATTGGTTACAAAAAGACCACCTTCACCTGACATAATATTTTTTGTTTCATGAAAGCTGAAACATCCCATATCGCCTATAGTTCCGAGTCTTTTACCTTTATATAGACTATCAAAAGCTTGTGCGGCATCTTCAATTACTAACAAATTATATTTTTCTGCAATTTCTAGTATTTTATCCATTTCACAAGCAACACCGGCATAGTGCACCGGAACAATCGCTTTTGTTTTTTTGGTAATAGCTTGTTCTATTAATGTCTCATCAATATTTAACGTGTCAGGACGAATATCGACAAAAACAGGTGTGGCACCCGCTAACAGAAAAGCATTTGCAGTAGAACAGAATGTATAAGAAGGCATAATTACTTCATCTCCGACTTCTAAATCAGAGAGTATAGCCGCTATTTCTAATGCTGCAGTCCCAGAGTGAACAAGTAAAGACTGCTTTAAATTATAATTTTGCTTAAACCATTGATTGCAAAGTTTTGTATATTTGCCATCTCCAGAAGCGTGCTTTACTTTGAAGACATCTAAAATGTATTCAGTGGTTTTATCTGTAAATGTTGGAACATTAAAATTTATCATAATTATTAATTTTTCTTTTATACAAAATTCATATATAAAATTATTTTTGCATAAACACTATGTTTGTACTATAAAAATATCATATCTTTAATAAGAAAAATTTAATATAATAATTTTTATTCATTTTTTAAATAATGCCATTTCCCTAATATACAGACTCTTTTTTCTGAAGGATGAAATTTTAATATTTTTTTTCTAATATGGACAAGAAAATGAAATATGTTAAATTTATTTAAGTTTTTAATTATATCTTGTTCTATTAGTTTATAATCATATTTTGTGTTTTGGGTTATTAATTTTTTTAGCATAAAAGGATAATTAACTTTTTGTTCTCTTAATAAAACAAGGCTTCTTTTTAGAAAAGGAAAATGTTCTGCTAATATTATCTTTTTGTATTTTAATAAAAATGCAGATTCAATTTTTTTACTAATTTGGGAGTATACATCCCAAGATAAGTTATGTTTTTCTAAAAAGGTAGTTAATCCAATTTCATATTTTAATACAATTTGATGTTTTGTATCTTGTTTTTTTATTGAGTTGATAAAATCCATAAAATAATCAGAATTAAAGACATTATTTTTGAAAACAATGAAAAAACTTTGTATATGCGGTGGAATGTTACTGTATTTATTTTTCCATCCATTTTGTGAAGCCCCCCAAAAGTCTAATGGTTTGTATGACATAGTATTAAACATTTCCGTAAATGGAAATAAAGGCGCGTAACAAGAATCGTTTGCAAATATTAGTTCGTCATAATCAGATAATAAATTATTTTCAAGTGCATATATAAAACCTCGTTTATATGAGCCAAAATCATATTCCCCATGGTGTTTTGCTATTGATGTTATAGTATATTCTTTTATTTTATCAAGTTCTTTTGCTTCTATATTAGAATCAGAAACAAAAATAATACTTTCTGCAACTTCTTTTAATTCTTTTAAATAAAAAATAACATAGTCGTCGATTTTATTATCTTTAGAATAATGTGCAAATATGGCAATTCTTTTCATTATTGTTATTTCCCTTTTAATATGTATTTATAAAATAGTGCAACATAAAAATTCGGACGAAGCCAGAAAAAAGGTCTTCTTTTGATATATGCAATTATTGAATCTCGTTCATTGTCTATTGTCCAATGTTTAAGCTCTTCCTGTGTTATTGCCCAAGGTGTCTCTTGCAGATATTTAAAATATTCTTGTTTATGTATGCAAGCACTGGCATATTTCCAAGGTTTTGCAAGCATATGAATTATTTTGGGATGATTTGTATAACTTGAACGATTTATAAAGTTGCTTGATTGTACATTCCACTTATCATCTACTATTTTTATTTTCCCTTTTAATACCTCATTTATTATTTCTTGATCGCCAAGTTTTATTGTTGAAATATTATTAAGTGTCCATTTTAAAAACTCATTTTCAGTATTATGTTGTCTCATTTTCTTTAAATCAAAAACGACAACTCCTGAATTTATATATGTAGGATTCTTTTTTAATTTATTTTTATCTGTGTCTTTTACTCCGGCTATCAAATTATTTCCAAAATTAGTATTATATAATTCTGATAAGCTTGTACAAACAACTACATCACAATCTAAATATATTATTTTATCAATATTCGGAAGAATGCTTGGTAATTTTAAACGGTAAAAGGCTGGTAATGTTATATAATAATGTGTTCTGACTTTTTTGTATTCTTCAAATAAATTTTCATCTACCTTTATAAAGTTAATAGTACAATTTTTTATATTATTTAGTGAAACAAGTTTCTCTTTATTATCTTTAGTTATTCCACCATCAAGTATATAAAAAACTAATTTATCATCATCTTTCTTGTTGTATAAAATTGATGCAATTGTAACTCCTGCATATTTTGCATAGTTATCATCACAAGAAATACAAACATTTATTTCGCACATAATTCCATACTCTCAATTTCAATTATAACATCTTTTGCAGAAATATTTTTTACGTATTTTATTTCTTTACCTTCTTCCAATTTCTCTCCGATTAAAGTTTTTACATAAGCTAGATTTTTTGGTGCCCATTCTTTCTCAAAGTCTTTATTGAAAAACAGTCCGATTGTTTTTATTCCTTGTGAATATGCAAAATGAAATGGGCCTGAGTCCACTGATATACAATATTCTGCTTCGTGTATTATTGCTCCAAGTTCTGATATTGTTGTTTTATTACAAAGATTAATAAATTTAACAGATTCTTTTTCTAATTCTTTTGCAATTTTTTCTGCTTTCTCTGTTCCTACAAGAACAACTTTACTTGGAATTTTGGTTATAAATTCTTTAATGTTTTGATAATCCCAATCTTTTATTAAATCTTTTGAAGTTGGTGCAAGAACTATGTATTTTTCAGGTAAACTAAATTTATTTTTTATTAGCGAATAATTTATATCATTTCTTTTATATGTAACTTCTTTATATTTTATTTCGTCACATATATGTTTTAGATAATTTAAGTTGTATTCTGCTTTGTATGTTTTTCTTATTTCATCTTCAATATATTTTATTTTTTTGTTAATAAAAAAATTAAAAATCCCGCATTTGTCTAATGAAATAATATTTTTTGCTCCAATGAATTTTGCAAGTATTACACTTCTTTCATGCGGATGTGTGATTATTGCATAATCGATTTTATTAGTATATTTAAACTCTTTACGAAATTTATAATATCCTTTTAATCCTTTATGTATGTTATTTTTATCATAAGCAAAGATTTCATCATTATCTTCAAATCCGAGCGGTACTTCTTCAAACAATTTATTTGTTATTGTTATTATTTTGCAATCATTATATTTTTTTCTTAGATTTTTATATATTGGTTCGGTTAATATTGTATCTCCAAGAAAACCAAGCGATATTATAGCAAATATTTTGTTCTGTTTTTCCATTCTTCCCTCAATAAAAAACTTTATGTACAAATAGATTACAATTATATAGTATTACAAAAATCAATTAAAAATCTATTTGATTATTTTATTTGTATCTTTTTATCTTAACTTAACCAATATTACAATTATACCGTGAATATATATTTATTAAAATTAGACTATTGAGTTATATTACTATTTAAAATCATAATATAGTATTATTTATAAAAAAAGAATATTTACGTTCTTTTTTGTAATATAATTTTTTTATGTACAGACAATTTTTACCAATAATACTTTTAACAATATCAAATGTATTTATGACTTTTGCTTGGTATGGGCATTTAAAGTTTAAAGGTACAGCATTGTGGATTGTGATTCTTGTTAGCTGGGGTATCGCTTTGTTTGAGTATTGTTTTCAAGTCCCTGCAAATAGAATCGGGCATGAGTTTTATTCTGCAGCCCAGTTAAAAACAATACAAGAAGTTATTACTTTAGTTGTTTTTAGTGTTTTCTCTATTTTATATCTTAAAGAAGACTTTAGGTGGAACTATTTAGTTGGTTTTGCCTTTATAATTTTGGCTGTGTTCTTTATTTTTAAGAAGTGGTAATAAATCAACTGTTTAACAGATTGTTGTTGTGGAATTATATTATAATATGATAGGTATGGATTATAATTTCATAAAAGATATATATAAGACAGTTATTGACGGGCTAAAAGTTGATAATTCTATATTGGAAAGTTTTATTTCTGATAGAGAAAACAGCTTTATTTTAAAGCATAATATTGTTGCGCTTTCTCAAATTTTAAGGTTCTTAAATTCTTCGGATAATATTTTTATACTTAACGGATTTATGGGGTCCGGTAAAACATATGTTGCTGATTGTTTTCTTGATTTTGTTGATGAAGATGTTTTAATATTCAGAAATTCATATCAAGAAGCTATAAATCTTGATGATGTTTTACTTTCTATGTTTAGAGATTTCTCTATATATCATAATGAAAAAAAGATTATACTCCCCAAAATTGAATCTAATATTTTTTCAGAAAAAATAAATGCCTATATAAAATACTGCAATGCACCTATGCTTTTTGTGTTTGATTCTTTTGAAATAAATATGAGAAGTAAGGACACACAAAAGGATATTTTAGATTTTATAAATTATCTTTCTCACTTTGCGAAGGTTAAAATTATTATTTGTTCACGATCTTTCAAACAGAATGATTTAATATCTGCTGATTCTTCTGTTAGTTGTTCATTAACTTCCTTATCTAATGACGAAATGTATTTATATTTGGAAGAAAATAATATAAACGGTAATAAATATGAATGTGAAGAACTTTATAAAGTTACAAGAGGGCATTATTTGTTACTTGAACTATCTGTATTAATAATGCAGATTTTAGATATTTCTTTAACAATATTTTTATCGGAATATAAGAAATCATCAAAGAATTTTTTAGAATTTCTTATATCAAAGATTTTATATATTTCATCTGATAAATTTATAAAATTACTTTTATTTTTAGCAGTAATAAGACATGGTGTTGATATTGATTTCCTTATTAATCAGAAACTTTCCTCTGTAGAAGATATAGATTTCTTACTTCAAAAACATGTTATTTCCGAAAAATTCGGTAAATACTATTTAAAAGACTATGTGAAATCGGAATTTATAAAAACTATAAATACAAGAACAAAAATAAAAGTTCATAAATATCTTCTTGATATTTATGAAGCCGAATTGCCGTTAAAACCTTTTGAACGTGAATTATTTTTATCGCGTATAACAATGAGACAGGAAATTGCATTCCATACAAAAAGAATAGAAAATTTAGAAGAAGAACTGGAAAAATCAGGAAAGCCAAAGTTAGCAGAAACGCAAGGCCTTACTTATTTAAGTTATGTTAGAACAAGCGGATATGAAGCCGGTATGGAAAATAAACCATCTTCGGCAAAACGCTATATAAAAAATATAAAACCAAGAAAAGATAAAAATAGAAGATTTGAACTTTCTAACGAAGATTCATTGCTTTTAAATGCTTCAAAACCGGTTGATATTATTGAAAAAAATTTTGAAGATATTTCAAATATTCAAATTAATAGAAATAATGAAGATATAAAGCCAAACGAATTTAATGATGTTCCTGATTGTTTAGATGATTATATTGAAATTGCCCAAACGTATGAGGATGCTTATAATTTTTCGTCAGCAATAATGTATTACAAAAAAGCTCTTACTTATACAGATGATGAAATGTTTTCAGTAAAAGAACCTATTATATATACTAAATTAGCAATATGTTATAAAAGAATTCAAGATATTGATGAAGCAATAAAACTTTATGAAAAAGTTTATCAGTTATATGTTGAAAATTATCCGGATAAAGCAAATGAAATTCTTTTAAGTATTGCCCAAATATATTCGGAAGTTTATAAATTTGATAAAGCGAAGGACGTATATAAAAGAATTTTATATTCTTCTGCAGGTATTTCAAATGAAATGGTTGTAAGAGTATACTTGGATTTATCTGAACTGGAAGATAATAATTCTGATATTGAGTCTGCACTAAAGTATGTACAAAAGGCTTTATCTATGTCAGAAAAGATGAATGATATTTCATTATTGTGTGAATGTTACTTTAAGTACGCATTATTGCTTGATGATACAAATAATACGGATTTGGCATTGAAATATTATTTAAGATGTGTACAAACATCAGCAGATGTTGATGTTAATTTGTATCTTGCATCTGCGTATTCTAATTTGGCTGAAATTTCAACAGATAGTAAAAATTTATCTGCTGCCAAAATGTATTATGAATTATCTATAGATGCAGATAAAAAACAAAATAATTTTGAAGGGCTTTATTATTCTTACTCTAAATTAGCAGGAATATATAAAAATGAAAATACTGAAAAAATGTATGAATATTTGGTTAATGCTTTATCTGCTGCTAAAAAACTTGATGATATAGCCTATTCAGTATCAGTATATATCGAAATTGGTGATTATTATTTTGATACAGATGATTATAAACAGTCTTTAAAATCTTATATTTTGGCACAATCTTTGCTTCCTCAGCACGGTGCTGAAGATATATATTCCAAAATAAATGCTAAAATAAATAAAATAAAGCTTAGAATTGGTGAATCAGAATTTTATATATTGATGGATGAAATAAAAAAGAAAAAATAATGTACGATAAACTTCAACAATTAGGAATAAATATTGATGAAAAACAGAAGATATTATTTTCTTCTTTTTCTGATTTGTTTATTGAATATAATTCAAAGGTTAATTTGATAAGTAAGAATGATATCAATTTTTTATTTCAGAAACATATATTTGATAGTCTTGCATTTAATTTATTTTATAAAAAATATATTGATGAAACATTCATAAAAGTAATGGATATAGGAACAGGTGGCGGATTTCCATCTATTCCTATTTCATTGTTATATGAAAATATTGAAGTAACAGCATTAGATTCAATAAATAAAAAGATTAATTTTATAAAAACAGCTGCAGATAAATTAAATATAAAAAATATAAATCCGATATGTTCAAGAGCCGAAGAGTTACCTGTATCGATGAAAAATTCTTTTGATGTTATTGTTTCAAGAGCAATGGCTGATTTGAGAATTATTTTAGAATATGCTATTCCATACTTGAAAACAGGCGGTTTCTTTGTCGCTTATAAGTCTCAAAAAGCAGAAGAAGAAATTTGTAATGCGAAAAATGCTTTGTTAAAGCTTAATTCTGTTGTTATTGACAGGTTAGAATATTCTCTTCCGATTGACGAGGAAAATAAACGAGTTCTGCTTGTTATAAAAAAAGAAAAAGATATTTCTTCTGTTTATCCGCGAAAAAACGGGCAAATTAAAAAGAATCCGTTATAGGTTTAAATGCTTCTAAAATATTCTTATTATCTATTTCTTTTATAGTACCTATTATATTTACATCTGTGTATCTTTTTAGTTCGTCAATGAAATTTTTTGTTGCTAAATCTTCAGTTTTGTTTGGAATTTTATTTACAATAATACCTTTAATTGGTATGTTATTAGTTTTTGCATAATGTATAGTTAATAGTGTATGATTTAACCTTCCTAAAAATGGTACTGTGACTATAATAATAGGTATGTTTAATTCTTTTATCAAATCCGCACAAAGAAAATCATCCGTAGCTGGAGCCAATAGTCCACCTGCACCTTCAACAAAAGTTATATCATTTTCTTTTGAAAAAGATTTAAAATCTTCTTTGATTTTATCTATATCAATTCTAACGCCCGATAATCTTGCCGCTAACGCCGGAGAAACTTCTCCTTTCAACAGATAGGAACATTTTGTTTTTATATTCTGTGAAAGTTCTTTTATTGCTTCTAAGTCAGGAGCTAATAATCCTTTATCAGATTCTATCGCACCTGATTGCAAAGGCTTGAAAACTCCGACTTTTTTACCGCAGTTTTCAAATGCTAACGCTAATCCTTTAGTAATAAAAGTTTTTCCTATATCTGTGTCAATTCCGGTTATAAAATATTCCATTTTTACTCCTTATAAGGTAGAACCTTGTTTAATGCTTTGTAGGCAATATCTGTTAGCTTTTCTATTTCTTTTTCAGTAATAATATAAGGTGTTATAAAATAGATACAGTTCCACATCGGTCTTAGAATTGCACCAAGTTTTAATCCTTCATTATAAATCTTTTTGCCAATGCCCTCTTCATATTTAAAAGGTTCTTTTGTCTCTTTGTTTTTTACAAGTTCAACTGCGCATATCATACCTGTTTGTCTTATATCACCAACATTTGGATGATTCCTGAATTTTTCAAGTTCTTTTGAAAATTTTGCAATTTTGGGTTTCAAATACTCTTCAATGTTCATTTCTTCAAGAATTTTAAGGTTTTCAAGAGCAACGGCGAGTGCTAGAGGATATGCAGTATAACTGTGACCGTGATAGAAAGTTTTATAACCGTCTAAATCATCATCATAAAAGGCTTTATATATTTCATCCGTTGTAACTGTTACGGATAAAGGCATATAGCCTGCTGTTATACCTTTTGCAGCACATATGATATCAGGTACAATACCGGCATGTTCATATGCAAATAATTTCCCTGTTCTGTAAAAGCCCATTGCAACTTCGTCATCAATTAAAAGAATGTTATATTTATCGCATATATCTCTTAGTTTTGTAATGTATTTGGGCGGATACATAATCATTCCGCCTGCAGCTTGAACTAATGGTTCAATTATAATACCTGCAATTTTATCTGCTTCTTCTTTTAATATATTTTCTACAGAACTTAAACATTCACAAATGCAAGTCTCTTTATTGCAATTCATAGGGCATCTGTAACAGTAAGGGCTTTCAGCTTGTCTTATTTCAAAAAGCAGTGGCTTATATAATTTATGATACATGTCAATACCGCCAACAGAAATAGCTCCAAGAGTGTCACCGTGGTATGAATTCTTTAATGCGATGAATTTTTTCTTCTCCGGATGCCCTTTTAAAACTTGGTATTGATATGCCATTTTTAAGGCTACTTCAACTGCTGTTGAACCATTATCCGAATAAAAAACATGTTTCAATTTATTATTTAACATTGAAATTAATTTCTTGGAAAATTTTATTACAGGTTCATGTGAAAATCCTCCAAAGATAACGTGTTCTATTTTCTTTGATTGTTTATATATTGTCTTATTGATTCTTTTATTTGAGTGTCCGAGTGTATTTACCCACCAAGAAGAAACAGCATCAATGTATTTATTTCCGTCAATATCTTCTAAATATATACCTTTACCCCTTTTTATGATAATCGGCTTATTATTAACATCTTCTAATGACTTCATTTGCGTAAAAGGTCGCCATATATACTTGAAATCATCTTCTAAGAGCTGCTGTTTATTCATTTTGAAACACCCTTTCTTCATACCATTTTAATTATAGTACGAAGAAAAAAGTTCAAATAAATTAATTTATCATATTCCCAAATCGGCTCTATTTGTTTTTGAAAGCAAGTCCATTGCACTTAATAGTGATGATTCTCCTGTTGTTATATTTTTAAATTCATTTTCTAATATTTCAAGTTCTGACCTTAAAACATTAATATTTGAATTGTTATTATTTTCTTCTAATGCTTTCAGTTTTTCATCTATTTTAGTAAATATAGTTTCTATATTCTCGTTTTTACTTACATCTATACCAATTTTTCTGGCAAGATTCTTTATTCGATTATAAAGTTTTTCTTCTTGGCTGCCTGCTTCTGCTTGTTTTGTATCTGTTTTTTCTGATTTTTTTGCTTCCTCTTCTGCAATTATTCGTTTAGCTTCAGTTTCGGAAGTTACACTTGATACATCAATATTTAGTGCTTTCAGTTTCTTTTTTGTAGCTTCAGAAAGTTCTTCTTTTTTATTTATTGAACTGCTATTTGTATTTAATGACGATACTGAATAAACAAAAGACATATTATTTCCTCGCGTATGGGTATATATAATGTATATATCGACATCGTTTTTCTATACTTTAGTTTTATTTACAAAAGTTTACACATTGTTTTTTAAAATCAATTTTGTATCTTTTTTGTATTTAATATTAATGAGTAAGGAATTATTATGAATCTTAATGGTATAAAATCTTCAATAGAAAATGTAGGTATTCGTGGTAATTATGGATTACAAAAGAAAAATAATTATAGTGAAATCAGTAATCCAATAGCAGAAAAGAACCTAAGTACATATAGTGTTGAAAATTTAAAAGCCAATTATGCTCCTGTATCATTTAAAGGTAATGCGCCAAGAATTACAAATGCTTACATAATTACAGGAGAAAAAGAAGATTTGCCGTTATTGGTAACGAAAAAAAATGAATCATATGTAATAGATTTTGACTCTCAAACAGAAATTATATACGGAATAGATGCTGTTAAATATCTTGATGAAGCAGAAAGCTTTCATTATGATACGCAGGTTATTTTCCCAAAAAAGTCAGAAGGTATATTGCATATTGGTGAAAAAGAAATACCATTGAGTGAAAACTCTGCAGTAATGATTAATGCTGATACGGAAGCAAGTGTTGAAGTAACAAAAGGGTTTCCGATGATGGTAATCTCTAAAAAAGATTATGATTGGTATGAACGTTATGGTAGAAATGCACAAGATACAAACATAAGAAATAAATTCTTAGAACTTATGTATTATAATTCACATTTGTATAATGGTGAATTTACTCCGAATGTTTTATTACCTGAAAAATTAAGAGACGAGGACTTTTTAAAAACTATTTCTATAGATAAATGGGCCGTAAGAAATAATTTAGTAAATGAACTATATGCTAAAAAAGATTCATTGAATGAACAAGATAGAAAAACGGTTGAGTATACAAAAGGTTTGATGGATAAACTTTATCAAAAGCAGATGATCTCTTCAAAAGAGGATGGTTATGTAAGATTTGTAGCTCTTTACAATGTAGATTATATGAAATCTTATTTGCAAGATAATGGTTTTAGTGAAGAAGAAATAAACTTATTATTGCCAATATATGATCAGGCAAGGCAGGTTCATATGGATGCAAAGTTCTCACATAGAAATCCTGTTAAAGATTATAGTTCTGAACTTGTTGAAAAAATGAAAGAGAAAGGAATCTTATATTCAAACAAAAAAGATTCTGATAAATGGATATATTGGCGTGAATGTTTTGGAAATGAAGAATCTTTGAGAAAAAGACTTTCTCAAGATGGCTTCACTGCTGAGGAACAAGAGCAAGTTGTCAGAAATTGGCATTCGGCAAATAATACAGGTTTTGATATAAGTGGACTTAAATTTATAGATGAAAATGTTGCTGTTTATAACCTTAATGATAAGCTCAATAATTGGACGCATGAAAAGACAAATTGGGTTACCAATTCAACAGCAATAGCTTCAACAGAAGGAAAAACTCCTTTTATTGGAGTATCAATGGTGCAAACTGATGAAAAAAGACCTATAAAAATGTCTGAACTTCGCAGAGAAGAAAAATTACATGCACATCCAAATTTGGAAGAAAAACGTCAAACAGAGATATATGTTATTACGAGTGGTGCTGCGGCTTTAAATGTTGTAAAGGAAGGTAAAAGCTGCGTTAAAATTTTAAAAGAAGGAGAACTTGCAGTTGTAGGTCCAGGTGTTGCACATTGTGTTAACTCAATATTAGGTGAATATGAACATATAGTTGCACAAGTTCCATCAGCTTTTCAGTATGGTTTTAGTTTTAAATCAATTGTTGATACTCCGGATGATTATGACGAAGAATTATTACAGAAAAAAGCTTTTGAAGAGTTAACAAAAATTTCAGATACAGACAAGTAGTATTAATCATATAGTTTATTGTTTTATTCTTGTTTTTGTTAGATAATTATTAAATTAATAAATATATCTAACGATTATAATTGGCAATCAGAAAATTTATAGTTTATGCGAAAACAGGTTTCTTTATTAGCAAAGATAGATGAATTAAAATATATAGCAAAAGTAGATAATCCAAGAGTTTCTGTCATTGTCCCTGTATATAATGGGGAGAAATATATAGAAAGATGTTTGTATTATTTAATATCACAAACTATAAAAGATATAGAGATAATAATTGTAAACGACGGCTCTACTGATAATACAATGAACATAGTAGAAAAAATCGCAAAGAAGGATGGTCGTATTAAAATTTTAGAACAAGAAAATAAACTTCAAGGATCTGCGAGAAATAAAGGGCTCTCAATTGCAAAAGGAGAATATATTGGTTTTTGTGATGCCGACGATTATATAGACTATGAATATTATGAAAAATTATATAAAGCTGCTAAAAAATATGATGCTGATATTGCTTTAGCTGAAAATGTCAGAGTTAGTAATACGAAATATAAACCTCGTTTAAATATAAAGCAAGAATTGGTCTTTGTTGATATTCTTGATAAATTTAATGCTTGTAATCAAAAAAAGAATGAATGTCCAACTAATAAAATATATAGAACATCATATTTACTTGAAAATAATATTTTATTTCCTGAGGGAGTTTATTGTGAGGATAAACTTTTTTCTGTTCAGTCAGTATATTATGCAAATAAGATAATAACTGTACCTAATGTACATTATTACTACTGGGAAAATCCAAATTCTACAGTTAATTCTAAAAAGACAAAAAAACATATAACAGATAGATGTATTGCGAAAAAAGCAGTACTTGATTTTGTAAAAGATAAGAAAATTCCTGTGGAAAATTGGTATTTTAAAGCAGAGAAAAAACGAATTGGGTTTTATCATTTTCCTCTTTTTGTAATACAAGAAAGCACAGAGTCAGAAAAAGTTTTTTTATTTGGCTTATTTTGTATATATGAAAAAAAGTTCGTAAAATAAAAAATATAATGTTTATTATATCATTTAATAAAGTAATAGAGGAAGCTTATGGTTGAGTCTTTATATAATGATTGTAATGTTGTAGTGGGTTGCGGTATTTCAGGTGCAGTTGTTGCAAATTTGCTTGCCGCAAAGTTCAACGAAAAAGTCATAATAATTGAAAAGAAAAACCATATAGCCGGTAGTTGTTTTGATTATAGAGATGATAACGGAATTTGTATACATAAATATGGCTCTCATATTTTTCATACAAATAGTGATATTGTTTGGGATTATTTATTAAAATTCTCTAAGTTTAATGACTATAAACATAACGTTATTGCTTTAATTGATGGGATAGAAACAAATATTCCATTTAATTTTAATTCACTGTACCAAGTTTTTCCCGAAAATTTGGCATTAAATTTACAAAGTAAATTAATAGAAAATTATGGAAAGAATTCCAAAGTTCCGATTTTGGAGTTGAAAAAAGTAAAAGATAATGATTTAAATTTCCTTGCTGATTTTATATATAAAAAAGTATTTTTGGAATATACAAAAAAACAATGGGGAATATTGCCTGAAGAAATTGATTCTACAGTTACAGCCAGAGTCCCAATATATATCGGTGAAGATAACCGATATTTTCATGATAAATATCAAGGAATACCAATAGATGGGTATACAGAATTAATAAAGAAAATGATTACTCATCCTAATATAACTGTAATGTTAAATACAGATTATAAGAATATAAAATTGAAATATAAAAGATTATTTTATACAGGTTCAATTGACGAATTTTTTGATTATAAGTACGGGAAATTGCCATATAGAAGTTTAAAATTTGAATTTGAAGAGTATAGTAAAGCCTACTACCAAAAAACAGCGGTTGTTAATTATACAACGAGTGAAGATTTTACAAGAATTCATGAATATAAACATTATTTGAATGATAAGTCTGATAAAACAGTAATTGTAAAAGAATATTCTGAATATTTTGAAGAGGGAAAAAACGAGAGATATTATCCGATAGTTAACGAAAAAAATATTTTGTTGTATAATATGTACTTAGAGGACGCAAAAAAGATGAAAAATCTTTGGTTCTTAGGCAGGTTAGGGGATTATAAATATTACGATATAGACAAAGCAATTATTAGGGCAATTAGTCTAATTGAGGAAATTCAAGAAAATGATAAAAGTTTCAATAATAGTTCCAATCTATAACGTAGAAAAATATTTAAAAACTTGCATTGAAAGTATTCTTAATCAAACATTAAAAGAAATAGAAATTATATGTATAAATGATGGTTCTACTGATACATCATTAGATATTTTAAATTCGTTTTCCGAAAAAGATAAACGTATAAGAATAATAAATAAATCAAACAGTGGTTATGGTGCAACAATGAACATTGGACTTTCTGTTGCAGAAGGTCAGTATATAGGCATAGTTGAGCCTGATGACTATATTAAAGAAAATATGTTTGAAGAACTATATAATTTGGCTGAAAAAAATTCCGCAGATATAGTGAAATCTGATTTTTATTATTATTTAGGGGAAAGAAATCAGGCTCGTAAAACAGGAAAAATCAGTCGTTATTTTGCAAATAGAGTAACAAGTGTAAAAAAATATCCTGAATTATTGAAAATTCAGCCATCTATATGGAGTGCAATATACAAAAAAGAACTTATAGATAAACATAAAATTAAGTTTTTGGAAACACCCGGAGCCAGTTATCAAGATACTTCTTTTGCTTTTAAATGTTTATCTTTGGCACAAAGACTCTATTTTACTACAAATGCTTATTTATATTATCGTTTGGATAATGAAAATTCTTCTGTTAACTCAAAATCAAAAGTTTTTGCGATATGCAAAGAGTTTGATGAAATAACTGATTTTTTAAATTCAAATATAGAAATAAAAAATAGTGTGAATGGCATAAAATTAATTAGACAATACCAAACTTACTTTTGGAATTTGAAAAGAATAGATCCTTCTTTAAGAGAAGAGTTTATAGAGAAATTTTCAGATACATTTAAAACATATTATGAAAATGGTGAAATAGAAGAAAATTTTTATAAGAAAATAAAAAAAAGTGAGTTTGTCTGTTTAATAAAAGATAAGAAAAATTTTATTTCAAAAATCCAATCAAAATTAGATAAAGAAACTTTAAAACAAAAAAGAAGAAAATTATTCTCAATAAGAATAAATCCTTCAAGAGTAAGTATTGTTCTTTTTGGAAGGCAGATTATTGAAATATGATATTTGAAATATTAGAGTTTAGGATTTTGTTTTAAAGAAAGAATTAAAATGTGTAAAGTTTCAATAATAATACCAATATATAATGCTCAAAAATATATAGAAAAATGTTTACAAAGTGCTATTAATCAAACATTAAAAGAAATTGAAGTTATATGCATTAATAATGGTGCATCTGAGATTGAGAAAAATATATTAAAAGAATATTCAATAAAAAATCCGGAAATAAAAATTATCAATTTTGAGATTAATCAAGGCTATGGGAAAGCTGTAAATGAAGGTATAAAATCTGCACAAGGTGAATATATTTCAATATTGGAAAGTGATGATTATATTGATTCCAATATGATTGAAATTCTATATAATAAGGCAAAAGAAAATGATGTAGATATAATAAAATCTGCATATATAGCTTTTAATGAATATTCCGAGAAATTATATCTAAATGACCTAAATATAGATGAAAATAAAGTATTTAAAATCAATGAGTATCCTGAGTTTTTTTCCAAACATCCAAGTATATGGACTTGTTTGTATAAACGCAGCTTCCTCATAGAAAATAATATATTCTTTATTGAGGCTAAAGATACAGGGTGGGTAGATAATCATTTTTCAGTAAAATCTTTGGTTCTGGCAAAAAAAATTCAATATGTAAAAGATGCTTTTTATCACTATAGAGTTGATCAGCCAAATTCCAGTTCAACATTAAGAGAAGGGCTTGTTTTGCCATATAAAGCTTCTTTACAAGTTCATAATTTTTTAAATGAACAAAAAATAGAAAATAAAGGTATATATAAAAATTTGGCTATAAGAGAATGGGCTTATATTAAAGATATTATTAATAAATCTTCATATTCTAATATTGGTTATGCTCAAGATGTTATTAATAATCTTTTTGATTTGATAGGTGATTCATTAAAAGACAATAAAAAATTTATAAAATTAAAAAAAAGGATATATAAAAAATCAATATATTATTTATTGTTAAAAAGGGATTTAAAAAGCTTTATAAAAAAAATGTTTTATATGAAAATTAGATATGGTAGTCTAACAAAATATTTATTAAGTAATAGATTGTTAGTTAGACGAGGAAGGAAATAATATGAAGGTCTTAATTCTGGCAGGTGGTTTAGGTACAAGACTTGGGGAAGAAACTGTCTCTAAGCCGAAACCAATGGTTGAAATAGGAGGATATCCTATTTTATGGCATATAATGAAAATATATTCCCATTATGGATTTAATGATTTTGTTATATTGACAGGTTATAAATCTCATATGATAAAGGATTATTTTGTTCATTATTATCAGAGATATTCTGATATTACGGTGGATTTGAGAACAAATACTGTTGAACTTCATAAAATGCGTACAGAACCTTGGAAAGTAACAATGTTGTATACCGGTCAAAACACAATGACAGGGGGCAGAATAAAAAAAGCACAAGATTATGTAGGTAATGAACCATTTATGTTAACCTATGGTGATGGTGTTAGTGATGTAAATATATCAGAATTGTTAGATTCACATAAAAAATCAGGGAAATTGATGACAATGACAGCAGTTCAACCATCAGGAAGATTTGGAGCATTGAATATAAATGAAAATAATATGATAACATCATTTAAAGAAAAACCGCAAGGAGATGGAGCTTGGATTAATGGAGGCTTCTTTGTTTGTGAACCCGAAGTCTTTGATTTTATAGAAGCAAATAATCCGGATGTTACATTTGAACGCAAGCCACTTGAAAGTATTGCAACACATGGTCAATTAAATGCTTATAAACATTCAGGATTCTGGAGACCAATGGATACATTGAGAGATAAACTTGACTTAGAAGGTATGTGGGAATCAAATAAAGCACCTTGGAAAGTTTGGGATAAACAAAATGCATATGAAAGTACAGCAGGAAGAGTGTAAATGAGTAAGAAAGTTTTAATTACAGGCGCTACCGGTTTTATTGGTAGAAATATAGTTAATGAATTGTTAAAAAGAGGCTATGAAGTTCATTCTTTAGTTTATCCTCCTTTTGCACCTGAACAAGAAAATTTATTTCAGTATGAAATGAATTTAATGGATTCAAAAGCAGTTTCAGATTTCTTAAAAGAAAATAATTTTGAAAATTTGATTCATCTGGCATGGTATGTAGGACCGAAATGTCATATACATAATCTTAATATGGATTGGACAATAGCAACATTGAATTTACTAAAAGCATTTGCAGAAAACGGAGGTAAGTGTTTTGTAGGTGCCGGGACAATATCTGAATATGAATATAAATACGGATATTTATTAGAAGATGAAACACCAACAGATCCTCAAACATTGTACGGGAATAGTAAAAATGCATTGTACAACATAGCTAAAGTATATTGCAAAGGAAATAATATAAAGTTTAAATGGCCGAGGATTTTCAATTTGTATGGCCCGAATGAGAAACCTCAAAGATTAATGCCTTCTGTAATAAATTCTTGTTTAAAAGGTGAAGATGTAAAAGTAAGTGATTGTTTAAAATTTCAGGATTATTTACACGTAGAAGATACCGCAAGAGGAATTGTCGAGGTATTTGAAAGTGATATAGAAGGTGCTGTAAATATATGCTCCGGAAAACCTGTGCAATTAAGAGAAATTGTTAATAAAATTGCAGAGTATACTAATTTTAAAGGTAATATATTATGGGGCGCAATTCCTGCTGCATTTGGAGATGAAGTTGTAGTCGGAAATAACCAAAAACTGAAATCTATAGGCTGGGAACCCAAATATACGCTAGAGATGGGTCTAAAACAAACAATAGACTGGTGGAAAGGACAAATTAAGGGAGATATATAAATGTCAAATTTTAATAATGTATATAGAGGTAAAACAGTTTTAGTTACAGGTCATACCGGTTTTAAAGGAAGCTGGCTTTCAATATGGTTAACTATGTTAGGTGCGAATGTTGTTGGTTATGCACTTGAACCATATTCTCAAAGAGGTAACTATAAAGCATCTCATTTAGAAAAACATCTATATGCTGATGTAAAAGGTGACATAAGAGATAGCGAAAAATTAGAAGCTACTATAGCAAAATATAAACCTGAAATTATATTCCACTTAGCAGCTCAAGCATTAGTCAGAACAGCATATGATAGCCCTAAATATACATATGAGACAAATGTAATTGGCTCGTTAAATATATTAGAGGCCGTTAGAAAGTTTGATTTCATAAAAACAGTAATAATGATAACTTCAGATAAATGTTATGAAAATGTTGAACAGATATGGGGTTATAAAGAAACAGACAGAATGGGCGGATATGATCCTTATTCTTCATCTAAAGGTTGTGCTGAATTAATGATTTCTTCATATAGAAATTCATATTTTAATCCGAAAGATTATGCAAAACATGGAAAAGCTATTGCTTCAGTAAGAGCAGGAAATGTAATAGGTGGCGGTGATTGGTCTGACAACAGATTAGTTCCTGATTGTATAAGATTTATTGAAGAAGGTAAGGATATTGAAATTCGCAGTCCAAAAGCAACAAGACCTTGGGAACATGTATTAGAACCATTAAGCGGATATTTAAGAGTAGGTCAAAAATTAATGGAAGAACCTGTAAAATATTCTGAAGGTTTTAATTTTGGTCCTCCAATTGAATGTAATAAAACTGTATGGGATGTTGTTGAGTATTTAGTAAAATACTATGGAAAAGGTAATGTAGTTGATGTATCTTCTCCAAATATGGTACATGAAAATACTCTTTTAAGTTTGGACGTAACAAAAGCATACAGAATGCTTAATTGGAAAGCAATGTTGAATTTCTATGAGGCAATTGAATATACTGTAGATTGGTATAAAGAAGCACTTCACAATGATGATATGTTTGAATACTGTAAAAAACAAATTCAAAATCACATGGACAAAGGTTATTTATGGGAACAATAATTCTTGGCAGTGGTATTTCAGGAATATCTGCAGGATATCATTTAAAAAAAACAGGAGAAGATGTTATTATCTATGAAAAAGATAATGACTGGGGTGGGCTTTGCGCTTATTTCTCAATTGATGGCTTTAGATTTGATAAGTTTGTGCATTTTACTTTTTCGGATGATGAATATATAAATAAAATATTTGAAGAATCATCTCCAACATATGCTCACCCAAGTGTATCTAGTAATTATTATAAAGGATATTGGTTAAAGCATCCTGCACAAGATAATATTGCTCCATTACCTGTAGAAGAGAAGGTCAAGATAGTAAAAGGATTTATAAATAGAGCCTCAAAAACAGTTGAAGAAATAGAAAATTATGAAGAATGGCTAAGAGTTCAGTATGGTGATTATTTTGCAGAAAAGTTTCCAATGGTTTATACAAAAAAATATTGGGGATTGGAGGCAAAATATTTGGAAACAAAATGGGTTGGAAATAGAATGCACTCTCCTGATATAGAAGATGTTTTAAGAGGTTCATATGAAACTCAAAATAAAAACTTCTATTATACATCAAATATGAAATATCCGCAAAAAGGCGGTTTCAGAAGTATTTTAAATAAATGCAGAGAAGGTTTAGATATAAGGTTTAATAAAGAAGTTGTGCAAATAGATACTATATCTAAAACAGTTACCTTTAAAGATGGAACAAGTGCAAATTATACAAGATTGATTTCATCGCTTCCTCTTCCTGAAATTGTAAAAATGGTGAAGAACTGTCCTGTGGAAGTCCAAAATTGTGCAAATAACTTGCATAATACGTGCGGATATATGGTATCATTGGGCTTTAATAATCCGGATGTTCCAAAATATTTGTGGTTCTATATTTATGATGAAGAAATTATAGCTTCTAGAGTATATTCACCAAGCAGAGAATCTTTAGATAATGTTCCGAATGGTTGCAGTTCTTTGCAAGCTGAAATTTTCTTTGATTGTAAAGCTGAAATTCCAAGTAAAGAAGAGGTAATGCAAAATACTATTTGCAAATTGGTGTCTATGAATTTATTTAAAGAAGATGAAATTCTAGTAAAAGATATACGATTTGAAAAATATGCAAATATAACCTTTGATAAGGATATTTATAAGAATAGAAAAGTTGTTTTAGACTATTTACAAAGTCAAAATATAGAAAGTATTGGTAGATTTGGCAGATGGGAATATTATTGGACCCATCAGGCATTTAAAAGTGGGATGGACTGCGCAAAATAAAGATTTTTTTATTGTCTTGCAAATGACAATAAATTCTATTTTTCATTTGTTTCTATAATTGTTTTTGCTAAAAGATAGTCTCTTTTGTTATTAATATCTAAAAATTCATCATTATTAATAGTAAATAAGTATGGTTTCTTTCCAAAAAAATAACAGTTTTCTTTCATTTGTTTCCATTCCTGAATAAAAATCCCCCCATCTTGCATATATAGTGGTGGTAATTCTCTTGCTGGGGTATGTTTAATAGCGTAAGGATTATAGTTGAATGGCTGTCCATCCTTCCACAAATGTTCTTTTAATTCAACAACAGATAATAAAGAATCATATTTGTCCAAATTTTGAAAATAAGTTTTTATTGCTATATCATACGTTTTTGAAGATATTAGAGGATTTGTACAGTGAGCCCAAACAACAATATCTGTTTTTATCAAAGTCATCATATTAGAAATCATGTCATTTGCAGAAGCAACTTTTTCATCACAATAAAAATTGGGTCGAAGAATTGGTTCTGCACCATTTTGTTTTGCAATAATCAACATTCTTTCATCATCAGAACCGACAATAATTCTATCAATAAATTCTGAATTTTTAAGTTGTTTTATTTTTCTTGATAAAATAGTTTCATTTCCTAATGGTAATAAATTTTTTGATGGTATTCTTACTGAACCTTTTCTACAAACAATGATTGCAGATATTTCTTTTTTATTATACAAAATATTTCTCCTTTTATAAATTATGAATTAGATTTGCAGTCTGGATGTGCTTCTATATATTCGGCAGTATAAAAGTCTTTAAAAATACCTTTTAATCCTACCGGATTTATAGAAACTATCTCTATACTTGGATAGTGCATATTTATAAACTGTTTAGCTAATCTCCATTCCTTTTGCATCTGAGGACTAAAAATTTCTTGGTTTTTTATATGTGTTTGAATTTCATTTTCATTTTCGTAGTTAGATGTGAAATGCCCTGTTGGAACACTATCACATCCTACAATATATATTTTTTGTGGATTGGTGTATAATGCAAATTGCAAAGCTACTAAAGCAACAGTATGAAAGTTTCCAAAAGGATTTGTAGAAATATCTAACGCGAATTTACAGTTTGGCCAGCATTCATTGTCAGTATTATACCTTAGCGCATTACAAATAATTGCTACTTCTTCAGGTATTTCACATTCAATGGTATTGTTTTGTGTACCAAGAATCTTTGTACAATAATTTGTATTATAAGAAATAAATTTATCTTTTATATTTTTAATACTACGCCAGTCTTGAGCAAAAATGTAATCAAACTTGACTTTATCAAATAAAAATGACCTATTTAAAGCTATATGGATGGCATCTGTAATTGGTTTGTAGAATTTTAGAGTTGGACCTGCTCCACAAATTACAATTGTTTTTCCTTCATAATAATTCTTATATTTTGAAAAATATTTAGAATGAAGATATAGAGTATTAATATTCTTTTGAATTAAATCTGATATTTCTCTTTTGGTTAAAGGTTTACATTGACATGCAATCTTAACTTCTTCCGGTATTTTAAACTTAAATTTTATTCCTAAGAAATTAATAATTTTATGTTTATTAATCTTATTAATAGAAAATAATTTAGAACAAAATTTCTTAAATTTTGTTTTTGAGTTTGTTTTAATATTAAACTTAAATTTTAAACCAAAGATGTTAATAATTTTATGAACTTTATTAAAATCATTTTTCAAATAAAAAATTTTTTGATAATGTATTTTTATTCTTATACCTAAAAAGAATATTATTAAACAAGGGTTATTTGTTCTATATATAGTTAAACCTAAAATGTTGTTTCCAATATAGAAATAAGGAAGTTTAATTTGTTGAATTTTATAAAATTGTCCTTTAAATATGTAATTAACTTCTTGTAAATAATAAAAATTTCTATCAAGAATATTTCTTAGTCTAGATAATTCTTTAATACAAAATTTATAATCATTACTTTGTAAATATTGTATTTGCCAAAATATAGTATTTAATATTTTTTTTGCAAGAATATTGTTGAATAGGGCATAATTATTTTGTAAAATATAGAATTTTTTTAATTTTAGTAAAAGATTTATATTGTTATGTAATGCGTATTTCGGGTTATGTCGTTCTCCAATTTTCAGCGTTGCAGAGTTTTGAGATAAAACATAATTATATGTATTATATGGTAAGTAGTAAATATAATTAACAAGACTAAAATACGAGAATGTAAATAAAACATCTTCACCTAATTTTAAGTCGTTATCAAATCTCAAATTTAACTTATTAATTATTTCTTTTTTAAATAAATATTTCCAAACGGCACCAGAAAGTGTTTTAGTTAAAGTTTCATTTAATTTTGTTTTCCCGAGATTATTAAATTTATAAAAATTCTGAACACCCTGTATCTCCGAATTTGTTGAGTTTCTTTGATCAATAACATTTGCACCCCAACTTATAATATCAATTGAACTATCAGAAGAAAATGCCTCAATGGCTAATGTATAGCAATCTGTTTCAAGCCAATCATCAGAATCCAAGAATGTAATATATTCTCCTTTAGCAATATTCAAGCCATTATTTCTAGCCGCAGAAACTCCCAAATTTTTTTGCGAGATAACTGTTATCCTTTTATCCATTTCCTCAAATTTTTTTAATATATTTAATGAATTGTCTGTTGAGCCATCATTAATACATATTATTTGTAAATTTCTATAAGTTTGTTTTATTACACTTGTTAAACATTTTTCCAGATATTTTTCTGCATTGTATACGGGGATAATAATAGATATCTTTTTGTCTGCATTATTTTGTTCTAATTTTTTCATTTTAATTTCCTGTTTTATCTATTCTCTATAGTATTTGAGTTCCTAAATTTGAAAGAATCTATAATTTATTTTTCTTTTTGTTAAATATTGAAAAATCAAATGCAAGATTAAAGCATAATAAATTAAATCTCAATCTATTATTGACGATATTTTTATAGGTTGTTTTTAGCTTTTTATCTTTGTATATATTTCTTTTCAAGCATTTTTCTTTTTCTATAAAATTAAAGAAAGAGTTTATAAGAATATCTTTTAAATCTTCTGGTGCCGTCTTAATGTGATATTCTATTTGGGATAGTAAGAATGGTATAAAATCATTGACTTTTTCCTGTAATAGATTTTGTTCTTTTAGGAAATAATATATTGCCTTTAAATAAACGATAGAATCAAGTTTTAGTTTGCTATTATAAGATGTTGAGGACGTTGAATTGACTCTGTATCTCCAAGTATATAAGGGTTCAAAATAAAAAACTATTCTTTTCGCTAAAAAAATGGATTTAAAGTGAATAATTACATCTTCGTAGAAGGTTTTTGATGGATAATATAACTTATTAGATATAAAAAAATCTCTTTTATAAAAATGTAACCAAGCTTCAAACCGAGGTAAAAAAATATTTTTCATTTCATTATAATTATATGTTCTATCTTCAAGGCATCCATATAGTTTTAAAAGTCTATGTTCAATATTCATGAACTTCTTAGTTTGTTCATTCCATCTTTTTTCTTGAAGGATACATAAGTCGGCATTGTGTTTTTTTGATTTTGAATATAGTTTTTCTAATGCACTTATTTCTAAAAAGTCGTCAGCGTCACAGAAATATAAATATTCTCCTGAAGCATATTCCGTACCAATATTTCTAGCATCTGAAAGATAACAATGTTCAATATTTATTACTTTAAATCTTTTGTCTTTTTTTATAAATTCATTTATTATATCCAGTGATGTATCGATTGAACCATTATTAATGCATATAATCTCTATATCTTTTAATGTTTGACGTTCTATACTAAATAAACATTTTTTTAAGTATTTTTCCATATTCCATACAGGAATAATTACTGAAACTTTTACCTTGTTATTATTCATTTTATTTAGACCAATCTAAAATCTTTCCTGATTATTTTTTCTAATATCGTCATTTTTTCGATTGCTGTTTCTATTCATTTAGAATGATGATTTTTTATATTTTTATATAAAGAGTTATTTGACAAATGCAACATACTGTATATTTTGTTGCAAAGAAAGGATGTTAATATGGCAATTGTTGAACCTATCAGAGATAAGAAATTAATTGAAAAAATAGAAGATTCTTTAAAAAAAACAAAACCAAGAGATTACGTCTTATTCTGTATGGGAGTTAATTCAGGGCTTAGAATATCAGATATTTTAAACTTAGATGTTGCTGATGTAAAAGATAAAAATTATTTAAGTTTAAAAGAAAAGAAGACAGGAAAAAATAAAATTTTTCCATTAAACCAAAAGTTAAAAAACATTTTAGATTTTTATACAAAAAATAGAGCGTTAGACGAACCCTTATTTTTGACTAAATATAAAAATCGTATGGATCGGATAACAGCGTATAGGATTATAAATAATGCTTGCAAGGAAATAAATTTAGATATAAATATCGGAACTCATACACTTAGAAAAACCTTTGGTTACCACTTTTACAAGAAATATAAAGATGTTGCAATGTTACAGAAAATCTTAAATCACTCAACACCACGAATTACAATGACTTATATAGGTATAAATGATGAGGAAATTTGGAATTGTTGCGAAAAGTTTATTTTATAATTGTAAGCATGGTAAGTTTATAGTATACTTTTTCTGCAACAAAATATACAAAATGTTGTATATGATTAATCATGTTTCGAAGGTTAAGTAGTATTGAATATTCTAAAAGATAAAAAGTTTTTGAGAGAGTTTTCATTTTTTTATATTTTGTGCTTACTTAATAATCATTTTTTTTAATTATCTAAATTATTTATATAAATTATTTTAAAAGAGAGTTCTAAAAATTAAGTTATTTTTATTTTTTATTTAAATATTGTGAATAGTTAAAAAAATACAAGGAATATGTTTTTTATATTTTGACAATTAAAGTTTAAACAAAAAAAGAATTTGGTGTAAAGAAATGAGTTTAAGAGAGTTAAGGTATAAGTTTTTATCGCGTTTTGGAAGAAAAGAAATAAGAGAACATTATAAGTATAAGCTAGGGGTAATAGAACAGACAAAATTAGAAAATAATTCTAAAACATTGACAGAAAAACAAACTATACCTGAAGAAAAATCCGAAGTTAATAATGCAGAGTTGCATAATAAAACCGAAGAAAAATCGGAAGTTAATAACACCCAATTGTTAAATAAACAGCAAGAAATGTTGAAAAAATTTGAAAGTATAAATCAAAAATTGCTTAATGATTTAACGACTATGGGTAAAAAGATTGATTCTATTCAATACCAAATGGGTACATTTTCTCAAAAGCAGTTAGATATAGAACATCAACTAAAACATAGAATTCCATATTTAATCAATCAAGATTCAAGTAAAAAAATGGTAACTTCATTGTTGATGGATGAATATGTCGAGCAAATTAAGGCTTTGAAACTTTTTGATGAAGATTATTATGTATCACGTTATCCTGAGTATAAAAAATACGGATTATCACCATTAGATCACTATATTAAGTTAGGATGGAAGATGCATTATAATCCTTCCGAATCATTTGATACGAAATTTTATTTGTCGATGCGTCCCAAATTGGATGAATGTCCTTTAATTCACTTCTTAAGAGAAGGTCGTTATGTTGCTGTTTATGGATACGTTTCAAATCCTTTCCCGGAAGATTCATTAAAAGAACCTGATAAGAAAAAAAATAAAGTTGTATATACTTGTATTGTCGGAGATTATGACGCATTGGTTCAACAAGCATATGTTGATGAAGAATATGATTATATATGTTTTTCTGATAATAAAGAGTGGTTGAAAAAAGGTCAAATCGGAATATGGAAAATAAGACCGTTAGTAATTTCCGATTTAGATACAACCAGAATAAACAGATATCATAAAATTAATCCGCATATTGTATTGTCTGAATATGAAGAAAGTATCTATATAGATTCAAATGTAAATATTTTAACTCCATTTTTATTTGATTTAGTCAAAGCAAGAAATCTTAATTTGTTATTACCTCGTCATTTTCTTGAAGTATGTCCATATGCTCATTCAAAATGGATATTAAGAGATAATGTTGATTATCCTGAATTAGTTAATGCTTTTATAGACCTTATGAAGAAAGCAGGGTTCCCTATTAATTATGGTATGACAGAAAATAATATTATTTATAGAAAACATCATGAACCTTCGGTTATTAATATGATGGATGAGTGGTGGTCTTATATTAGAGATTATTGCAAGCGAGATCAATTAAGTTTTTCTTTTGTATTATGGAAGAATGGAATCTCAGTTGATGATATTTCGTTTCCGAATGCTCGTTCAGATATTGAAAACTTTATGCTTCTAAAACATCAAAAAAGGAGACCGGATGTTAAATAATGTATTAATAACAGGTGGTGCGGGTTTTATAGGATCCACATTGGCAGATACTTTACTAAAAGAGAATTGCAAGGTTATTTGTGTAGATAATTTTTGTGATTATTATTCTCCTGAATTAAAAAGGAAAAATATTTCAAATGCATTATTAAATAGTAATTACAAGTTATATGAAGCAGATATAGAAAATTTAGAAGAATTAGAAAAAATTTTTTCTGAGAATAAAATAGACATAATTGTTCATTTAGCAGCAAGAGCAGGAGTTCGACCATCAATAGAAAAGCCTGTTGAATATATGCAAACGAATGTAATGGGCACTGTTAATATATTGGAATTGATGAAAAAGTATGGCGTGAAGAAAATGTGTATGGCATCTTCGTCATCTGTTTATGGAAATTGTAAAGCAGAAAAATTTTCAGAAGATTTGAATGTAAGAAGACCAATTTCTCCATATGCTGCATCAAAATCAGCTTGTGAGCAAATTTGTTATACATATCATCATTTATACGATTTAAATATTGTAATGCTAAGATATTTCACCGTATTTGGACCTCGTCAACGTCCTGATTTAGCAATAAATAAGTTTGTGAATTTAATAAGAAATAATCAACCTATAAATATGTATGGGGATGGTACATCAATACGTGATTATACATATATTGATGACATTGTATCAGGTACAATATCTGCTATGAAATATGATAAAACCGGTTATGAAATCTTTAATTTAGGCGGAGGTAATCCTATTTCATTAGTAGATATGATTTCTACTATAGAGAATATATTGGGGAAAAAAGCAATAATTAATAAAATGCCTATGCAACCCGGAGATGTAGACAGAACAGTTTGTGACATTTCTAAAAGTATGAAGCTATTGAATTATAAGCCTGAAACATCTTTTTATGACGGCGTTAAAAATTTTATAAATTGGAGTAATTAATTGTATGAAAGTTGATATTGTTTTTTCTGTTTCAAATGAGTATACACCTTTATTTTCTGTGGCTTTAAAATCTGTTGCGTTTAATTCTTCCAAAAATAACATATATAATATCTATGTATTGCATTCTAATTTAGCGGAAAGAAATCAAGAGTTAATCAAAAGTGAATGTGAGACATATAAAAATATAAAAATCATATTTATAAATGTAGATGAATATTTACCCAAAGAAGATCGTTCAACTTTTTTTGAAAGCGGATATGTAACAAAAGAAACCTATTATCGATTTTATATTCCGCAGATTCTTCCTGATTTAGAAAAAGTTATATATTCAGACGTAGATGTTGTTTTTAATACAGATATAGTTAATCTTTATTCTATGTCTATAAAAAATTATTTATTAGCTGCGGCTCCAAATATTTCAGCTATATATAATTATAATAGGGATGCAGATTTACCAAATGGTCAAAAATATAAGTTTTATTTTGATAATATATTGAATCTAAAAGATGTAAACGGATACATACAAGCTGGAATTTCTTTATTTAATCTTAATGAAATGCGTAAGTTTGATTTTACAAAGAAGTGTTTGGAAAAGTTAAAAGAAGTAAAAACTCCGGTTTTTTATGACCAAGATATTATTAATTCGGTATGTCAGAAAAAAATTAAATTATTACCATTAAAATGGAATCATGTTTGGTATTTTTGGACATATGATTTCTTAAAAAAACATACACCGAAAGCATTATATAAAGAATATGATAATTCAAGAAAAAATGCTTATGTATATCATTTTGCAGGTCCTAAACCAATAAAAGAAAAAGCAAAACCTTTGGCTTGGCAATTTTGGAAGTATGCTATGTATACAAAGTTTTATGCTCATTTCTTAAAGCAAGCATTTGGTGAAAAAACAAGGTTATTAGGTGTTTCTGATAAAATTTTTGACAATATGGAAGAAATAAAACCAAGTTTTAAAGAACAAATACCTGTTCTATTTTCTTCCTCTAATACATATGCTCCATATTTAGGAATAACTATATATTCTTTATTAAAGCATATGGATAAAAATACCAATTATGACTTGATTGTAATGGAAACATCAATCGATAATGCAATAAAAGATAAGATAAAAGCTTTAGTTCAAAAATATCCTAATTGTTCAATCAGATTTTTGAACTTACAAAAAGAATTAGCTGGATATAGTGAAATTTTTTATGTACATGGAACCTTATCAAAGGAAACATATTTCAGATTGTTTGCGGATAGAATTTTCAAAAATTATGACAAGATGATATATGTTGATGCAGATACTTTAATATTATCCGATTTAAAGGATTTGTATAACATAAATTTAAAGGATAATTATGTTGCAGGTGTTAAGGATTATGTAGTACAGTCAAGATATAAAAACAAAGTATTTATAAACAATGTTGATATAAAGGATTATTTTGATAACTTTATTGCTTTCGATTATAGAAAATATATACAATGCGGTGTATTGGTTTTAAATATAAAACAGATGAAGAAAGACGATTTTTCAAATAAAGCAATCAGACTTCTTCAATATTTAAAAAATCCGTATTATGTTGACCAAGATGTTATAAATAAGGTTTCAGAAGATAAAATTTATTATTTGACGCCTGATTATAATTATTTAATGTTCTATAGGCAGTTAAATATACATAATATATCGGAAGAGTTTCAAGATGAGATATTGGACGCAAAAAGTAAAATGAAAATATTCCATATGCCGGGTGGTAAACCTGATGAATTTCCGCATTATGAATTTTCTCCTATGTATTTCCAATATGCTCTTGAATCTCCATTTTCGGCAGAAATAATAAATAAAATGATAACTGTTGACAGACATAGATGTACAGACGGAAAAATAAACCAGCTTCAGAAAGAGAATAGTGAACTTAGAAGAGCGTTGGAAGAGAATCAATATCTTGTACAAAATCTAAAAAATATAGCAAAATTTAATAGAAATAAGAAAAAGTATTACAAATACAAAATACTTTCAAAGTTATCTTTTGGTAAAATGAAACAAAAATATAAAGCAAAATATAGTGACTTGAAAAAACTAAAAGATTGTTATAAATATTTAAACTAGATATTAAAATACGACGGATTTTAATAATAAAAATAAGGAGCAATAATGAATATAACAGTAGTAGGGACTGGGTATGTAGGTTTGGTAGCAGGAGCTTGTCTTGCTGATATGGGTAATACCGTCATATGTGTAGATAATAATGAAGAGAAAATTGAACAGTTAAAAAATGGAATTATACCTATATATGAACCCGGACTTGAGGAATTAGTAAATGCTAATGTAAAAGAAAACAGATTGTTATTTTCAACAGACTTGGATTCTTCAGTAAAGAAATCCTTAGTTTGTTTTATAGCAGTAGGGACACCTCAAGGTGAAGATGGAAGTGCTGATTTACAATATGTTTTTAATGTTGCGGAATCAATTGCAAAATCAATGAACGGATATAAGGTTATCGTTGATAAATCGACTGTTCCTGTAGGAACTGCAGACAAAGTCGCAGAAATTATAAAAACAAATACAAACCATCCGTTTGATGTTGTATCAAATCCTGAGTTTTTAAAACAGGGAAATGCTGTTGATGACTTCTTAAAACCGGATAGAGTTGTAATCGGTTCTAATTCTGATAAAGCTACCGCAATTATGCAAGAAATATACTCGCCGTTTTTTAGAACAGGAAACAGAGTTATTGTAATGGATGTAAGATCTGCAGAAATGACAAAATATGCCTCTAATTCATTCTTAGCTACGAAGATATCATTTATGAATGAAATAGCTAATTTATGTGAAAAGTTAGGTGCTGATGCAGAAATGGTAAGAGTTGGAATGTCAACGGATTCAAGAATAGGAAATAAATTCTTATTCCCCGGTTTAGGATATGGCGGAAGTTGTTTCCCGAAAGATGTCAAAGCTCTTATAAAAACAGGTTCTGAAAATAATTGTGAAATGTCTATAATAAAGGCTGCTGATAAAGTTAATAAAGAACAAAGGAAAATATTTGTTCAAAAAATAATAGATAGGTTTGGGCTAGATTTAAGCGGTTTAACTTTTGCTGTTTGGGGATTGGCTTTTAAACCAAAAACAAATGATATGAGAGAAGCACCAGCTATAACAATAATTAATGAATTATTGTTAAAAGGGGCAAAAATCAAAGCTTTTGATCCCAAAGCCATGCCATTAGCACAAACAATTTTCGGCAATAAAATAGAGTATTGTAATAATTCATATGATGCGATTGATAATGCTGATTGTTTGTTACTTTTAACGGAATGGAATGAGTTTAGACGTCCTGATTTTGAGAAAATTCTTGAATTGATGAATAAACCTATAATCTTCGATGGTAGAAATCAGTATGATAAATATAGATTGCAAGAAAAAGGAATAGAGTACTATCAAATCGGTCGATAATAAAAAAGACTAATGTTATATTAAGAAGAAAGAAAAATAAAATGAAAGAAAAATTAGTAATTAAAAAGAGATATGTTGTTAGTTTAATAATAACTATTTTTGTTTTGTTTGTAACCAGAAGTTTTTATACTTCAGAAGGAATAATACAAGCAAAAGTAAATTTAACAAATCTTACACAAGAAAGTTTTGCAAATATAACACTTGCTGTTAGTAATGTTTCTCATTATAAAGAGGTTAAGAGATATAGTGAGCGTCATAAGTTAGAAATAAATAAACCTTGTATTTATAATTTCAAATATAATGATATAAAAAATATAAAGTTTGCAAGACTTGTTTTTGCTAATCTAGACACAAATAATATATATGAATTTTCTCCAATAGTTTTTGGAAAAAATTATAAGTTGAAAGATTTAAAAGCTTATACATCAACAGATGCGAATATTTCAATCGTTGATGGAAAAGTAAGATTTACTCCTAAAAAACCTGTTTGTATAATTTTATATGATAAAGAACTTCAAGGTTTGCATTCACCTATAAATGTTGATTTTTATACTTTAATAATTATTTTAGTTCTATCTTTTTTAATATCACTAAAAATAGCAAATTATATTGCAGATTTTAAGGATATAAAAAATCAATCAAGAATAGAGATATTCTTTTTATTGGCATTCTTTGTTTTCTTGTTTTTACCTATGAGTCATATTGATGATAGTGACAAATCTAAAACAGAAAATCGTTTCTTAGCAAAGTTTAAACCTTTAATAACAAAGGAAGGAACAATAAACTATACATTTGGCAAAGATTATGAAGCTTATTTTAACGATAGATTTTATCTTAGAGACTGTCTATTTAATACATATATGAATTATATCTATATATGTAAAAGTGTTATAGAAACGCCGAAGGTTCTTTTTGATAAACATTCAAACTATATGTTTGTAAAGAGAAATCCCGATTTGAAACTAAGAAAATCACAAGTAAATACATTAGCTCAAGTGTTTACTAATTTCAATAAATTCTGTTTAGAAAATAATATAAAATTATACATATTAATTGTACCTGATAGTACGGATATATATTACTCTAAGTTAGAGTCTTATTTTAATAAAAAGAGTTATTCAAATTATATTGACAGAGTAAAAGAAGTTAGAAAAAAAGCACAAGCTAATATAATATTTCCTTATGAAGAGTTAAGAGATACAACTGTAAACGGTTATACATACTTTAAAGCAGACCCTCATTGGACTGATTTTGGTGCTTATATAGGTTATAAAGCTTTAATGAGACAAATTATAAAAGATTTTCCGGAAACTCATATAGTTCCTTTGGATGATTATAAACTAACTTTTAGTAATAAAATTCGTAGTGAAATAGCAAGACTATATCGTGACGGTTGGTTCTTAGAATCTCAATTGAAGCCATATACCTGGAATATAAATAATATATTAGATGTTGAATATAAATACTACGACCATAAAGATAATCAAAATTTTACTGTCCAATATATCAATTCATCATACAGAGTAGGAAGAAATTATAGCTATAATGAAGCTCCGGATATTAAAGTATTATCAATGGGTACAAGTATGCATGAAAATTTAAACGGATTTCTTCCTTATTCATTTAAAAATTTAAAATATTATAGATTAAATAGTGGAAAACTTTCTAATTTAGAACAGTATAAAGTAATAAAATATTATAAAAAAGATATTTTAGACTATAACCCACAAATATTAATTTTATGTTTGACTATGGATAATTTAGATAATATTAATAATTCATTTATGGAGGAAAAATAATGTTATTTAGTTCAATGACCTTTTTATTTGTATTTCTTCCAATAGTTTTGTTTCTATATTTAGTTACGAAAAAGGAATTGCATAATCCGATTTTATTATTGGCAAGTATTGTTTTTTATGCTTGGGGTGAACCTAAATATTTAGCAATCATGCTAATTTCCATTTTAGTAAATTATTTTGGAGCAATTGCTATTGATAAATATAACAGTCATAAAAAGTTGGCTTTAATTTCAACGATAGTTGTAAATTTGGGATTTTTATTTTATTTCAAATATTTTAATTTTCTGACTGAAAATATAAATAATATATTCCATTCAAATTTTCAACTTCTTGATATAGTAATGCCAATTGGTATTTCATTCTATACTTTCCAAGCATTATCATATGTTATAGATGTATATAGAGGTGAATGTAAGGTACAAAAAGATATATATAAGTTAGCGTTATATATTTGTTTATTCCCACAACTTATTGCTGGTCCTATCGTTAAATATCATGATGTATCAGAACAAATTGAATCAAGAGAAGTTAATTTTGATAAAGTAAATGAAGGTGTAAAGCGTTTTATTGTAGGACTTTCAAAAAAAGTAATTATTGCTAATACTTTGGCATTAGTTGTTGATAAGATTTTTGCACAAGATCCGCATACGTTTTCACATTCTATAGCTTGGCTTGGTTCTATTGCATATTCTCTCCAACTATATTTTGATTTTTCAGGATATTCAGATATGGCAATTGGTTTAGGGCTTATATTTGGCTTTAGGTTTATGGAAAACTTTAATTATCCATATATTTCAAAATCAATCACAGAATTTTGGAGAAGATGGCATATCTCGTTATCAACATGGTTTAAACAATACGTTTATATTACCCTTGGCGGTAACAGAGGCACAAAACAACAAACAATTAGAAATTTAGCAATAGTATTTCTTTTGACAGGTATTTGGCACGGAGCAGCTTGGAACTTTGTTATTTGGGGTATTTGGCAAGGACTTTTCATTATTATTGAAAAAATTGTCAATATTAAAGAAATAGAAGCTAAATATACAGATATACAATTTAAAGTTATTCAACATATTTATTGTATTTTAATATTTATAATTGGTTGGGTAATATTCAGAGCCAAAGATATGAAATATGCTTTTGAATATATCAGAAACATGTTTGGTTTAATGAATATTAATAATGAAGACATTGCATATGGATTTAGTTATTATGCTCAAACATATGAAATTTTGATTATAATAATTGCTATTTTATGTGCAACGCCAATATTCAGCAGAATAAAAAATGTTGAAAACAAAATTGCAAAATCAGCAATAAATGTCGGTTTATTATTGTTATTTATTTTATCTGCTGCAATGATTGCATCAAATACATATAATCCATTTATCTATTTTAGATTTTAAGTTTATATGTTAGTATTTGATATGTATTGAAATCAGAAGATATATGAATTTAGAAACAATTAAACCAATAGAAAAAATATTTGAAGAAAATGTTATACCAATAACATTTTCTTCTTCAGATTCATTTGCACCATATCTTGCTGTAACAATAAAAAGTATTATAGATAAAAGTGATGATTCTTATAATTATGATTTAGTTGTATTTACAAAAGATATGTCAGACTATAATAAAAAAATTCTGACACAAATGTGTAATAAAGATAATTTTTCTATTCGCTTTGTAAATGTAAAAGAATTTTTTGATAAGTTGAATTTGTATACACCAGCTCATATAACAATAGAAACTTATTTTAGATTAATTATTCCGAAATATATGAGTAATTATAAAAAAATATTGTTTTTAGATTCTGATTTAATAATATGTGAAGATGTCAAAAATTTATTCAAATATGATATCTCCGATTATGCATTAGCCGCAACAGAAGAATGTTTGATGTCAGCATTGTTAGGAATATATGGTAAAAAAGTAGTTGACTATATGTATGAAAGATTGAAATTAAAAGATGTTGATAGATATTTTCAAGCAGGAGTAATGCTAATAAATATTGATTATTTTAATTTACACGATTGCAGCTCTAAGTTGATGGATATGGTATGTAATTTTAATTACAATATTGTTGATCAAGATGCTATGAATGAATTACTAAATGATAAATGTTATTGGCTACCTAATGAATGGAATTATCCACCATTGCAAAAACATATGAAACTTAAAAACTATATTGAAAATATGTCAGACTTTATAAGGAATAAATATTTATCAGTTAAAAATCCAAAAATTTTGCATTTTGCTGATCGCTCAAAGCCATGGATTGATGCTAGTGAAGATTATGCTACTGTTTGGTGGAAAGTTGCCAAAACGACTCCATATTATGAATATATTCTTTCCAATATGATGGATAAAAAATTGGAAAAATATAATAATTCAAACATATATTTCATTAAAAATGTTAAAAATTATAAGTTGTATTGCTTAAAATATTGGAAATTTAAATTTCTGGAACTTATTACAATAAACAAGCATAAAAAAGAACACTATATTTATAAGAAAAATTTATATAAGGGAAGAATACTTCAGGTTAAACAAGCTTTTAAGAGTGTTTAATATAAATTTTATTTATAATTAATTTAGCTTTTTCTTTTTTTATTAGAAAATACAAAATATTTTTTTACAGTTAAATTTGATGTAATATTAACTTAAAGGTTAAGGAAGTTATGTCAAATATCAAAATACTTGATTGTACATTGCGTGATGGCGGTTATATAAATAACTGGAATTTTGGTCAACAAAATATAAAATCGATAATAGAAAAATTAGTTTTAGCAGGTTGTGATTATATAGAATGCGGAATTATAAAAGATTCTGATTATGATGTTGATAAAACTTTGTTTTCCGATTTTAATCAGTTAGAAAAATTTATTCCTAAAAGTTTCAACTCCCAGTTAGTTCTATTAATTAATTATGGCGAAGTTCCAATTGAAAAGATTAATTTTAAAAATAAAGATATAATTATAAAAGTAACATTTAAGAAGAACCAAGTTAAAGAGGCTTTGGAATATTCTAAAATACTAATAAGTAATGGATATAAAGTCTTTATAAATCCAATGAACACTATTTCTTATTCAAAAATAGAGTTGATGGATTTATTAAAAGAAGTTAATGGAATTAATCCGTTAGGTTTCTCTATTGTTGATACGACAGGAGAAATGAATAATAACGATACTTTAAATTTATTTTCTACAATTGATAAAACGTTAAATAAAAATATAATACTTTGTTTTCATTCTCATAATAATTTACAGTTATCTTTTTCAAATGCACAAGTTTTAATTGAGCAAAATACATCAAGAACTATTGTTATTGATTCAACGGCTTATGGGATGGGGCGAGGTGCCGGGAATTTATGCACAGAACTTTTAATGAAATATCTTAACGATAATAAAGACGGTCATTATGAATTAATACATATATTAAAATTAATAGATGAAAAGATATTGAAAATTTTTAAAGTTTTCCCTTGGGGCTATTCTATTCCATATTATATTTCTGCTTCTTTGCATTGTCATCCTAACTATGCGAAATATTTGATTGATAAAAAGAATATTACAAATGACAAAATTCTTAAAATTTTAAGTAAAATTCCGTCTGATAAACGAGGCATATATGATAAAACTCTTATAGAGAAAGTTTATTCTTCTATATAATTTTAGATATTGTATACTATAAAATTAGCTTCGTTGGTTACTTTGAAATACAAAAAGTTTATTATACAATCTAATTAATACTAAAATTTAATTCATATATAAATATTGATTATATAAAACTTTTTAAATATTGTTCTAGGAAAGTATATAATGCAGAATATAAAATTGCTTGTTTCATATAAGGATAAACATAAAATAATTAGATCGGATATTATAATCCCAATACAAACAGGCCGTGCAATAGCTGGTGAAACTTTTGAAGAAATGATTGGGGATGATACAGGTGAAAACATATCAGTACTGAATAATAGATTTTGTGAAACAACTGCAATATATTGGGCTTGGAAGAATTATGAGGAAATTGGGAATCCCGATTATATAGGTTTTATGCATTATCGCCGACATTTTTTATTTGACAGAGCAGACTATAAGCCTGATTTTATGGGGTTGGTTAAATATAATGACTTAAGTGAGGATTATTTAAAAAATAATTTGAATGATGAGGAAATAAAAAAACTGGTTGAACAATACGATGTTATTATTCCAAATCGTATAGAAAATAAATCTGTTAATGGCTCAAAGAATAATTATGAATTATATAAAAATTCTCATAATGTTGATGATTTAGATAAGGCATTAAGCTTACTTATCAATAAACATCCTGATTATAGAATATATGTTGAAGAATATAAAAATAGCAGTTATGCATATTTCTTGGATATGTTTATTATGAAAAAAGATATATTCTTTGAATATTGTAATTGGATATTTCCAATATTATTAGAATTACGTTTAGTTATTTCACCTTCAAAAGATAAATATCAAAACAGGGCAATTGGTTTTATTTCAGAAAGATTAACAGATATCTTTTTTAGAAAGCTATATGCAGAAAAATATAATATAAAAGAATTACCAGTAAGTTTTATAGAAAATGTTGAAGAAAATAAAATTTGTAAAAACATAGAATATGATAAAAAAATTATACCAATAGTGCTTGCAACAAGTAATGATTATATTCCGTATTTACAGGTATGTTTGCAGTCTATAAAAGATAATATAAAGACTGAAAATATATACGAAATCCATATTTTAGGCAGAAATATTACGCTTCAAAATAAGGAAATTTTAAGGAATAGTTTATCTGATGAAAAATTTATTATAAAATTTCATAATACAGAAAAATTATTATCAAAATTTTCTGTGCCTCATAAGTTGGAACATATTTCTATAGATACATATGCAAGATTTTTTATTCCTGAAATAATAGGTTGTTATGATAAATGTATATATTTAGACGCAGATGTCATAGTTAAAGAAGATTTGGCAAATTTGTATGATATATCTTTGAACGGTAAAACTATTGGTGCGTCAATATGTGCAGTAATGTCTGGTTGGGTAAACCTTGATTCAAACATGAAAAATTATATTGATAATGAAGTAGGATATAATGCAGAATTTAAATATTTTCAAGCTGGGGTTCTTCTTCTAAATTTAGAGAAGATGAGGGCGAACAAAGATGAAGAAAATCTAATAAAATTAGCTTGTTCAAAAAAATGGATATTTGTAGATCAAGATGTTTTAAATGTTTACTATAAAGATGATGTAAAATATATTGAAATGAATTGGAACTATGAATATGAAAATAGTGATATCCGTACATTTCAATATAGAGAAATGATGCCATTAAATATACTGCAGAAGTATATTGAAGCAAAGAAACATCCATATATAATACATTATCAGGGAAATATAAAACCATGGTATAATCCTGAAGAAGAATATGCCGAAATTTGGTGGTATTATGCAAAAAAATCACCATTTTATGAATTAATCATCTCAAATATGATTGATTATAAAAATCAAAGTCAAACAAAAAATATAAAGCTCTATAAAAAATATAAGTTTAGATTTCTTAAATATAAAGTATTACGAAACATTTTATGGGGTAATGCTCGTAAAAAGTGTATAATTAAAAAAAATATATACAAAGAAAAGTTAGTAGCAGTCAAGAAATTAATGGGGATTAATAACAAATAAATGAAAATAAAGCAATTTTTAGGGTTAATAAAAGAAAGTCGAGTTTATATAAATTACATGAGAATGTGGCCATATGTCAAACCGGTTTGGTTTAGGGCTTTATTATCAATGTTGATTTGTATACCAATCGGTTCATTAGATGCCGTTATAGCGTTGGCATTAAAACCATATATGGATTTAGTAATGGTTGAGAAAAACCTTTATTCACCTTGGTATATACCTTTAGGAATTGTTGCGTTTACTTCAATTCAAGGTGTTTTAAAGTATTTGTCATCATACTTATCCACTTGGGTAGGTATGAAAATTACTAACGGTTTAAAATTTGATTTGTATAAAAAACTATTAACACTTCCAACATCATATTATGATAAGTTTAACTCTGGAGATATAGTATTCCAGTTTAATAATATGGCAGATAATGCTTGTTCAGGATTGTTATCAAATTTAAGTATATTTATACAAAGAATTTTTTCATCAATTTCATTAGTAGCAGTATTATTCTATAATTCTTGGCAATTAGCATTAATTGCAATAATCGTTCTAGGTAGTGCTTTTGCGCCTGTTGCTAAATTACAAAAACTCATAAAAGAAGTTTTGGAAAAAACAGTTGTTGCGGATGCTTCTATAATTACAGCATATAATGAAACTTATGCCGGAAATAAAACAATAATTTCTTATAACTTAGAAAATACTGAAATAAATAAGTTTGATTGGATTTTAAAGAATATATTTAAATTACGAATAAAAATGGTTCAAAAAACACAATGGTTGTCACCATTTATGCATGTAATAGTTTCAATCGGAATAGCTGCTGCAATCGGTTATGGCAGTCATTTGATTTTAACTGAACAAATTACGGCAGGCAACTTTGTTTCATTTATTACTGCTTTAATTCTTTTATATACACCAGTGAAGAATATTGGTAATAACTTAAATGCTGTTCAAATGTCATTTTTTGCAATAGAACAAATATTTGATAAATTAGCTATAATTCCTTCAATAAGGAATAAAGAAAATGCAAGAATTCTTTCTCCTAATTATTCAAAAATAACCTTTAAAAATGTTAATTTTCATTATGTTCCAAATGTTCCAGTCTTAAAAAATATAAATTTAGAAATAAAAAAAGGTGAAACAATTGCACTCGTGGGCAATTCAGGTGGTGGTAAAACAACTATTGTTAATTTGCTTCCACGTTTTTATGATGTAGTTAGCGGTAATATCTTAATAGATGATATAGATATTCGAGATTATACATTAGAAAGTTTAAGAGGTAATATTTCTGTTGTATTTCAAGATAACTTCTTATTCTCAGGTACAATAAGAGAAAATATTTTATTTGGAAAATTAAATGCAACGGATGAAGAAATTCAACAAGCAACAAAAATGGCATATTTGGATGAATTCCTTGTTACCTTGAAAGATGGTATAGATACACAAATTGGAGAACGCGGTATTCTATTGTCCGGAGGTCAAAAACAGCGTGTTGCAATAGCAAGAGCTTTTATTAAAAATGCACCAATAGTAATTTTAGACGAAGCAACTTCAGCTCTGGATAATAAATCAGAAGCAATAGTTCAAAAAGCTATTGATAATTTGATGAAAGATAAAACAGTTTTTGTAATTGCTCACAGATTATCTACAATTCAAAATGCAGACAGAATTGCCGTGATAAACGAAGGTGTTTTAGCTGAAATTGGAAATCATGAACAGTTAATGAAAATACCAAACGGAAAATATAAAGCTTTATATGAAATGCAGTTTAAAAAGCAATCAGTTCCATCTGCATAGGAATTAGAAAGAGGACAAACAAAAAAACTTCCTTTCGGAAGTAAATGGCGTGCCTGGAGGGATTCGAACCCCCGACCTTTTGGTTCGTAGCCAAACACTCTATCCAGCTGAGCTACAGGCACAAGGTCTTAATTATTATATTACATCATAAATTTATATTATCAAGTAAATTTTCTATTAATAAAATATGCAAAAAAAAAGCTGCACTGCAGCTAATACTTAATAATCTTGGGAGGAGATTTGGGGATTTGTTACAATTATAATAATT
>CALUPH010000012.1 GCA_944322615.1 Candidatus Gastranaerophilales bacterium | reverse complement strand
TCCCTTTCAAATGAGGATATTTATTTAGCTCAGGATATGCATGACAAGGAAGCATTTCACCATGCGTATAAATATTTACACCCTTATCTTTTGTCTGTTCAAGAAGCAAACTCAAATCCTTCAAATCATGACCTGTTACAATAATAAAAGGTCCTTTCTCTATATTTGTTGTAACTTTTCTAGGTGCAGGCGTTCCATATATTTCAGTATTTGCTTTATCTAAAATTTCCATACACTTTAAATTTATTTCACCTGTTTTTAAAACTAAATTTAACAGTTCGTCCGCTGATAAATCTTTTGAAATTCCTTGTAATGCTTCATAAAAGAAATTATCAACATCTGAATCTTTGTAGCCTAGAACTCTTGCGTGATGAGCATAAGCCGCCATGCCTTTCAAACCGAATAATATCAATGATTTTAAACTTCTGATATCTTCATTACAATCCCAAATAGTTTTTATATCAAACTTTGAATCACATTTAATATTTCTTTGAACTTTTTCTATAAAGTTTTTAATAGATTTATCATCAAAATTTACGTTTGTAATTGTAGTAAATAAACCATCAATTAAAAGTTCCGTATTACTTTCATTTTTTTCATCACAATTTGCAAGCTCAATCAATTTACTTGTAAGCTCATCTTGCAAATTTGATGTATCAGCATTTTTACCGCACACCCCTTGGATAGTACAGCCTTTTCCTTGAGCTGTTTGTTCACATTGAAAACAAAACATATTCATAAATTTCTCCTATACCATTAAATTATTCATACTATTATCTTTCATGAATTCTTCAAACGTAACATTAATTGAAGAAAAAAGATGTTTTATAATACACCAATAATATGCAATATGTCTTTATGAAAACAGCTAATCTTTCCGAATACAATTTTTTATAAATATATAAAAAGAGGATTTCAAAAAATTTTGAAATCCTCTTAAACTAATTGGTTGCGGGAGCTGGATTTGAACCAACGACCTTCGGGTTATGAGCCCGACGAGCTACCAGACTGCTCCATCCCGCGCTACATGTTTATTATTATATGCTGAAAACAAAAAATCAACCCTGCTCTAATTAATTTTTTTTAATATCTGACTTGCTTTAAGCAATATTAATTCTTCACACCTTTTATAAATAACAAAACTTCGGAGACTCATAAAATGAAAATACTAAATACTTTTACTTCTATAAATCCTTATAAAATAAATAAGCAAAATTTAGGACAAACCTCACTCTCTAATCAAAAAAATATTATAAATAGTACACCATCTATATGCAATCCTTATTTTTATAAATCATACAACAATATATCTTTTGGCAAAAATAAAGAGGAATCATCCACTCAAAATTACTTTATACTACAAGATAATACAGGAAGTCCCGTAAAAATTGTAAACAGGCACACACTGGCCTCCGGCAAAACAATCAATATTACTATAGGAAAAAGTACAATTGATAGATTCTTTACAAGACAAAACGGAGATTTAGATAAAGATTCAATTCAAAAGTTTATATCTATCTTTGAAGCTGTGTTACAAAATATCATACACCAAGAAAATCAAGAAAATGAATTTCTTAAATCAGTTATAGAAGGGAAGAATCCAACATTACCAAAAGATAAAATATCATACTTAAATCCTCATGATGATATTGTAAATTCAATGTTATCTTCTTTATCTACATCATCAGATGCTTTTATTTATTCTTTTATAAACGGAATAAAAGACGAAAAACTTAGAAAAGATTTTGCTGTAGAGCTTTTAACAAAAACCATTCAAACACCACAAGAAAAATATGATAAAGCAATGGAAAGAACATCTTGTATTTTTGAAATGTGTAAAACTCCAAATGGTTATGACTTCAGTGACATCGATAAAAAAATGCAATTGGTATTAAGGCTTGAAGATATAGAAAGAGATTATGGTGTTCAAGATAGTGAAAAAGATTTAACATCTGAAATCATTGAACATTCAAAAGGAACCAACGGTAATTTTGATGTAAATTTTGCCCAAACACTGATTGAATTAATCAGTAATTCTAATAGTTTTTTACCCAATAAACTTGTAAAGCACAGAAGTGACATAATAAAAAGTTTTTCTGCTATTGATCCAGAAAAGCACAAAGAAATTATTAGTACTATAACAAATTTATCAGCCATATTTGAAATAGATGATGGAAATAAAGACTTTGAATCAATACTTATTCAAGCATTTAATCCAATAACAAACAAATTTGATACAAAAGCAGCCACTCTGCTTTTAGAACTGGTACCCCTAGTCAAGGAAGCAACAGATGACATGCCTATTGAAACAGAAGAAGATTTTAAAAATTACCTACTGAAACAACAAGAATTAATAAAAAACTATTTTGAAGCTGTAAGAGACAAGCAAACAGGAGAAATAAAACAAGATTATATTTCCCCTGAAGAATATATAAACGATTAGTTATTTACATAAAATTCCTGAAATAATATAATTATTTCAGTTAAATAATAAAAAAGAGTTTAATTTTATGAAAAAAATTTTATGGAATATATTTGTTAGTATTTTACTTATAATTGCAATTATTTGCGATGTACAAATGGCATTAGATACTCAAAAAAGCCAAATAAATGAATCAACCGAGGAAATAAATACAAATGCACCGACTCCAATAATAAATAATATAAATTCTCAAAATATTATAATAAAAGAAATAATAAAAGAGGGTCTGTAAAAACCCTCTTTTTAATTACAAAACAACAGTTTATTATTCTTTAATGTCTTCTTCTTCAACAATAACATCATCATCGGAATCTTCAATTGCCGTTTCTTCAATAACTTCAGTTACCTCACCATCAACAATCACATCTTCCTCTGTTTCGTCATCTTCATCGTCATCATCCGAAACTTTTTCTTCCTCTTCTTGAAGTTTCTTTCTTAACTCTTGAAGTTCTTCTTCAGTCTTAGCACGGATAATCGGAATATTTAACATTAAAGCAGCTGCATCACCTTCTTGTTTTAAACCGATTTCAAGTTCTTCCTTATCAATAACAACATATTTTGAAAAAACATCAATCAATTCTTCTCTCATTTTGTTCATAATAAGAGGATCTAGCTTTGTTCTATCGTGCATCAATATAACTTGAAGTCTGTTAGCAGCACACTCACTAGTATTTCCAGAGCGTTCTATCTGAAATAATTCCATTATTTTATTATAAATATCAGAAAAAAGTGTTTTCATTTTTTACTCCTTTCCTTGTTTTTTCAAGCCTGAAAAAAACTTTTTTAATTTTCCAACAAAATCTTTCGGCTCATCTATATCTAAGAAAGGAACATCTTCACCGTTTATTCTTCTTGCAACATTCATATACGCCTTACCTGCAAGTGATTTTTCATTATTAACAATCGGTTCACCTCTGTTAGTTGAAGTAATAATTCCGGTATCTTCAGGTATTACGCCAATTTTTTGACAAGAAAGAATATTTTCGACATCCTCAACACTCATCATATCTTTAGACTTAATCATATTTGGTCTTACACGGTTCAATAAAAGCTTATAACTTTCTATTCCGTCAGCAGCTTCTAAAAGACCAATAATTCTATCAGCATCTCTAACCGCAGACATTTCAGGAGTAGTAACAACAATTGCCTCAGAAGCACCTGCAATAGCTGTTTGAAAACCTTGTTCTATTCCTGCAGGACAGTCAATTAAGATATAATCGTAATCTTTTTTCAATTTTTCCGTTATTTTCTTTAATTGTTCTGCACTTACAGAAGATTTATCTCTTGTTTGAGCTGCAGCTAACAAACATAAATTTGGATTTTTCTTATCTTTTACTAATGCTTGTTTTAACTTACAACGTTCTTCAACAACATCAACAAGAGTATATACAATTCTATTTTCAAGTCCCAATAACAAATCCAGATTTCTAAGACCGATATCTGTATCTACAAGAACAACACTGTGTCCGTTTTTAGCAAGTGCAGTACCGATATTTGCGCTTGTAGTAGTTTTACCTACTCCGCCCTTACCGGATGTGATTACTATAACTCTCCCTGCCATCTAATCTGCTCCTTAATCATTCATCTTAAATACTACTATTTCACCGTTTACTATTCTTGCTTCTTCCGGTGTAAAAGAATTTGTTTTTTCTATATAAACTGTATTCAATGAATCTGGTCTTCTTGAATAACAATTTGCAATTCTCAATTGTATAGCGTTCATTTTTAGCGCACGAACTTTTGCTTTTTGATTACCGCCTGCTCCTGCGTGTGCAATACCACTTAATATACCCCACACAGTAATATCGCCAAACGCAGTAACTTCACACCCAGGATGGCAATCACCAATTATAACAATATTGCCTTCATAGTTAATAACTTGTCCTGAACGAATTGTTTGTTTTATATATTTTGTCGGAAAAGATTCAAGTTCTATATCTTCTTTTGTATATTCTTGCTCCGGAACAATAATATCAGTCAACTCTTCGCGTTCTTCATACATTTCAGTAGGATGTTGCATATCATAAAATACAGTCTGAGAAGGAGTTGAGCCAAAAATAACATCTAACTCATCTTGTATTTCTTCTTTTTCTGTTTCCTGAACAACACCATTATCAATATCAGAATTAATTGTTTCCGTTGGTTCAGCAACAACTTCTTTTTCTATCTGAGATTCTTCTTGTTGCGGTTCTATATTTTCTTCAACTTCTCTAGACTCTTCTGTTTGTTCAGATGGTAAACTCTCATTATCTTCTATAATTGCATCATTTAAACTTTCAGAATTTATATCAGATTCTTCAACAATATCTTCATTTTCCTCAGTTTCAGTATTGATAGCTTCATCTTTTAATTCTTCAGCCATTTTATAAGGCATAGTAGGAGCCAATTCAACAGCATTTTCTGCCGAAACATTTGAAACAATAATACCAAGAGATAAAGCAACTTTTTCTGTTTCAACTGATTTTGTATCTACACAAGACAAAGTTGAATCAATTCCATTAATAAGAGACTTTATACTTAAAAGCTGCGCTTGATTTAGATCAACATTACCGAGTTTTAAGCATATTCTTTTATTTTTAACTTCTTCCTTGTCCAAAACAGAACTAAGTTCAAATATAATCTCAGGAGCAGTATTAAGTTCACCTAAGTCAATTACATACATATTATCATTGAGAAACTGTTCCATATTCTTCTCTTTTCTTCTCTCAAGGCTTATTAAAAATAAGTTTTTTCACCCATAATCTACATAAAAAGAATATACTAAATCAGACATGATTTCAAATAAATATAAGAAATATGTATACTTTTATAACCAAATAAACTTTACCTAAATTTACAAATATAACAAAAGCTTTAATCTACAATATTTTTCTGAATCAAAGAAGAAAATTGCTAAAAAAAAATTTGTCCTTAAAAAACAAATAGGACATAATACTAATATGATAAAAGTAGATAGGGAATGTATGAAAAAGAAAATATTATTGGTTATGATTTTTACTTTGTTAATACAAAGTTATTCATATGCGAACAAAGCAAGTATAGATGAAAACAGGCTAAAAGAAGCAAAAATTGCAGATGGAATGAGCGTTAATAAACCTGAATTTGATACTGAAGCATATGCAAAGAAGTACAAAAAAGTAACTAAAGACGGTGCTGTTATGCAGGCAATGGAGCTTATGCAGACTGTAAACATATCAAAATATTCATATAATGCACTAATGGGTAATAATTTAACTGAGAAACCTGTTAAAATTGAGTTCAAAAACATTTCGGAAATAAATCCCGAATACGCATCTTTTGACGCTTTAGGATGGAAGAAAAAAGGCAGATTATATATCTATATTAATGAAAAGCACCGTAACGCACCACCGGAAGCCATTGCTGCATTATTAGCCCATGAAGCTATTCATCAAGATAAATTTGATTCATTGAATGAGGAAACATATGCTTGGACTCTGGAAGCCGCAACTTGGATGAAACTTACAGAAAAGAATCCGACAGCAAGAAATAGTGTTTCATCTCTGGTGACCAGAGAAAACATGCTAATGAAATTATTTGAAAAAGGTGATTACACTAACAAATACATAAAGAAAGCGGTATACACCAACCCCGGATACAAAAAACTACCAACACGTTCTCCCGGATTTGAAGACGAAGATTTATAATTGTAAACAAATGTAAACATGAAAAACCCTTGTCAGATATGGGGTTTTCTTTTTTATATACAAAATATGCAATTTTTATTTCTAAATTGTTTTTATATAAGTACGAGAGCAATAAATAAGAGGAATATAAAATGGCTAGAGTTTTAATTTCAATGCCCGAAGAGTTTTTAACAAGAATTGATGAAGTAGCTGAAGGTGAAAATCGTACAAGAAGCGAATTAATCCGTGAAGCTTTACGAACATACATACACAAACAAAAAGTTAAGGAAAATGCATTAGCAATAAAGAACGCAAGTTTATTAGAAACATTGTTAGATTAAAATTGACTAAAGAGCGTACTACAGACTAGGGAAAAGAATTGGGGAAACATAAAAAGGCTTACAAAATGTAAGCCTTTTTTATATTTAGAGTTTTATTTTTGTTTAATTAAACACCCTATAATGTTTGTTGTAAAATATTTCTATGAAGAAGTAAGAAAAGGAATATAAAATGACAACTCCGTTAACAGGGAATGAAATAAGAAAAGCATTTATTGAATTTTTCAGAGATAAACATCAATCAACAGAAGTTCCAAGTTCAAGCTTGGTTCCGGATAATCCAACAGTTTTATTGACAACTGCTGGTATGTTGCAATTTTTACCATATTATCTTGGTTTAGAAAAACCGCCATTTGAACCTGCAAGAGCAGTGTCTTGTCAAAAATGTGCAAGAGCAGGCGGAAAAGATTCTGACATAGAAAATGTAGGAAGAACACCAAGACATCACACGTTTTTTGAAATGCTTGGTAATTTTGCATTTGGTGACTATTACAAAAAAGAAGTTATTCCTTGGAGTTGGGATTTTGTAACAAATTACTTAAAATTAGATCCTAAACGTTTATGGATTACTATATATGAAACAGATGATGAAGCATATGATATATGGACAAAAGATGTTGGAGTAGCACCTGAACGTGTAATAAGAAAAGGCAAAAAAGACAATTTCTGGGGTCCTCCCGGGGCTACAGGTTCTTGCGGTCCTTGCAGTGAAATTCACTACGATTTAGGTGAACACTTAAAATGCAGCGATGATTGTTCTATAGCAACATGTGAATGCGACCGTTGGATTGAAATTTGGAACTTAGTATTCACAGAATTATTCCAAGACGAAGAAGGAAACCAAACTCCATTAGAAAAGAAAAACGTAGATACCGGAATGGGCTTAGAACGTATTGCAATGGTTGTACAAGGAAAAGATTCAACTTTTGAAACAGACCTTTTAAAACCAATTTTGGATAAAGTTTCCGAAATGTCAAATGTACCATATAAAAAAGATTCAAAAACAGATATTTCTTTAAGAATAATCACAGACCACGCAAGATGTGTAACTTTTATGATTAACGACGGAGTAACTCCGGGTAATGAAGGAAGAAGCTATGTTTTAAGAATGATTTTACGTAGAGCTTTAAGACATGGTAAATTACTAGGATTAGAACTTCCTTTCTTAAGCGAAATAGTAGATACCGTAATCAGTCAATATAAAGAAACATATCCTGATTTAGAGAAAAATGCTGAAAAAATTAAATCTACTATAAAACAAGAAGAAGAAAGATTTAAGATAACTTTAGACAGAGGTTATAAATTATTAGAAGATTTAATCCAAAACTCAAACAGAATTGACGGAGAAAATGCATTCAAACTATATGATACATTCGGTCTCCCACTTGAATTAACAATAGAAATAGCCGCAGAAAAAGGTGTAAGCGTTGATACCGAAGGCTATAAAGAAGAAATGCAAAAACAAAAAGAAAAAGCAAAATCAGCTGCACACAAAATCAGTCTTACTGATGATTTAGTATATGTTGATGTAGAAAATAAATTTGGTTCAACTAATTTTGTAGGCTACAATCAAACAGAAGCAGAAGCAAAAATTATTGCAATTATAGAAGCAGGTGACTTTATAGATATTATGCTCGATAAAACACCGTTTTATGCAGAATCAGGCGGACAAATCGGTGATACAGGTATAATTGAAGGAAAAGACTTTAAAGCTGAAGTTTTAAATACGTTTAAAGTTAATAAACTATTTGTTCACAGAGTACAAATGGTTAACGGAGAAGCAAAAGTTGGAGATTCCGTTAAAGCTTCTATCGATGTTGAAAGAAGAAAAGAAATAACTATACATCACTCTAATGCACATTTAATTCAAGCTGCATTAAGAAAAGTATTAGGTGAAGAAGTACACCAAGCCGGTTCTTTTGTTGAAGAAAACAGAACTCGTTTTGACTTCACATTCCCAAGAGCTATGACAAAAGAAGAAGTTCAGGAAGTTGAAGATATTATCAACAATTGGATAAATGAAGATATTAATCAAAATACAGAAGTTATGAATATAGAAATGGCAAAAAAATCAGGAGCCATGGCTTTATTCGGAGAAAAATATGATGATAATGTAAGAGTTGTTAAATTCGGAAATATATCTTCAGAACTTTGCGGTGGTACACACGTAAGTTCAACAGGAAAAATAAGACTTACAAAAATCGTCTCAGAAAGTGCAGTTGCAGCAGGTACTAGAAGAATTGAAGCAGTATGCGGAAATACTGCGTTAAAATTCTTAGGTGAAAAATCTGATATCATTGATAAAATGACTCAAGCTTTTAAATGCCCGGTATCAGAACTTGGTGAAAGAATAATGAAACTTGCTGTTGACAATAAAAACCTTCAATTAGAAGTTGAAAATTTAAAAGCAGAACAAGCAAAAACAAAATTTCAATCTTTTGTATCAAGAGCTCAAGAAGTCAATGGCGGTAAATTATTTATCACTCAAATGGAAGCATATCCTGCAAACCTTGTAAAACTTGGAAGTGAACTTTTAGCTTCTAAATTGGGAGAATCAATAATTATTTTAGCATCTGTTGATGAAGATAAAATCACATATGTTGTTAAAGTAAGCGATTCATTTGTAAAAAAAGGAATAAATGCAGGACAAATTGTAAATAAACTGGCTTCGCAAACAGGTGGTAAAGGCGGAGGCAGACCACAATACGCTCAAGGTGCAGGTAAAGATAAAACAAATCTGATATCTGTCCTATCTGAAATAGAAAAAGAAATAAAACAATCTTTATAATAAAAAGGAGGTTTAAAACCTCCTTTTTTATATTTATTTATTTATTAAGCCTTCACAAAGTAAAAAACGTCCCAGAGGAATTACTTCACAATATTTACTTAAAGAATCAACAAAACATTTATTTTCACAAAAACCACCCGATAAATATAACTTAGATGGCTTTTTAGCAAAATTCCAAGCATTAAAGGCAATACCATGGATAAACTTTGAAATTGCCATTTCGGAATTCACACCTTTTGCAATATCATCCATAATTTTTTCCAAGCCGAAAATACCGCAAGTTATAACATATTTTTCATCAGATACTTTTAAATTTTCAAGTTTTATATTATAAAATTTTAAAAGCATTTCAATCGTTGCACCGGTTGAACTGGAACATGAATTATTCCAATCCAAATCTTTAAAATTACCATCTTTATATTGTGCCCATTTAGAATCTCGACTTCCCATATCTAAGATAATTGCATCTTCAGCGATTTTTTTTCTAAAGCCCTGAATTAAAGCAATAACTTCATTTTCATAGTCTTTTTTATTTTTTAGCATACTCAAAGACATATGCCCCGTCGCTTTATCAAATTTAATTTTCATTTCTTTTAATTTTGAAGATGGCAACACATAATAATTAAAACCATTTTCTGATTTAACAATAAAATTTTTATATCCGTTCATTAAATCAGATGAATTTCTTTCTATTATTTTTGACCAGGTTGTACCGGCATCTAATACTATATCTGTTTTATTCATCGTAACCTCAAGAAGGCTTCAATCTTTGCTTTTGTTGAATTCGTAACTGTATCATCAATATCAATATATAGTCCATTATATTTATCAGCCAAATATTTTGCCATCTGAGCTTTTGAACAAAAAGACTGCGAATAAAATACAGTAGGAACATTAACATCTATATACATTTCCAGTTCAATATCAGCGGGAGCCATAGCTTCAACACATCTTGTCCAGCCATATAAATGAGTTTCATCGGGAAATAACTCTAATATTGATAAATCATTAGGCGGAACCCCCCAAAAACCAAATTTTGCACGGCATTGTTCAAGTTCTGGTACTTGCGGTTCATATATTCCTTTTGTTATAAGTTCAACTTTTTGTCTTAAAGGAAGAGTTGAAGTAGATATCTTAACTTCTTTTTTATATTTTATTTCTTCAAAAATAGAAGAAATAACAGGATATCCCATATCTTTCAAAATTTCATATGCAAACCAACCGCTATCACATTTATCTTTACCTATTGGTGCTAAAATAACCAATAATTGATTTTTATAATAAAACGCACAATTAATAATATTCTTAATTATCGTACAATATGATTCCGGCAATATATCTTGTTTTGGGAAACCATAATCAATATCAAAATCAATCCAAACTGCATTTGGATATAATTTTTTATATTTTTCTATCAAATCAGGATGAGGATACCCCCAAAAACCTATTATATTTCTTGTACTCATAGGTCAATTATAACACAGGCAAATTTTGTTATTTTGATATATATAAAATAAATTAATACTGAAAATTATTCATTAACATTGTATAATTTACATATGGAAAAATTATACGAAAAAACAATTAATTCAAAAAATATATACGAAGGAAAAGTATTTAATATAACCAAAGATGATGTTGAATTATCTGATGGATACAAAACAATAAGAGAAGTTGTTCATCATTCAGGCGGTGTTGTTATAGTTGCGGAAACAAATGAACAAATTCTGATGGTACAACAATTCAGGTATCCGACAAAAGAAATTTTATATGAACTTCCTGCCGGGAAACTGGATAAAGGTAATGAAGATATTCTATCAGCAGCAAAAAGAGAACTGGAAGAAGAGACAGGATTTATTGCTCAAAATTGGAAATCAATAGGCTTTATATGGACAAGCCCCGGATTTTGCAATGAAAGATTATATTTATTTAAAGCTACCAATTTAACATATAAAGGACAACATCTTGATGAAGGTGAAATACTTAATTATATTGCAATAGATAAAGACAAAGTTTTTGAAATGGTGAAAAACGGTGAAATAAATGATGCAAAGACCATTGCTGCATTAATGAGGGCATATAAATTATGATAAAAATGGTTGTAACCGACATAGATGGAACCATTTATTCTGAAAAACAAGGTTTAACAGACAATGTTAAAGCCTGCATGCAGAACTTAATCAAAAATGGAATTCACGTTGCAATTGCAACAGGAAGAACATATGCAAGTGCAAAATATGTTGCTGATGAAATTGGAATAGAATGCCCTTTAATATGTTACCAAGGCGGATTAATAAATACATATGACGGTAAAATTCTTGATGTTAAATATTTACCTCAAGATATTGCAAGAAAAATTGTTACAGAACTTAGAGACAGAAACATTCATATGAATGTTTATATAGAAGATGTTCTATATGTAGAAAATGACAATGATTATATAAAAGCTTATGTTGGAAACAAGGGGATAGATTACTTTAAGGTAAATTCGTTTGATGACCTTGATTTTTCAAAATTAAACAAAATTCTTGCAATTGATAAAAATCCAAAATTAATTGAAGATTTAATCAAAGAACTTCAAAAAAAATACCCTGAAATATATGTAGTAAAATCAACAGATATATTCTGCGAAATAGCAAATAAAGAGGCTACAAAAGGTAATGCCATAAAGTTTTTGGCAAATAAATTAGGTTTTACGGAGAAAGAAGTTCTTGCAATAGGAGATCAAAATAACGACATAGAGATGGTTGAAACAGCAGGAATAGGTGTCGCAATGGGGAATGGCACCGAAGAGATAAAGGCAAAAGCAAATTATATTACAGATACAGTTGATAACGAAGGCTTTGTAAAAGCAATAAACAAATTCGTATGGGGAAAAGAAAATGTTTAGAATCGGTCAAGGATTTGATATTCACAAACTTGTTGAAGGAAGAAAATTGATAATTGGCGGTATTGAAATTGATTATCCAAAAGGGCTTTTAGGACATTCAGATGCTGATGTATTAATTCATTCAATAATTGATGCTCTTTTGGGCGCATTAGCACTGGGTGATATAGGAACTCATTTCCCTGATAATGACCCTCAATATAAAAATATAGATAGCACTATACTTTTAAAAGACACAAAAAAACTTATTGAAGAAAAAGGCTATAAAATAAATAATTTGGATAATACAATATTTGCGCAAGAACCAAAAATGAAACCATACATTCCGTTAATACAAGAGAAATTATCTCAAATACTTGAAATTGATAAAGATTTAATATCAATAAAAGCAAAAACGATGGAAGGGCAAGACTCCGTTGGGGAGAAAAAAGCTATATCCACACAAAGTGTTGTATTACTTATAAAAGAATAAAAATAAATTAGTATTCGGTAATTGATATATTAGTAACACCTGAGTTGCGAGCTTCATCCATCAATTTAACAACAGCACCATGTGTGGCGTTGTCTTGAGTCATTATTAAAAGCCCGTCAGTATTAACTTTTGCTTGTTCTGATATCATATTAGAGAGTTCACTAACAGGAATTTCAGTATCATCAAGCATATATTTATCTTCGTCAGTAACAAGAACTTTAATCAATTTAGAGTCTTTAATTTCATCCTGAACTTCAATCATATTCGGCACAGCCAAATTCAAACCTTGCTGATCTAACAATGGAGCAATAACCATCATAATAATAAGTAAAACAAGGAAAATATCCGTTAAAGGAGTTATATTAATTTCGTTGAAAGTTTTTCTTTGTCCTGCCATATTGATTTACCTTACTCATCCCAGTTGTAATCATTAGTATTAACTGATTTAGTATTATTATCTTTTTGCAAATTTTCCGTATTTGCTTGTTGTTCTAGGTTTCTCTGCTCTTTTTTAGTAAGTGGTTCACCAGCAAGAACCAACTTAACATATTGAGCCTCTTGAGCAGCTTTCATAATTTTTTGAATTTCACTGCTTTTAGTTTCAGTATCAGCTTTAACAACAACTTCAGCCTTTTCTAAAGAAGGTTTCAAATTTGTAAGTTCACTAACAAGATTATCGGCTGAAATCGGTCTGCCATTTATATAATATTGACCTTGTTTTGTTACTGAAATTTCCGCATTTTTCTGCTCAACAGAAACACCGCTATTTATCTCAGGTATATTTATATCAGTATCAATAGATTGAAAAGAGGGCGCAATTACCATCATTATGATTAACAATACCAAGAAAATATCTGTTAACGGAGTTATATTAATTTCGGTGAATAAACCTTTTTTATCATCTGAATTTGTTGAAAAAGACATTTTATTTTCCTATACTAATGCTTTTGCTTGAGTTTTTTCTTCTGAATCAGTAAAGCTTAAGAATAACAATTTAATAAGCTGAAAATCATCTTCATATCTTTTAACTGTAGATTGGAATAAGTTATAAAGAACAACAGCAACAATAGCAACACCAAGACCGAAAGCAGTAGCAATTAATGCTGAACCGATACCCATAGCAACTGCAGCGGATTGATTTCCTTGAGATGCTAAATCTTGGAAAGTATAAAGAATTCTAACTACAGTACCAAATAAACCTAAGAAAGGACAAACACCGCCTACTGTACCTAAAATAGTTAAATATTTTTCCAATTTTCTTGTAGCTAAATTAGCAGAAATATCAAAAGAACGCGAAAATCCAACTTTTTGTTCAGAAAAAATTCTTACAGCTTCTTCTGCTACTTCACCAATTACACCACCTAATTGAATACTGAGATTTTTTGCTGCATCAAGTCTGTTATTAACTAATTCAGTTTTTAAAGCTCTTATAAACTTTACAACATCGCGTTTATTTTTGTTATAAAAACTAAATCTGTTAATAGCAACAGCAACAGTTAAAATCGAGCAAACGAGAATTGGCAATAATACAGGCCAGTCCAGTTTAATTGAATGTAATAGTAATTCCATAATTTATTTCCTCTTTTCTTATTATATTTTCTTAGCCTGAGACACCGAATACATTATAGTCAAATGTAAATTGGATATCTACACTGTTTCCTTTAAATTCAGGCGGTAAAGGTCTGAATGGAGCTGTTAATTTAACAGCATCAATAGCTGCTCTATCTGCCGCCTCAAGTCCGGATGAACGATGTACTTTAACATTTAGAAGTCTACCGTCTCTTGCAATTGAGAATAGAAGTATAACACGTTTACTTTCATTTCCTTTAGGAGGATCCCAATTCATTTTTATACGTCTTTGAAGTTCTTTCATATAAGGACCAAAGTCAGGTTCTTTTATCGCATCAATACCTGGTGCACCGTTTGGATTTCCCGGTCCGGGATTTCCTATATTTCCACGACCTGAGCCGGTAGAATTAGAAAATCTTCCGCCACCGCCAGAGCCACTACCTGTACCGCCAGCACCACCTCTACTTGATGTAGTTGGAGAGAAACTTGGAGCAGCAGAACCTGATTTACCTGCTGCACCTGTTGAACCACCGCCAATTTTCGGTGCAGAAGTAACAGGAGCAGTAGTTGGTTGTGCTATCTGCGGAATTGCAGATTTTGGTATTGGAATATTAAAATTAGATGACGGATTAACAGCAGGTTTTGGAACAGATGGTGTTACTGTTGGTTTTGGAGCCTGAGGTTTTGGAGCAGGCTTTTGCGGAGCTTGCTGTTGAGGTTTTGGAGCAGGCTTCTGCACTTGAGGTTTTACAGCAGGTTGTGGTTTAACCTGCGGTTTTGGTTTCTGTGCAGCCGGTTTCTTTGGTGCAGGCGATGAAGGTTTCTTTGCTGGAGCCTTTGGCGCTGCAGTCTGAGGCAAAGAAACAGGACGTTTAGGATCGTGTTTTCCGCCTGCCTGAGAGTTTTTATCCGCTCTATTTTTTGTATTTTTATTTATTGGCGGAGCTTCTTTTTCAACAAGTACAAATTCTATATCTTTAGGTTTTAATTCAGGTTTATTAAATAAATTAAAATCAATTCCTAAAAATTTTAGTACAATCGAAAAAAGCAACAATATAAGAATAATAGCAGGATGTAAAATGAAAGCCCAAACTAAAGCCTTTTCAAAAGAAATTTCCTCTTTTTCTTTTCTTATAACAGCAGGAATTTCATATACAGGTGCTTTATTCCTCATATTTTTTGGTTTTATATTATCATCGTTTTTTATAACTGACATCCCTAAATTCCCATTTGCTAGTTATTTTATCAAAAAAACGATGATAAAACAAATAGCCTATTTACCTACTAATATGGAGTATTAGAAGAAACTGTTACAGGTTGGTCTAAAACAATATTCATTTGTGCATTTTGAGGGATTTCAACATTTCCGCCACGTTCAAATAAATTTTGAGCCATACCCATGCCACCACCTACAGCAGTACCATATACAGCACCTCTACCAACACTACCGCCTGATAAAGCGCCCATAGCAGTACCCAAAACAGCTCCTGCTGCAGCACCAATTGCCGCATCTTTAGCATATTCTTTTGATACATCTTTCGCAGTTCCTGCCTTGAGAATTCCTGTACCATCATTAGTTTGTATACTTGCACTGATTGGTATCATTTGACCTGTTGGTGTAATTATATTTGTAAATCTAACTTGTAATTGTCCATTTCTGTTACCCAATCCGCCTTTTTTAGCTTTGATGACAGTACCATTAACTTTACTTCCTGCAGAAGCAATTAATTTATTTCCGTAATAAAAATCTGAACCGAGATAAAAGGAAACATTATCACCTAATTTAGCCGTTTCAGAAGATATAGATGTCATTGATGTAGCCGGGAATGATGTATTTGCAGGCACCATTACTACATTACCTTGTAATTGACCGTTATTATAATTGCCATATCCATAATTATTATAATTATATCCTTGTGTTTGGTATGAATTTACAGGCAACGGATATTGTGATTGGTATGAATTCGAAGATGCCGGTATTGTCTGAATCGCAGGTGTTATAACATTATAGTTCGAATCAGCAAAACTCAGACATGGGGCAGAAGCCATAGCAATAATAATTGATAATGATAATAATTCTTTCCTCATGTATTTCTCCTTTATACTACTCACATTATATTACCTATTAACTCTAACGAGCAAATTTTAATAAAGTTCATTTTAATATAATATCTTTTTCAAAAATAACAAAAAGTTCAGCCCCCGGTTTTACTACAGTATGTTTACCCATTTCATATATGTTCAAAGGAGCAACTTTTAACATTGGCTTAAGTCTTTGATTATAATGGGGAACCTTATGGTAATAAATACTTTGAGTGTTTTTACCACCTATATAATTGTCATTTTCACTATATATATGACCCGACAAACGATAAACCTTTTTATCAGGTGTTATCATTTTATATATAGAAATTTTCAAAGCTCCGTCTTTTCCTTCAACAGGTTCTCTTACATCTTCTATTTCACCATAAAAAACAGTATTTTCAGGTATTGCATTCGTTTCATAAACATACATATCCTGAGTATTAATAAAGGTAACTTCATCACCAATATCTGCAGTTAAAGTTGAGAATTCATCTCTTGTCATTACTTTTGCGAAGGTGCCTTCTCGTATTTTTAAAATTTTTTGTCCGGTTTCATTGGCATTTACTTCTGACCATATACCAACCAAAGCAAATAATGCCAATATTATAATTATAAATTTTCTCATATTCTAAATATTAATTCTTTCTTTAAATAAGTCTATATTTATTTTACATATATTTTAGCAATATTACAATTTATCCACCTTATGTATGTTCTAATAAAATACTCAATTGATATAATTTTCTTATGAATATATTCATAACAGGAATAAACAACAAAAGCGGAAAAACAGTAATATCAGCAGGTATTACTGCTGTTATGCAATCTTTAGGTTATAAAGCAGGCGTATATAAACCAATACAAACAGGTGCAATAGATAAAGGTAAATACCTTATTTCACCGGATTTATCTTTTGTAAAAATGCTGGATCCTTATATAACAACACACTCTACATATATGATGGTTTCTGATGCAACACCTGTAGTTGCTGCCGAAATTGAAAAAGTTGATATTAATATAGAAGAAATAGTTAAAGACTACAACATACTAAAACAAAAAACAGACACGCTTATTGTTGAATCAACAGGCGGACTTATGACACCGCTAAATAAAAATATCTTTTCTTTACATATTCCAATAATGCTTAAATTACCTATTTTGTTTATCGTTAATCCAACCGAAAACACAATAAGTAATTACTTAAATGAAATTAATACAGCAACAAATGCAAATGCAAACATTATAGGTGTTATAATCAATAAATTCCCGGTATATTCTGAAAATCCCGATATTAAAGCTTTTCCTTCATTAATTGAGAAATATACAGATATAAAAGTCCTTGGACTTATTAGAAATTTCAAAGAAAAAAGTGTTCAATCAAGCATACTTTTTAATGAAATATTAAACGGAATAGATTTAGAAGATGTTTTTCAAATCAAAATACCCAAATTAAATAAAAACTAATATACTATGGTTGTGGAAAACCAATGTTAGTATTTTTCTGTGTTGTTTGCATATTTGGAATTTTATTTGTTTCTGCTCTTTTTACTTCTTTCTCTGATTTTAATTTTTCTAAATCCAAAGGAACAGTTACCTGAACAGGAATAGATTTGAAATTTTCAGCAGGTTGCGTTTTTACATTTGAAGAACTTTCCTTTGAAGACTTATCATCAGATTGTTCTTTATCTTTCCCGAATTTCCAAAACTTTTTTTCTTTTTCGGTTTCAGTATCTTCGCCCTGATTATCACTTTCCAAATCAACATTCGGATCTATCTTTATATCATCATATTCAGCATTTAAATTAACTTCAGGATAATCAAATTCAGGACTACCATATTTCTTAGTAGCAACAGTCATCATATCTTTCCATATTCTCGCAGGAGCGCTACCGCCTGTTAATCCAATACTTGTATTATTATCATTACCGATAAATACACCTGTAACCAAATCGGGAGTATAACCAATAAACCAAGCATCCTTATTTTCGTTAGTAGTACCTGTTTTACCGCCCATAGGCTTACCAATATTTGCACCACGCCCTGTTCCTGATGTTATTACTTTCCTCAACATAGCAGTCATAATACCGGCGGTATCTCTATCCAATACTTTTGTAATTTTTGTTCTCTTAGCTTGATATATAACTTTGCCTCTTTGTGTTTCAATTCTTTCTATAGCGTATGGTTTTACCTTATATCCGCCATTAGCAAAATTACCGTATACAATAACCATATCGTAAAGTTTTACACCGTTTGAACCAAGAGCAATAGTATAATCATGAGTTAAAGGAGTTGTTATACCTAATGACCTAGCCATATCAATAACAGGAGCTATACCAATATCCTTTATAAGTTTAACAGCCACTACATTTGAAGATATAACTAAAGCTTTATACAAAGGCATCTTACCTTTATATTTATTGCCATAGTTTCTTGGACTCCAATCGCCAATCTTAACAGGAGTATCCTCAACCATATCAGTAGGCGTCCATCCTTTATGTATTGCAGCAGCATATACTATCGGTTTGAATGATGATCCTGGCGGTCTTATAGCTTGAGTAACCCTATCATATTGACTTTGAGTATAATCTTTTCCCCCACAATAGGCGATAATTGCACCGGTCATTGGAGAGAATGAAAACAATGCTGCTTGTTGATTTGGTTTTGTCAAATGCCAAGCATTCATGTTTTTATCTATTGCTTCATTTGCCGCTACTTGTGCGTCATAGTCTAATGTAGTAATTATTTTATATCCGCCTTGAGAAATTTCAGTTTCATCAAAACCTAATTCTTCAAGCTCTTTTAGTACATAATCAATAAAATAAGGAGCAATATTGGTTCTATGTAAACTTGGCTTTTTATTTAATACAATCTTTTCCTTTAAAGCAGCTTCATATTGAGGCTTTGTAATAGTCTTCATTATGTACATTCTCTTAAGAACTTTATTTCTTCTTTTTTCTGCCAATTTGATATTTTTGTACGGAGAATATACGGAAGGCGCCTGCGGAAGACCTGCAATTAAAGCACATTCTGCCAATGTTAACTGTGATAACTCTTTATTAAAATAAGTAGAAGCAGCTGCTCCAACTCCATATGCACCTGAACCTAAATATACATTATTCAAATACATTTCTAATATTTTATCTTTAGAAATAGATTTTTCTATTCTTGCGGCAATTTTTATTTCTTTAACTTTTCTTATTATTGTTTTTTCATTAGAAAGAAATAAAACCCTTGCAAGCTGCTGGGTAATAGTACTTGCCCCTTGACGTGCACTCTTATTAATAATATTAACGAGGATAGAACGAGCAATGCCCCATATATCATATCCGTCATGATTATAAAAATTTTTATCTTCAGTAGATATAATTGCATCTTTCAGATACTTTGGAATTTCATCAATTGAAACATGTTCATAATGAAAAGTCTGAAATGTTTTAATAACATGTTCATCAGAAGAAAAAACTTGAGTAACTATATTTCTATTGTAATTTTCCAAATTTGGAATAGGTGCCAAATCATTAAGATACATTTTTACAGCAACATATCCGGCTAATATTATTGCAATTCCAATAATAAACAGACCTTTAACAAAAGATAAAAATACATTCTTCTTTTTTTTCTTCTTTGGACTCATTTTATTCCTCGGTTTTTTATTATATATTTGTGATTATATTTTACCAAATAAATAAATCTGGAAACTGGATTGTAAACAAATGTCTATAGATTTTATAAAGTCTGTATATTATGAATTTCTATCATACTTCGTAGCTAAGAAAGTAAATTATAAGATAGAAGGGAACTGCAAAAAATGCGGCAAATGCTGTAAAGAGATACGTGCATACGGATTAAAGAATGAAAGAGAACTCAAATTTATGCAATTTTTTCTCCCGCATTACAGACGTTTTTACATATCAAAAACAGATGAAAACAATAATATAGTGCTAAGTTGCAAATACCTTCTTGATAACGGATTATGTTCCGTATACAAAAATAGACCAAATGTATGCAAAAACTATCCTGCAAAATCAATATCATTCAATGCAGAAATGATTGATGGTTGCGGATTTAAAATTTTAAAAAAGAGTTTTAAGGACTATTTATAAAATCAGACCAAACTTTTCTATATTTATCTTCTAAATCACGAGTAAACTCAACTGCACTTTTTCTTAAATCATAAGCATTATTCTTTTCTCTTAATTCTTTTCTTTATTTTTCAAGTTTAGGCTTATCATTAGCCAAACTTACAGCTTTTTCTATATATTCATCACCATATGAAGCATTCAATTCATCCAATCCAATTATATGATTTATTCTTCCAGCCCCTCTTGATTGCATTCCCTCACCAACCAATGTTATAGTCGGAACACCCATCATCGCTGTTTCAATTGCTATTGACATTCCGCTAAAAGGATACGGATCTAACGAAATATCTGCCAACGAATATGCTTTATAATGCGGACTATAAGTTCTGGAACTAAATATAACTCTATCTAAAGATACTCCTCTTTTTTCAAGTTTTGTTTTAAAATACTTAATCATATTTTTTGAAAGACGAGTTCTATAAATCAATAATTTCGAATCCGGTACTTTTTCAAGCAGTTTTGACCATATAAAGAAATTCGTATCATTAAATTTTGAAGTACAATTAAAACTGCCAAAAGTTATATATCCATTTGTTTTATAAGGACACTCCTGTATATCCGGAAGATTTTTTTCCGCAAATATTTGATAACCCTTATCCAGATACAAAGGTTTCTCAGTATATAAATAGGCTTTATTCTCAGGAATTGTATAACGGTCAGTCAATATATAATCAACTTCTTTCATTCCAAGAGTATTTAAATACCCCAAATATGAAATTATTATAGGTGCCGGCTTATATAACATTGCATATGTTTTTAAATGTGTATATCCGCCCAAATCAATAAGTATATCTATTTGTTTATCATATATTAACTTTGCAATTCTCTTTTCATCTGCTTTTGAAATATCTATCATCTCAAAACCAAGATTTCTTATTTTTTCTGATGTAGAATCATTCTTTTCTGAACCATTAAAAATAAAGAAATTAAAATCTTCTTTGTTATGATTTTCCCATATTGGTAAAATATAATTCATCATTGTATGAGCGTGACAATCTGACGAAAAATATCCAATATTTAATTTTTTATTAGGATTCTTCTTTTTGTCATCATGATTATATTTAACTATATTCTTAAATAAATTATTCTTTAGTTGTTCTACCTCGTACTCAGATTCATCTTTTATATCTTGTTGTTCATAAAAAGATGACTTTGTCATAGCAAAAAGCTTACAAGCAGAATCATACTTATTTAGTTCAATATTTAATGCTTTATTATGATAATCAATACTTTTATCAGTATCAATATAATAATAAGAATGTGCTAAACGAGAAAAGACACTAACTTGACCTTGCGGAAATACCTTTAAATACTCTTCGTAATAATATGTAGCTTTATCTTTATCATCTAATTTATAATAAGCATTTGCCAGCCTTATGTACAATCCTGCAAGAGAATTAGAATCAATATTCTTTGACATTATAAGAGCAGTCTTATAAAGTTTAATAGCTTCAACTATTTCGTTTTTATCATATAAAGCTTGCCCTTCTGTCATTAGTTCTTGAAATGATGTCTTTTTTGCTTCGTTTACCAATTTATTTTCCTTTTACTTTGAACTTTAATTATATTCTTCTTCTTGCTTTAATTTTCTATTCATTAACTTATTCAAGACTTCATCAGGTGTAATATCAGTATAAACAGCTTCATATATTGCAGAGGATACAGGTACTTCGACACCAAGTTTTTGAGCTAATTCACAAAGTGCTTTCGATGTCTTTACTCCTTCTGCAACAGAACCAAGTTCTCTTAAAATATCATCTATCTTTTTTCCTTTACCCAACATTGAACCAACAGTAAAATTTCTGCTAAAAGGACTTGAACACGTAGCAATCAAATCACCCATGCCTGATAAACCATATAATGTAGATGGTTTCGCACCAAGTGCAACACTAACTCTTACAATTTCAGCCATACCTCTTGTTAAGAGGGAACCTCTGCAATTATCACCTAATTTCATCGCATCAGCGAAACCTGAAGCAATAGCAATAACGTTTTTTAGACTGCCTCCAAGTTCAACACCTATAACATCTGAGTTTGTATACAATCTGAACTTTGATGGAACACTACAATGTTTCTGTACAAATTCTGCCGCTTTAATATCATCACTTGCAACAGAAGCTGCCGTAGGACATCCGTTCAATATTTCTTTTGCCAAGGTTGGCCCGGATAAAATAACCAATTTAGAATCCGGTAGTTCATCCTTTATAACTTCAGACATTCTTTTTAATGATGGTAATTCCAATCCTTTTGAAAGATTAACCAAAATCTGATTATCTTTTAATCCTATTTTTTTTAATTGTTGACAAACAGGACGAATTCCTGATGTTGCAACAACTAGGAAAATTATTTCTGCACCATCCACTGCCTTTTGTAAATCATCGGTAATTTCAACTTTCTTATCCAATTGAACGGTTAAAGGTTTTGTTGTTCTTTTATATTCTTTTAACTCGTCGGATAAATCCTGACTTCTACCCCATACACATATTTCATCAAAATTATTATTCAGAAGCCAAGCAATGGTTAATCCCCAACATCCGGGTCCTAAGACAGTTAACTTCATATATACCTCCGATTATATCTATAAACTATATTTTATTATACACTACACTTGAGCAAAAACTTTTCTTGCTTCTTCTCTATCATCAAAATGGATTGTTTCATTTTTTAAGATTTGGTAATCTTCGTGTCCTTTACCTGCAATAACAATTACATCTTCAGGATTTGAAATAGACTTTAAAAATTTAATTGCGAGGCCTCTATCAGGTTCAACAAATATTCTTTGAGTGTCTACAGTTCTAATTCCTGTCATTATGTCCGAGATTATCAATTGTGGATCTTCACTTCTTGGATTATCCGATGTAACAACAACTTTATCTGATAATTCATCTGCAATTTTACCCATTTTAGGTCTTTTCGTAGTGTCTCTGTCTCCGCCACAACCAAACAAACAAATTAACTTAGATGTTTTTGGTGTAAGTTCTCTTGCTGCTTTCAAAACATTTTCCAATCCATCGGGAGTATGTGCATAATCAACAATTACGAGTGGTTTTTTACTAACAATTTCAAATCTGCCGGCTACACTTTTTGTATTTTCCAATGCTTTTATTATAATCCTATAATCTATTCCCATAGCAATGGCTGCTGCAAATGCAGCTAAAGCATTATATACACTGAACATACCATTCAAATGCAAGTTCATTTTTTCTTTTTTATCTGCAAATACAACCGTCAATTTTGCACCATCTACAGAAAAATCAATATCTTCAGCTCTTACATCAGCATCTTTTTTTACTCCGTAAGTTAATAGTTTTACACTGTTAGGAACTACTGCAATAAAATCGGAAGCATATTCATCATCCGCATTTATAACAGCAAAAGCACCATCTTTTAAATTTTCAAATAAAATTGCTTTAGCTTTAAAATAATTCTTCATTGTTATATGGTAATCCAAATGATCCTGAGTTAAATTGGTAAATACTGCCCCATCAAAATCACAACAACCTACTCTTTTTTGTTCTAAAGAATGGGAACTTACTTCCATTACAACATTCTTTATTCCTTTGTCAGCCATTAAACGCAAATCTCGTTGTAATTCAGGTGGCTGTGGTGTTGTGTGTTTTGCTTCTTTATAATCATCTGAACTTGAAAGTTTATAACCTAAAGTACCAATCAATGCACACTTTTCATTATTTTCTTCTATTATTCTCTGTATCAAATGCGTTACTGTTGTCTTACCGTTTGTACCTGTAACACCAATTAAATTTATTTCCTTTGAAGGTTCATTATAAAATGCAGCGGCAATCTGAGCCATTGTCCTTTTAGTATCAGAAACTATAATCTGTGGAACATCAATATCAAGTTCTTCTTCACAAAATAGAGCTAATGCACCTTTTTCAACTGCTGCTTTTGCATATTTATGCCCATCTGATACTTCGCCCTTTATACAAATAAACAAGTCTCTTGGTTTTGTTAAAAGTGAATTATATGAAAGTCCTTCTATTTCTACATCTTCAAAATTTTTTGTTTTATATTCATCAAGAAGTCTTATTACTTTACTTAACAACATATCCTAATACCTCATCTATTCTTGTGTAACTTTTTTATCGGGAGTAATATTCAAAATTCTTGCACATTGATTAGCAACTTCTTTAAATATAGGAGCAGCAACCGTATTACCCCAAACCGGACCACCGGCACTGGCAGAATCCACTACTACATATATCAAAATCTGGGGATTGCTTGCAGGTAGATATCCTATAACCGATGCATATAAAGCATTTGAATATCCTTTTTTATTTTCCATAGGTTTTTTAGAAGTCCCTGTTTTACCTGCAACCGTATATTTTTCTAAGTTAATATGTGATTTAGAATTGGCTACACTTTGAGCTAAAAGCTGCGTAACTATTCTTGCTGTTTCAGGACTAATGGCCTGAACTCTCTCAATCTTTTCAGCTTCTTCTTCCGGAGAATATTTTATTACATGCGGAGTAACTCGAACCCCATCATTAGCTAAAGCACTTACAGCACTAACCATTTGCATTGCGGTAACAGAAGCCCCGTAACCATATCCCATAGTTGCCTGCCTTGATTTATCCCATTTAAAAGGTTTTGGTAATAAACCTGATGATTCACCATTTAAATCTATCCCGCTTTTTTTACCAATTCCTAACTTTGATAAAACAGTATAAAATTCACCCGGAGTCATCATTAAAGCTATATTTGCACTACCAACGTTACTTGAGTGTTCCAATAAATAAACCAAACTAATCATACCCGGATTTGGATGTTTATTGTAATCATAATTTTGTATAGTCCAATTGCCAAGCTTCATCTTACCCGTATCTAATATTTTAGACCAAGGTTTAATTCTTCCTGTTTCAATGCCGGCAGCAACTGTTAATGTTTTAAATGTAGAACCAGGAGGATATACATCAGACAATGTCCAATTTTTTAAAGTTATAGCAGGAGTCTTTTTATAGTTGTTAGGATTATATCTTGGATAAACCGCATAACCTAGAATTTCACCATTTTTAGGATTCATAACAATAACAGAACCACGAGATGCTTTCTTTTCATTTATCATATTTAGAAGTTCGCGTTCACAAACATGTTGAATAGCAGAATCAATTGTTAAAGTAACAGTTTCCCCTACCTGAGGAGTAGAAGCTAAAACAGGATCCGTATCTGTATCATAAATAATATCACCACGCGGAGTTCTTTGAACTTTTATTTTATTATCAACCTTTTCAAGTTTATCCTTTGCTGTTAATTCAACACCTGATGCAGTATCAGCATCAGGATTATAATATCCGATAATATGAGCAGCAAGTTCATCTTGCGGATATACTCTTTCATTCTTCTTATCTAAACTTATCTCTCTTAAACCGAGTTTTTTTATCTTTTCTGCTGTTTGCCTATCAACATCTTTCTTTAAAAGAATAACTGTTGCACCTCGGTTTATACTATTCACAATTGTTTTTTTGTCTAAATTTAAATATGGTGACAATTTTTCTGCCAACTCTTCAGGTGTATTATCAAAATACTCCCTATGAGCATAAACATTATAAGAACTTTGGTCAGTAGCTAACCTAACACCGTTTCTATCAACTATTTGTCCCCGCATTATAAAACTTTTACTATATCTTTGACTGCTTGCTTTTGCCTTATAATGCCTTATATCAACAATTTGCAATAAGAACAGGTATATAACAGAAATTAAAAATAATAACAATAAGAAAACATGCGCTATCTTTATACGCACTTCTACTTGTTTTATTGTGTCCTTTTCATTTCTTTCTTTCATACAACAAAAATCCCTAAAAACAGGGTATCACAATATATTAATTGTTTAAACAATTTAACTTAACTTAACCTAATATCCGATTGACCAATTGTAATTAACAGGAATAGGTTTAAGCTTTGGAACTGATACAACATTAACAGCCGGTATTTCTATAACTTTTTTTGCAGTATCTAAAGTTGAATTTCCCTGTATTATCGCATCAACTCTGTTAAAAGAATGCAAACTGTCTATCTTATTTTGAAGCTCAATATTTTCATTACTTAAAGAAACTATTTCTCTTGTTAAATTATTCATTGTTTTTTGTCCGTCAGAAACAAAATAATAACTTACCAAAGACAAAAGAACGAAAAGTAATAAAACAGAACTTAAAAGTTTGTTAATTTTTTCAATTGGAGAATGAGCATTTATAATTTTAGGAAAACGACCATATATAACAGGATTAGTAACAGCCTCCGGCATCACCTGTTGACCGTATATATATGTTCTATCAATATATCTTATTGAACTTCTGCTCAATTAATGTCTCCCCTTTTGATTAATTTTTATTTATTCTTCTAGCGATTCTCAGTTTTGCTGACCTTGAAGGAGGGTTGATTTTAATTTCATCTTCACTTGCAGTAATTGGTTTTTTATTTATCTGCTCAAGCAAAGGCGGATTATAATCAAACATCCCATCTGCCCCCATCCATTCTCTAGAATAGTATTTAATAAAATTTTTAACTATTCTATCCTCCAAAGAATGGAAAGTAACTATTGACAGTATAGCATTATTTCCTAATAATGTAAGCACATCATTTAAAGTATTTTTTATGTTGTCAAGTTCATGATTAACTTCTATTCTTATAGCTTGAAAAACTCTTGTAGCCGGATGAATTTTTGATTTTATTCTCGGAGTTGCCTCAAATATAATATCAACAAGGTCTTTCGTCGTTTCAATTTTCCTTTTTTTTCTAATTTCTACTATTTTCTTAGCAATTCTTTTTGAGAACCTTTCTTCGCCGTATTCACTAAAGATACGAACCAATTCATCCTCTTTATAATCATTAACAACATCATAAGCAGTAAAATTAGCCGATTGATTAAACCTCATGTCTAATTTTGAATCGCTCAAAAAGCTGAAACCCCTTTTCTTTGAAGTCAATTGGGGAACAGAAGCACCCAAATCAAAAACAATTCCACCGGTAATTTCTTTTATATTATTTTCAGCTAAATATTTCTTAATGTTTGTATAAGAATCGTTTACAATAATTAAATTTTCGTAATCTTTTAGCTTTTCAGATGCAGCAGAAATTGCATCAGAATCTACATCAAAAGAAATTAATCTGCCATTAGGAGAAATTTTTTGCAAAATAAGTTCACTATATCCTCCGCCACCAAGCGTAGCATCTATATACAGCTTCCCGTCTTGGCACTCCAGAGCCCCAACAGCTTCTTTTAACATTACAGGATAATGTTTAAATTCCTGCATTTATTTCCCCAATTCATAATCTTTCTGACTTTATTCTACATACAAAACAAATAATATAAATAAATTGTTAAAAAGTATTTGTAAAAATATATTGCATTAATTAATAATTTTAACATTTTTATACCTTCATATTTTTTATGAATGTAACAAAAGGAGAAATAAAATGAGTCTAATCCATCCGGCTTGCGATACAAGACACATAATTCAACGAGCAATGAAAAGCAAAACCTTACCTACACTTGCAGCGGAAGAAGATATGGCAAAATTATTAAAAGACAGTCATACTTCTATTGAATATCATTCGCAACCAAAGCCACCTCACAAACGTATATTACTTACAAAAGAAGATCTTCAAAATTTTAAACATTTAATAAAAGGCAAATCAAATGATGAAATTTTTGATACACTTGGAATCAGAGTTTCATACAATGAAAACGGAAGCAAATCAATAAGCCATTACAAGTGGCCTTTTAACAGTTTTTCATTTTCAGCAGCAGGTATTGACGAAGAAAAACTTTTAGACGGAGTAACAGAAATTCAAGGCTATTGTGATTTAACAGGTTCTAGCTTGGAAAATCTTTGCAGTGTTAAAAGAATCAGAGGAGATTTAGTTATTCCTTTATTCACAAAATTAAAAGACTTAAGCGGTGTAAAACAAATTGATCGTAATATAATCTGCAGTGCAGAAAATATTGAAGACACAAAAGACGTAATTAAAAAGTTAAAGATAAGTCCTCAGGCACTAAAAAATGGAGTAGTAACAACAAAACCTTGGGGAATCTATACAGGCGAATTTTATTCATTACCGCAACAACAAACAGAACAATTAAATAAAATTCAAGCTGAAGCAAGCTACAAATAAAAATTAGCAGAGATTAATTAATCTCTGCTAATTTTTCTAATTTAAGTTTTTGGTCATGAGCCATTAATAGACCGATTAATTCATCCAAATCACCATCAATTACGGTCCAAACATTAAGGTTCTGTCCAATTCTGTGATCAGTAAGTCTTCCTTGCGGGAAGTTATATGTTCTTATACGTTCACTTCTATCACCGGTACCGACTTGAGATCGTCTTAAGTCAGTAACTTCTTTCATCTGCTTTTGAACTTCCATATCATAAAGCTTTGCTTTCAATATTTGTAGAGCTCTTTCTTTATTTTGAAGTTGGGAACGTTCTTCTGTACAGAAAATCATAATACCTGTAGGTTTATGGAATACTCTGGCAGCAGTTTCAACTTTATTTACATTCTGACCGCCGGCTCCGCCGCTTCTTGCAGTTGTAATTTCAATATCATTCATATTTAATTCAACTTCAACATCATCAACTTCCGGCATAACAGCAACAGTTGCCGTTGAAGTATGAACTCTTCCTTGCGATTCTGTTGCTGGAACTCTTTGTACTCTATGAACACCTGATTCATATTTCAACTTAGAATAGATACTATCTCCTTTTATTGAAATAATAACTTCAGAAACACCGCCGGCTTCACAATCTGTTTTAGAAAGTATCTGAGTCTGCCAGCCTTGTTTATCTGCATATCTCAAATACATTCTCATCAAATCACCGGCAAAGATATTAGCCTCATCACCACCGGCAGAACCTCTGATTTCAAGCATAATATCCTTATCATCCATAGGATCTCTAGGCAATAAAAGAACTTTCATTTTTTCTTTAAGTTCTTCCATTTTATTTTCATTTGCAGAAATTTCATCGTGCAAGAATTGACGCATAGACTCATCTGACTCATTCTTTAATAGTTCTTGCGCATCTTTAACAGCAGTATCAGCATCTTTCCAAGCGTGATATGTTTCTACAGTTTCTTCCATTGCCTTTCTCTGTTTAGAAAGAGTCTTAAATCTATTATAATCTTGTATAACTTCAGGGTCTGATAATATTTGCCCCAATTCAATATACTTACTTTCAATTTGTAAGATTTTATCTAACATATCTTTCATAATAATTATCCTCTAGTTGGCATTCTTCCACAAGATTTATCCTCGTCACAGAAACCAAATCTTTCACATTTTGGAACGAGATAATCTTTGAGCCAAGGTTCTTCTTCAATTAATGCATCACACATCCTTTTAACAAGAATTCTGATTTCTTTCTGAGCTCTTGTACATAATCTTAAATTTGCGAGGTGAATAAGCTCTCTTAAATTAAGACTTGCGACCATGGATGTAGAAGTCGCATTAGGCAATACAGACCTTGCATCTTCAGCAGGTATTCCCGCCTGTGTAAGTTCTAAGTAGAATTCTGATATTTTTCCCATAAAATCATCAAATTTTTGTTTTAATTCAGGATTATTTTCAATAGTATCCGGTGTTAAGTAATCAAATTGACCTTTTTCTTTAACATACCTTTGAGATTTTTGAGAAAAAGACATATGTCTGTGTCTGACAAGTTGATGAGAACAAGCTCTGGATATATTGCTTATTGCAAAACTAACCTGAATATGTTCAATAGTAGAATAGTGTCCGGAAGAAACAACTCTACTGATTAGTTTAAGCATTTTTTCTTCATCTTGAGCAGAATCACAGTCATAAATATTTAATGGAGAGTCAGCACTATAGCAAGTTCTGCAAGCAGTATAAATCGTCTTTAACATATTCTGCGGTTTTGAAATTAATCTTACCTGTGCAAATTTATCTTTATCCATATTGCCCCTCCATTATACGCAAAAACCCACTTTTCAGCGGGTATAAAAAATTTGTGCTTGTATTAATACAAGCACATAAAAAGCTATTTTTGTTGATAACGTTTTTTGAATTTTTCAATTCTACCTTCTGTGTCAACAATCTTTTGATTTCCAGTATAAAACGGATGGCAATTATTACAAATTTCAACTGTTAAGTTTTCAACAACAGAACCAGTTTCAATTTCATTACCACACACACATTTTATAACTGTTTTCTTGTAATCAGGATGTATTTCTTTTTTCATTTCTATATACCTCTATAAATTTTATTATCAGCTATAGAATTATATACACCTAAAAATTTTATATCAAGTAATGTTTCAATTTTTATTTTGAAAAACGTAACAATTTTGCAATAAATAATAAAAAACTTTTTATATACTATATCAGACTTTCTAATACTGCTCTAATGCTGTAGAGGGTGACAATTTATATAAAAAAGATTCACTTTATCTGAAGTATTTGTAACATTACAAATTCCAAGAATATGAAGATTAGTTATCAAAAAAGACTCTAAAATAAATAATTGTTATTTTTTGTTATAAAATGAATTAAAAATGCCAATATGTGGTATTATTATATTAGTATTATAAACAAAAGTCACTTTATGTGAGTATAAGGAAAAATATAAATGAGAAAAGCATTTACTCTTTCAGAAGCACTTATTACATTAGCTATTATTGGTGTTTTGGCCGCAATTTTAATACCGGTAATTGATAATGTCAGACCCGACAAAGATAAGATTACTTACAAAAAAGCATTGTATAGTATGCAAAGTGCTATTTCAAACGCAATGGATTCTACATTGTATTCAATGGCAGCAAATTCTTCAGCATATTGGAAAGATGAAAATGTTGGAGATTCTGATTTCTGTAAAGCTGTTGCTGATGCTTTAAATACATCAGGCAGAGTTGATTGTGATGGTCCATCATCTTATGTTAATCCAAACTTCATAACCACCGATGGTATAAGGTACTGGGGGTTAGAAGGTAAATTCGACGGCGATACTCGTACCATATATGTTGACCGTGGTTTAGGAACAAAGGAACTAAAAACTATAGCCGCAAAAAGAGGTAAAACCGGAGATGGTACAGGTCTTCAAATCAGGGTTAGATATGACGGTAAAATTGATACTCCTGAAAGTACAAGCACTGAAAACTTTGACTTTGAAAATGAATTAATTGAAAATTCACTTCAAGTAACTGCAGGTAAAATGCAATAAGTTATAATCATTATAAAAAAAGGACTGATAATTCAGTCCTTTTTTGTTACTTGTATATTCAACCTTTCCATGTTACAAAATAATTATCGGTATTTTAAGGAGAATAGTATGAGTGAAAAAATAACAGCTCAAATTGGTATCATAGGCGGAAGCGGATTTTACAGTTTCTTTGAAGAATCAGGAACCGGTGTTCAAGAAGTAACAATTGACACTCCATATGGTAAACCTTCAGATCCAATCACAATTGGTGAACTATATGGGAAAAAAGTAGCTTTTATACCAAGACATGGAAGAGATCATAGATTTTTACCTCATACAGTTAACTATAGAGCTAATGTTTGGGCATTAAAATCATTAGGTTGTACAAGAGTAATTTCTCCTTGTGCAGCAGGAAGTTTGCAAAAACATGTAAAACCGGGGGATTTTGTAATATGTGATCAATTTGTAGATTGGACAGACGGAAGAAAAAACACATTTTTTGAAGGTCCAAAATGTATACATCCGAGTGCTGCTGATCCATATTGTCCTGAATTAAGAGAAATTGCAATTGAGCAAGCAAAAAAACTTGGAATAACAGTGCACGAAACAGGTACAGTTGTAATAATAAACGGACCAAGATTTTCTACAAAAGCCGAATCAAAATTCTTCACAAACCAAGGTTGGGAAGTTATCAACATGAGTCAATATCCGGAAGTACATCTGGTACATGAACTTGATATGTGTCCAATAACAATAGCATTAATAACCGACTATGATGCCGGTCTTGTTGGCGATGTTCCACCTGTAACACACCAAGAAGTTATGCAAGTTTTCAAATCAAATATTGCAAACCTTAAGAAATTACTAATCGCAATTATAGAAAACATTCCTGTTGAAAGAAATCATTGCGAATGCTATAACATATCTCACACTTCATAAAGGGAAAAGATATGATTTCTTACATAGTTTCAATATTATTCAAAATAGTTTATCTTATTATTCTTGTAGTTGTTCTACTAAGTTGGTTTCCGCCAATGTTTGATTCACGCAAAGAGCCATTAGCTACATTTATAAAGATATACAATTATATTATGGCACCATTTAAAGCGATTATTCCACCGATAGGAATGGTTGATATATCGCCTTTAATAGCATTTATTGTTTTACAAATTGCAGAACAAATAATAGTAAGAGCCCTAATGAATTTTGGACTTTAAGTTTATCCCATTATTATCCATAAAAGTTTTCTGCAGCCTTTTGCTATTAAGATTGCAATAAAGCCAAAAACTATATCATAAAGCATTTTGGAAAATGATTGAAAGTAAATCATATTACGAATAAAATCAATTCCATCATGTCTTAATATTGCAATTATAGACAGATATATAATACCAATTAAATGAATAATAAATACGCCATAAAATACAGCAAGCAATATATTTAATAAAGAATTTCCGTTTTTTAATTCTTTTGAAACAAGTAATACTGCAAAAATATATCCGAAAATATATCCGAAATTATATTGAAAAACGTAGGAGAATCCCCCGCCAAGGGCAAAAACAGGAATAAAACAAAAACCCAAAAGAATATATAAAAGAACTGCTAAAAGCCCCCAACATTCACCTAAAATAGCTGATATAAATAAAACAACCGGAATTTGAGGAATATACTCAAATTTTAAATAAGAAATAATTCCGCTTTCAGGAATATTAAAATTAATCTTAATTTGAGTAAACGTAGCTATAATAAGAAACATAATACTTATGGATACCAAAGCCAACGTACCCAAACAAAATCTTATACGTGGATTAGATTTATGAAATTTTTTTATTCCTGCTTTTAATCTTTTATTCACCATAAGACACTATAATTTTATTAATTCCCTCTTTAATTTGCAAAAAGTTATTTTTAAACTTATCATACCAAATATTCTGTGTAAACATAATAATAGCATTCTCACCATTATCCTGATAGTAGTTTTTTCTCATTCCTATAGATTCAAATAAAAATTTTTCATATAACAAAATAGCAGGAAGATTACTTTCTCTAACTTCAAGCGTAATATATTTAACCATATTTTTATAACAATCCTCTATTGTTTTTATAAGAAGAATCTGAGCCAATTGATTTCTTCTGCAATCAGGATGGACAGCCAAAGTTGTTATATGTGCTTCATCAATTATTTGCCAAAAGCCTATATACGCTTTAACGCTATCTTTTTCATCTTTTACACAGTAATAATAAGCAAGATTATTGGCTAGTTCATTATAGAAAGATTCTTTTGACCAATGATGCTTAGGGTGGACAAGTTCTTCAATACCAAAGACCTCATCAATATCATTTGTAGTCATTTTCACAATTTTATATTTTTGCATATGATAATATCCCTTGTGAATTGTAACAGAGAGTAATAAAAGTTTCAAATATTACAAATTAGCAGCAAAAAATTTTTTGTTGAATATTTAGAAGAAAAGTAAGTGTTCTAAATATTGGAGAAAAACAGATGACTGTATCAAGAATTAATGGTATTGGCTGTTCAAGCTATAAGAATAACCAAAGAGAAACTCACCAAAATCCACAAAAGAAAGATTATGAATATTGCCCGAGAGATTTATATGGTTTACCGAAAGGAATAACAATTGAATCATCTCAAAGTTATTATCCGAACATTACAAAATTATCGCCTGAAGAATTATTTGATATCCAATTCCATTCAGGTACAAAATTATCAAATGGATCAGTTCTTATTCGTCCTGTTATATTAAGCTTAGGCAAAGTAGATATCAAACCTGTAAAAGATTTTGAGAAAGTATATTCGGTTAAAATACAACAAAATGAAGAAAGCAAAGCGAAACAAACAAAATTTATCAAAGAGGAAGACCTTTTAAAAAATAGAAGTTTATCACGCGGAGCAATAAAAGAAGTATCTCCGGGATTATACGAAATGGTTTTCCTTGACAAAGACGGTGAAACACAAAACATTACCGCAAGTAAAGAACAATGCCTCAAATTATTAAAAGATAACTTCTTATATATGTAACAGGAATAGAAAATTATATCATCAGTCTTTATGATGATATAATTTTTTTATGGTCAAACACGTATATATACATATACCATTTTGTATTAGAAAATGTCATTATTGTTCTTTTGTATCAGGTATTGATATAAGATACAAAGATATATATTTATCTGCTTTAACAACACAAATAAACTGCACATATAAAAATGAAAAGATAAAAACATTATATATAGGTGGCGGAACACCATCATTACTAGATGTTAATGATATAAAAAATATTATTAAACATTTTAAATTAGAAAATGATTCAGAAATAACTCTTGAAGTAAATCCTGAAACAGTTGAAGAAACAAAATTCCATAAAATCAAAGAAATAGGCATAAACAGGATATCACTAGGAGCACAAAGTTTTAATGACAGCATTTTAAGAAATATAGGTCGAAACCATACAAAGAAGAATATATTAGAATCTGTTGAGATTATAAAGAAATGCGGATTTGACAATATAAATATTGACTTAATATACGGACTGCCAAACCAAAATACAGATCTTCTTAAAAAGGATATAGAACAGAGCTTAAATCTGGGAATACAACACATTTCCACATATGGTCTTAAGATAGAAAAAGATTCTTTTTTTGGTAAAAATCCGCCACAAAATTTACCTAATGATGAACAACAGGCTGATATGTACAATGCATTATGTTCAGAATTAACACAAAATGGCTTTGAACATTATGAAATAAGTAATTTTGCAAAAAAAGGTTATGAATCAAGACATAATTGTGCATATTGGAGAAATCAGAACTACTATGGCTTCGGATTAAACGCGAGCGGATATGAAGATAAAACAAGATACAGAAACATAGCAAGTTTTAAAGATTACATAGACAATCCAAATCTTAAAGAAGAAGAAACAGAATTAACAGAAGGAGAAATATTGGAAGAAGAAATATTTCTTGCTCTGCGATTAAAAACAGGAATTGATATTGAGAAAATAAATAAGAAATTCAATATTAACTTTACAGATAAATATCAAAATATAATAAAAAAATATACAGAACTAAATTTATTAAAAAAAGAGAATAACAAACTAAGTCTTACAGAAAAAGGATTTCTACTAAGCAATGAAATAATGTCAGAGTTTATAGATTAAACTTCTTGAGACTCTTGCATACCGGTTTTTGAGCCGGCAACAATAAAAGTAGCAGGAAGAACTTTAGAAGTTAATCTTGATATAAGTTTTGCATCTTTTAATAACATATTGGCAGTTAAACATAAATCATCAGCGTGAACAAAATAATCTTCAACATTAACATCATGTTTAACTTCTTCTTTAAAAATTTTGTTATTGACTTTGTTCATAACTTTATTGCCAAGTTCCATTCCGCCAACTAATGAGGCAACGGTAACAACAACTTTAGGAAGAACAGAAGTAACACCATTGATAACTTGTGCAGGCTTTGAATTAGAATTAATTTTTGGCAATTTAAAATTTGTTTTTTCAAGAATTTTATTTCCAACAGCTAAAAACCCGATAGGGCAAAGCATATTACCAAAAAATTGCTGCGAAGCTTCTCTCAATTTTGGTTTAACATTTTCCTTATTTCTGTCAGCAATTAAACCACCAGCCAAACCACCAAGAACAGAACCCGCACCAATAAGGAGAACATCTTTTTCATCATATGAAAGTTTCTTTAAAGTCAAGGCAGGATTACCTTTTTTTGCCATAGCATAAATACCGGCTACAGAACCTGCAATACCTATTGCACTACCTGCAATAGATGCTGCTGCTATTTTTCTTTTATAATTTTTTTCATTTATATTAGATTTCGGCTTTGATACTGCATCAACGATATTCACTTTTATATTCCCCTAGTATTCAACAATATGAAAACTCAAAAAAATTTTTTTTGTTGTTTTTGTTAAATCTTATTTACATAAAAGATTTATCAGCAACTGTTATATTAAAATAAAAAAAGTTAATAGGCAATAACTAAAATGATTGATACACATTCACATATAAATTTTGAAAATTATAGGGAAAACTTTGAAGATTTCCTAAATGATATCAAAAGAAATGAAATAGAAAAAGTAATAATTCCGGGAGTAGAACCTTCAAGCTTTAACGAAATTATTTCTTTGTGCAATGAATATAAAATGCTATTTGGGGCAATAGGCATACATCCTTCAGAATTTCAAACATATAACCAAGAAGTCGAAGAAACAATATATAAACTTATAAAAAACAGTAATGTTGTTGCCATAGGGGAGATTGGGCTCGATTATCATTACGGATTTGATTCAAAAGAAGAACAAAAGAATATACTAAGAAAGCAGTTAAAAATAGCAGAGACAACAAAACTACCTGTTATAATCCACGATAGAGAAGCTCACGAAGATGTTTTTGAAATTTTACAAGAATACAAATTAAGTAATGTTATATTTCATTGTTTTTCCGGCAATTCAGACTTTGCAAAAAGATGTATAGACAAAGGATATTATATAGGTATAGGCGGAGTAGTAACATTCAAAAATGCAAAAGATTTGAAAGAAAGCACAAAAATAATTCCTATAGACAGAATATTACTTGAAACAGATGCCCCATATCTGGCACCTGTACCATATAGAGGTAAAATCAACACACCAGCCTATTTAAAATATATAGCCCAAGAAATAGCAAATATAAAAGAAATAAGTATAGAAGAAGTAAAAGAACAAACAACAATAAACGCAAAAAGGATATTTAAGTTTTAATATGCCCAAAGAAAGACTAGATAAAATCCTAACAGATAAAGGTTTTTTTGAAACAAAAAGCAAAGCTCAAGCCGCAATAATGGCTGGAGATGTAAAAGTAGACGGCATTACAATAACAAAAGCAGGCTTCCAACTTGAACTTAAACAAAATACAACTTTTGAAATTAAATCAATGCCATTCGTATCAAGAGGCGGTTTTAAACTGGATAAAGCAATTAAAACCTTTAATATAGATTTAAGAGATAAAATCTGTTTAGATGCAGGAGCCTCAACAGGAGGATTTACAGACTGCATGCTTCAAAACGGCGCAAAAAAAGTATACAGCGTAGATGTTGGTTATGGTCAACTTGCTTGGAAATTAAGAACAGATAAAAGAGTAAAAGTAATAGAGAAAACTAATATTAAGAATTGCAGTTTTTCAGATATTTATTCTGATGGAGAAGAAAAAGCAACTTTTCTGACAATGGATTTATCATTTATATCAATAAAAAAAGTCATAAAGAATTTACTGGAACTGGCAGACAAAGAAAACTTTGAAATAGTATCTCTAATAAAACCACAATTTGAAGCCGGAAAAGAACAAGTTGGCAAAAATGGTGTAGTAAGAGAAAAAGAAATACATGTCGAAGTAATAAAAGATATAATTGAATATTGCGAATCAATAAACTTATTTGTAAAGGGATTAACATTTTCCCCAATAAAAGGACCTGCCGGAAATATTGAATATCTAATATATTTAACGAATAAGAAAACAGAAAACAACATCTCTATAGAAGATGTTGTTACAATATCTCATAATGAAACATAAATTATTGATTAACAGCTAAGTTTAATTTTTGTTGAACAGGCTCAGCTTCAAATAAATCACCAACACTGCAGCCAATAGTTTCACATAGTTTATCCATATTTTCATAAGAAGGTTGAGTTCGACCGCTAGCCCAAGAATATACGGTTTGCTGAGGCAAATTCAAAACTTGAGCCAACTTATATAAACTCCAGCCTTTTTTTGCCTTAATGGTTTCTTTTATTTTAATTTTCATCTTTCCTCCACAAACTGTTTATTCAACAAATATATATAACATTATACATATGTTACAAATATTAACATACCATTTTTCGCATATTTCATTCTTTTGTATGAAATAAAAAAAAATAATTCATATAAAATAATTAAATAAAAGATTACAGGCAATAATCCGATAAAGATATAAATAATACAAAGAGTTGTAACATATATAATGTAAATGAACTAGGATTTTTTGCCAAATTGGGTATATAATTTATAATAGGTTTAGTTGTTGTTCTAAACAAGTAACAAAATAAAACAACAAAAAGAGGATAGTATATGAAGAAAATATTTATGCTGGGTTTAGTTTTTGCTTTAATGTTGAGCATTGGCTTTATCACAAGAGTATATGCAAAAGATACAAATATACAAGTAATTAAAGATGCAATTTCAAAATATAAGAATAAAAATTATGTCGGTTGCATTTCAGATTTGAGAATGTATACAGAAAAAGACCCATCAAGTGCGATTGCTTGGTACTATTTAGGCAATTCATATATGAATATAGCAATGAAGCAAGAAGCACATGCTGCATTTGAAAAAGTTATTGCGTTAAATACAGTACCAAAACTAACATCATACTCAATCCAAGCACAAATATGTATGGAAAATCCTACAAAATGTAATTACCAAAATTTCTCAACAGATGAAATAAAAAAATTAAAAGCAGATCCGACAGCCTTTTTAGAACAATATTTTGCTAATTTGGCAAATACAGGCAAAGATGCAGATACAGTAGAAATTGAGCAACTTATTAACGGTTCATATTCACAAAATATACATCCTCAAGCTCAAGAATTCATCAGACAAGAAAAAACAAAAATGAAACAAAATGAAATCAATACAGATCAAGCATTTATACCATCAAGTGATAAATTAGCACAAGCTGTTAAACTATTAAAAGAACAAAACAATGATTTAACAGGTTTTGCGATGATGATGGACTCAAACAATCAAACAAATAATAACAATTATGCAGAAATGATAAAACAATATCAAAGTGAAAATAGAAAAATCACACCTGAAATGCTTCAGATGATGATGATGTCAAATATGATGCCTACTTTTTAAGAAATGACACAAGATAAAATAGAAAAACTTTTTTACATAGATAAAAATTACTCCGGAATTAGGAATTTATTGAAAGATTCAAATGAAATCCGGAGTTTTAATATTTTAGGGAAAATAGAACTATACAGCGGAAATATCAAAGAAGCATACAATTATTTTAATAAAGCACAAAACATATACGGATGTTGTTACTGCAATTTTTTAACAGGAAAAACAAATGAAGCAAAAACTGTTTTGAACTTAGTAAAAGAATCTTCCTCAGCAGTAAACTGGCTAATATGTATAATCAATTTAATAGAAGACAACTATAATCAAACGCCAACATACTTCCAAATAAGAAACTATTATGAACAGGACTTAAACATGTTGTTCTTCTACAATAAAACCGAATATATAAAGAAGCTTCTTCTTGAAAACAGTTATTTGGAATATTTTAACAGAGAAGTATATAAATATAGCGGAAGAGTATTGTTAAACAATAACAGAGGCGAAGAAGCAAAACAATACTTAAAAAAGAGTCTTGATATATTTTATAAAGATCCAGAAACCCACTATATGTTGGGTGAATTATATGAGAAGGAAAGAAATTTCAACTTAGCACAAAAAGCATACAAAATAGCGAATGAAGTAAATAAAGGATACTTCCCCGCAATAAACAAGCTAAAAGAATTAGGAAGTAACTAATTGTATAATTTGAATTATGGTGTAAAATAAATAATATAGAGTCTTATTAGGAGAAGTAAAGCAATGTTTGAACGTTTTACGGAAAAGGCTATAAAAGTAATAATGCTTGCACAAGAAGAAGCAAGAAGACTAGGTCATAATTTTGTAGGTACAGAACAAGTTCTACTGGGTTTAATAGGTGAAGGCACAGGAGTTGCTGCTAAAACACTTAAAGCAATGGGTGTAAATCTAAAAGATGCAAGGGTAGAAGTTGAAAAAATTATAGGCAGAGGTTCAGGCTTTGTTGCAGTTGAAATTCCTTTTACGCCTAGAGCAAAAAGAGTATTGGAGTTATCTTGGGATGAAGCAAGACAACTTGGACACAATTATATAGGAACAGAACATCTTCTTCTCGGATTAATCAGAGAAGGCGAAGGAGTTGCAGCTCGAGTATTAGAGAACTTAGGTGTTGACTTAAACAAAGTAAGAAGCAATGTAATAAAAATGCTTGGAGAAACAAAACCGGCACAAACAGCTGCTACAACAGGTGCTTCATCAGGAAAAACAAAGACACCAAGTTTGGATGAATTTGGAACGGATTTAACACTTGCCGCACAGGAACAGCGTTTAGATCCTGTTGTAGGCAGAGAAAAAGAAATAGAACGTGTTATACAAATACTTGCAAGAAGGACAAAAAACAATCCTGTACTATTAGGTGAGCCCGGTGTCGGTAAAACCGCGGTTGTTGAAGGTTTAGCTGCAAGGATAGTAAATTCTGAAGTTCCTGATATTTTAGAAGGCAAAAAGGTTATTCAATTAGATATGGGTTTACTTGTAGCCGGCACAAAATACAGAGGTGAATTTGAAGAACGTCTTAAGAAAATTATGGACGAAATTCGTCAGGCAGGAAATATAATTCTTATTATAGATGAAATGCATACACTTATAGGCGCAGGTGCTGCAGAAGGTGCAATTGATGCGGCAAATATATTAAAACCAGCACTATCAAGAGGAGAAATTCAAGTTATAGGTGCTACTACTTTAGATGAATACAGAAAATATGTAGAAAAAGACCCGGCACTTGAAAGACGTTTCCAATCGATAATAATAGAAGAACCATCAGTTGATGACACTATTGAGATAATAAAAGGTCTAAAACCGAAATATGAAGAACACCACAAATTAAGAATTTCAGATGAAGCAATTGTGGCAGCAACTGAACTTTCATACAAATATATAACAGACAGATTTTTGCCCGACAAAGCAATTGATATTATAGATGAAGCTGCTTCTAAATTAAGAATACAGACAAGCGCACTTCCTCCGGAAGGTAAAGAGCTTGAAAAACAATTAAAAGCAGTAATCAAACAAAAAGAAGATGCAATAAGAAATCAAGAATTTGAGACTGCATCAAATCTACGTGATGATGAAGCAGATTTAAAAGAAAAAATCCGTGAAATGTCATTGAAGTGGAAAGAAAGTAACGAAGAAAATAAACCGACAGTAACTGCAGAACAAGTTGCACAAGTTGTTAGTATGATGACAGGCATTCCGACAACAAAAATAACAGAAGGAGAAAGTGAAAGACTTCTTAAACTTGAAGAAACACTTCATAACAGAGTTATTGGTCAGGATCAAGCTGTTGTTGCATTATCAAAAGCAATAAGAAGAGCAAGAGTAGGTTTAAAATCACCAAACAGACCAATAGGAAGCTTCATTTTCTCAGGTCCTACCGGTGTAGGTAAAACAGAACTTGCAAAAGCTTTAGCTGAAGCAGTTTTCGGAAGTGAAGACAATATGATTCGTGTTGATATGTCAGAATTTATGGAAAAACATTCAACAGCGAAGTTGATTGGTTCACCTCCTGGATATGTAGGTTATGACGACGGAGGTCACTTAACAGAATTAATCAGAAAGAAACCATACAGCGTTATCCTATTCGATGAAATAGAAAAAGCTCACCCTGATGTATTTAACATCATGTTGCAAATATTAGATGATGGTAGATTGACTGACTCAAAAGGAAGACACATCAACTTCAAAAATACTATCATTATAATGACAAGTAACGTTGGTGCAAGTATGATTACGACAACAAGTAAGCTTGGATTCTCTGTTGCCGAAGATGAACAAAAAGATAAATATGAAAAATTAAAAGATACAGTAATGGAAGAAATGAAAAAATCCTTCCGTCCTGAATTCTTAAACAGAATTGATGATATTATCGTATTTGCTCATCTGTCTAAACCGGAAATAAGACAAATTGTTGATTTAATGTTAAATGACTTATTTAAACGTTTAGAATCACAAAACTTAACTATCGAAGTAACAGAAGAAGTAAAAGATTACTTAGGTGAAGCCGGATATTCTGAAGCATACGGTGCAAGACCACTAAGACGTTTAATCCAAAAACGAATTGAAGATGGTCTGGCAGAAGAAATCCTATCAGGCAAATACACATCAGGAAACAAAATTGTTCTAAAATTAAAAGATGAAAAAATTGTTTTTGAATGTGAAAATAAATAACCAGAATAAACTAATAAAAAAGTCCCTCATAATGGGGGGCTTTTTTTTTCGAAAAGAAAATGATATAATAGAGGCATGAGAAAAATATTATTAAACTGTTTATCTTCTTATTCATCTGACACCTGAAGTGAGTGGCTTCATTTTTAGTGTCACATTTTAATTTTTAAAAGAAGAAAAGGCGGTATTGTATGCAAAAGTTTGCTACGTGTTTTTCAGTAATATTTTTATTACTCTCGTTTATGATGCTTATTGGTGTTTTATATTTTAATATGCCACAATTAGTAAGCGGTAACAGAATTGTTTTATTTGTATTTTTAAACTCTGTTATGCTTGTCGGTGTTGGTTTATTCTTCTTAATGTTTAAAGAAAGAATTATTCAATATATTCAAAACTATAGAAGAGAAAAACAAATTTAGTTTTCACCAAAAACTTCATAAGCCTTATAAGAACTTCTGGTAAGCGGAGAAAAGAAAGTATGTTTAATCCCGATTTTCTTTGCAATAGAAGAAAGTTCTTCATATTCATATGGTTCATAATAACGAGATACATCTAAATGATTTTTGGTGGGAGCTATATATTGTCCTATAGTTACTATATCGCATTGAATTTTAGCCAAATCTTCGAAAGTTTTAATCAATTCTTCTTTAGTTTCTCCAAGTCCAACCATTAAACCGGTTTTAGTAAGAATATTAGAATTTTTCTTTATATATTCTAAGAAGGTTAACGAACGAAAATAATCAGCTTGGGGTCTTGCTTTTTTATACAAAGATTGAACAGTTTCAATATTATGATTAAAAACATCAGGTTGAGCATTAATAACAATATCAATACTAGATTCAACACCTTTAAAATCAGGAGTTAGAACTTCTATTCTTATATTTTTATCAATTTTTCTGATTTCATCAATAACATTTGCAAAATGCTTTGCACCTCCATCAGGCAAATCATCACGAGTAACAGAAGTCACAACGACATAATTAAGCCCAAGTTTTTTAACAGCATCAGCAATCTTTCTTGGTTCAGCCTCATCTAAAGGTTCAGGGTTCGCACAAGTAATATTACAAAATCTGCAATTTCTTGTACAATTATTTCCCATTATCAGAAAAGTAGCTGTATTTTTAGAATAACATTCACTTTTATTAGGACACCTTGCAGCTTCACAAACAGTATTCAAACAATGAGACTTAAGAATATGCCTTACTGTTTTTGTTTTTTCTGTATCTATAATTCCACGTTTCAAATATTGAGGAAGTCTTTGCATATTAGTTATTCCTGAATTAATTCAATTTCATTTCCGTCAGGATCTTTTATAAATGCTATTAATTTTTTGGAAGTTTCACCCTTTTCATTCTTTAAAGAAAGTTCAAAAGGTTCCCACAAAAATTCATAACCAAACTCTTTTATTTTCTCGCAAATCAAATTCATATTATCAACAGCAAATGCAAAATGCCCGAAAGCATTACCATTTTTATAACCAGCCGTTGGCGTATCGTAATTATATGTAAGTTCAATCTGACAAGAATTTTCATCTTCTCCTAAAAAATACAAATCACAATCTTCTAATGATTTTTTCTCAATTACATTTAAGCCAAGAAAATCACTATAAAATTTTAAAGAGTCATTGATATTTTTAACCCTAATCATTGAATGTAAGAATTTCATATTGTAAGCTCCTTTTGAAAGTTAATTATATTATATAATAAACTATTTCGCAGTTAAAAGAGCTTCATTATTTTCATCAAAATAAAATTCAACAAACTCATCATCATTAGGGAAAGTAACCGTTTGAACAATATTTTGTTTCGTATCTTGTGCAAAAGACTGATTTAAATAGTTAAAGCCAACATATAAAGAAACAATAATCAAAGTTGAAATCATAAAGCCAAGAACAACCGCTGCACGTTTATACACGTTCTCAAAAGAATATTTAGTATCATCCAGCAATCTTTTCATTACCTTTTTAGAGTAGTTTATATTCACTTTTTCTTTGAACATATCAACTGAATGTTTAATATTATTTTTCAAACCATATGCACTTGCGAGTTCAGCTCTTGCAGGTTTAGACTTCAATAAATATTTTCTAAATTTAATACAATCGTCATAACATAATTCATCGTCAATATATGGCGAAATATTTTTATAAAATTGTTCATACTCTCTTATATTGAACATTTTATTTGTTTCAATACGTTCAAACTCTGAAAGCAGTTTCTCATATTCAAAATGAAGGTTGGTTATAATTTCCTGCATTTCTAAATATTTTTGATAACAGTCACTACATTTGGAAAAATGTTGTTCAACAAAAGCTCTATCTTCTTCATCAAGTTTATTTTCTATGTATAAAGACATCATAGACACAACTTTTCTGCAGATTGGATTATCCAATTTATATCTCCTTTTAAGTTACATATGGTTTTAAACATTCCTGTAATTTATTTCTGGCACGTGATATTCTTGATTTTACCGTTCCTACATTTGTATTTGTAATTTTTGCGATTTCATCATAGCTAAGTCCCTGTAATTCTCGTAAAATGATAACAACTCTGAAATGTTCAGGTAACTTACAAATCATGTCGCGAATTATATCGGTAAGTTCATTACCAAGAGTTGTTTCATCCGGTTTCAAATCTTTATCACAAATATGAAGTGCACAATCATCTTTCCATTCATCGTTATGCCAAAAAGTATCAATTGAAACAGAATCAGGAAGTTTTTGTTTTTTACGTAATTCATCATAAAAAAGATTAGTAATAATTTGTCCCAACCAAGATTTAAAAAACTTGGGATTTTTCAACGCTTTAATATTTTTCGTCATTCTAAAAAGAGCTTCTTGAGTCAAATCAGATATACTTTCCTTAGAAGCTCCCAAATAACAAAAGGAAGCATAAATGTTTTTTTGTTCGCGTCTTATAAGTTCTTCAAGCGCATCATAATTATCTTCTTGAGCCGTACAAATTAAATCGTACAAATTCATTTCTTTATATTTTTTTTAGCTAACCCTTTCAATGGAAATACCCCTATCAAACAAAAAGTCTTTTTTATATAATCTAAAAATAGGATAAATTAATGTTACAGACTATGACCTAATCGGTCTAAACAACCAGCTATAAATAGATTAAATATGAATATAAACCAACTTAGATTAAAAAATAAAAAAAAATACCTTATTGTGAACTCGGATAAATTCAAAACCGAGAATGATTTTCTTGATGCAATAGCTCAAAAGCTAAATGAAGGAATTGATATAATAGAATTAAGAGAAACAAATACAACTCCTGATAAGATAATAAGGATAGGAAAAAAAATAAGAGAATTATGTTCTATATTTAATACTTTATTCATCGTAAATGACAGAATAGATATAGCACAAATTACACAAGCAGACGGTATATTCCTGAATAAATATTCAATAGATATTATTTCCGCAAGAAAATTAACAAATGAAGAAACAATTATAGGTAAATATGTATCTGATGAAAAAGAAATAGAAAATGCCGCAAAAGAAGGTGCCAACTACCTTATATATGGAAAAGAACTCAATACAAAAACAGAACTTCCATATTTTATTTTTTGGGAGTGCAAAAATTTATAAAAATATTTTAAAGAAAAAGCTTGACTCTATTTTATGCTTTAGATAAACTAATAAATGTCGATAGGCTCCCATCGTCTAGAGGCCTAGGACACATCCCTTTCACGGATGCGACAGGGGTTCAAATCCCCTTGGGAGTACCATTTAATTAAAAGAGCAGAAATGCTCTTTTTTTATTACCAACGAAAATAATCTTCAACTTCATTCCTAAATTCTGCAAGTTTAGCTATAGCATCAGGAGATAATGGTTTATCCGTAGGTTCATTTTTCAAAATATTATACAATTGATACCACATAAATGTTCTATCTGTTCCATTTTGGCAGCCAAAATATAAAGGTAATGGCATTTCTTCATTTTCACCATTTAAGATTTTTACAAATTCCTTTAAAGCAGTTACTTTTCCGCCTTTTCTGTCATCAGCATATGATTCCGGATGATTTATTAATTCTTTAATCAAGTCTCCGTTTATATCAAAAACATTTAAAGCTGCTCCTTTTATTGCATTTAATTCAATAAAATTCAAACCGGCAGCTTCGACATTCTCTTTATAATCAGTATAATTTACAAGACATAAAACACTTTTAATCCCAGCCTCTTTCAATCCTTTTAATTTTTCAGGTTGATAAGCTAAATTTCCGCCTGAATACAATTCATTAGGGCGTTTTTCCCTATAAGCAGGAAGATTTAATCCCTTCATCTTTTCTACATTTACTTTCATTTTTATTCTAGGCGTTTTTACTGCAGGTTGAAGCGGAGGCTTTATATTTATAGCAGATCTTACAGATAACTTTTCTTTTATAAATAAATGCAGAACCAAAAGATTTTGAACTTATTTGAGCAAAACTATAAATATGCATGATGAACCATTCCGCAATTAACTACGAATAGGATAAAACCGGTAAAATAAAAATATTCAGTTTTTTATAACAAAATTAAGAAAAATTAAGAAGGCGAAGAAAAATCTTCGCCTTCTGATTCTATATACTATAAAAAATATTAGAATAATCTTTTTAACAGACCTTGGAAACCTTGACCGTGACGAGCTTCATCTTTAGCCATTTCATGAACTGTATCATGGATTGCATCATAACCAAGTTCTTTAGCTCTTTTAGCAATTTCCATTTTTGAAGAACAAGCACCGGATTCAGCTTCAGCTCTCATTTCAAGATTTTTCTTAGTTGAAGAAGTAACAACTTCGCCTAACAATTCAGCAAATTTAGCAGCATGTTCTGCTTCTTCAAATGCATATCTTTTGAATGCTTCAGCAACTTCTGGATATCCTTCCCTTTCAGCTTGTCTGCTCATTGCAAGATACATACCAACTTCAGTACATTCACCTGCAAAATGATCTTTTAGGCCTTGTAATACTTGTTCATCAACACCTTTAGCAACTCCGATTACATGTTCTGTAACCCAAGTTAAACCTTGTGATTCATCAACTTTATTAAATTTTTCTGCACCAACACCGCATAAAGGACATTTTTCAGGTGCTTTATCAGCTTCTACTGTATATCCGCAAACACTACATACAAATTTTGACATAATTTACCTCTTCTTTCCTTTTTGTCTTTCAATTTTGTTTATAGATTTATTATACTATATCATTAAAAAAAAGAAAAGTGATAATTAATATCATTTTTGAGAAATTATTACTCTGTCTATGGAATTATAATCTTTAAATATCTGAATTGAAGAAAAATTGTTTTTTTGTAAAAGGTCTGAAACTAAAGCAGACTGGTTAATTCCAAGTTCAAAAGCAAGAAATCCGTTTGGCAATAAATAGTCCTTTGCCTTTGTAACGATTTTGTCATAAAACTCTATACCCAAATCATCTTTTGTGAATAAAGCCGACTCAGGATCATAGTTTTTAACTTCAATTTGAAGATTTTCTTTTTCCTTTAATGGAATATAAGGAGGGTTAGAGACAATAATGTCATATTTTTCATCAACATTTGAAAACAAGTCAGACTTGAAGAAACTAATATTATTCAACACATTGTGAAAGAGAGCGTTCCTTTTAGCTGTTTCAAGTGCTTCAGATGAAATATCAACGGCATGTGCAGTTATATCTTTATTTTGAAGAATTAACGTCAAAGGAATACAACCGCTTCCTGTACCAATATCCAAAATTTTCGGATTAGAAATTTCTTTTGAAATTTCAAGAACCTTATCAACTAACAACTCTGTTTCAGGGCGAGGAATTAAAGTATATTCATCAACAAAGAATCGTCGACCATAAAAATAAGCTTGTCCGATTATTTGCTGAATAGGTCTATGAGTTTTTGTTCTTTCATCAATTACTTTTTTAAGTTTTGTTATTTGCCACGATTCAAGTGCTTTACCAAGCATAAAATCTTTATATGTAAAATTAAACAACGTTTCCAATGCAAAATCGACTTCTGATTTTGCTTCATCAAAAGAGAAACCATTTTTCAAATAAGTATTAATAAAAACTTTTCTATACATAATTTTATTGTACAACATGTCCAATAAAATATGATTATCTAAATAAATCTTTAAACTTAAATTTACCTTTTTTATTATTCAAATTAAAAAACAACATTTTTTGAAGAATTGGATTTGTTTGAAAACTAAAATTATGAGCTTTTTCTTTAATCTGCTCATTATTTTTTTCAACATTAGTATTAAATTGTAATATTTTATTTTTATCCATATTTTATATAAAAATTTTTTCTACAAGGAATTGCCAAAGAGATTATAATTCAGATGTACAATAGGGGCATCTTTTAGCTTTAATATTAATAGTTGAATAGCAGAAAGGACATTCTTTAGTTGTACTTTCAAGGGCAGTAGAATTTTCTTCTTTTTTTTGTGCTCTCAACTTATTTATTAATTTAACAAGTAAAAATACGGCAAAAGAAACAATTACAAAACTAATCAAAGTATTAATAAATAGCCCATAATTGATTGTTACCAAACCGGCTTCTTGAGCTTCAGCAAGAGTCTGATACTTTTTTGCAGCAGGAGTAACAGATATATAGAGATTTGAAAAATCAACTTTACCCATAACAAAGCCAATAGGCGGCATAATAATATCCTTTACAAGAGAATTCACAAGCGGAGAGAAAGCGCCGCCAATAATTATACCGACAGCCATATCAATAACACTGCCTTTAACTGCGAATTCTTTAAATTCTTTAAGAAATTCAGGAATAAAATCTTTTAAATTCATATAACTAAGCGCTAAAAATTTTATCTACAACTTCACCTGTAGACATTCTATCAATTTGAAGATAAGAACTTAAATTAGACAAGATACCATCTAAAGTATCCCAACCAGATTGTTTTGATTTTACCTTATCAACATCTTTACCGGTGATATATATTTCAAGTTTATCACCTCTTTGTACTGATTGAGCTAATAAACCGCTAGAAGGAGCATGTCTATAATGTTCAGTAACATCTTTCATTATCACATTGCCTGATTTAGCCTGATATTGCAATCTATTATTTACTTTATTAATTTTATTTTTTTTACCGGAGACGGCAACAACGCTTCCAAAAGATACACCATTAACTGACACTTAGAATTCCCCTTACAAAGTGAAACACATATATAATATCTCATGAAAATAAAAAAAATTGCCAATTTGTAAAGCGGATTATTTATAAATGTTAAGAAAGAATGTCGATGGCGGGACTGTCTTGCTCGTTCGCATTAAACGGCATTTTATGGCGAAGGTTCAACACCTCCGCCATTTCAGCCTCTGCTCACTCGCGTTTGAACCCTTACAAAGCTTTGCTTTGTGGGGTTCTGCGTCCCGCATCCAATTATCATTCAAATAAAAAATGTCGACAAGCTCTTGAATATGGAACCATCAAATAATAATATTTCACAAATGTATATTGCGGAAAATCTTTGTACTGAACTTGTTTTACTTATGAAACAATCTACTCAAGAATACTACAATATGCGAATAACACTAGGTTTAGAATGCATTTAACTATATTTATTACCACTCTCTAAATGCAAACCATATCATCTCAATAAATATAAAATATAATATAGACAATATTATAATTATAATGTTGGCTATTTTAATAAATTTTTGACCAGTATTATTTTTAAATTTATCTTTTAAAAGAAAAATAAGTAAAAATATTAAAGTAGGAATAAATAAATCATAATATGTTTGAATATCATCAATTATATTCTGTTTAAAACTGTAATATTCTACATTATCAACCTTATTCATCAAAAACTGTACAGTTATTATAATTCCTATTAAAAAAGAAAATATGGCAGGATATTTATACATTATTTAACCTTAGTTCCTATTTTTACATTTTTAGGTATTATAACATTATAAATAATAACACAAATTTCGCCCTCACTTACTCGAGTTCGCTCGCTTTGCTCGACTTCACTCTTACGTAAAATCCGCAACCCGCAAAAAACGAATTAAAGCCCTCACCAATCTCCATATAAAAAAGACGATAACAAAAGTCATCGTCTTTTTTATGGTGTCGACAAGCTCCCGAATATGGAACCCTCAAGTAATAATATATCACAAATAAATTGCTTGAATAATTCTTGTATTGAGCTTGTTTTACTTATGAAACAAGCTACTAAAGAATATTATAATATGCGAATGGCATTGAGGTTGGAGTATATTTGATGTTTTAAAATTTTATGGTTGTTAATATTTATGTTATGATTATCTCATGAATAGTAGCTTTGACAGTGAAAAAGAAGTTAATGAATACTTGACTAAAATAAAGTCTATTATAATAGATTGTGGAAGCTGGATTTCAATTAATAAAATTGCAGAGTTATTAGGTGTTGATAGACATAAGAAATTAGTTCCTTCTCTTTTTAACTCTACTATAGCACATTTAATACATAGTCATTTAAAAAAACAAGGTTTTCAGACTTGTAGGGTAAATTATATTAGCGGTTATGAGATTTTTGTTGCCCCAGATATAAGCACAAAAGAAGATTTTCCAAAAGAAGTTTTAGAAAAAGCTATAACTATAAAATGGGCAAAAGATAAAAAAACAAACAAGACACGGAAGAAACAACTTGTTTTTGAAAATAATAGTCAGTCATCTACTAAATTATCAAAAAAGGATGCAGATAAATTAAGAGCTATACTAAAAGAATATCGAAATAAAATAGCACAGGAAAAAGGTTTGCCAGCTTATTGTATATTCGAAAATAAGTCTATAGAAGATATTATCAAATATTTACCCACAGATTTGGAAACAATTGTAGAAGTTTTTGGTTTTGGAAAAAAAAGAATTGAAATGTATGGAGATGACATATTTAACATTATTAGAAACTATATGGATACAAATCCTATAATTGAACATATTGAACAAACAACAAAAAATGATTGCGATGTAGAAATAGTTCTTGAATGCATAAGGTATTTTGATGCTCAATTTTCATTTCAAGGAATTATTAAAATTCTTACTGGATACAAAGGATTTAAATATATACCTAAAGTAAAAGATTCTGAGTTTTATGGTGTATATTCAGATATTGAATCAACTAATATTGAAAATGCTATAAATTATTTAATTAGTGTTGATATAGTTGAAAATGATTATAAATTAAAGATAAAAAACGAAGAAACATCTTCAGAAATATTAGATAGAGAAGAACATGAAGATATTTTAAATGCAATTTTTGGTTTTAATCATTTCAAAGATTGGCAATGGAATATTATAGAACATCTTTTAAAAAAACAAAGAATATTGTCTATAGAAAAGACCGGTGGTGGGAAATCATTATGTTTTCAATATACAGGAAATTTTTTATATAATGAAGGCTTGGGTACAACTATAGTGTTTTCGCCGTTACAAGCATTAATGAGAGAACAAGTAAAATACTTGCAGTCTATAGGTATAAAAGCAGAATGTCTTATTAGCGAAAAGTCTAGTGATGGTAATTTTGACAGTGATAATCACGAAGAAATTTATGAAAAACTAACTAATAATGAAATTGCCATCCTTTACATTGCGCCAGAAAGATTAAGCAATTCACAATGGATAGAATATAGTTCAAAGTTTAAAATAGCAATGATAGTTATTGATGAAGCACACTGTATTTCTACTTGGGGGCATGATTTTCGAGTTGACTATAGAAGAATAGTAAATTTAGTAAAATTAATACCTGCTTCTATTCCAATTTTGGCATTAACAGCAACAGCTAATAATATTGTTGTAAAAGATATTAAAGAACAAGTCGGTGATTTAAAAGTGATTCGGGGTAATTTAGAAAGAAAGAATTTATCTTTAAATGTACTTAAAACCTCAACAGAAGATGATAAATTTCTTTATTTGTATAATTTCATAAAAGAGCAGGATGGTAATGGTATTGTTTATGCAGGTACAAGAGCAAACACAACCATATACTCTGATTGGTTAAATTATGCAGGTATAAAATCTGCTTATTATCATGCAGGTCTTTCTGATGATAAACGTAAAGAAATGGAGCAAGACTTAAAGGATGGCAAATATCAGGTAATTGTTTCTACAAATGCACTTGGTATGGGGATGGATAAAAAAGATATCCGATTTGTCGTGCATACCCAAATGCCTAGCTCTTTAATTGCATATTATCAAGAAATTGGTCGTGCAGGAAGGGATAACTTACCATCAGATGTATTGTTAATATACAATCAAGATGATGAGGATTTACAAAAATATTTTATTGATACAAGCAAACCCTCTATGAAACAATATATGAAAACTTTAGCCCTGTTAAAAGAAGAGCCTCAGGGATTATATCAGCTTATTAAATTGTTGAATACAAAAAAGAATTTAGCAAAATTAATATTAAAGGACTTAGAAGAGAGAGAATATATCAATAAAGACGAAAATTCTAGATATTATTTTGTAAAAGATATGACAGATGAAGATTTTTCTAAAATTAATCAAATTAAACAAATTAGATATGAAGATTTAGCTAAAATGTTAGATTACATTAATCTTAAAACCTGTAGAACCCAATTTATTTGTGAATATTTAGATGATAATTCTGTTGTAAAATGTGGGCATTGCGATAATTGTTTAGGAACGATAGGTACAACATATACTAAAGACGATGTGAAATTGCTACAAGATTTTTATGAAAATTATTTTATATATTCTGAAACTTCTAACTATTCAATAGTCTCATCTGGGTATTATAATATGTCTAATATTAAACAACTGATAAAGGCTTCTAAATATGAACATCTTGGTTATTTTGATGATAGTTTACTTGAAAGAACACTACGAGCTTTTTATAAATATTATAATGAAAAACATTTTGATTTTATTTTATATATTCCACCAACTGTATCAGGAGATCTTGTTGAGAATTTTGCAAATCGAATTGCAGATAGATTGCAAATTCAAATTAAAGATGACTTGGTAAAATTATTTCAACCAGAAATACCTTTAAAAGAAATTAAAAGTAAAATCAAGAAACGAGAATTGATGAAAAATATATTTGATTTAAACAATTCAAAAATGTACCTGGGAAAGTCTATTCTTCTTGTGGATGATATAATTGATTCTGGAATTACAATAGACGAGGCTGCCAAAATGTTATTAAAAAAAGGGGTAGCAAATGTAAGTGTTTTAACAATAGCCAAAACAAATGTAGGGGATGAGTAATGGATAATGAATTTGTATATTGGATAGCAATTGCACATCTACCAAGATGGACTCAAGAAAGAATTAATACGTTAGTAATTGACATAATAAACAATAAACAAATGTCATTACAAGATTTTTTTGAGTTGGATAATAATCTGATTGCAAGCACTTTTGGTTGTACTGAAAAAGAGCTTGTAGATATTAATAATGTTCGTGAAACTCTTCCCAATTTATCATTTCAAGTTGAACAATTAAAAAACAAAGGGATTAAAATTATTACATTAAATTCCAAGTTATATCCAAAAATTATGAAGGAGAATTTAAAAGTTAAGTATTCCCCAACTATTATATATACAAAGGGAGATGTAAATATTCTTCAAGAAAATGCTGTTGCAATAGTTGGTTCAAGAGATGCCAATGAAGATGCATTAGCTTTTACAGATAATATTGCAAAGAAGATGGCTCAGGAATATAAAGTTGTAGTTAGTGGTTTTGCAAAAGGTGTCGATAAACAAGCACTTGATTCTTCAATTAAATATAAAGGGAATAGTATAATTGTATTACCGCAAGGGATTTTAACATTTGATAGTGGTTTTAGAAAATACAAAAATGAAATTGAAAATGGTGGAGTTATAGTATTAAGCACATACCCAGTTAATGCTCCATGGTCAACAGGTTTGGCGATGGGGCGTAACAGATATATATATGGATTAGCAAAAGAAATATATGTTGCTCAAACAAATTTTTCTGGTGGAACTTGGTCTGGAGCAATTGATGGTCTCAAGAAACAACGAGAAGTTTTTGTATATTATCCACAGCATAATACTAAAAGTCCTGCATACGAATTAATTAAAAAAGGAGTTATCCCAATAGATTTTGATGGTAACAAGATAAAGATAGAAATCCCAAAAGATATGGTTCAGTTAAAAATGTTTTAATTTTATAAAGATAAATTGACTATGGAACCCGCCAAAAGCGTTTGAATACTAAAATAGAGTCCTATAACGAATGCTCTAAAAAGTTAAATGTCGATGGCGGGACTTGAACCCGCAAGGATTGCTCCACACGCCCCTCAAACGTGCGCGTATACCAATTCCGCCACATCGACATATTTTTTCTAAATTTATTTCAATATAATATACAAATTGTCTTTTGTGGCGGAGGTTGTGTCTAGCACAACCCTCTCGAAAAACGATATTTAATCGTTTTTCTGCGGCAGAGTGCCACATCGACATATCTATATATTATGATGTTTTGCTTTTTTTTTCAATATCAAATAAAATAAAATAGCGAAGAAGGTTTTTATGAACTATATTTGGTATTTTCTAATTGTTATTTCAATAATATTCGGAGCTTTTAACGGCAAATTAAATGACGTAGCCAATGCTATTTTCTCAGGTACTGAATTAGCTGTAAAAATTATACTTACACTCCTAGGCATAATGACTTTTTGGCTCGGCATAATGAAAATTGCTGAAAAATCAGGTATTGTTGAATTTTTATCCAAAATTTTAAATCCGATAGCTCAAAAAATTTTCCCTGAAATTCCCAAAGATAGCCCAATAATTGGAGATGTAGCAATGAACTTTTCGGCGAATGCTTTAGGTTTAGCTAATGCAGCAACTCCAATAGGAATAAAAGCAATTGAAGGCATGCAAGAATTAAACAAAGATAAAGAAAGTGCTTCAAACTCTATGTGCACATTGCTTGCAATGAATACCGCAGGGTTTCAATTAATTCCTGCAACTGTTATAGCAATCTTAGCAGCAAATGGCTGCAATAATCCTACAGAAATAATTATTCCAACATTAATAGTAACCTCAACAGCCTTTATATCAGCCATTATAATTGCAAAATTATTCAAAAGAGTATTTCCTCCTCAAAAAGATTGCGAGGTTATAAATGCCGATTAAAGAATTCATAGACATATTATCTCTTTGGACTTTACCTGCTGTTATTTTAATCATTCTTACAGTAGCACTAATAAAAAAAGTTCCTATTTATGAAGCTTTTATTGAAGGTGCAAAAGACGGAGTAAAAGTCAGCTTTAATATAATTCCGTACCTTGTTGCAATTATTGTTGCAATATCTATGTTAAGAGCATCCGGTGCTATTGATTCTTTAGCTATAGTTTGTTCAGGTATTCTTAATAAAATCCATATGCCTATAGAAATACTTCCGCTTGCTATTGTAAGATCATTATCAGGAAGTGCTGCCCTTGGTGTTTTTTCCGATATAATTGCAAACAATGATATTAATTCATATACATCAAAACTTGCAGCTATTATGCTCGGAAGCAGCGAAACAACTTTTTATGTCCTAACCGTATATTTTGGGGCAATAGGCGTTAAAAAGTACAGATACGCGCTCTTAACAGGACTAAGCGCAGATTTAGTCGGTATTATTATGGCTATCATTGTAGCAAGATTTTTCTTTGGTTAATAATTTGTTATTTCAAATCATTACTTTTATCTAACAATGTTTGAAGTGATTTCTTTGCAGTTCTTTGTTGAGCTAAAACAGCATTACCACCGATACAACCACCTTCACAGCACATAACTTCAATCAAATTACCATCAGCACAGCTTCCGTCCTTTGCATATTTTTTAAGCTGTTTAATTGTATCTTTATTTAAGCAATTAATTATACATGGTTTTACGCTTGTTTGTTCTTCAAGAACTGATTCAACAGCAGAAGCTACACCACCAATAACACCATAATTTCTTGCCTGTTTTGCACTTTCTTTATCAAATGGAGTTTCTTCGCATTCTTCTATATTTATATGTTTTCCTAAAATTAAAGCACTAAGCTCCATATAATTCATCAAATAATCAACATTATCATTTTCAAATACTTCTTTACGCTTTGCAACACAGGGGCTTACAAAAACTAATTTTGCATCCGGATGTTTTTTCCTTACAATCTCTGCTGTGTAATACAAAGGTGTCTTTGTATCTGAAGCATATTTATTTATTTCGGTTAAATGTTTTTTTCTAAGTTCATTATAACCTGCACAACAAGATGTAGTCATAAAATGTTCACCTTGTTCCATTCTTTCTTCAAATTCCTTTGCTTCATTCAATGTAGTAACTTCAGCACCTTGTGCAACTTCATATACTTCTGAAAAACCTGCTTTAATCATTGCGGTTTTTAATTGATAAATACTTCCTTTGAATTGACCGACAATTGATGGAGCAATCATAGCAACTACTTCATTTTCAGCTTTTATATTTTTCAGAATGTCAATTAACTGACTTCTTTCATTAATTGCACCAAACGGACATCTTTTTACACATCTTCCGCAAGAAATACATTTTTCGTGGTCAATTTTAGCAAGTCCGTTTTCATCTTTTTCAATAGCGCCGACTGGACATGCGTCTTCACAAGGAACTGCTATTTTTACTATAGCATTATATGGACAAGCTGCCATACACATCTTACAGTTTTTACACTTTGAACTGTCTATATATGATTTCCCGTTAACAATACTTATAGCACCAAACTTACATGCCTGAACACAAGAACGAGCAACACAGCCCTGACATAAATTTGTAACGTATATTCTGTTTGGAACACAACCTTTACAAGCAGCCCCAATAACAGTTAAAACTTTTTCATCAATTTTTTCACGAAGTAGTGATTCTTTTGCATATTCAGATAGTGAAGTTTCTTCATTATCATCTTCTATAGAAAATCCCAAATCAGCAATAACTCTATCTCTTAGGATAGCTCTTTCTTTATATATACAACATCTAAAAGGTACATCCGAACCTTTAGGTCTCATATCAAAAGGTATTAATCTTGCTTTTTCTTCAAAATTATCAGAAAAGAATGCTTCTACTAATCTAACCAAAACTTCTTGTTTTAATGCTATTGTTCCGCTGTTATCCATATTCCTTACTCGCTTTATCTGTATATAAAATCAATAAAATTATAACATAAAGAATTTTCCACCCGATAGTTGGTGTTAAAATTTTCAAAAATATTGTATAATCGGATGTCTAAGAAAGGAGAATTATATATGTGGAAAAATGAAGTAGACATCAATCAAGTTGTTGAACTTAGATTAAAGCCAAATGTATACTTTGGTTTTGGAGCAATTAATAAAATTGAAGATGTTGCAAAAGACATGAAATCAAAAGGAATTGATAAAATTTTGGTTGTTTCAGGTCGAAATGCTTATAAATCTTCAGGTGCTTGGGAAGTTATAGAAAAAGCATTAAAAAACAATGGAATTGCATATACAAACTATGCAGAAGTAACTCCAAACCCAACAGCTGATGCAGTTGATGCTGCAGCAAAACAAGGTAAAGAGTTTGGTGCAAAAGCAGTTATGGGTATTGGCGGCGGTTCTCCTATTGATGCTGCAAAATCAGTTGCTATTATGCTTGCTAATGAAGGTGTAACAGCAAGAGATATTTACGAATTCAAATTCATACCTGAAAAAGCAGTTCCTATAGTAGCTATAAACCTAACACACGGAACAGGAACAGAAACAAACAGATTTGCTGTTGTTACAATCCCTGAAACTGAATATAAACCGGCTATTGCATATGATTGCATATATCCTTCATATTCAATTGACGATCCTGCATTAATGATGAATTTATCACCTGAACAAACTATATATGTATCTATTGATGCAGTAAACCACTCAATTGAAGCTGCAACAACAAAAGTTGCATCTCCTTATTCTATTTCTACAGCAAAGGAATGTATTGAGCTTGTTGCAAAATATTTACCGATTATAAATAAAGACCCTCAAAATAAAGAAGCAAGATATTTCTTATTATATGCTTCTATATTAGGCGGTGTAAGTTTCGACAATGGTTTATTACATTTCACACATGCTTTAGAACATCCGTTAAGCGGTATAAAACCAAAACTTTCTCACGGTTTAGGCTTAGCTATGATTTTACCTGCAGTTGTTAAATATATATATCCTGCAAAAGCTAAAACATTAGCTTCATTATTCTCTACAATAATACCTGATTTAAAAGGTACTCCTGATGAAGCTGAATATGCAGCTAAGAAAATTGAAGAATGGTTATTCTCTGTTGGTATAACAAAGAAATTAACAGATGAAGGATTTTCAGAAGCTGATGTTGAAAAACTTGTAAATTTAACTTTTGAGACCCCGTCATTAAGCGGATTAATTTCAATAGCCCCTGTTGAAGGTACTAAAGAAGTTGTAAAAGCTATATTTACAGAGTCATTAAAAGCTTATAACTAAATATAGATGTAATAGTTATGAAAGGTTCTGAATTTTTTCAGAACCTTTTTTATATGAAGTTTGAAAATAAGCTAATAACTTTTCAAATTATAGTGATAAAATAATAATAGAATGTCTGAGTGGCGGAATTGGTAGACGCGTGCGATTCAGGTTCGTATGGTGAAAACCTTGTGGGTTCAAGTCCCATCTCGGACATTTAACTTTTTAGAGCCTTTATGAAGAGGCTCTATTTTAGTATTCAAGAGCTTTTGGCGGGTTCCATAGTCCT
>CALUPH010000011.1 GCA_944322615.1 Candidatus Gastranaerophilales bacterium | reverse complement strand
GAAAACAGCGATTACATGGTAACTAAAAATACCCTTGCAAAAGTTGCATCAAAAGGAACTCAATTCGAAGTTCTTGCTGACGCATTAAAAGGACCTGTTGCTATAGCATTTGGTTTCGCTGATGAAGTTGTACCAGCTAAAGTTGTTACTAAATTCATTAAAGAAGCTAAAAAAGGCGAAATTATTGCAGCTGCTTTAGATGGCAAATTATTAAATGCTAAAGAAACAGAAGTTCTTGCAAGTCTTCCTTCTAAAGAAGAACTTTATGCAAAAATGCTTGGCAGCATAAATTCACCTGCAACCGGTATCGTTGGCGCTATCAACGCTGTTATGAGCGGTTTGGTTAGAGCAATGGATCAAGTTGCAAAACAAAAGTCTGCTTAATGACTTTTGAAAGATTATATTACTAATTACAAAAACTAAATTAAAAGGAGAAATAAAATGAGCGTAGAATCAATTTTAGAATCAATTGAAAAATTAACATTAATCGAAGCAGCTGAATTAGTTAAAGCTATGGAAGAAAAATTCGGCGTTTCTGCTGCTGCTCCTGTAGCTGTTGCTGCAGTTGCTGCTGCTCCTGCTGAAGCTGCTCAAGAAGAAGCATCTGAAGTTAACGTTATCTTAGCTTCTGCTGGTGCTAACAAAATCGCTGTTCTTAAAGAAGTTAGAGCTATCACTGGTCTTGGCTTAAAAGAAGCTAAAGATTTAGTTGACGGCGCTCCAAAACCAATTAAAGAAGGCGTTAAAAAAGAAGATGCTGAAGCTATTAAAAAACAACTTGAAGCTGCTGGCGCTACTGTTGAAATCAAATAGTTTTATTGCTAATTCTAAAATTATTTTTTCTAAAGAAAAGGAGTTGAGTTTTCAACTCCTTTTTACTTTGGATTTTTCTAAATATTAGTCTCTTATACTAGTCATCTTATTAATATTCAAATCTCAAATTATGTTGAATACTTATTCAGGTACTAAGATATAACGGAGATCTAACATGAAAAAAGTTTACCTATTATTATTGTCATTTGCATTTTTATGTTCACTATCAGGCTTTGCAAACAGTCCTTGTGACAGCGAAATGAAAATGCAGCCAAAAACTCAAACATCTGTTCCTTGTCAAAAACCTTGTCAAAAATCCTGCAACAAGCCTTGTGAAAAACCTTGTGAAAAACCAAGTCCTCAAGCTTATGTTAAACCTTGTTCTTCTGAATGTTTTTTATGCACTAACAAAAACATGAAAACTCTTTTTACTCAAATGCGATTAAGTGATACTCAAATTTGTACTGCAATGAAAATTCAAGACAAATATGAACTTGAAGTTTTAAGTTTAAATGAAAGATTAGAATGTGAAGAAGCAAACCTTTGTCAATTAAAACAAAGCTGTGCAAAAAGAAGTCAAATTAATAAAGTAAAGAAAACAATCAAAAATTTAAAGAAAAAGAGAAAAGAAATTTGCAAATGTTATGAAAAACAATTCAAAGCTTTATTATCAGATCAGCAAAAGAAAGCTTACAGAAAATACAAAAAATGCTAATAAATCATATAAAAAGGAGTTCAAATTGAACTCCTTTTTTATTTACAAGAAAAATCCATCAAACAAACGGTTTACTTTTGAAAAAATCTCATTAAGATGTTAGTACGGCATATTATGTAAATAAAGGAGTAACAATATATGAGTATTTTAAACGGACAATCTCTATTATCAAGTGCAATGGCTGGTTTATCAAATACATATGCAACTTTAATGTCAAACAGCAGCACTTCAGGCAAAGGTCTTACTTTAGATGATTTGACAAATGTTTCTTCTACAACTTTATATCAATTAGGTTCAAATTATACTTTTTTACAATATTTAACCTCTAATTTTGCATCATTAGATAATGATGGTGATGGAGAATTAACTGGAACCGATTTAAATAAAATAATGACAACAATGCAAACTCAAGGTTTAACTTATAATGAAATTCAAACTTTATGCGCATCCGGTAATTGTGATTCAAGCCTTTATTCAACTGTTTTGCAATACTTTAACCAAATAGATTCAAATGGTGATGGCAGAGTTACTAGTGAAGAAATAACAAAATTTACTTATGATTGTCAACGTGAAGAAGCGCTTGCTAAATATAAATCATATAGAGCTTCTGAAACAAGCTTATACTACAATGATGGTGTTGAAGATGATACTTCCAGTGTTTTAGATTCTCTTCGTCCTAATTTAGGTAATTCAAGCTCGAACTCATAGTTTGATATAAAAATATAGATTAAAAATACTCTTGTCAGGCAAGAGTATTTTTTGTTTATTTTCTTTAAATTATTTGATATTCAGCCAATTAAGTTTATTATTATAAATATGATACAATGGCGAATATTATTAACTTTTATATATTTAATCGTATCCTTCTGCACATATAGCAGCAGTTATAGTTCTTTTGCAGAAGATATAATTCCTGTTGCCAAAAGAGAAACCACAATAAAAATAAACAGTATCAATTTTGATAATTCGGATTCAATAATATTTTTAGGAACATCAGGAAGTGATGAAACTGCAGATATTAAAATAACAAAGCAAATATTAACAGAACCTGACAGAGTCTTTTTTGATATTGAAAACGCTGTTATAACTTTTTCAAATTCTACATATGAAATAAGAAACAGCAAACTAACTCAAGTAAGGATTGCTCAAAATTCAGTAAATCCAAATATTGTTCGTATTGTAATATGGAAAACACCCAATTATGATACATCACAAATAAAGGTATTAAAAATAAAGAACAACATTATTATTAAATTAAATAATGAAATCCCAACCCAACAATATTTAACACAAACCTATAAAGAAACAAAAACAAGTGCTATTGAATATTATGAAAAAGCTATTGCAATACCTGAAGAGAAACAATCAACCAACGAATCAGATGAGATTTTTCAAAAAGTACAACAAGCATTTAAAGAAGATGACCAAGAGCTTGTACGTCCAAATATAGAACAAAGACAAGCTAAATTAAAATCAAGATTTTTCTTGGAAAAAGCAATTCCAAGAAACGGAAGTTTACTAATTGGAGGTATTGGCGTTGTTAATGTTGAGAAACCATTTACCTTAACAGAACCTTCAAGAGTTGTTTTTGATTTACCTAATACAATTGTTTTGCAAGAATTAAGGGATAAAGAATTTAAGTTATCTGAAACAGTTACGGCAAAAATTGGGCAATTTGAACCTTCAAAAGCTAGGATTGTAATTAAAACAGATTATCCAAATGCATATAGACCTGTATATTCAACTAATTTACAAACTCTTTTAATAGGAAGCAGTAGTAATATTTCAGGAGTAAGTATGACTCCCGTCAGAAGCGAACTGACATATTTTAAAGAGCAGACAATAAATCAAAATACAGATGTAATAAATATAATATTTTCAAATCCTATAATATATTCAATCAAAAGAGAAACTAATAAAATTAACGTTTTATTCTATAATCTTACAAATTTCGATGTAGAATCATTTAACGCACTCGCTATAAAAAACAAAAACGGATTTAACGCAAAGAAAATAGGAATAAATATATACTCAATATCATTCCCAACAGAATCCTCTACATTGGTTGATTGTTATGAAGCATTGAATGCTTCTCAATTACGTTTTGTATTTACAAAAAAGATAATAACAGGAACAAACAGCCCAACATCAACTGCAGAAAAAGCTCAAACGCAAGTAAATAAAAATATAATATCATTACCGACACAAACTCAAACACCGGTAAGAAAGCCGAGTGAAGAAATAAAGAAAGAAAGTCCTTTTGCTGATTTACTTGAACGTTCACAAATAAAAAAATCTTCTCAAAAGAGGACAGAACAAGCTATTCCCAAAAGGGTAAAAAACAAGGTTATCGTAATTGATCCCGGTCATGGCGGACTTGATACAGGTGCTTCCAGAGGAAATGTTTTAGAGAAAGATTTAACATTGGATATTGCATTAAAATTAAGAGAATGTCTAAGAGATATGGGAATGAAAAACATTATAATGACAAGAAGTACAGATAAGACTCTGACTCTTGATGAGCGTGTACAAATTGCAAATAATAATAATGCAGATATTTTTATAAGTGTACACATTAATGCCAGTGTAAAAACAGAAATTAACGGTATAGAAACACATTATTATTCAGACAACGGATATAAAGTTGCAAAAGTAGTTCATAAAGAATTAATGAAAAATGTAAATGCAACAGACAGAGGCTTGTTTAAGTCTAAATTTTATGTTATAAACCACACAGAAGCACCTGCTGTACTTTTGGAATTAGGTTTTATATCAAATGAACAAGAAAGAAGTTCATTAAAATCAGATAAAAGACAAATGGGTTCGGCACAAGCCATTGCGGATGGCATAGTTAATTATTTAACGGAGTATTAATAAAAATGGATAACTCTCCTATAGGTATATTTGATTCAGGGGTTGGCGGGTTAAGTGTTTTTTCTCAATTAGTACAGCTTTTGCCTGATGAAAATTACATATATTTTGGAGATACTTTAAATCTTCCTTATGGAAATAAAACTAAAGAAGAACTTATAAAAATCACTCAAAATATTTTTGATTTTTTCAAAGCGAAAAAAGTCAAAGCTGTAGTAATGGCTTGTAATACCACTTCTGCCTTAACTTATGACACATTAAGTCCTAAATATGATTTCAAAATATATCCTATTGTTCAAACCGTTGCAAAAGAAATAGCAATAGGAAACTACAGAAATATAGGGATTTTTGCGACACAAGGCACAGTTAATTCACATGCTTATAAAAAAGAAATTCAAAAATATTCCCCAAATACACAAGTATTTGAGATAGCTTGTCCTGAGTGGGTAAATATTGTAGAAAAAGAACTGCAAGAGAATGAAGACAGTATAAATAATATAAAAATGCATTTGGATGAAATGCTTGTACATAATATAGATAAAATAGTTCTTGGCTGTACTCATTATCCGTATTTATTAAATATTTTAACCCAATTTGCACCTGAAGAACTTTTTATAAATCCTGCAAGACACTTTGCTCAATACATATATCAAAACCTAAAAGAAAATAACATTTTATGTGAAGAAAAGAAACACGAGCATAAAATATATGTCAGTGCAAATCCAAAACAATTTGCAACTGCATCCAGATTATTTTATAAAGTTCAAGAAATAGAAGAAATTAAACTTGCAGTTCAAAGCTAAAGTTTAAAATAAGATTTATTTAATATTCCATTTAAACTCTAAAGATAAATTATTAATAACAAAATATAATAAAACTTATCATTCTGATTGGAGAATTTGATTTTCCAAAAAACAACATTAAATTAATAATATGAAAAAGATATTATTAATTTTATTTAGTTTAATGTGTGTATTAATAAATTCCTGCAGTGCAATGGTTATAGAAGGTAACGTTGCAATGACAGATAAAGTGCCAAAAGAATTTTTTGGCGACTGGAAAGTTGTATCTGTTTGCACAAAAAGTACAAATAAAGAATATTTTGACAGTAAAAGTGTAGATATTTGGACATTGAAACGAACCGGGGACATTATAACATTAATGAATCCTTTATCAGGTGCAAGGGCAGATATTACAGTTAATGATGTAAAAGGAAAAACAGTAAAATTTGAAAAAAGAAGCTATTATCCTGATGAAGAATCAATTGAAACTCCAATCTTAACTTTACAAGGTGACAATTTTACAGGAGTTGATAAAATAAGTATAAAGACTTTTAAAGACGGGAAACTTATTAAAGAAGATTACGTCGAATATCAAGTAAAAGGCACTAAAATTTCAGGATCACCTATTTCGGGGATTTTGGGACTATAATTGACGAGTGAGGATATATGACAAATAAAAAAGAATTATTTTTTGATGTAATAATTTTGGGTTCGGGTCCTGCCGGATTTTCGGCAGCTATATATGCTTCAAGAGGGAATTTAAAAACAGCTATACTTGATATTAATATGTTTGGCGGACAACCTTCTAATTATTTAGAAATAGAAAATTATCCCGGATTTTCATTAATTGGCGGATTTGAATTAATGGAGAAATTTGAAGAACATGCAGATAAATTCGGTGTTGAAAAATTTCCAATGGTTGAAATCGAAACTATAAACCTTATAAATGAAGTTAAAGAAATTGAAACAACAGATACTATCTATAAAGCTAAATCAATAATTATTGCAACAGGTGCACAGGCAAAGAAACTCAATATTCCGGGCGAAGACGAGTTTAAAGGCCGAGGTGTAAGTTATTGTGCCATATGTGATGGTGCATTTTATAAAGATAAAACTCTTGCGGTAATAGGCGGTGGTAATTCTGCCATTGAAGAAGCTATTTATCTTACAAAGTTTGCAAAAAAGGTATACATTGTACATAGAAGAGACGAACTAAGAGCTGATAAAATTTATCAACAAAAAGCATTTAATAATGAAAAAATAGAATTTATACTAAGTCATTCACCAAAAGAAATACTTGGAACTAATACAGTAGAAAAAATAATATTAGAAGATTTAAAAACAAATCAAATAAAAGAACTTCAAGTTGATGGAGTATTCCCCTATATTGGCTTTACACCGAATACAGAATATTTCAACGGACAAATAAAACAAAACCAACAAGGTTTTATTGAAACAGATACTAATATGCAAACATCAATAAATGGAGTTTTTGCAGCTGGTGATGTTAGAAATACACCACTAAGACAAGTAATAACTGCGGCTTCTGATGGTGCTGTTGCAGCTTGTTCATGCATTAAATATATAGAATCAAAAACATTTGTAACAGAAGAAACAAAAGTTTAATATACTCCATATGTATGTATTCAAAGCCCACTCCAAAAAATAGAATTATCTTAGAGGGGGAGTTAAGAATGATTATAACAACTATAGAAACAATCCCTGGAATGAAAATAAAAGCTCATTGCGGATTAGTTTCAGGAAGTACAGTTAGAGCAAAAAATGCCATAAAAGATATTGGTGCAGGTTTAAAAAATATGGTTGGAGGAGAGCTTAAAAGCTACACCGAACTTTTGACAGAAGCTCGAGAAGAAGCTGTAAGCAGAATGGTTGCACAAGCAAAAAAACTAAAAGCTAATGCAATTGTTAATGTAAGATTTGCAACATCATCTGTTACAGTAGGTGCTGCCGAAGTCTACGCATACGGAACAGCAGTAGAAGTAGTAAAACCGGAAGGTTAATAATGTTAGATTTAATTATTCTTATATTGCTCCTACTTCTAACATATGGAACAGGAAGCTATTTAGAAAAAAGACATTTTAAGAATATCCAACAAAGAGAAATTGCGTTAATTAGAAAACCAATAATTAGTTTCGGTGCAAAAAAATGGACAACAAATAAAAAAATAAAAAAGATAGAACTTGTTGCAGGTGAAGTCGTAATAAGCGGTGATTATTTTAAAAACTTTGTTGCTTCATTAAAAAACTTTTTTGGCGGAAGACTTACTCCATTTGAGTCTATTATGGATAGAGCCAGACGCGAAGCTATATTAAGAATGAGAGAAAAAGCTAAGTATGCTAATATTATTGTCAATGTAAGAATTGAATCAGTAATGCTTAGCGATTTATATAATCCTCAAAGTATTCCTCAATGTGCAATAATTGCATATGGAACAGCTATAACATATGAAAAAGAACAATAATTACGAAAATCAACTTGCATTAATTCAAGAAGATAATATAAATGTAAGTACTACAAACGAAGGCAAGGATTTTTTAATTCTTTTATCCGGTATTGTATGTATTGTACTAATATTTTTGTTTTCTTTTAGTTTTTTAGCCTCACTCTATATTGATAGAATGCCGGTTGAGACTCAATTAAAAATAGAATCACTATTTTCTGTTAAGCAACATATAAAAACAGATAATAAATATAGTAAGAAAATATTGCAATTAAACCATTTGAAAGAAGTAATAATTAAAAATGATAAAAATCTTCAAAATAAATCAAAATTTGATATTAATATATTAACGAATAAAGAAATAAATGCGATGATTTCACCTGATGGAAGCATTATATTTACATCAGGTATTATAGAAAAGAACCTTACAGAACAAGAACTTGCCTTTGTGCTTGCTCATGAATTAGGACATTATGCACATAGAGATCATTTAAAAACAATAAGTAAACAAGTTGGAATAATTGCATTATGTCTAATTACCGGTCAAAGTAGCCATATGCAAAGTATTGTTCAAGGAATTTCCGAAACAGAATTTCTATCTCACTCCAGAAAACAAGAGAAAGAAGCTGATTTATACGCAAGTAGGATGCTAGTAAAAATATATGGAACAAATAACGGTGGTAAAAATTTTATAAAAAGACTTAAAGATAATGAAAAAACACCTGAATTTTTCAGTTACTTTTCAACCCACCCGTCTTGGGAAGAAAGATATAAATTATTAGAAGCTCAATAGATATTATTGTGCTAATATTTGTTTATGAGTATTTTGAATTACAATAAAATTTTAATCATCCGAACAGGTGCAATAGGTGATGTAGTACATACTTCTGCATTAGTTCAAGCAATAAAAGAAATAAGTCCTAAAACAGAAATTCATTATTTATCAAATAAAATAATGGAATTTATGTTTAAGGAAAATCCATATATTACAAAATTTATTGATCTAGACCCAAAGTTTAAATTATTTTCTTCATACACAATACAAATATCAAAATTGCTAAAGAAAGAAAAATATGATTTAGTGATAAACCTTCAACCTTCATTTAAAATAAGAGCAATTACTCATTTTGCCGGAATAAAAAAAGAATTGGTTTATAAAAAAGACTTCAATATTCATGCAGTAACAAATTTTTGGCAAACAGGATTAAAAGCATTTCCAGAGATGAAAAAACCTGAACATTTAAAGCTATATCTTGAACAAGAAGTTATCAATAGAGCAAAGAAAAAACTTGAAAACTATAAACGACCTTTTATTGTAATAAATGCAGGCGGTGTTTTTGCAAAAAGACAAGGCAGAACTTATCCAATTGATAAATGGGTTGAATTAGGTAATAAACTTCAAGAAAAATATAACGGAACAATAATTTTAAATGGAGCTAAAGAAGATAAAGATTTTCTTAAACCTCTTAACGAAATTAAAAACTGCGTTAATTATATAGGAGAACTAAAGCTTGAAGATTCTTGCGGAATAATTTCCCAAGCAGATTTAATGATATCAGGTGATTCCGGACCATTACATATTGCAACGGCACTTGGTGTAAAATCAATTGGTTTATATGGGTCCATGCCTGTTGAACGAACAGGATGTTATTCTAACGGTATAAATATTTCATCAAAAAAAGAATGTGCACCTTGCAACAAAAGAAAATGTAAATATCTAAAGGGAACAGACAAAATATATGCTCCTTGTATGGAAGAAATCAGTGTTGATTCAATTTTAGATCAAATTTCTTTTTCATAAGCTTTAATCCGACACCAATATAAGTACATATAACCATAGTCACAACAAAATAGAAATAAGTTGTTTTTAATGGGCTGTAAAACCAATATATATCATGAGCATTCTTAACATAAACAGGGATTCCTTTTATCGTCATCAAAGTAATTGTTATTAAATACATTATAAATAAATGATTTGCCATAATATGGTATGTATTTTGCCCCATATGATATATAAATTTATTGTCTTTTATATAAGGATAAAGCAACTCAACAATAAATAAAGACATCCAAATGCCTGTAATACTTGTAATAATCGGGACTAAAAAACTGTCAAATTCGCCCCAAACAAGAATATAACTAAGCCCTATACCGTCAATGGGATTAAAATCTTTATTTGTAAGCCATAATAAACTTTGTAAAGCAACTATTCCCATAAAAATTTTCGTTGTAAATATATTATATTTTCCCAAAACGAAATTTTTATAGAAGAAACCAAGATAAACAAAAAACATTGAAAATAAAGTTCTTATAACGACCAACATAAAAGCATCATTTCTATACTTTGCCAATGGAATAGAAACAATAGCCAATAATAAAAATATTCCTAAATGAAACCACTTATTATCATTAATTGACTTTAATTTTCTAAATACAAACAAAAAACAAATCAAAGTCATAAATAATTGAGTAACAAACCATAAAGGGCAAGCAAAATCTAACTGATGACCATTCGCGAAAGGTGTAATTATATAGTTTTTAAGATTAACCTCCATTCCCCAGAATTGTCCTGTCAATTTCGCAATAATTATTGTTACCAACAAATAGAAGACAATATATAAATAATAAGGGAATAATAAACCTTTTACTTTCTTTATTACAAATTCTTGAACCTTATCAAGATAAGTTTCTTTAAATAAATAACCTGCAATAAAGAAAAATAAAGCCAAATGAAATGAATATGGAGGAAACATAGGAATAAGAGAAAATTCCAAATGTCCCGAAACAATAATCATTATAGCTAAAGCTTTTAATACATTAACCTTATTATCAAACATTACAGTTCCTTTATTGTTCAATTTGTCTTACAGGTTTACAAGGATTGCCGACCGCCAAAGTATTAGCAGGGATATCTTTAACAACAACGCTGCCTGCTCCTATTACAGCATTATCTCCGATAGTAACACCCGGCAAAACAGTAACACTTCCACCAAACCAAACGTTATTACCGACTGTAATAGGCATAGCCTTTTCTATATATGAGTTTCGAGTCTTTGCATCCATCGGATGAATTGGAGTATAAAAACTACAATTAGGACCAATAAAGACAAAATCACCAAACTTTACTTTTGCACAATCTAAAATAACGCAATTATGATTCATATAGAAGTTTTCACCAACTTCAATATTATAGCCGTAATCACAATAGAATGATGATTCAACCGTAATTTTTTCACCCGTTTTACCAAAAATTTGTTTTATTAAATCAAGTCTTTCCTTTTCCATAGAAGAAGGTAATGCATTATATTTAAAACATAAATCTTTAACCCTTATTCTATCCATTGTAAGCTGTTCATCTTCAACAGGATTATAGTATTCACCATTAATCATTTTTTCTTTTTCACTCATAATACAACCCCTAATACACTACAAGAAAATTATATTCTAAAAAATAATATTATCTCAAGTTTTTAGACATTTTTGAGTTAAACTAATAATGTTACAGATTAGAGAGGTAGAAATGAAAAAACTGGTATTTTCTTTTATACTTTCGTTTACCCTATTAATGAATGCAAATATCTGTATGGCAAACCATAATACAGAAAATATCTCTGCAGATGAAGCACTAAAAAAACTAATAAAAGGGAATGAAAGATTTGTAGAATTAAAAGAACAACATCCTGATTCTGATAAAGAAAGAAGAAAAGAAATGTTAAAAGGACAGCATCCTTTTGTAGTAATACTTTCTTGTTCAGATTCAAGAGTACCACCTGAATTGATTTTTGACCAAGGTTTGGGTGATATTTTTGAAATAAGAAACGCAGGTAACGTATTAAATGAACATGTTATTGGAAGTATTGAATACGCTGTTATGCACTGCGGTGTAAAACTAATTGTTATTATGGGACATCAAGATTGCGGTGCTATTGCAGCTACACTATCAGGCGTTTCAGAAACTAAATATATAAAAGCATTAGAAGATTCTATTCAACCAGCAATTGAAGATTGTAAAAAACAAGGTAAAGAAATAAATTCCGATAATGTTGTAAAAGCCCACGTTATGCAAGATATTAACGAACTTTTATCTCAAGATAATGAACTTGTTAAATATATGAAAAAGAATAATGTAAAAATCATTCCTGCTTATTATCATTTAGATACAGGAAAAGTTGATTTCTTAAAATAAATATATTTATACAAATAAAAAGCCATAATTGTTAGGAAACATTATGGCTTTTTTATTTTAATTTATCATCATTTTACAAATCATTATTATTCGAAGTAGTAAATACATCAACTCCACCTGTTGCTTTATACAAATTAATAGATGCAATAATTTCATTGACTTTAGAAGAAACATTTTGTTGTCTTACTAAAAGTAATTCTTCTTGTTTAACTAAACTATCTATTATATTGGCAGTACCTATTTCTTCTTTCCTTGAAACTAAATAAGAATCATTTTCCTGAAGTTTCAGACGATTAGATACAGTATCATGATTCTTTTTAGCTATTTTTGCAGAATATAAAGCATCATTAATTTCTTGAGCAGAAGTAAGAAGTCTTTTATTATATTCTTCAAAACGCTTATTATATCTGCTTTTCATCAACTTCATCGCGTTTATTTTTCTTCCGCCATCAAATATATCAAGAAAAGGAATAACACCAATATTAGCAAGTCCTGTATTTGAACCGAATAAATTACTAAGACTATATGCGTTATATCCCAAATTACCTGTTATAACAAAACTTGGCAGAATATTTCTTTTAGAGATTTTTACATCATAACCTGCTTTTTCAAGACTAAAACGAGAAGCTACAACATCCGGACGATTTTCTGTAATACTAAAATCTATACCTTCAGGAATCGGAAGATTTGTCTTAACAGAATCAAAAGAACTTCTTTCCAAATCTCTGAAACTTCTGTCACCTAAAAATACGTTCAATTGATTAATTAAAACATCTCTTCTTTCAAGCAGTTTATTTTTTCCTTCGATAAGAACCGTTAGTGCTTTTTGTTCTTTTAAAAGTTCATTTTTATCAGATAAACCGAAATCAAATCTTTTTTGCATTAAATCACATATTTTTTCTTGAAGTTTAATTTCTTCTTCTTGTAATCTAAGCATTTCATCAGTTTTAATAAGATTGTAATAGTTAATAGCAAAATTAGATGAAAGTGAAATATATAAACTCTTTTGTTCTTGTTTACGGATTTCAAGTTCTTTTTGCATACTATTGGTTCTTAATCTGTTTTTACCCCATAAATCAACTTCATAACTTAAAGTTAATGGTAAAAGATATCTGTATTGTGAATAATCAGGTATAACCAAGTCACCAAAACGCTCATCTGATGATGTAAGTGTTCTACCAACATAACCATCAAACGCAATATGAGGTAATTCTTGAGATAAAGCAATTTTAACAATTCTATTACTTTCTTCTATTTGATAAGCTGCAATTTTAAGGTCAAAGTTATTTTTATACAACTCTTCTAAATGATTAACCAATATTTCATCATTACATTTTTGCCAAAATGGCATATTCATATACTCAAAAGTATTTATTTCCTTTTCATTTTTCTTTGCATCGCAACTATTGTAAACAAATAACAATGCAAAAATCGACAGTGTAATAATAATTAATCTTTTCATGTTTTCCATCTCTAATATTTTTTGTGATATCATAATAACATAAAAATATTTACACATAACAATAGGCATTAAAAACATGACAAAAAAAAAGAAAGAACACTCCCCAGAGGAGTTAAAAAGGGTTAATCATTTTTTGAATGAAAGAAAAGCAAGAAAGAAAAAGAACAGAAAATCATATCAAAAGAAAAGAGTTATAGTACCTGCTATAACAGCAGTATTGTTCTTAATATTGGGGATTGCAGCAATAATACATTCTCTTTATTATCAATCAACAGATGATGCATTTGTTGAAGGAAGACTAATAGCAGTCGCACCAAAAGCATCAGGACATATAATAAAATTATATGTAAACGATAATGATTCGGTAAAAAAAGACCAACTAATAGCAGAAATAGATCCAAAAGATTATGAAGCTGAAGTAAGAAGAATTGAAGCCGAATTATCAGAAGCAATTGCAAATTCTAATGTAGCAGGAAGTGAAACAGAAAAAACAGAAGCTATGTTAGCACAATCAAGTGAAAATCTTGATTCTGCAAAATCTAAATTAAATTTTGCGAAAAAGGATTACAAAAGATATGATGCTCTAAATAAAGAAGGAATTTGCACAAAACAAGAATACGATTCAAGTAAAACTCAATTAGAAGTTGCAAATTCAAACTATAATGAAGCAGTTGAAAAACAAAAAAGTATGAATTCAGCTTTAAAATCAGCAAAAGCCAAAAATGATGCTTCATTAGCAAATATAGAAAAATTAGAAGCACAATTAGAACTTGCAAAATTGAACTTATCTTATACAAAAATTTATGCACCGCAAGATGGAACAATATCATCAAGAAATGTTGAAATAGGTAATTATGTAAAAGTAGGACAGCCCATTTTAACAGTTGTATCTCCTGAAGTATGGATTGTTGCCAATTTTAAAGAAACTCAAGTCGGCAAAATGCAAAAAGGACAAGAAGTTATTGTAAAAATAGATACTTTTGGCGGTAAAAAATTTAAAGCTCAAGTTGACAGTATTCAAAGAGCATCAGGAGCTAAAGCAAGCTTATTCCCGCCTGAAAACGCGGTAGGAAGTTATATAAAAATTGTTCAAAGAATTCCTGTTAAAATAACATTCACAGAAGACTACTCTGAATATAACATTATACCGGGAATGAGTGTTGTTCCAAAGGTAAAAATAAAATGATAAGGACTATTGAACAAAGATTAAAAATTCCTATTTGGATGGTAGCTTTTACAATAATGATTCCTACTATTGCATCAATTTTGGGAACATCAACGGTAACAGTTGGTGTAGGGCATATGGCAGGAGCATTCGGTTCAACAAGAGATGAAGTAAACTGGGTAGTAACAAGCTATATGATTACCCACGCAATAATGTTACCGATATCAGGATGGTTGGAAAATTACTTTGGAAGAAGAAACTTCTTAAAATTAATTACAGTTATATTTGGTATCGGCTCATTAATATGTCTGATGGCAACAAACCTTAATACATTGATTTTTGGAAGAATAATTCAAGGTATAGGCGGTGGACCATTTATGCCTTTATCGCAAGCCATTTTGCTGCAAGTATACCCAAAAGAAAAACACGGTATAGCAATGGGAATCTTTTCAATAGCAGTTATGGTTTCAGCAATTATGGGACCTGCTATTGGAGGTTATTTGGTTGATAATTTCTGTTGGCAAGCATTATTTATAATAAATATTCCAATCAGTATATTCTCGGTAGTTCTAATACATTGCAATGTTATGAATAATCCGGCAAGAGTAAAAGTTAAAAATCCGGATATTGTAGGTATTATATCCATTATATTATGGCTTTTTTCAATGCAAGTTGTACTTGATAAAGGACAGCAATACGGATGGTTTGATGCAAGATGGATATGCTGGTTATCAGGATTTTCATTATGTGCATTTATGTTTTTCATTGTATGGGAACTTGAAAACAAAAATCCGATTACAAATGTAAGAGCGTTTACGAACCTAAATTTTTTAATAGGAACTATACTTGCATCCTTCTTAAATGTAATAGCCTATGCAACACTAGTTGCACTACCAATGTTTTTACAAAGTTTAATGGGTTACACTGCCCAGCTTGGCGGGGCATCAATGATAGCAAGATCTCTTGCTTGCTTTGTTGCAATTTTAATTGTTCCAAAACTTACTACATTATTAGATAGCAGAGTTCTTATTGGCACAGGATTTCTATTTTTAGGAATATCAACACTAATGATGACAAATATAAGTCTTGAATATTCATTTTCTTGTACAATTTTGCCAAATATTATTTTTGGTTTTGGTCTAATTATGGCGTTTATACCTGTTTCTGCAATGGCACTCTCAACTCTGCCAAAAAGTTCATTATCCTCAGCTGCAGGTATGCATAGTTTAAGTAAATGTGTAACAACTGCGATTACAATTTCAATGACAAATACACTAATAGCAAGACTATCTCAAGCACATCAAGTATATTTAGTCGATAATTTAACTCAATTTAATAATGTTTTTCTATATAAGCTTTCGATGTTAACATCAAAATTCTTGCACTATTCTGCCGATAATATAGCAAGTATCAAAGCAAATACTGTTTTATATAAACAACTTCTTGTTCAATCAAAATTAATGTCATTTGTAGATGTATTTGCAATATTTGCATTACCGGCATTTTTGCTAATTCCTTGTGTATTTTTATTAAAAAATAAAAAAGAAGAGAAAAACTCGGTAAAATAGATAATATAAATTAAAAGGAATTAAAATGTCAGAAGTTATAAATTTACACAATATCGAATACTTAGATTCAATAAATAAGAAAACAGTATTTGATAATGAACAAAGTTCATTGACCTTAATTTCTTTCAAAAAGGGAAATGAAAGAAGTCTTCATTGTGATGAAAAAGATGAAGTTGCACAGATAATAGAAGGTCTGGCAGATATAACAATAGGAGAAAAAACCTATAGATTAAAATCAGGCGAAATGATAATCATGCCTGCAAGAATCCCACACGGTTTAAAAGCAATAGAAGATACAAAAATGTTATTATTACGTCCAAAACATACACACAATAACTAAATTTATATTTTATGTATTTCTTTAAGCTGATTTGAACTTGTCTTTTGAGTTAATTTATCTATTTTGTCAGATAGATATGTTGAAAATACAGGTAAAACACCATAATAAAGAAGCGCAAATATTATGGTTGGTCTTAGAATATTTATTCCCTCAACATACTTACTAAGTTTAGGATTTTTACCATTTACTTTTTTGAAATTTTCTATAAAATTATTTGTATTCTTTTGAATTAGTTTATCAATTGAATATCCGCCCGCAAGTGTAATACCGGTAGAAATAACATTATTGCATATAAGAGCTTTTTTACGTTCTTTTTCTATTTTCTCGCTTTTAACCGTTCTATGAACAAAAGAAGCCGTAAGCAAAACATCTGTTGCAATAGACATATTTCTTGCAATATTAGTATCTTGAGAAGAATATTTTTTTACAAAATTCTGTACTGAATTATTATTTAATATTTTCCCTATACCTTTGGCTGTTTGTTCTGTTATTCCGCCCTTAAAAGAAGGTGTTTTTAATTCTTTGTTATTGAAATCAGATGAAAAGATGTTATCATCATTTGAAAAAATTAATTCATTAAGATTTGGTTTCTTTGCTTCTTTCTTAGGAAATAACTTATTCATAATAACCGGTATTAAAGCAACAGTTAACATAGCCTTAGGAATGGCAGTAATTAGACCTGTTCCCATTTTTAATATCTGAGTTGCAAATTTATAACTTCTTGACTCAGCAAGTGTTTTTGCATTTCCTTGTAATGTTTTTATTGTTTGTGGTGTTAAATATTTTTCAGGGTTTTTATCTATTTTTTTAACAGCATTTTCTATAGGAATAGCAATAGCTTCAACTATGCCGAATTTTATTAAACCTGAAGCAATTGAATTAGTAGTAGCATATTGTTTATTTTCTTTTTTTACATCAGGAGTCAAATTAATGGCAATTGGTCTTACACCTGCAGACATTGCAAGAGTAGTTGCTGCAACAAAAGTAGTTCCGTGTTCAGATATAGTTTCTAAACCTTTTAACACTGCTTTATTATTCCAAAATCCTTTATAAGAAGGTGAATTATTTATACTGCTACTATTAATTTTCATAATAACAGCAGACAACAAACACAATGGAAATTAAACAATTTATTAAAATTTATTTTATAATTCTTCTTATGGAATTAATGAAATTAATAAAAGAAGAATTTAAAAATTTTGGGAAATATGAACGTTTCTTATTTCCATTTGTAATTTTAGTTATAATCATAACCTCAATTCTTATAAACGATAATAAAATAGCTCTAATTTCTGCCGTTTGCGGCATAAGTTATACAATTTTAGCCGGTAAAGGAAGGATATCTTGCTATTTTATAGGAATTATAGGCACTTTTTGTTATTCATATTTATCATTGAAAAACGGTTTCTACGGCAATCTATGTTTATATATGCTCTATTATCTTCCTATGGAAATAATAGGTATTTTCAAATGGAAAAAACACTTAAAGAAAGATGTAAGAGAAATTATAAAAACAAAACTTACAAATAAAGAGAGATTTATTTATTTAACATTGATGATAATAATATCAGTTATTATTTCAATATTATTAAAAATAACAGGAGACTCAAATCCATATTTAGATTCTACAGCAACTGTATTTTCAATCTTTGGTCAATTTCTAACGGTAAAAAGATGTATTGAGCAATGGTATATATGGTTTTTTGTAAATCTTATATCATTAATTATGTGGATTTTTGCATACATTGATGGTTCCAATTGTTTTGTAACTGTTATTATGTGGCTTGTATATTTAATTCTTTCAATATATTTTCTATATGTTTGGAAAAAAGAATTAATGGGAAATTTATATTATAAAAAATAAAAATACTTTTAGGAGAAAATTAATGAATGATTTTAGATTAAGTTCTTGTATTGGATTTGTTCTATATGTAACAATAGCAATGTATACTGCAAATTATATTGCATTGCAATTTAAAACTTCTAATTTAATTCAAATTTTTCTTTATGTTTTAATATATGTTATTTTAGTATATTTGTATGAAAAAGTTTTAATACTAATATTTAATAGTGCTTCTCTAAAGAAATATAATGTTGCAAAGTTATTAATTGCATTAATTTTTATTTTTGATGTTCAAACTAATATGAAAAGATATAAAATTGTTTCTCTTTTCGCTTCTAACAACAATACAGAAGAAATATTTAAGTACTTTGATGATGAAAATACTAATATTTCTATTTCTGCAATGCTGTTATATTCACGACTTATATCCAAACAAGATATACTAAACTGGTTTGAAAAGAAATACACAGAGAATAATATACAAATACCAAGTGAATATTCAAATATATATAGCTATTTGAAAAGTAATATAAAAGATTAATAAAACATATAATAAAATCAAATTTATTTTTAATTAATACATTGTCAATTTTTTAACCATATTTTCCTTTATTTATATAAAGGAAAGTATGGAGTGTAAGAAAAAAATGAACCCAATTAACAATGATTTAAATATAAAAAATATAAGTACATCTAAAGAATTTTTGGGAAAAATCAAACAAGAAAAAGCTAAAATTGAATACAAACCTGATTCTATAGAAATTTCGAGTATCAAACAATATAAATCAAATAACGGCAAATTTGATATTTCGGAATGTGCCAAAAATTTTATAAAAGGAGTTCTTTCTCCTTTAACGGCAGTTATTGAACATCCTGTTATGACAATAGGAATGGTTGCAGCTACTGCAGTTGCTTGTTCTTTAGTCCCTGTTTTAGGTCCGATAATGGCAGTAGGTTTTGGGGCATTAAGTGTTTTTCAACTAGGAAAAAGTGCAATTGATGTAGCTGTAAATATAAAAAATAAAGAATATGACAAAGCAGAAAAAGCATTTAATGGTGTTGGACAAGGAACCGTTGGTGTCGCAATGAGTGTACTTGGGGCAAAACAAAGTGCTAAAGTTGCAAAAGAAGCCAAATTAATGAATGAGCTTGGAGTATCATCTTTAGATAAAGCTCAAAAGCTTCAAATATCAAAAGAAGTAAGCAAGGGAACAACAATTGATGCATTAAAAGAAACTAAATCATTGTTTACTACAAGAGCTGGTTTAAAAGCACTAGCAAGCCAATTTAAACCGAGTAATATCTCTGCACGTGCAAAAGATATGTTTCGATTTCTATTTACTAAAGAATCAAAAGTAAAAGTAGAAAAGCAGAAAATGAAGTTTGCAGAAACTACAGAAGGAAAAAGACGTGCAGCTATGACTAGTGAACAAATAGAGGCAGAAGTTAAATCTCTATATAAAGAAGCTTGTGATGACTGTGGAATACCGGAAAAACTGAGACCAGAAATTAAGGTTATAAAAGATAATCCAAAACAAGGCGGAGGTTATAATTCATCAAACCATACAATTACAATAAATGAAAATACCTATAGAGAAGGTGTATTTGATCTACCTGATGTTATAAGGCATGAAACTACCCACGCTAATGAAGCTATATTAAGACAAAGACTTTCAACTCAGGATAAAGAAAGAGTTGTTGTTGAATATTTGTCGAATAGAATTAAAAGTGGAGAGAAAGATAATGTAATAACAGGTGGAAGTTTCTTAGGTTTGTCAACTTCAAAACCACCAAAACTTAATGCCCAAATGAAAATGGATTTTTCTGCTTTAGCAAAAGACAAATTGTATAAGATGGTATCTTATTCTGATGATGAATTAACAGCGATGGTAGAACCATTAGTTCGTGGAAATAAAGAATTTATTCAAGGATATAGTAATGTAGATGATGCAATTGCAGCAATGAGAGATTATGCAAGAGGACATAATTTAAGATATAGAATTGCAATGCAAAATTCATCAGGATTTAATACTTCAAATATAGATGTAAGTTTACTGAAAGAATTATCAGAAGAAGAAAAAATAGCTGCAATTAAATCTCTTAGAGACGGTATTGATTGTATAGAAAGTAATGCTGCTGGTCAAGGTATTATGGGATTTGGTGGTGACTTTAATCAGTATCAATTTACACCTGAAGAAGTTCTTGCTCAAAGAAACGGAAATAATTTCGAAATCGCAAAATTAGAAAGTAAATTGGCTAAACTTAGAAGCCAACAAAATTATGACCTGAGTGAAGAAGCCAGGTTGCTTGATCAAATAAAAAAATCAAAATTAACTATTGAATATAAGACAAAAGGACAGGAAATGTATAGATTATATACAGAATCTGTTAATAATCCCGAAAATACAGTCTTAGCTAAGCAAGTTCAAGCATTAAAATCTGAACTACAAGCTATACAACAACAAATAATGGAAATTGATGGAGCATATGCAGATGATATCTTTGGAACAAGTATTCATGTGAAGTCAAACGAATACAATGTAAGACAAGTATATGTTCATCCTGAAACAGGTGCTACAATTGTAATGCCAATAAATACAACTAATGCATCAGCAATAATAGCTGATAATTTTGATAATAAAAAAGGAGTTTAACTATATATTCCGTATTATAAGAATAGAGCAAGATGAATTTGCGCTTTCTTTCTCGTTCGCACTTGTCACATAAAAAAAGACCCCCCGAAGGAGTCTTTTAAATTTGCCTTGAGCCGGACTTGAACCGGCACTAGGGGTGAGCCTAATTGGATTTTAAGTCCAACGCGTCTACCACTTCCGCCACCAAGGCTTGTTCAAAATGTAATATAATATAAAAAAAATTTCATGTCCAGTAAAAATTTAAAAAAATTTTCTAACATATTAAATTTAATAAAAATCTTGTTAAAAACACTTATTGTATGGTAGAATTACTACTATAAGTAATAGAATAACATAATTTTGATATATGAATTAAAGTAAAATTTATTTAAATATTAATATTACATAAGTGCATCTTTGTATGCATTTAGAAAGAACGAGGTACGGGAAAATTAAGATTGATATTAATACTTTAGTAATACTTGTTTGTTTTTTAGTTTTTATTTGTCTAATGTTTTTCTTAGATTCAAATAGAGGTAAAAAAGAAAAAGAAGCATTACTAAGAGACATGGAAGAAAAAAACAGTCTTTATAAAAAAGAAGCAATGATTGCGGCTAAAGAGGCTGTACAGAAAGATATTGAAAAATTCCAAGAAGAAACAAAAGAAAGAAGACAAGAACTTTCAAAACTCGAAGCAAAACTTTCTAAAAAAGAAGAGTTGCTTGAAGATAAAGAACAAGCTATTGTAAACAAAGAATCTGAACTTCAAAGAAAAATGGATGAAGTTCTTGATAAAGAAGATTATCTTGCTGAAACAATACAAAAACAAATTCAGGAACTTGAAAGAATTTCAGGCATGTCATCTGAAGAAGCAAAGAATCTTCTTTTCGAACAACTTAAAAACGATTTACAACAAGAAGCAAATGCTCTTATTCGCGAAAATGAAAATCATATAAAAGAAGTTTCAAATGAAAGAGCAAAAGAAATTTTAACAACAGTAATGCAAAGATGCGCAATAGATCAAGTTATTGAATCAACAGTTGCAACAGTAAGTTTGCCTTCTGATGAAATGAAAGGCCGTATTATTGGTCGTGAAGGAAGAAATATACGAACACTTGAAACATTAACAGGTGTTGATTTAATAATTGATGATACTCCTGAAGCTGTTGTTTTATCTTGTTTCGACCCTGTAAGAAGAGAGATTGCAAAACTTGCACTGGAAAAACTTGTTGCAGATGGTCGTATTCACCCTGTTCGTATTGAAGAAATGGTTGAAAAAGCAAGAGTTGAAATCGAACAAAAAATAAAACAAGAAGGTGAAAATGCCGCTATGGAAATGGGCATCATGAACCTTAATAAAGAACTGGTTAAGACACTTGGTAGATTATATTACAGAACCAGCTATGGTCAAAATGTTTTACTACACTCATTAGAAGTAGGTCACATTGCAGGTATGATTGCATCTGAAATCGGTGCAAATGTAAAAATAGCTAAACGTGCAGGTTTATTGCACGATATTGGTAAAGCTGTAGATCAAACACAAGAAGGCACTCACATAGAGCTTGGTGTTGAACTTGCAAGAAAATACGGTGAAAAAGAAGAAGTTATTCACGCAATAGAAGCCCACCATGATGACGTAACAGCAAATACAATAGAAGCCGTTTTAGTAAAATTGGCTGATGCAATTTCTGCTGGTAGACCAGGCTCAAGACGTGATACACTTGAAATTTACATTAAGAGATTACAAAAACTTGAAGAAATTGCTTTAAGTTATGATGGAATCAAGCAATCATTTGCAGTTCAGGCAGGTAGAGAAGTCAGAGTTGTTGTTCAACCTGAAAAATTTGACGACGTAGCTTCAGCAAGACTAGCCAGAGATATTGCCAAACGTATTGAAGAAGAACTTGACTATCCGGGTCAAATCAGAGTGACTGTGGTTAGAGAAATAAGAACAACTGAAGTTGCAAAATAAAACAATTGAGAGAGAATTTGAGTTAATATGAATTCTCTCTCTGATTTAAAATATAAATTTATAGACTCTTTATCAAATATACAGGAAAAATTAGATTATTATTATGTCAGATTCAAAAATAAAAATTATGTTCTTAGGAGATATCGTCGGAAAAACAGGCAGACTTGCCGTAAAAAAATATATTGAGAACATAAAAGAAGACAATAAACCTGATTTTATAATTGCTAACGCAGAAAATGCTTCACATGGGTTTGGTCTGACACAAAAGAATTACAATGAACTTATATCATACGGAATTAATGCTTTCACCTCAGGTAATCATATTTGGGATAAAAGAGATATTTTTCAATATATAAAAGAAGCTGATAAACTAATAAGACCAATAAATTATCCCAAAGGTACACACGGCGAAGGCTATAGGATTTTTGAAACTCCAAAGTGTAAAATAGGAGTTATAAATGTTCTTGGCAGAACATTTATGGGATTAATAGATTCTCCTTGGGAAATTTTAACGGAGACAATAGAAAAAATAAAAAAAGAAACACCAGTCATAATTATAGATATTCACGCAGAAGCAACAGCTGAAAAAATCTGCATGGCTAAATATTATGCAAAACTTGGAGTGTCCGGCATTTTTGGAACACACACACATGTTCAAACAGCAGATGAAAGAATATATGAAGATTGTTGTGCTTATATAACAGATGCAGGTTTCTGCGGTGATATGGATGGTGTTATAGGCATGGAATATGAAGCCTCAGTCAACAGACTCTTAACATCTATACCGGAACGTTTAGATGTTGCTGCTTCAGGAAATTCCCAAGTCAATGGAGTAATTGTTACCATTGATTGTTTTACAGGGGAAGCAGAAGCTATTGAAAGGATTAACGAAAAATATATTAGTGAGGAAATATGATTATGAAAGGATAAGGAAGTGAAAGTCGATTTACATATCCACACATCTTATTCGGATGGCGCTTTTTCACCCGAAAAAATTGTCGATACCGCTTTAGATGTAGGGCTTGGTGCAATTGCCATTACCGATCACGATAATGTGCTTTCGTACGATATTGCCAGAGAATATGCAAAAGATAAATCTATAGAAATTTTACCCGGAGTTGAAATCAACACCATATACAAAGGGTATGAAGTCCATATTCTGGGATATTTTATGGATTTACATAATAATGATTTTCAAAAATTAATAAAAAATCAACAGCAAGCACGTGTAAAACAAACAAAAGAAATAATAACACTGCTCGCAAAAAAGGAAGGCATAAAAATAACATATGACAGTATTACAAAACAAGTTGCACAAGGTGGCAGTATCGGACGCCCTCATATTGCAAAAGCAATAACAAATGCAGGCGGCACTACAAGTGTAATAGAAGCTTATAACAAATACATAAACGATAATTCAAATGTATATGTTCAACGTAAAACAGTAACACCTTTTGATGCTGTTGAAGTTATTTATGATGCCGGCGGTATTCCTGTTTTTGCACATCCTTTTGATGTTGATATCGCTGATCAATTAACAAAAGAAATGATGAATTTTGGGCTTAGAGGTCTTGAAGCATATCACAGGAAACATTCACCTGCTATCATAGAATATTTTTCAACTCTTGCAGAAAAATATGGGCTGATTATTACAGGTGGTTCTGATTTTCACGCACCAAATCCAAACAACGGAAACATTATTATGGGTAAAAATTTTGTTCCTGATTGGATTTATGACGAATTAATGAAAGAAAAACGAAGAATGGAACTTGCATAGTGAGAAATCTTTCTTTTAGTTTATTTAATATAGTTTCTGTAATACTAATTCTGGTAATAATTATTTTAATTGTTCTTCCGTTTAATTTGCTAAATATGGAACAAGCACAAAGAATTGCTAAATGGAAATCAGAATATGAACAATTAAATTATTGTTTTTCATTAGTAAATTTACACGAGGGTTCAATTATTCCGACGGAAGAGGAAGTCGGTAAAATTATTACGGAAGAAGATATATTGGAAAGATTCAAACCTTATTTTAATTTGGCTGATATCGATTTAAAGAAATTAAAGAAATACAGATACAGAAAAATGAATGGCAGTCCTATACAAAAAGACAGTCAATTCTATTTTGATAAGTTCATTATAGATAAAGATGGAACGATTCTTTCCGTAAGAAAAAATGAACACGAAATAATTAGTGAAGTACAGCCGTTGTTTTTCATGTTTGTAGATATTAACGGAATTGAAAAACCTAACAGAATTGGTCGTGATATTTTCTTTCTTAATATTTATAGAAACAATATTTCAGCACTAGGCAACGGAAGAGCACAATCAAAATTAAAATCCAATTGTTCTCCAATAGGAACAGGTTTATATTGTAGTGAATATTATTTATTAGGAGGAAAATTCTAAGATTGAGAAAAAGCCATGTTCATGATAATTTATGAAAATCATTTTAATCGTTTAAATAATAATAGAAATTTAAGTTAATTAAGGAGAAGAGAATGACAGAGAAACGAGTATGGTTATTCAAAGAAGGTAATTCTTCAATGAGAAACCTTTTAGGCGGAAAAGGAGCTAACTTAGCCGAAATGACAAATTTAGGCTTACCTGTTCCTCCGGGTTTAACAATTACAACTGAAACTTGTATGGAATATATAAACAACGGTAATAAAATGCCTGAAGGCTTAATGGACGATGTTAAGGCAAAATTAGCTGAAGTTGAAGTTCAAGCAGGTAAAAAATTTGGCGATAAAACAAATCCGTTATTAGTTTCTGTTCGTTCAGGCGCAAGAGTTTCTATGCCCGGTATGATGGAAACTATATTAAACTTAGGTTTAAATGATGAAACCGTTGAAGCAATGGTTAAATTAACAAACAACCCAAGATTTTGTTATGACAGTTATCGCCGTTTCTTAACAATGTTCGGTTCTGTAGCTTGGGAAATGGACAGACAAAAATATTTTGAATCTGAAGTTGAAAAAGTAAAAGAACGTGAAGGTGTAAAATCAGATACTGAAGTTTCTGCAGAAGGATGGAAGTCTTTAATTCCAATATACAAAAAGGTTATAAAAGAAGTTACAGGTAAAGATTTCCCTCAAGATCCATATGTTCAGTTACAAGAAGCAATCGAAGCAGTATTCCGTTCTTGGAATATTCCACGTGCCGTTGCATATAGAAATATGAACAAAATCGACCATAATTTCGGAACTGCAGTTAATGTTCAAACAATGGTATTCGGAAACATGGGCGATGATTGTGCAACAGGTGTATCATTCACTCGTAACCCTGCAACAGGTGAAAACAAATTCTATGGTGAATATTTAACAAATGCACAAGGTGAAGACGTTGTAGCAGGTATAAGAACTCCTAAACCTATTGCTGAATTAGAAACAGAAATGCCTGAATTATATAAACAATATGTTGATATAGCTAAAAAACTTGAACTTGGATATAAAGACGTTCAAGATATGGAATTTACAATTGAAAAAGGTAAATTATATATTCTTCAAACAAGAAACGGTAAAAGAACTGCTGCTGCAGCAGTAAAAATAGCTGTTGATATGTGTGAAGAAGGTATCATAACAAAAGAAAGAGCTATTCAATTAGTTGATCCTTATACTGTAAATCAAATATTATTACCTTGTTTCGATGCTAAAGCAATGGCAGAAGCAGTTAAAATAGCAACAGGTGTAAATGCATCACCTGGTGCTGCAGTAGGTAAAATCGTATTTGATACGGAAGAAGCAGCAGCTCGTGGTGAAGCAGGCGAAAAAGTAATTTTAGTTCGTGTTGAAACTTGCCCTGATGATATCCATGGTATGGCAGTATCACAAGGTGTATTAACATTGCGCGGCGGAGCTACTTCTCACGCAGCAGTAGTTGCAAAAGGTATGGGAAAACCTTGTGTTTCAGGCTGTGAAGATATTAAAATTGACCTTGCTAATGAAACCTTAACAGGTGCAAATGGTGTTGTTTATAAAAAAGACGACATTATATCATTAGATGGCGGCAAGGGTATCGTAATGGCAGGTGCTGTAAAATTAGTTGAAGCCAAAATAGATGACAACTGGAATAAATTCTTTACTTGGGTAAACGAAATTAAAAAATTACATGTTGAAGCAAATGCAGATACTCCAAAAGATATTGAAAATGCATTAAAATTCGGAGCTGAAGGCGTAGGTCTTTGCAGAACAGAACACATGTTTATGGATCCTGATAGACTTCCTTGGGTGCAAAAAATGATTATTGCAGGAACTCCTGAAGCAAGAAAAGAAGCTTTAGATAAACTTCTTCCAATGCAATATAATGATTTCTATGCTATGTTTAAAGCATTAGGCGACAAACCTTTAACAGTACGTCTTTTAGATCCGCCACTTCATGAATTCTTACCATCTAAAGAGGATTTAATTGCAGAAGTTGCAACATTAAAAGCTTTAGGTAAAGATTCAAAAGAAAAAGAAGAACTTCTTCACGTTGTAGAAGGACTTTCAGAATCAAATCCTATGATGGGATTAAGAGGATGCCGTTTAGGTTTAACATATCCTGAAATCAATGAAATGCAAGTAAGAGCTATTTTCGAAGCTTGCTGTGATTTGAAGAAAGAAGGTCATGCAGTTCAACCTTGGGTTATGATTCCTTTAATCGGTCATGTTAACGAACTTAAAGTTGCTAAAGAAATATTAGTTCGTGTAGCAAAAGATGTTATGGCTGAAAAAGGAGTTGAAGTTGACTATAAGTTTGGTACTATGATTGAAATTCCTCGTGCTGCCTTAACTGCTGATGAAATTGCAGAACACGCTGAATTCTTCTCTTTTGGCACTAATGACCTTACTCAAATGACATTTGGTTACTCAAGAGATGATGCTGAAGGTAAGTTCTTAAACAGATATGTTGAACAAAAAATTCTTCCGTCTAATCCGTTTGCTACATTAGATACAAATGGTGTAGGTCAATTAATTGAAATGTCTATGGAAAAGGGTAAGAAAGTTAATCCGAAACTTGTTGGCGGTGTTTGTGGTGAACACGGTGGTGACCCTGATAGTGTTAAATTCTGCAACAAGATCGGTTTAGATTATGTTTCTTGCTCTCCATTCAGAATTCCGCAAGCAAGATTAGCAGCTGCTCAGGCAGTAATCGAACAAAAAGCATAGTTTGTATAACTAAAATCAAAAAGGAGTGATAATAAATCACTCCTTTTTTTAATAATTAAACTTACTTAACATGAAACATATATTACAAGTATTCCTTGTTGACTTTGGAATATGTACAAGGTAAACTTTTATTCATAATGTATAGTAGTGTAAACTATTGTACAAGTGTGTAGATAGGCATGTCGTTAATAAATGCGAAAGCTACGACAGCCTCAAGTGAAAGGAATAAAGAAATGTTCGCAATTATTGAAACAGGCGGAAAACAATATCAAGTTACAGAAGGTCGTTATGTTGATATTGAATTACTTGAAAACGAAGCAGACTCTAAAGTTGTTTTTGAAAACATCATTATGCTTGTTAACGGTAAAAAATCAAAAGTTGGTCAACCATATGTTAAAAATGCAAGCGTAGAAGGTACTGTAGTAAAACATGACAGAACTAAAAAAGTTTTAGTTTATAAACAAAGAGCAAAAAAAGGCTACAGAAGAAAAAATGGCCACAGACAAAACTTTACAAGAGTTATGATTAATAAAATCAGAACATCTGCTAAGAAAGATGCAGCAGAAGAATAAAAAACATAACGAGTATTAATTTAGAAATAACTAAGGAGAATATAAAATGGCACATAAGAAAGGTGTCGGATCGAGTAAAAACGGTCGTGACAGTGAAAGTAAGCGATTAGGCGTAAAGAAATTCGGCGGAGAAGCTGTTACTACAGGTAATATTATTGTTCGTCAAAAAGGTACAAAAATTCATCCTGGTAACAATGTAGGTATGGGTAAAGATTATACTCTATTTGCATTGATTGATGGAGTTGTAAAATTTGAACCACACAGACGTGACAGAAAACAAGTTAGTGTTTACGCTGAATAGTTAAATTATTTAAAATAAAAAGAACAACTTATTTAGGTTGTTCTTTTTATTTTATCAACAAATGGAGATATAAAATGAATAGTCTTGGGTGTTCTTTTTTGGAATCCGGTATAAACTTTGATTTAAGTATGGTATCTGACTGTTGTATTTCACATAATGACGGAAGAGGATTGCCCATTCTTATAAAAAATTATCATGGACAAGTTATTGATTGGGAAAAATTATTTGATACAAAAGCAAAAAGAATTGCTTGCCAAAAAGAACAAACAATATACGACTGTGAAGGTTGTTATCATTTAACCGAGTTCAAATTTTCAGATGAGAGAAAAATATCTGATTTCCATTTTTCACATTGCAGGTTATGCAACGCAAGATGTATTTATTGTAGTGATGAATACAGTGGTGATAACAAGAACTATAACACATATCCTATAATCAAAGATTTAATTGAAAAAGGTTACTATAAATCAGGCGGAGAAGCGACCTTTCAAGGCGGGGAACCTACTCTTATGCATAATTTTGAAGAATTAGTTCATTTGTTTATAGAAAACGGAACAAAAGTAAGAATACATTCAAGCGGAATTAAGTATAGTCCGATTATTGAAGATGCCTTAAAACAAGATAAAGGTTCGGTTGTTATTTCATTAGATTCAGCCACCTCAAAAACTTATAAAACCATAAAACAAGTTGACTGCTTTAATAAAGTATGTAAAACAATTATTAATTATTCTAAAGCAAATAGTGATAATGTTATTGTTAAATATATTATTATTCCGGGAGTAAATGATAATATATTTGAAATAAATAAATTTTTCAAACTAATGAAAAGCTTTGGAATTAAAACTATTGCAATGGATTTAGAAGTACAATATGCAAGAAAATATAACAATAAAGATATTTCTAATCATATCTTTTTACTTGCTGATTATTTTGAAGAACTGGCAAAAAAATATAGTTTTAATCTTCTTACTTATAGTTTTATCTCATATGTATTACAAAATAGAAAAATAAAAAAGTCTTTACTTATCAAAAATAATTTTCTTTATACTTTATATGTATGTACACAAAATGATAAGAAAAAGAATATAATATACAGAAGATAATATTTTTGTAAAATCATGTTAACTTAATTACAACAGTTGACATAGTTTGATATAAAATATAAAATATGTTACTACCCAAGTGGTTTAGGAAACTATAAGCTGGCAATATCAGAGAAAATAAATAAAGAATAAATATAAAATTTCTCTTTCTGTTATAAGAGTATGTAAGGTATAAATTTAATATATGATAGATACAATTATAAAAAATGATAATAAGCATAAATTATCAGTTGAAGATTTGTTAAATGAAGTTTATTTACTGCCGAAGTGGGAAAAAATAAAAACTTTTTCTCTAACTCAAAAAAGATTTTTATTTGGTATAAAATCATTTAATGTTAACGTTTTCAGAAAATTTTCATCAAAAAATCAATTAGAAAAATACTCTATTAGAACTGATGATGAAAAAATTCTCGCAAATATGGATTTAAAAGTATATAAAGATAGTGTATATATCATAAACTTAAATTTTGATTCACAAACAAATTTTGAACCATTAATTGATAAAATGCTTCAAATTGCGATTGAAAAAGCATTATATAATACAAGTGATAAAAAAGTTATTTTCAATCTTACATCAGGTATGTTAATAAAAAATAAAATAAGAAAAATATTAATTGCCAATGAATTCAAACAAGAAGAAAACCAAAGCAGTTATGAAAAAGAAATGTTTGGTGAAACATTTTGTATTTATATAGATAATAGTTCTGTTTGGATGAAAAAAATTAAGCAAATGCCTATTCTTATTAATAAATAATTTAATTTTTTTCGAAACTTCATATATATATATGATTTGATAATTGTGCAGTCTTACTACAATTGGTATAGCATAATTATGATTTATACTTCGAGAAAATAATGAGCGATAATATTGAATACAATTCATATAACAATATAAAAAGATTATCTGATACAGAGTTAGAGAATCTTTGGATGGAATATCTTGCTGACAGGACAAATAAAAAGCTAAGAGATTTAATTATCGTACAATATATTTATCTTACAAAATATGTTATAGGCAGAATAAAACTAAATCTTCCGCCAAACTTTGCAATAGAAGATATAACAAGTTTCGGAGTTGAAGGATTAATTGATGCAATAGAGAAATTTTCTCCCGATAAAGGTGCTCATTTTGAAACTTATGCCATTATGAGAATAAGAGGTACCATAATAGATAAAATTCGTTCTCAAGATTGGCTACCAAGAAGCATGCGCAAGAGAATAAAAGATGTGAAGACTACCAGTGAAGATTTAAAACAGAAACTGGGAAGAACTCCTACCACACAAGAAATTGCTGATGCTTTAGGCATTGAAAAAGAGAAAGTTGTATCTATAATGGCAGAAGATACCTCTGTCGGTTCTTTGTATGATAAAAAATACTCAGGTGATGAAGGAATTGAATTAATAGATACTATTGAAGATACAAATTCTGTTAATCCGCTTGAAAGACTAGAAGAAAAAGATGTTAAGAACGAACTTCAAGCTGCTTTAAAAAAATTACCCGAACGTGAACGTATGGTAATGGTTCTTTACTATCATGAGAATATGACATTAAAGGAAATAGGCGCAAGTATTGAGGTATCTGAATCCAGAGTATGCCAAATTCATGCTCAAGCGATTATGAAATTAAGAAATATTCTTAATGAAAATCGTGCGGAAAGATATATAAAAAAATAGATTATAGTTTATTTTCAAGTTCTATAAAATTAAAATTTAATTTTTCTATTTGTTCTGTTTCATAGTTTTCTGATGAATTTTTAAAATCAGAAAAAATAGATTCCATATTTTCTAATGAACAATTTAAATCTAAATTCTTAAGATTAAAATCTTTTGATAAAGTTTCCACCTTTATATCATAATTAATCGGCAAAACTTTAACTCCGGCTTTTATACCGATTAAACAAGCGTGATACCTCATTGCTATTAAACTGTCTAATTCGGAAATATTATCTATTATCTTTTCATTTGAAGTATTCTCAATAACTTTAACATTAATTTCAGAATTAACTCTTTGAATTTGTTCTTTTAATTTATTACATATTTCCAAGTCAATTTTATTCTGAAAAGAAAAAATAATTATCTCTTTATCTTGATAAAATTTATCAATACACAAAGCCAAATCATTTATAAATTCAGGTCTTAGAGAAGGAAAGCTTCTTAATTGTATACCAATTTTATCAGTTTTTTCTTTTTTGTTTATTTTTATATTCCAAACGGGGTCATTACAAATATTTGCTTCAATACCCCATTTAGAAAGTAAATTCAAACTTTTGTTATCTCTTACAGTAATATATTTAGCTTTCTTTAATAACATTTTAGTTATATTAGCAAGTATTTTATTATTAATTGGACCAATACCTTGAGCAAAGATTATAACTTTCTTTCTAAAAAACAATGCAACAGCAATTACCCCAAGATAATAAATAAGACTTTTGTTACTTGTAACATCCTGAAGCAAACTTCCGCCACCTGAAATAAGATAGTTACATCTTAAAAGTTCTTTAACAACAGATAATAAATCAAAAGAATAAACACTTTTTACATCATATAGTTCTTCTGTTTTCAATGGATTTGAAGAAAATACAGTTATTTCAGAACTTTTTTTAAACTTCTTAAGCTGTTCTGTTAAAACCTTAAGAATAGTTTCATCTCCAAAATTGTCAAATCCATAATATCCGGAAATACAGAATTTTCTAGTCATTTTGACCTTTAAATATTTTATATACTTCATCTTTTGAAGGTATAGATTTTATTGCGCCCAAATTCTTTACCTGTAATCCTGCAACAATGGAACCTAAACTTACAGCTTTAAACGGAGACATGCCTGATGTTATTCCATGTAACACCGCCCCGTTAAAAGCATCTCCTGTTCCTGTAACATCAAATATATCTTCATTAACAAATTTTATAAACTCAATTTTGCCTTGATAACCAACATAATAACCTTTATCAATAGCAGACTTTATAACAACCGTTGTAATTCCTTTGTCCCAAAGATATTTGATTGTATTATCTATAGATTCTGATTCAATAACAACTTTTGAATCATATTTAACATTTAAAAAGATTATATCAATATATTCAACAATTTCATCAAAAGCTTCTCTTGCTTCTTCGGAATCCCAAATTTTTGATGTATAGTTAGGGTCATATGCCGTAGTAATATTATTTTCTTTTGCTATTACAAAAGCTTTTTTAACAGCCTCTCGTGCTGATATTGAAAGTGATTGAGTTATTCCTGTTGTATATAATAAAGAACAACTTTGGATATAATCTGTTGAAATATCTTCAACCGAAAGATTTGTAGCTGCAGTTTTCTTTCTATAAAAAGCAAATTCTTTATCTTTACAATCTTCAGTCTTTGATACTACATATAAACCGTTAAAACCCTGTACAGGCTTTACATGAGAAATATCCAAACCTTCATCTTGCCAGCTTTCTAACAAATAGTCTTTGAAACAATCCATTCCTATTCTGGAAATAAAACCCACTTTTGAGCCTAATCTCAATGCAGAAATTGCACTGGTGAGTGTATCTCCGCCATAAAATTTATCAAGACTTTTCGCTGTTGTTATATTCTCATCCGTAGAAAGTTCTATTAAACTCTCACCGATTGTTATAATATCTAGTTTTTCTTCCATAATAATACTTACTTATTCCTTTTGTACTTTAGCAAAAAGAATTAAAATAATCAAACTTATCTATAACAGTTTTAAGTTATGTGTTACTTTGTTTTTTACACTTTCAAGTTCAATAATTCTTTTTGTGACTTCTTTTTTATTTGAAGAGTTATTAGATAAGGTTATATATTTTTTGTAAAATCTTTTAGCACCTTGTTTATTACCGAGTTTTTCATAGCATATACCGATAGCCAAATAGGCTCTATAGTAATCTTTCTGTAGTTTTAATACTTCTTTGAAAGTTTTTGCACTATTTAGGTAATCTTCCAAATACATATATAGTGTTGCTTTTTGTATGTAAGCTCTAATATATTTTGGTTCTGTTTCTATTATCTTTTGGTATATCATCAATGCCATATCTTCTTCTTCAATCATTTCATGCACCAAAGCTAACTGCATCTGAAACTCGATATTATCAGGCTCCAGTTTTATTGAACTTATAAGATGTTTTATACCATTTGAAAAATCACCTTTTATGATATTACATAAAGCAAGTTCTTTTTGAACATTTATATCATCCGGTTGCAATATTTCGGCTTTTTTGAGACTTTTTATTGCTTTATTGTAGTTTTTCAAATTTTTATACGCTATTGCAAGACCAATGTACGAGGTATGATTATTTCTATTTATCAATATAGAATGCAAATATTTATCAATGGCTTCTTTAAACTTTTTATTGAGTCTAAGTTCTTCTGCTTCAGAAAAATAGATTTGAGCAAGGGAAATATCCTGCATTGCAGAACCATTTATTTTATTATATTTACTATTATAAATTATCCCCAACGTACGCCCCTTTTTATCTTATACAATTCTAGAAAATATTATAAGATTGGGACATAGTCCAAGGATTTATATTTATTGACCTAAAGATTAATAAACATGTTTCTTATTTTATTGCTTCTGCAAATTTTGTATATAATTCTTCAGGCATTTTTCTGAACATTTTACCTGTTATACTATCAATAACAACGATAGTAGTATGAGCTATTACCCTTAAAGTATTTGTTTTCTTTTCATAGACTTTATGTTCAAAAGTTATACTTAATGGTTTTAATTCAGTTATTTCAGTCTTTATGACAATTCGTTCATTCATCTTTGCCGACGACTTATAACGGATATTCATTTCAACCACAGGGAAAAGAATATTGTTTTTTTCAAGTTCTTCTAAGTCCATGCCAAGTGCTTCAACAAGACCTACTCTTGCTGCTTCAAACCACTTTGTATATGAACCATGCCAAACTACACCATATGAATCAGTATCACTATATAAAACTCTTATTTCTTGAATGTATTCCAATGAGAATTCTCCATTATGTAAATAAATCTTGAATTTTTTCTTCAATATCAACAGGATCAAGTTCTTGAGTATAAGTATTAATATCTAAAGCTATTTGGTATAATTTCGCAGCTTCAACTTTATCACCTGTTATAGCTATTGAACGAGCCAAATTATAATGCGCCAAAGCATAATTAGGATTGTATTTTCTGGCAGCTTCGAATAATTCTATAGCCTTCTTTACTCTTCCTAAATCATCTAAATATATAACACCCAAATTATTATATGCTATATCATAAGTATTATCATATTTAATGGCTTTTTCATATTCTTTTATAGCTTCTTCAATATTACCTTTGCCCCAATATAAATAGCCCAAATTACAATGCAGTCTTGCATTATGAGGAGATGTTTCTAATGCCTTTTTGTATACAATTAAAGCATTATCATAAGAACCTTTTTCAAAAAATACATTTCCCAAATTCAAATATATATCAATATCATTAGGATTAAGATTATATGCGCTTTGATATGAACTAATAGCTGCATCAAGATTTTTTGTATTTTCTTGAAAAATAAAACCTAAAGTCTGAGCCACAACACTTGTCCATACAGGATTTGGACTTAACGTAACAGCTGTTTGATAGTGTTCTATAGCTTGATCAATATCCCCTTTCAAATACAAGTATTGTGCTAATCTGCAATGAAAATCTGCAACATGAGGTTGCAATTCAATTAATTTTTCACAAGTTGAAATTGCATTATCATAATCTCTTTGCTCTTCATATAATTGGCATAAATAATAGTATGCTCTTAAGTTAAGACTATCAAGCCATATTGCCATTTTATATTCACATATTGCATCATCATAACGTTTCAACTCATAATAAACTCGTCCCAAATTTATATATAACTCAACAAATCCGGGAGCTTTATCTATTGTTTCTCTATATATATCCAATACTTCCTGATTAAATCCTTTTAAGAAAATCATTAGCGAAGTTTTTAATAATATTGGTAAAAACTGCAAATAGGAAACTCTTCTTGCAACCTCTTTCATCGCATATTTATCAAATGGAAGAGTAAGAAAAGATGCTATTAATTTAGAATACCTTTGATACCACCTTGACTTATTGGATAAAGATAATATATTAAATACAAGAAAATAAGCTCTTGAAGAAGAAAAAGGTGCAATAGAAATAGCTCTTTGAGCAGATTCAATAGCTTCAAGAAAATCACCTTTCTTCATAAAGATTTCAGCAATCATAAAATGAGCTTCTGCAAGTTTCGTATTATGTTCAAGCGCAAGCTTAAAATAGTTTATAGACTTTTCAAGTTCTCTTTTATAATAAAAAGCCATTGCTATTTTAAAATAAATTTCAGCAGAATCAACACAAGATTCAAGTGCTCTTTGATATTCAGTAATCGCTTCATCTACATATTGTTTTATCTGATGAATATCAAGATGCCATTCCATATATAAATCACCAAGTTTTATATGCAATTCAGCATTATTTTCATCTTGTGATATAGCACCTTGGCAAGTTTCTATCGCTTTTTGTATATTTCCCGATTTCTGAAACTTGTCTATTTCTTTTGTTATTTTTTTATTATCTGTGTTTATATTGCTCATATTATCTATGTTGATTTTATCATAACTTTAGCTGTTTTGACAGTTATATTTTTAATAAATCCGATTCTATAAGATATTTTTTTGGAGCTAACACACATAATGCACTGTTTTTTGAAAAATATTTTTCAGCGGTTTTTATTATTTGTTCTTTTGTAACATTTTTAATGCCATTTATAAGTTTTTCTTCAAAATCAAAACCAAGACCTAAAAATTCATAATAACCGTTCAAAGAAGCTTCTAAAAGATTTGTTTCACGATAGAATTGTCTTTTTCCGATAGCATTATTTTTCGCTTCTTCAAGTTCTTTATCTGAGATTATCTCTGTCATTATTTTATTAATTTCTTTTTCAAATCCTAATAAAGAAGTTTTTATATTCTTAGGTTCTGTTGCTATATATACAAAGAAATGTCCTGATAGTACAAAAGGTTCGTATACACTTCTTACCGTATACGCAAGACCTTGTTTTTCTCTTAGTTCAAGGAATAGTCTTGAGCTTAATCCTGATGAACCAAGTATTGTATTTAAAAGAATAATCACAGGATAATCTTCGGTGTATACAGAAGGGAATCTCCAACCTCTGAAAATCTGTGCCTGATTTGCATCTTCTTTTTCAATAACTGAAATCAAATCCTGATTTAATGGTTCAACTTGTTTTCTGTTGTCTTCTGTTTCTGTAATCCTTAAATTCCCAACATGTTTCTCTAATAAAGAGATAATAACATCTTTATCTATATCACCTGCAACAGAAATATTCTTTTGACCTTTATTCTTTATTTCATCAAGTGCTTTCAACAAATCTTCTTTTTGAATTTTATCCAGTTGTTCAATTACCTCTTTTCTGCCAAGACCATAGGGATGGTTTTTAAATATTGTTCTATAATAATTATCTTGTGCCTGTATTTTGGCAGAGTCTAAATCTGATTCAAATTCACCTTTTATTTTAATAATTTCTTTTTCGAATTCATCAAATGTAGAATTTTCAAGTACATCTTGTAAAATTTCTAAAGCCAAATTCACATCTTCATTTAAACAGAGTAATTTAAAACGAATATAATCAGCCTTTTTTTCAATATTCAAATCAATTGCATTTTCATCAAGTTCATTTGCCAATTGTTCTGATGTTCTGTTTTTTGTTCCTTGAAAAAATAATTGTGTCATTAAATAATATAAACCTGATTTTTCTTCATCATTATTTAACTTCACATAAAGCACAATAGCTATTCTTGGCGTATTATTATTTTTCTTTATGATTGTTTGTATTCCATTTTTTAATGTATAACGTTCCATCTTTTATCCTTTTATTTTTTATAAGAATCCGGCATCAATACAGAAATAACAGCCTTATTGACATCTAAATAATCTTTTGCAACATTCATTACATCATCAAGTGTAATTTCTTCAATTACTTTTATGTATTCTTCAACACATTCAAGTTTATTACATACAGTCATATAAAAACCAATGGTTTCCGCTATATCAGAAACACTTTCTGAATTTTCCGCAAATCCTGCTTTTAGTTTTTTCTTTGCTTTTTTAAGTTCTTTTTCTGTTATTCCGTCTGAATAAATTTTTCCGATTTGCTCTTTTATAAGATTAATTGCATTTTCTTTTTCGTCAGGTTTGAAATTTGCTTGAATAAAGAAATTTCCGCCATCTCTAAAATGATAATAGTCAGTTGAAACAACATTGAATATTTGTTTTTCAGCTTTTTCAATAAGTTCTTGATATAATCTTGAGCTTTGTCCTTGCCCTAAAATTAAAGCAAGCATTTCAAGTATTGTACAAGTTTTTATATCAATAGCTTTTGCACCTAAATAACCAAACATCAAAAAGCCTGTATTGATTTTTGAATAGGTTTCCACATACTTTGTTGTATTTGTCGGAGCATCTATTTTATATTGTTCATTTGTTCTGTTTTTTCTTCCTTTAAAGTCAAATTCTTTCATAACCAGAGGAATTATTTCATCAGGATTCAAATCTCCTACAATTATTGTTGTTATATTATTTGGAGTATAGTGAGTTTTATAATAATCAAGAACACAATCTCTGGTAATTGTTGAAATTATTTGTTCCGTTCCTATTACATCTCTTTTATAAGGATGTGATGTATACATATTTTGATTTGTTTGGTTATATACCTTAGTCCAAGGTTGGTCTTTTCTCATCCTTATTTCTTCAATAACAACATGTCTTTCTCTTTTCGTTGTTATATTAGGATTCTCAAGGTCAAAAGGTTCTCCTATTTCATTATCAGGTATAATTGGATCAAGCATCATATCTGCATGTAATTCAAGTGTATCTTTAAAATTTCGGTCATCACTGCCTTTTGGTATTGTTACATAGTAAAAGGTATAATCCTTCCAAGTTGCAGCATTAACTATAGCCCCTCGTGATTCTAAAGTTCTATCAAATTCACCTGCTTTATGTTTACTTGTTCCTTTAAACATAAGATGTTCTAAAAAATGAGATATTCCGTTATTTTCATCATTTTCATTTATTGAACCCGTTTTAACCCAACTGCTTATATTTATTAATGAACTTGCTTTATATGCAAATACTATCTTATGCCCGCATTCTCTTTCATATATTTCAACAGGCTTTTCTAAATATGGATATTCAACCAGTGTTCTCTTTATATTTTCCATAAATGACCTCAATAATATTATATTCAAAACCAATTGTATCAGATTTTAAAGTATTTTCCTATTAGAAATAGCAAGTTTTTTTTTGTGCATGTTTTGTTAAAAACACAGATAAATAGTAAGAAGGTAAAATTAATGAATATTCCACCGGTTTCTTTTGGGTCTTTAATGGTGTTTACATTAAATGATGATAAGCCTAAGGCATCTATTCCACAATTATTGAAGATATCTTTTAACAACAACCATTCATTAAAAAATTACAATTTGGTTGACACATTCCAAAAACATAATGAAGTAATTGATGGGACTGTACATAATGCGGCTCAAAACTTTGCTGAGCAATTAGACAGAAAATATAAATTCCTTTTACCAAAAGGTTCAAGAGATGTAATCCTTACACAAGCTGAATTTACAATTAATCCGAGAGAAACACAGACAAGATATTTTCTAACTGCTGCAACTAATGACGATGAAGAAAGATTACATAATATTTTAAGTAAAAGTTCTGTATATTATACTGCTAAATTTAGACATAAGAGATAGAAAAGTATTCTTTAAAACCTTTCAACATTGCATTTACAACATCTTGTCTTGAAAGTGAAGGGTTTATTTCTTCTATATATGTAATACAATCATTGTTATTTTTTTCTTGAAAAATTCTTTCTATTATCTGCAAATTATAGTTAAATAAAACAGAACCATGTTGAAGAATATAACCCTGTTTTCTATATTGAGCTGAGCCAATTAACTTTTTACCTTTATGAGACAAATCGGCTCCTGTTGAAATAAGCATGCAATAGTCATGCGAAGCTTCAACTTTTTTACTTCCACCCAGTTCAAGCTCAATATCTATATTTTTAAAGCCTTCTATTATTGCTGATGAAATTTCCTTATAAGATGTTATTACACTTTCACCTTTTCTTAGAAAATCAATAGGACATATAAAAGAATATGTAACCTCGTTATCATGAAGAAGACCTCTTCCGCCTGTTACTCTTTTTACAATATCTATTCCATTTTGCTTGCAAAATTCAACATCTATATGTTCAAATGACTGATTTCGTCCTAAAGATACGCAAGGCGGATTCCAACCATAAAAACGAATTATTGGTTCATTCCTATTTTCATTAATTGCCTCATCAAGCAATTGCGAGTCAAAACTCATATTATATTCGCCGTTGTTTTCTTTATAATCTATTAATTTAGCCATAATGGTCATTATATAACATAAATAAACCATTTATAAAATAATTGGGAGGAAATAATTATGGAAAAAAAATCGTTAAAAGATACAAGAACCCGAGAAAATCTTATGAAAGCTTTTGCCGGTGAATCAATGGCTCGAAACAGATATTGCATTTTTGCTTCTGCTGCAGAAAAAGAAGGTCTTATTGAAATTGCTAATATATTTAGAATGACTGCTTTAAATGAAAAAGAACATGCTGAAATTTATTTCAAATTCTTAGACGGAGAAGAAGTACAAATATTAAACGCAACATATCCTTCTTGTTTCGGAGATACAAGGGCAAATCTTATGTGTGCTGCAAAATATGAAGAGGAAGAACATTCTTTATTATATCCTGAATTTGGAACAATAGCCGAAGAAGAAGGCTTTAAAGATATAGCAGCTGCATTTTTTAATATTGCAACCATTGAAGCCCATCATAGTAAAAGATATGCAAAATTACATGAAAGATTAATAAATAATGAAATGTTCAAAAGAAAAGATAAACAAAACTGGATGTGTTCTCATTGCGGTTTTATTGTAGAAAATGAATCAGCACCTGAGAAATGCCCTGTTTGTTCAAAACCTCAAGGCTATTTTCATATTTTATGCGACTGTATATAAATTTATTAGTAAAAAAAGAGGTTTTAATAGAACCTCTTTTTATTTTACCGCTGAATACATTTGTTCCGATAATTCTCTTTTTATATCCTCAACTAAAATATGTTCAATCTGAGAATTATCATCTTTTCTTAAATAAACATCTTTTATCCCGGCTTGAACAATAAAACGCTTACAAAGTATACAAATAAAGTTGTGCCCATAAATGTACATAGTAGCATTTTGGCATCTGTCCTGCCCTGCTTGTATTATGGCATTTTGTTCAGCGTGAATACTTCTGCAAGTTTCATACATGGTTCCTGACGGTATATTATTCTCTATTCTGTAACATTTACCAAGTTCAAAACAAGAAATTACTTTTGATGGAGTGCCATTATAACCGGTTGCCTTAATTTTCTTATCTTCACCAACAATAACTGCACCCACATGAGCTCTTAAACAATTTGAACGGGATGCACAGGTTTTTGCAATTTCAAGAAAATATTCATTCCATTCTTTTACCATATCGCCCTCAATTCATTATTACATCATACAAAATTTCATAATAAGTAACAATTAATTGTAAACTATTTATTAATCTGACTTTTTTAATTTAAAATTATATTATGGATATACAAAGCAATACCTTAGAAAAGACTAAAAAGTTTTGGATAAGTATTACCGGATACAGAACTTTACTAATTTTAAAGTCTTTAATGGTAAGAAGTTACACAATAGATGAACTTGTAGAGATATTAAAAAACGACTCTATAACAAATAAAGCGGTATCAAAAGATACTGTAAGAATTGCCATAAATACGCTCAAATCAGTAGGGTGTGAAATTTTAAGACCTAACAAAGCAAATAATTATAAATACCGGCTGATTAAACATCCGTTCTCATTAAAAATAAGCGATAAAGAGCTAAAAACTTTTACTATGCTCAGAGATAAAATAGCTGAAGAAATAAAATATAATGATGTTTTTACACTAAACGATTTATACGATAAATTAGTATCATTAACATTAAACGAAGAACAAATAGATTATGTTAATAATACGCAACCATTAAAAAAAATAAATAAAAAAATCTTAAAAGATATTACAAATCCACAAATTATCGGAAAAAAAGTACAAATAAAATATTTATCACCAAATTTCGGCGAAGAAGATATAGAAGTAGTACCGCAAAAAATAACTTATGAATCGGGTAAAATATATTTAAGATGCTACATTTTTAAATATGAAAAGAATAGTTTATTAAATGTTGAAAGAATTTTAAAACTTAACAGTATAGATATGTTCACAAAATACGATAAAGATTCTTCATACGAAGTGATATATGAAGTTTTCGGTAATAGTGCCAATACATTTAAACCTCAGAAAAATGAAAAAATAATATCCCAAAAAGATAATTCAATTAAAATAGGAACTATTGTCGATAACGAATTCTTGTTTATACAAAGACTTTTATTATTCGGCGCTGATTTTAAAATTGTTTCACCTGATTTTTTCAAAGAAAAACTTATAGATAAAATAAAACTAATACAAAAAGGATATATAGAATGAAAAAACCTGAAAAAAATCATGATACGGGTTTAAGAATTCTGGAAGTATTGAAAATACTTTTAGAAAAAAATTTATCTAAAATAGAATTAATCGAAAAATTAAAAGAAAATGATTCTGTTGAAAATGTCTATTCACAAGAAGCATTTTTAAAATATTTCAATACATTTGAATTATCCGGTTTAAAATTAAACAAATTTCAAGGTAAATATTCTTTAAATAACGCTTTATTAAAAACAAACTTAAGCAAAAAAGAACAAGAAATGCTGATTTTTCTTATTAATTCAATAACAAAGTTAAATAATAAATCAGAAGAAGAAATAATGAAAAATTTTTTCTTAAAAATTGATAAATATGTAGACATAGATTTAAATAATGAATTAAATAATATAGCTAACAAAGAAACATCAATACAAAATTCAAATATTAGAAATAATATAATAGCAACATTAAAAAATTTAATTTACGAAGAACAAAGAGTAAATATAACATACAAGAAGAAAGATAATACCGAGGAAACAGATACTTTTGAACTAAAAGAGATTATAGAAAAAGATAATTGTATTTATATTGTATGCTATAGTCCATTGTTAGGTCGCAACAGAAAAATAAATATAAATTCTATTAAATCATTGAACCAGCTTCCACAAAAAATTTCAGGTGTATGCTATTTGAATTCAATAGTATTTGAAGTATATGGAAGGCTAGCCTCTTTATACAGATTAAAACCGTCAGAAAAAGTAATAGATTTCAGTAATAATCATCTAACAATATCAAATACGGAAGAAGATAAAGACTCTCTTTTATTACGATTATTAAAGTATGGTGAAAATTGTAAAATCATAAGACCAAAATCACTTCAAGAAGAATTTATAAATTTAACAAATGACATATTAAAGAATTTGGAGGCTTCATAGTGTCTAAGATTGCTTTAGTCCCAATAGATAATCGTCCTGTTTGTTATCAACTTCCTCAGCAAATAATAAATCAAGCAAAGGAACACTCTTTAGTATTACCCGAAATAGACTTAATGGGTAATTTAGATAAAAATGCCAATATAAATTCAATACTAAAATGGCTTGATTCATTAAAAGATATAGATATTTTTGTAATTTCACTTGATACAATAGCATATGGTGGTCTTATTCCTTCAAGAAGAAGTAATGATAGCTATGAAGAAATCAAATCAAGAATAGACAAAATGGTTTCCGTATTAAAAAAACATTCAGCTAAAATTTATGCGTTCTCAAGCATTATGCGAATTTCAAATAATAATATAAATGAGGAAGAAAAAGAATATTGGTCAAGTTACGGTACGAAAATATTTCAATATTCTTATAACTTGCATAAGATGGAAGCCACTTGCGACTCATCATATATGGTAGCTTGTAATTGTAATGCAAGTAGAATTCCGCAAGATATTTTAGATGATTATCTTAATACAAGAAAAAGAAATTTTGAAATTAATAAATATTATATAGAGCTAAAGAAGCAAGGAATCTTTGATACATTAGTATTTTCAAAAGATGATTGTGCACAGTACGGGATAAATGTAAAAGAAGCTATTGAGCTGGAAAACTTATCAAAAAATGAAGAAAATATATTTATCAAAACAGGTGCGGATGAAATCCCATTAACATTATTATCAAGAGCAATAAATAAACAAAAACATATAAAAATATGTCCAGTATATTTAAATCCAAACAGTATAAATAAAATATCAAAATATGAAGATATTTCTGTTAAAGAATCAGTAGAATCACAAATAGAACTTTCAGGTGGAATTATAAGCGATGAAAAGAACTGTCATATTATATTACTGGTAAATAACTTTGGAATTGAACAAGGTGAACTGGTAATGAATGTATATGAACCGGAATATAATAAAGATTTAATAATTCCGGATAAACCATATTTCATAGCTGATATTTTAAATGCAAACGGAAGCGACAACAGTTTTGTTAAAGCATTATTTGCGAATGATAATTTAAAAGAATTTTATGGATATGCAGCATGGAACACAACAGGAAATACTCTGGGCAGTTGCATATCTTCAGCATTAACATATTACGGAGCCAAACATCCCAGTAAAAAGGACTTCAAAATATTGCAGTTAACAAGATTTTTAGATGATTGGGCATACCAAGCAAATATAAGGGCTCAAATCCGTAACGATAAAGAAAATTTATCCAATACCGTCTTAAAAATAACAATGAAAGAATATGAAAATTTTCTTTTGAATAAATTTGATGTAAAAAAATATCATACAGAGTACTATTTCCCTTGGAAAAGATTTTTTGAGATAGGTATTTTAATAAAGAAAAATTATATAAGATTGCCTTTTGTTGATATATTATTTTATGAGTGATAACATTTACTTAAAAGTAATATCGAAGGAAAAGCTATGGAAAAGAACAACGAGAATTTACATATTTTAAGACACTCAGCTTCACATATAATGGCGCAAGCTGTTCAAAAATTATTCCCGAACGCAAAATTAGCAATCGGACCTGCTGTTGATAACGGATTTTACTATGATTTTGATTTGGAAGGTCACTCTTTCACCGATGAAGATTTAGTAAAAATCGAAACAGAAATGAAGAATATTCTTAAACAAAATTTGGTTTTTGAAAAGTATGAAATTCCTGATGTTCAAAAACAAATTGATGAATTTAAAGCACAAGGCGAAATATATAAAGCTGAATTGCTTGAAGAACATAGAAATGACAATCCAACCTTATATTTAACAAAGGATAAAGACGGAAATGTTCTATTCAATGACTTATGTTCAGGACCTCATGTTCCAAATACATCATATATAAAAGGAAACTCAATAAAACTTCTGAAAGTTGCAGGAGCATACTGGAGAGGTAATGAAAAGAACAAAATGCTTCAAAGAATATATGCGACAGCATTTTGGAACAAAGAAGATTTAGAAAAATATTTGAATTTCTTGGAAGAAGCTCAAAAACGTGACCACAGAAAACTTGGCACTCAATTAGATTTGTTCTCTGTTAGAGAAGAAATCGGCGGCGGTTTAGTTCTATGGCATCCGAACTTAGCTATTGTAAGAGAAGAAATTGAAAATTATTGGAGAACAGAACACAGAAAAAGAGGATATGTTATCGTACAAACTCCTCAACTTGCAAAATCAAAGCTATGGGAAATTTCAGGACACATAGATCACTATAAAGAAAATATGTTTTTCATCCAAAAAGAAAATGAAGAAGATGATCAATATATAGTAAAACCGATGAACTGTCCGTTCCACATTATGATATATCAAGCAAACAGATATTCATATCGTTCTTTGCCTTTAAGAATGGCAGAACTTGGAACCGTATACAGAAAAGAGAAATCAGGAGCATTGTCAGGTTTAACACGTGTACAAGGTTTCACACAAGATGATGCACATATTTTCTGTACACCTGAACAATTAGTAGATGAAATCAATGCAATTATTGACTTTGTTTCAGATACAATGAAAATCTTTAATATGGATTTTGAAGTAGAACTTTCAACAAGACCTGAAAGCTATGTCGGTGAATTATCAAATTGGGAATTAGCAGAAGCCGGTTTAAAAGAAGCTATGGATAAACGTGGCATGAAATATGAAATCAATGAAGGTGATGGCGCATTCTACGGTCCTAAAATCGACTTCAAAGTAAAAGATGCCATAGGTAGAACTTGGCAATGTGCAACAATTCAATTAGACTTCAATCTTCCTGAAAGATTTGAAATTAAATATCAGGATAAAGACGGTCAAATGAAAACACCTGTTATGCTTCATAGAGTAATATTCGGTTCTATGGAAAGATTCCATGGTATCTTAATTGAACACTTTGCAGGTGCATTCCCAATGTGGCTTGCTCCATCACAGGTATGCGTTGTACCTATTGCTGATAGACACTGTGATTATGCAAAACAAATATATGATAAACTTTTTGAAGCAGGTATAAGAGTAAAACTTGATGACAGAAGTGAAAGTATGAATTACAAAATCAGAGAAGCACTTCAAGGCAATAAAATTCCTTATGTACTTGTTGTAGGTGATAAAGAAATCGAAGAAAATAAGGTAGCAATCAGAGTAAGAGGAATTGGTGAATCAGGGAAATTATCAACAGATGAATTTATTGATAAGGCACTTAATAAAATTAAGACAAAAACTCAAGATTTATCATTATAAAATATAAGATATTTAATATTAAAAAGAGGGATGATTTTATCCCTCTTTTTCATTAGTTAATATTTATATATAAACGATCATCATTAATTATTTTCTCAAAATTCAAGATGCTATATAGTTTGTCATCTTCCATAAATTCAGAAAATATATATTTTGAATTTGCAGTAAAGGTTTTGTAATTATCTATATTATTTAAATTTTTTATATACTTAATTTCATCAACCAAAAAAGCGAGATTAAAATCCTTGCCTTTTACAATAATAAGCTTACTTCCTTCGTGAATATTATTTTTATCATTGTCTAGAAAACGCTTTAAATCAACAACAACAAGAAAGTCTCCTTTTAAATTTATAATACCTTTAATAAAATCTTGTGTATAAGGAAGTTTAGTAATATTGAGTCTTTTTATAGATATGAATTCTTTTACAAATTTCAAATCCAAATAATAATTATGATTATCAAGAGTAAACAATATATACTGATTCATTGTATTTAGATTAAAAGGAAAAGAAAAAACTTCTTGGGCAGACTTATTCTGTTGAGCTCTAATCTTAAGAATTTGCTGTGATTTTTCATCTAAAGGAAATAAATCAGCGTAATTGATATTACTGTTATTAGAATGATTTTCAGTAATCAACTTATTAACAGAGTACATATCAATTATATTTATAGAATTATCTTTAGCTTTATAAACTTCTTTTAGAATGGAGTCATCCATTTCATAAGGAATAGCTTGAATATCTTGTGAACTTAGCTGAGTAATATTTTCTATTTTTTCCGTATGAACAGCAAAACAATTACCATCAACAATAGTAATTATTAATTGATTATTAATAGAAAAATTTGATGTTTCAAACCCCAATAAAGGGCACAAATCAACAGCTTTAATCATTAACCCATTATAATTAAACATACCGATAATGCACTCAGGTGCTTTCGAGGGTATTTCTATTTCAGGGATATTTATAACTTCCATCACATTTTGAATATTAATTGCATATTGTTTACCTTTTAATAGAAAAACAATAAAATATTCGTTTGAAGTATTTATTTGATTTGATAAAGCTATTGAGTAGTTATTGTTCATTTTTAATTAAACCCTTATAATAATTATACAATATATTGATGATTATAAAATCCAAAGAATGGACTATAATTATAAAAACAAAAATTAGGAGTTAAATATGGCAGGTAGAGATATAAGTATTATAAACAGATTATCCAAGAAAAATATAAAAGATACATTAATTTTAGGTGCAGCAACTATTTTAATTGTAGCCATTTCAACATTTGTAGAAAATAAACCAATAATGATAGGTGCAACAGTCTTAGTATTGTTAATATATTATGCACAATATCAACTATCTAAAAATGAACTTATGAAATCTATTGATAAATTAATAGATAATGAACTAAGAGAATTTCAGAAAGTATCAGTGAAAGTTCTTCAATTAAGTGAAAAACAAAGACAATTAACACATAAATATACTGAGATGCTAAATCAGGTTGTACAAACAACAAAATTATTTAAAAATGGAGCAATAAAAACAAAAGAAAAAACACAAAGTATATCTTTAAAAATTCAAGAAACCTATGAAAACTCAGGGAAAGAAGCTAAATCATTAAATGAGAACATAGCAACTATGCAAAATCTCAAACACAAAGTTCAAGTAATAGCAGAGTTAATCATTGAATTAACCGATTATATCAAACAAATAGGTTCAACAGTAAATATAGTAGAAAATATATCAGAACAAACAAATATGTTAGCATTAAATGCAGCAGTAGAGGCTGCAAGAGCAGGTGAATACGGTAAAGGTTTTGCTGTAGTAGCAGGAGAAATAAGAAAACTAGCAGATGAATCAAAACATGCAACAAATAAAATTACAAGCTTAGTTTCCGAAATTGAACAAACAACATCATCAACAATTATGGCAGCAGAAGATGGTGCAAAAGAAATTGAAAATGGTGTTAAATATGCTAATGATATAAATACTAATATATCTTCAATAGTAAATAAAATAAAAGAACTTGGGCTTGATTTAAGTGATGTACTGACTTCTTCAATTGAACAACAATCAATAACAAATGATGTGTTAGAAATTATAGACAATATGCAAAAAAGTATATCTGAAACAATTAACACACTTGAAGAAAATATCGAAAACATTAGAGCATTCTCTGAAATTTCAACAAATATAAAAGATAATATTGCAAATTAATGGGAAAGAATATGCAATACAACCCTGAAGAATTAAATGATATATTAAACATATATAAAGCTGAGAGTGATGAAATAATTCAGGAACTAAATGATGGTTTCTTAGCATTAGAAAAAAATCCCACAGATAAGACACCAATAAAAAGATTATTACAATTAGCACACTCATTAAAGGGTGCATCAAGAATGATTGATTTCACCAGTATTCAGAATATTGCCCATAAATTGGAAGATATTCTATCATATTGGAAGAAAGAAGATATTATTATTAATGTTGACTCATTTCAAGTAATTTATGAAGCTTGTGATTATTTAACAGAACTTGTTGAAAAATCAGTTAAACAAAAAGCTAATTTTGAAGATGCTAATTTAATGATATTTATTAATAAGCTGGATAACTTCATCACTTCAAACAGAATGGTCCCGGTTGAGACATCAAATAAACTCCCAGATAATTATCTCGCCTCCAAGAGTATTGATATAAAAGCATTTATTCTTGAACTTATGTTTGTTATAGATAAAGAAAATATAGAAGAAGACAAAGAAGAAACACTTCTCGTAATTTCAGAAGACATAAAACAGTTATCAGAAATTTTTTCACCAACAGATTATAAAGAAGTAAAAGACAAAATTGCAATAATTATCTCAATACTATCTCTTGATAAAAGTATTTTTAGTGAATCCTTGAAACAAAATATTATTGAATTAAGAAATATTATTTATAATCTATATAAAAAATTAAATATTAATTCTAACATAAAAAAGGATGATATAAAGGAAAACACTAAGAAAGAGACAAACAAAGAAAATATTGAACAGAAAAAACCTGAAGATGATATTAATAAAGAATTTGATTTCATTCTATCAAATCTGCAAAAAATAAGGTATGAAAAAGATTTTATAATAAAAATTATCAATTCATTAAACAAAGCTATAAAGAAAACAACGGATAAAAGAATAAATATAATTTTAAATAAGACACTAAACATTCTAAATTTATTTTATTCAAGAGATGTAATCATTGATAATGATTGTTATATGGTAATTTTACAGTGCATATATCTTACAAAAAGAATTTCACTGAACGAAAAAGAAGAAAATATAAATAACCTTAACTTTCTAATTCAGAGATTAAGTGTAGTTGAAGATATGTTTAATATTGATGATATACAACAATCATCGATTGAAGTACATCAAAGTAATTCTATATTATCTCAAGATGGTTATTCTAATATAAGAAAAAATATTAAGACCATTGATTTACAAGAAATCAAAACATTAAGAGTAGATACATCAAAATTAGATAACTTAATTTCCCAAACAGGTGAATTATTAATAAACGGAATTAAAACAAGAGAACATATTATAGAATTATCAAAAATAAATTCCAAAATAGTAAAATGGAATGCAGTAAGTAAGAAAATTATTAATTACCTAAAATACCTTGAGAAGAAAGGATTTTTCAATTCAGAATTTGATGATAGTGCAAATATGTTCTATAAGAGGGCACAAGATTTCTTTGTAAACAATGCCGAAGTAATTAATGAGATAAATAGTGACTTTGCCCATTTATATAATATTATTTCAGAAGATGATAACAAGCTTCATCAAACAGCAATGGAGATAGAAACTATTGCGAAAAGCATAAGAGTATTACCTTTAGCAACATTATTCCATTCATTCCCAAGAATGATGAGAGATATAGCAAGAGAGAATAATAAAAAAATAGATTTTATAATTTCAGGAAGTGACACTACAGTTGATAAAAAGATTATAGAAGAAATAAAAATGCCCTTAATCCATATATTAAGAAATTCTGTTTCACACGGGATTGAAACACCTGAACAAAGGGCAAAGAATAATAAACCGGAAACAGGAATAGTAAAATTAACAGCTAAACAAATAGAAAATAATGTAGTTATCACAGTAGAAGATGATGGATACGGAGTAGATATAGAAAAAGTAAAAGAAATCGCATTAAAGAAATCATTACTTACTTCGGAAGAAATATCAAATATTAGTAGTGAACAACTGATGAAATTACTTTTTCTGCCAGGTTTTTCAACAGAAGACTCTGTTAATGAAATATCAGGCAGAGGAATAGGATTAGATGTAGTAAAAACTAAAATTACAAATTTAAATGGAGATATTCTAATTGACTCAATACTCAATAAAGGGTGTAAAGTCACGATTAGATTACCACTTTCAATGTCAACAATCAAAACTTTTGTACTTTTAGTAAACAATCAAAAATATGCAATTCCTGTTAATTCAATAAAATTTGTAAAACAAATATCAGCAGAAGAAATTTTTATGAAAAATGGAATTAAATGCATTATATATGATAACCATTCTATACCAATATATTATATGTCAGAAGTTTTTGGTGAAGATAATAAACCAAATAAAGAATCACAACAGACTGTTATAATAATAGAAAATCAAGAAAAACAAGCGGCATATGTAATAGATAAATTACTTGGAGATCAGGAAGTTTTCCAAAAGAAACTAATTCCACCAATTTTAAGAATAAAAAATATTAGCGGTTTTACAACACTTTCAACAGGTGAAATATGTCTCATTATTAATCCATTTGAACTTATAAGAAACACAGTCAGTGACTTTCATATAGGTTCATCAATAATCAAACAGATTTCAAAAGAAGATAATGAAACCAACTAATTATTAATATTTTCAAGTTCTTTTTGTTCTATGGATTGAGGTTCTTCTTTGACATATTTATAACCGGTCAAATCAGCAACCTTACGGCTCCATTCATCAATAATATCTTCAAGTTCTTGATTATATGATATCGGTTGACCAATTGCCACTCTAAGTTTACCTTTAAACGGAATCCAATTATATTCTTCACATCCGATTATACCGATAGGTAAAATATCGGTTTTCATCTGCTTTGCAATAACAGCAAACCCCTTATTTATTTTTTCTATTTTTCTGTTTCTTCTAATACCGCCTTGAGGGAAAATACCAAGTCTCCAACGGTCTGTTTTAAATATGTTCAATGCTGTTTTAATAGTAGAAACTTCTAACTTTTCACGATTTACAGCAAAACAAGCTAATCCATCCAATAAAAATGCCAATATAGGATTTTCAAAAAGTTCTTTTTTCCCCATAAAAGCAATAGGCTGTCTTACAGCCTCACCTGCAATAAACGGATCAAAATAAGAAATATGATTAGGCGCAACAATAAAGTTTCTGTCTTGAGGGATATTCTCGCGACCTATATATTCAATTTTATAAAATATTGGCATAATTGTATTCGGAACAAGCCAGCGCCCGAACAATTGAAATTTGTATTTATTTTCGGTAAAATCAGATACTTCTCTTTTAGTGTAGTTTTTTTTCTTAGTTTCCATCTTTGTATAGTCTTTCTAGTTTGTAGAAGGAATATATTCCAGTTCCGCTAATTTACTTACCGCTTTTGCCCAATTATGAACTATCTCATCAACTGAATTTTTACAAGAAATTGCATTACCTACTTTTAATTGCAAATCTTTCTTTTTAGAATTCGGATTATCTTTTACGATAATACCAACGGGAAGAATATCAGCATCCATTTTTTTTGCAATAGAAGCAAACCCTTTTGTAATATTTTCAAGTTTACCGTTATTACATCTTGTCCCTTGAGGAAACAAACCAAGATGCCAATCAGTTTTTTTAATAGATAAAGCGGTTTTAATAGTTGAAACATCAACTTTATCCCTATCGACAGCAAAAGCACCGCACCAATCCATTAATAGCATAGACCAAAATGTTTCAAAAAGCTGAACTTTTGCCATATAAGCTATAGTTAAATTTAAGCACGCAGCAACTGAGAATGGATCAAAACCTGTAATATGATTACTTGCAACAACATATTTTTTTGTTTTATCTATATTTTCTAATCCCTCAGTTTTTAGAAGATTATATTTTGATTTGATTATATTAATAATAACTATATTACAAGCAATATATTGAAAAATTTTTCTCCAAATATTAAAGCTTTTTGGTGTTCTTGTAGAAAATTTTGTTGTCATATAATTTGAATCTCTTTCATTTATAGTGATATTATATCAAAAAAATATAGCCATATAGTAATTTATTACTAATGAAAATAAGAAAATGAAAGTTTCATGAATATACTTGAATTTAGGTTATGTTTAATTTATAAATAGTTCATGAACAATTAATCATGGTAGGTAAAAGAAGGAGTTCAAAAACTATGGTAAATGTTGCAATTAACGGATTCGGAAGAATCGGAAGAAACACTTTAAGAGCAGCAATCAGAGAAGGAATCTTTGACAAAATTAATTATGTTGCTATAAACGACCCAGGTTTAACACCTGCAAATGCTGCACACGTGTTCAAATATGACTCAGTTATGGGTAAATTTGACGGTACAGTAGAAGTTGTTGAAGATGGTTTAGTAATCAACGGCAAAAAAATCAAATTTTATGCAGAAAAAGATCCAGCAAATCTTCCTTGGAAAGAATTAAAAGTTGATGTAGTAATTGAATCAACAGGTTTCTATACAGATGCTACAAAAGCTCATGCTCATATTGATGCAGGTGCTAAAAAAGTTATCATTTCTGCTCCAGCTAAAAATGAAGACATTACAATCGTTTTAGGTGTAAATGACAAAGAATACGATACAACAAAACATAACGTAATTTCTATGGCATCTTGTACAACAAACTGCTTAGCTCCTGTAGCAAAAGTTTTAGACGAAGAATTTGGTATCGTAAAAGGTTTAATGACAACAGTTCACTCATACACAGGTGACCAAAGAATCTTAGATGCAGGTCACAAAGACCCACGTCGTGCAAGAGCTGGTGCATTAAACATCGTTCCTACAACAACAGGTGCTGCAAAAGCAGTTGCATTAGTATTACCACAATTGAAAGGTAAATTAAACGGCTTTGCTATGAGAGTTCCTACTCCTGACGTTTCAGTTGTAGACGTTGTTGTTGAAACTCAAAAACCTGTAACAGTTGAAGCTGTTAACGCTGCATTAAAGAAAGCTGCAGATGGACATGTATTATGCTACAGCGAAGAACCATTAGTATCTTCAGACTTCATTGGTACTTCTCAATCTTCAACAGTAGATGCTGCATTAACAATGACAATGGGCGACAATATGGTTAAAGTTGTTTCTTGGTACGATAACGAAATGGGTTATTCTACAAGATTAGCTGAAACAACATTAATGGTTGCTTCTAAACTTTAATTTGATATAAAAACTTTCAAATTGAAATGGACTGCTAATGCAGTCCATTTTTTATTTCAAAATATTTTTACGCTTCTAAACTTAACACTACTTAACAATACTGCTATTTAATTTTTTACAAAAAAATAAAGAAAAATGACAAATAAATTTTAATTTTTGAAATTTTTTACATCAAATATTATAAGAATTTTAGAGTATTTAATAAAAAATTAAAAAAAACTTCAGATAAATTAAAGGCAACAAAAAAAGCGAAAATAAGAAGTGTATAAAATACAATAATTTTCTTTAATTTTTTTTTTGGTTGGTATACAATATTAAAGCTAAGATGTCAAAGAAAAGAGGACTATTAATCGTGGGTTTAACATTTCAAGAATTAATATTAAATTTGTCAAAATTTTGGTCTGATTACGGATGTATAATACAACAGCCATATGATATAGAGAAGGGTGCCAGCACAATGAACCCTGCAACATTTTTACGTTCATTGGGCCCTGAGCCTTGGAATACAGCAATGGTAGAACCTTGCAGAAGACCAACGGATGCAAGATACGGAGAAAATCCAAATCGATTAGGTCATTATTTTCAATATCAAGTAATTTTAAAACCGTCACCCAAAGATTCACAAGAATTATATTTAAGAAGCTTAGAAGCAATGGGAATTGATTTATCAAAACATGATGTAAGATTTGTTGAAGATAACTGGGAATCACCGACATTAGGTGCAGCCGGTGTAGGTTGGGAAGTATGGTTAGATGGCATGGAAATTACCCAATTTACATATTTTCAACAAGTAGGCGGTTTAGAAATCAAACCTGTTGCACTTGAAATAACATATGGACTTGAGCGTATAGCAATGTATTTACAGAACGTTGATTCTGTATATGACGTTATGTGGAATAAAGAATTAAAATATGGTGAAATCTATTTGCAAAATGAGATAGAACAATCAAAATACAATTTTGAATATTCAAGTGCAGAAAGATTGTTTAAAATGTTTGATTTATTTCAAGCAGAAGTTGAATCTTGCGTAGAGGCCAAAATAGTACTTCCGGCATATGATTATGTTTTGAAATGTTCACACACATTCAATCTGCTTGATGCAAGAGGTGTAATAAGCAGAGATGAAAGAATAAATTATATAAACAGAGTAAGAAGAATGGCGGCAATGGTTGCAAAATTATATGTAGATCAAAGAGAGGAACTAGGTTTTCCACTATTAAAAAAGCAACATTGTAATGTATAGAGAGTAGAGCGCAAGGAATTATAAAATAATTCCCGCTGCGATAATGAGAAATGAAAAGGAAATAACAAATGCAAACCACCAAGAAAGATTTATTAGGAAAATTTGTATCAAATCTTCTAAGAAAGAAAAATCCGGATGAATTTTTAGAACAATCTGTCGCGGGTGGTTTAAAGAAAACCTTAAATGCATTTGATTTGATAATTTTAGGAATAAGCGCCATAATAGGTGCAGGGATATTTGTAATGATAGGTTCTGCTGTTATTGGAACAACAGAAAGAGTAGGAGCAGGACCGGCACTAGTAATATCAATATTTTTAGTAGCATTAGCGTGTATATTCCCTGCATTATGTTATGCAGAATTTGCATCAATGATACCGGTTTCAGGAAGTGCATATATATATACATATGCAACAATGGGCGAACTTGCAGCTTGGATGATGGGCTGGGTTCTAATGTTAGAATACGCAATCGGAACAATTGCCGTTGCAGCAAGTTGGTCAGGATATTTAGTCAAATTTTTAGAAGGATTTCCATTTTTACCTGCAATTATGAGAAATCCACCTGTATGGCTCGTAAATGACTACCAAACAGCATTGTCAAGTGGAGAAAACATCCCACATATAATAGGAATACCAATATGTATGAATCTTCCATCAATGCTAATTATCACAATAATATCAATTGTATTATTGAAGGGAATAAAAGAATCAGCTAATTTTGCTAAAATAATGGTTCTTGTAAAAATAATAGTTATTGCATTATTTGTATGTGTCGGTGCTTTTTATGTAAAGCCTGAAAATTGGACTCCATTTTGTCCAACAGGTATAAAAGGTATTTTGATGGGAGCCTTTGCAATGTTTTATGCTTACATTGGTTTTGATGCAATATCAACAGCAGCAGAAGAAACGAAAAATCCGCAAAAGAATTTACCTATAGGTTTAATTGGATCTTTAGTTGTATGTTCTTTAATATATTGTTTCGTTACTATTGTTTTAACTGGTATGATTCCAATGGGTCAAATAGATTTAAAAGCACCAATTGCAGCAGCAATGAGCTTTGTTGGTCAAGATTGGTTTGCAGGTGCCATTGCAATAGGTGCTTTAGCCGGTTTAACATCAGTTCTTTTAGTTCTTCAATTTGGTACAACAAGAATATTATTAGCAATGGCAAGAGATAGTTTACTTCCTTCTGTAATGAAAAAAATTCATCCAAAATTTCAAACACCTTGGGTTATAACAATATTGTCTACAATTTTAATGTTAATAGGTTCATTATTTATCAATATGCAGGTTGCTGCTGAACTTGCTATTTTTGGTACATTTACATCATTTGTAATTGTTTGTATAGGTATTTTAATTCTAAGAAAAACAGAACCAAACAGAGAAAGACCTTTTAAGGTACCTTGTTGTCCTTGGTTCCCGATAATAGGTGCTGTATTTTGTTCTGGATTAATGTTTGTTGCTTTAAGGGAAGTTAAAACATCTGCATTCTTATTCCCATTATGGCTTGTAATCGGTATAGTAATATATTTTATGTATGGCTATCAAAATAGTCAAAAGCAGATGTCGATTAAATTGCAGCGAACTGAACAAATCACAGAAGATAAAATCATTACAAAATAGAAATTAAAACTCCCAACTTGTTAGTTGGGAGTTTTTTTTAGTTATAAATAATTAATAAACTTTAGAAATTATTGGCTGACGATATTCAACAGAGTTTATTGAATGCATATCAATAACAACAGATGGAGGAATTATATGCCATTTGAACACAGCACAATGCTGTTTCCAAAAGAACTTATTAAGCCATTCTTCCTTCTGTTCCTTAGAAACAGGATTATTTTTTTCAAAAAAGAAGTTATGATTAATAAAATCATTAAAACCATACCCATAATTTTCAACATACCAAATAATTTCATCTAAGAAAGGATATGGCATATTATCTTCTTCGGCACAAACAGTTTTTCCTGTTTTCGGATTGATTTTTAATTCAGCTCCGGGCGGTTTTTCTAATATTGCTTGAGGAATTGCATTTTTTTGTGTTCTATTTTTATTCAAGAAATCACCCAATGCAAATAACTTAGTTTTAGTTACATCTGCAATAGGAGCGAAACCACCTGACATATCACCATTTACGGTGGCATAGCCAATATAAGCTTCTGATTTATCACTTGTTGCAATAGGGAGCATATTTTTATGTTCATTTGCTATACTCCACAACAAAGTTGCTCTTGTTCTTGCTTGAAGATTTTCAATTGTTGTAGATTTTTCATACTTATCAGTATTTATGTTATCAAAAGCATAATTGAGCATATTTTTTGTAGCGTCGATACTTTCTGCTAAAGGAATTTCAATAAAATTAATACCAAGATTTTCCGCAAGAATTTTCGCATCATTTTTGCTTGCTTGTGAAGTAATTCTGCTTGGCATAGAAACACCAAATACATTTTCTTTTCCTAAAGCATCAACAAGAAGCACACAGCTAATAGTTGAATCGAGTCCGCCTGATAGACCTAAAACAGCTTTTTTAAAACCATTCTTTTTAAAATATTCTTTTATACCAAAAACTATACTTTTATATGTTCTGTCTAAATCATATGTATAGTCCAAATCAAACTTGTTTTGTTTAATTTCTTTATCCATACCGATAGGAAGGGTATTAATTGTCCCTGTATAATCGTCAGTTATAATGAAATCTTCTTCAAATGATTTTGCTCTAAGTGTTAACTCACCATTTTTGTTATATATTCTTGATGTTCCGTCAAAACTTAAGTTATCAGCATAACCGGCTTTATTAACATAAATATAATTAACCTTATATTTCTTTGCAATCGATGAGAAAAGAGAATTTTTCATAAATTCTTTGCCGGTTCTAGATGGAGAGCAAGAACAATTAATTAAGGTTGTCGGATGTTTTTTCATAAGTTCCGCAACTGGATCAACATTATAGATACATTCATCTTTAAAAAAAGATTTATCATTAAAACTATCTTCACATATTAAAATTCCGTATTTTTCGCCATTTATTTCAAGTAATTCAGAAACTTCTTTTGATGGTTCAAAATATCGGTAATCGTTAAATTCTCCATAATTAGGGAGTAATCGTTTTCTTATAATATTGATTATTTTCCCGTTTTGAACAACTGCAACAGAGTTATAAAAAGGTTTTTTATCTGCAGCATTTGTTGGTTCTGCGAACCCTATAAGTGCAGTAATATTTTGTGTATTTGATGCTATTTCTTCCAAAGCAGCCAATTGTTTTTCAATAACTGATTTATGTCTCATTATAATATCACCAAAAGGATATCCAACAAGAACAAGTTCGGGGAATATAATCAAATCCGCATTATTTTCTTTTGCTTTATTAATGCAGTTAATAATTTTTTCTGCATTGTATTTAATATTTCCTGCTATAGTATCTATTTGAGCTAAAACTAATCTATTCATAATTTAATTATCTGCAGTCAAAAAAAATAGTCAAAAATAATAAAAATTGCATTTCTCGTTAAAAAGACTGTTTTAAGCAAAAAAGCATCATTTATAAGAGGACTTGCACTAAAAAAATGACATTTTTGTTAATTTTTTTATGCATTTTTTGTTAAAATGCAATTTTTTACTTGTAATTTTTCCAAGGAGTATTATAATAAAAACATTAAAAGTTTTTGAAAAAGAAAGGTAAAATTTTATGTCAGGAAGAAAGCAGTACACAGCCGAAGAAATCAGACAAATTGTAAAAGATAAGAAGGTTGAATTTATCAAGTTGCAATTCTGTGATATTAACGGACAAGTAAAAAACATGTCTTTACCGAGTTCACAACTTGATAAAATATTAAATAATGAATGTATGCTGGATGGTTCATCAATAAAAGGGTTCAGAAATATCGAAACTTCAGATATGTACTTTTATCCTGATTTGGCAACATTTACATTACTGCCGTTCAGAGAAGATAAAGCTGCAGGAACAAATGTAGCAAGATTGATTTGTGATATTCACAATCCGGATGGAACACCATTTGAAGGCTGTCCTCGTTCAAACTTAAAAAGAGTTTTAAAACGTGCAAAAGATATGGGATATGAAATGAATGTAGGACCCGAAGCAGAATTTTTCTTATTTAAGAGAGATGAAAACGGATTTCCTACAACAAACACTCACGATAGAGCAAGTTATTATGATACAGCGCCTGATGACATGGGTGAAAACATAAGAAAAGAAATTGTCAGAACAATAACTGCGATGGGGTTTGAAGTTGAAGCAAGCCACCACGAAGTATCAGAAGGTCAACATGAAATTGACTTTAAATATGAAGATGCGCTAACAAGTGCAGATAATATAATTACATTCAGATATGCAGTAAAAGCTGTTGCAAATAAAATGGGCGTACATGCTACATTTATGCCAAAACCAATATATGGAATAAACGGTTCCGGTATGCATTGTAACTTATCATTATTTAAAAACGGTAAAAATACATTCTACGATCCAAAAAGAGCACATCAATTATCAGAAACGGCATTATATGCTATTGGCGGCTTATTAGATCATGTGAAAAATTTTACAGCAGTAACAAATCCTACTGTAAACAGTTATAAAAGAATAGTTCCCGGGTTTGAAGCTCCTGTATATTTGGCATGGTCATTAGCAAACCGTTCTGCGTTAATAAGAGTTCCTGCAAAAAGAGGGAATGCAACAAGAGTTGAATTAAGATCACCAGACCCTTCTTGCAACCCATATTTAGCTTTAGCAGTAATATTAGAAGCCATTTTAGATGGTGTTGAAAAGAAAACAAAACCACCATTAGATATTGATAAAAATATTTTCAAAATGGATGATAAAGAACGTAAACGTGCAAAAATAGAAACTCTTCCGGGAAGCTTATATGAAGCATTAATGTTGATGAAAAAGAGTGCAATTGTAAAATCAGCATTAGGAGAGCATATATTTAAAGAATTCATGCAATCTAAATTAAAAGAGTGGGATGGATACAGAACCGCTGTTACAAAATACGAACTTGATATGTACTTGGAAAGATACTAATTCTTCAAATAAAAAAAGGGAAAGAAGCCATAAAATATGGCTTCTTTCTTTTAAAAAAGAAAACAGTTGAAAAAAAGGTTTGTTTATATTAAAGTTTAATTAGAGATGGCGGGCATCGCCAAGCGGTTAAGGCCTCGGATTGTGGTTCCGATATACGTGGGTTCGAATCCCACTGTCCGCCCCATTTTAAGATAAGGTTCACTAATGTGAACCTTTTTTGTTTTTTGAATTTGGGATGAGAACCCACACAAAACGGAGTTTTGTAAAAGGTTCGAGCGTGAGTGAGCAGAGGCTGAAAAACGGAAATGAAGAATTTTCGTTTTGAACGCCGTTTATCGCGAACGAGCAAGACAATCCCACTATTCGCCAATTATAAGATAAAGTTCACTAATGTGAACCTTTTTTATTGTTTATGGATAGATGAGAATCCATATTATATCTATTTTTTATTTTAAATTTGCAGCTATATATGTAGTTTCGTAATTTTGTTTATTGAAACGGTATCAAAGCTTTATCTGTTTGAGGACAAAGTCCGAGTTATAAAGCTTTTGGTTTGAAATTAACAAAATAGAAACGGAATATCAAGCTGCTAACCTTTTGGTACTTTTCTGTAATGAGAAAAGTACAATTATTAATAAATCAATTTATTTTTATATTTTATTATTAAATTATATCTTTTAGTTTCTGACAGGTTTTATAAAGCTGGTTTTGATAATTTTGAACTTCTCTATATGAAATACAATAATCTTCTGAAATTTTTTCCGGGGTTAATTCCTGTATAAATGATTGATAATTTTCTTGTGTTAATTCAATATAATTTGGCGAACCATTTGTAAATATAGAGTAATAATCATCAAACTTAAAATCAACATTAAAATCAAAACCATGATTAGATAATTTTATTCTTTTATTTGGAATATTTAAACTATCAGCTGCAACTAAACCATGTAAACTTGATGAAATAACTGTCTCACATTCTGCAATTCTTTCTAAAGTTTCAAGCGGAGGCATTCTTAAATCTATCAATGTAGAATCTTGAATTTTATCTAATAACAAGTTTATTATTGGATTGCTATAATCATATTTATGAGGAATAATGCCAAGTTTATAGCATTTGGGAACTTTTTTCTCTAACAAATATAGAAATAAAAGTCCTAAATCACCATATGAAACATCTTTATATTCTCTTTTATTTATTTTTTCCAAAGTTTTATGAGAAAGATTACCTCTTAAAATAACAGGGCAAACATTTCTATAGGTTCTAGTTAAAAAATTTGATTTTTCAATATCACAATTAAAACCTGTTCCCATTGTTATAATTGGTTTTAGATTATATTTTAGAAAATACGGGATTTTCTTATACCTAATAATATTTTTAAGTGTTAACATCTGCATAAGCGAACCTATGGCAACAAAATCACTATTTGTTGGATATCCTCTTTTTACTTTTATATTTAAAATACGTTCAAAAAAAATAGGGTTAATCGAATCTCCAAAATTAATTCCTTTAGTCCCCACATAGTATAAAGTTATATTCTTTTTCATAAAACCACCTTTATTGACGTATAACATATAATAATTGTAAAAAAATAAACATATTACTATCATAATTATATGTATTACGCATAAATTGTCAATGTTATAGTATGTTAGACTACATTCTTTATCTTTTTATTCTTCGATAATATAACTTTGGGAGATAAAGTTATGGCATCGGGTAATAAGTTATTTGGTAAAAGAATAAGAGAACTCAGAGAGAAGAATAATTTAACACAAGAAAAACTTGCTGAAATATTAGATTTAGATTACCAAACAATCAGCAGAATTGAAACAGGATATTATTTTACAAGTTACGAGAATTTAGAAAAATTTGCAAAAGCTTTTAATGTTGAAATAAAATCTCTATTTGAAACAAAACACCTCAAAGAAGAACTTGATGTTGAAAAAGAGGTGATAAAAATGCTAAAGAAAGCAACAAAAGAAGAAAAGAAGCTTATTTATAAAATAGTAAATGATATAATTAATTAAAAAAGTATTTATATATACAGCTTATTGCGAGTTTTTTCATTGACTATTAGTTTATTTGTATGAATGTGCTTTATCAATTTTTATTGATAAATTTTTTTAATATCAATAAAGGCTATTTGATGAAAATAAGTTTAAATAATATTCAGAATACATTAAGTACTAATAATAGGCGAAGAACGGTAATTCTAAATAAAGATTTGAACGGAGATACTGTATCTTTTAGCGCTAATAAGTATCCAAATTCTAAAATTTCAAATTTAAAAAATCAGACAGCAAGAGATTTCTTTTCAGAACTCTATAAAAAATCGCCGGAAAAATGTGATATATTACTGAACAATGAAGAAATAATGGAATGTTGTAATAGTGATTATAAATTCTTTTCTGATGATTCTCAACTTTTATATTCAGATGCAATAGATACAATAAAACAAAGCATAGATAAATTAGATGAAAAAGAAATTGAATACGTTATGACCTCATTAGAAGAAAGGTTGTCGGCAAGCGGTAGTAATTTATTCAGTGGAATGGTTTTGTTTTCTAATGATAAAGAAGCCTATGAATATATGATAAATTTTCCAAAGCATGAGGATCCTTATGTATATTCAAGCGGTTATTCAAGAGATTTATGTAAATATATATGCGGTTTATCACCTGATATAGTTAGTTGTTTATCATATAGTACTATTAGAGAAATAGAAAAAGGAAATATTCAAGATTTTAATTATTCGGAATATACATCTGATAGTGATACATTTTTATCTAAGCCAAATGAAGTTGCGAAAATGAGTAATTTTTTAAGAGAAAATAAGTGTGAAAATGATTTCATTGTATATAGAGGAGAAAAAAGCACCTGGATGTTTGATTCTATACCATTAGATGATAAATCTTTAGAAAGAGAAATCAGACTTATGGTCTTTTTAAATCCTAAATCTAGAAAAATAAAGGTTTTCCCAAACAATCATAAATATGCAAATTATAATATGCAGAGTATGTATGATTATTTTAAAAATAAAAAATCTTTAACACTAGCAGATGCTATGCTTGTTGCTCAATTTGGAAGTTCAAAATATATAAATAAAGTTTTAGATAAAATTAACAATGCAAAAATTCAAGATTGCAATTTTAAGTCTTACACATTAGATAAAAATTTTGCAAAAAATTGGGCTCAAAATAAAGACGGTAGAAATAGAGCAGATATGGTTTCTATCCTTACAACTGCTACTATTTGTAAAGGCAATGAAGTCGGTTATGCAACAAGAAGCAAGCAATATGAATTTATCCTTAATAATAATCCAAAACAATTAACATTTAGTAATGCTTCTTATGATAAAGAAAAGAATATTTTTTATTTAGATTCACAAGTAAAAGCTCAACCCAAAGAACTTTAAAAAAATACTTTTTAAAACTTATTAATAATATATTGAGAATACAATATTGATTTGCTATAATAGTAGCAGAAAAGGGGTGTTAGGTTTTGATTAGTGCTTTGGGTTTCAATTCAAACAATATATATAGACAGCAAAAAAATGAGATAATAGATCAACGCTACAAAGAAATATATGCTCATGAAAAAGCACATAAAAATGCAGCCGGTTCATTAGGTGGTTCTATTGTTATAGAAAAAGATACACATGGAATCCCCGTAGGAGGACATGTTGATATAAAAATGCCCGTTTTGGATAAAGAAAATCCTGAAAAAACAATTCAACATGCAGATACAGTTATAAATTCTGCGATGGCTCCTAATGACCCTTCAAGTCAGGACTATAAAGTCGCTTCAGAAGCTAAAGCAATAAAAAATAAAGCAAAAAATATACAAAACCAATCAGGGCAAAAGCTTAATCTAATAGCTTAATCATGGCATTTCTTTTAAATTATAACTTTATTATAATTACTTCTATTTAAAAATACTTCCTGAGACCAAAAGAAAGAATAATACCATTTCTTCCTCCATTTCTTACTGTTGACTGAATATAACATGTAAACTCTTCACCAACATTTTTTTGTAAACCAACACCATATTGTACATAAGGTTTTAAACTTATTTCGCCAACACTTACATCATTAGGAGAAAATCTTGAGGCATTAATTATATTCCAAATCTGTTGTACCCCAATATATGGCTGCCATCCATCTTCAAGATTTGCGGTCAATTTAAGTCCGGGTACCAGCTGAATTGAATAAACAGGATCAGATTTAACAACTTCATTTTGACCATTTACATAATCAAATGTATTAACCCATAGATATGCACCTAGAAAACTTGGCTGAAATGAAAGTCTTTTTTCTAAAAATTCAAAATTATAACCTGTTTTTACTGCCGCAGTTGCGCTCAGCATAGAAAAATTAATATTTTCAAAAGAACTTTCTGAAATAGCATTTGTTGCTCCAACATTAGTCAGAATCCCAAGAAAAAAGTTATCTCTAAAAAAAACTCCTGATACTCCAAGTTGACCTCCATTTTGAAATATTGTCCTTGCATTGTATTTCTGTCTGGAGCCGGTATATCCGGTATGAAATGTTAATACAGAATCCCAGTCTTTCCCCAAGTTAATTACATTTGTGTCATATCCAATATAAGCACCGTAAGCTGTATTATGAACTCTGTTGCCACTTTCAAGTTCAATGGTTTCAAAAGCACTATATGGTTTAAGCCATATACTCTCTGTTCTTGTAGAACGTTGTTCAGGCGAAAATGTTGATACAGAAGCATTCGGAACCGTAACTGCAAATGATTTTGCAATAAAAAATATAAAAACAATAATTATAATCAGAAATTTTTTTGGGTACACAAATTCAACCTTTCGGTCGAATTTACCATTAATTTATAAAAAAAACTTCCCACATAAGTATATATCATTTTTCAGATAATAATATTTTTGAAATAGTCAATTCTTTCAAAAAAAAATTTTTATTATATATATCAGGATTTAAGAGAAAATAATTATGCTTAACACAGCAAATAATATTAATAATTTTTTCACGAGGACATTTTCTCTATATGACAATATGTCTAAATATTATAATATGCCAACAATTCCTTATAATATAGATTTAGATAATAATTCCAACCAATTAAAAGAAGATTCTTCTGATATATCAGTAATAGCGCATAGAGGCTATAGTATAGAAGCCCCTGAAAATACTATACCGGCTTTTATTTTAGCAGCAGAAAAAGGTTATGATACTGTTGAATGTGATATACAATGGACGAAAGATTCTGTCCCCGTATTATTACACGATAATACAATTAACAGAACTGCAAGACGAGAAAATGGTTGGGGTTTTTTCTTCAAAAGAAAATGTTCTAAATATACATATGAGGAGTTGCAAAAATTAGATTTTGGCTCTTGGAAAGGAAAAGAATATAAAGGAACAAAAATTCCATCATTTAGTGAAGCTTTAGATTGCGGAAATGAATATAATTTAAATATGTATGTTGAATTAAAAGATGATAGTAATTTTGACAAAGAAAAAGCAAAAATCTTAGCACAAGCTGTAGAAGAAGCAGGAATGGACGATAAAGTAACATGGATAAGTTTTAATCCTGATTATTTAAAAATTATAAGTGAAGTCATGCCAGAATCAAGACTGGGATATTTAACAAAAACCGAACCGGATAAAGAAGCAATTAAAACATTAAAAAGTTTAAAAACAGAAGATAATGAAGTATTTATTAATGTTAAAGCATCACAAATGACAAAAGAAGCAGACAGTTTACTAGACAGAGCAGGTTTTGATTTTGAAGCGTGGACTGTTGATGATGAAGCGACTTTAGAAAAAATATATCCCTTTGAATGTTCAGGAATTACAACAAATAAGCTCACAGAAGAAGAAGTTGATAAAATAATAGATTCATTTGAATAATAAAATATACTTTTTTAAACATAATGTTGTAAAATAATCTAATAAGATATTGCAGTTTATTATAAAGGTTATTATGGAACTTAATACACAAAAAAAAGTTGCAGCAGGACTGTCAATTACATCTAATGCAGTAATAATATTATTAAAAATTGTTGCCGGAATTCTATCGGGCAGTATAAGTATAATATCGGAAGCAATACATTCATTTTCAGATTTTTTGGCATCAGTATTAACCTTTTTTGCTGTATCACATTCAAGTGAACCTGCGGATAAGGAACATCCATTCGGACATGGCAAGTATGAAGATATGTCGGGTTTCATTGAGGGTGGATTAATTATTCTTGCCGGATTATACATAATATATGAATCAGTTAAAAAATTAATATGGGGATATAATCTTGAATTCAATTCAATGTTGGGTATATATGTAATGGCATTTGCCGTTATTGCAAACTTTATAGTAAGCAGTTATTTATTTTATGTGGCAAAAAAAGCTGATTCCGTTTCATTATATGCCGATGCCGAGCACTTAAGAACAGATATTTTTTCTTCTTTAGGTGTATTGATTGGTTTAATACTTATTAAGATAACAGGTATTGTAATTCTTGACCCTATAATAGCAATAATTGTAGCCATTATAATTATAAAAGCAGGATATTCTATTTCCAAAGAGACATTGAATAACTTATTGGATGGCTCTTTACCTGAAGAAGACATGAAAAAAATCGAATCAATATTAGATAATAATATATCAATAAAAGGATATAAAGACTTAAAAACGAGAAAAGTAGGACAATGCAAGGATATAGAAATTACTATTTTCTTTGAACCTAATTTAACAATAGCGCAGTGTCATAAAATTTGCGATGAAATAGAAGAAGAAATCGCAAAAAGTTTTACCAATATAACCATAATTATTCATCCTGAACCTGAGAATATAGAAAAAAAAGATAATAAAATTACATTAAGTTGTTAAAAAGAAATCTAGGTAATATAATTTGATATAAAAGGAGAGATGTCCGAGTGGTTTAAGGTGCAAATCTCGAAAATTTGTGCAGGGGCGACCTTGCCGAGGGTTCGAATCCCTCTCTCTCCGTTTTTTTTATTTTTTGAAGATATAAAAGGGATGAGAACCCTCACAAAACGAAGTTTTGTCTTTAGGTTCGAGCGCGAGTGAGCAGAGGCTGAAAAACGGAAATGAAGAATTTTCGTTTTGAACGCCGTTTATCGCGAACGAGCAAGAGAATCCCTCTCTCTCCGTTTTTTTATTTTTTCGAAGATATATATAAAAGGGATGAGAACACTCACAAAACGAATGTACTATTTCGTCCAGGTGTATTATCACAGACAGTTCGATTATTTTGCCAAGATATAGATGTTTAGGGCGATTGAGCGGTCGGAAATTTTAAGATGCTAAAAATCAAACTGGACGAAACTGGACTTTAAACGGACAGTTTGATTATTATGCAAAACCCTTGCTATTGCTGAAAAGCACACTTGGTTTGATTTAAACGGACAATTTGATTATTACGATATAGTCCAGTTGAGCAAATTTTCACAAAAATATCATAAGGTTTGAGAATTTGAAACAAGGTCGGGAAAATTTTTCCGACCTTGGGTTGAG
>CALUPH010000010.1 GCA_944322615.1 Candidatus Gastranaerophilales bacterium | reverse complement strand
CAGGTGGGACTCGAACCTACAACCCTTCGGTTAACAGCCGAATGCTCTGCCATTGAGCTACTGAGGAATATCTATATTTTAATATTATCAAAAAAATTTTCTTTGTAAATAACTTTTTTAGTTAGTTCAAATTATAAGAAAATTACGTATTTTATTGTAAAAGGTTAAAATTACATTTATAATAAAGAAAGAATGGAGATAAAATTATGCTATTAGGAGTTAATATAGATCACGTTGCAACATTACGAAATGCAAGAGGTGAATATGAGCCATCTGTTATTGAAGCCGCAAAGATTTGTATTGATGCGGGCGCAAATGGAATAACAGCACACTTAAGAGAAGACAGAAGACATATTGTGGATTTTGATGTCTTTTCTTTAAAAAATGATTTAAAATGCCGATTAAATTTGGAAATGGCTGCAACATATGAAATGCAAAAGATTGCATTAGATTTATTACCTGATGCTTGTTGTATTGTTCCTGAAAAGAGAGAAGAAGTAACAACTGAAGGAGGGTTGGATGTTGCCTCTAATCCGGAAAAAATCAGAAAATTCATTGAACCATTAATTGATGCAGGAATTCAAGTTAGCTTATTTATTGATCCTGATAGAGCACAAGTTAGTGCCGCTTCTGACATAGGTGTTCCATTTATTGAACTCCATACCGGGGCATATTCCAGAGCGTTTGGAAAAACTAATGAAAACGAAGAATTTGCGAAATTAAAACAAGCAACTTCACTCGCACATTTATTAGGTTTACAAGTAAATGCAGGACACGGTCTTAATTATAAAAATGTTCATAGAATGCATGAAATAAAAGGACTACAAGAACTAAATATTGGTCATAGTATCATTTCAAGATCTATCTTTGTTGGACTTGATAAAGCAGTCATAGAAATGCTAAATTTAGTTAATAAAATTTAATATAACATCTAAAATAGTCAAAAAATATGTTTCAAGCGTTTTAACTAGTTAGAAAGAAATAAGTGGGGTAAATATGTCAGATATTTTTTCTAATATGCAAATACCATATTCAGTACCAACACAAACAAAAGAAACAACTACAACACAGACAACACAACCTATAGTTGTAAAAGAAGCAATTCCTTCTTCTAAAGTTCAAGAACAACAGGCTGATTCTGTTGAAATATCTTCACAAAATAAAGAAAAAAAAGGTCCTATAAAATCAATTAAAGGATTTATTGCTAATATTAAAAAGTTCTTCGCAACTACAGGAGAATATGCAAAAGGAACTGCAAAAGGTATAACTTCAGGAGTTGTAGCCGGTTCTGTCGTTTATACAGCTGGTTCTGTTATCAATTTTGCAAAACAAAAAGCTGCAAATTCAGCAGCAAAGAAAGCTGGAGAAGAAACAGCAAAAGTTGTTAAAAAGATTCCAAATAAAGCTTTAGCTGTTATTATAGGAGGCATCGCTTTAGCTGCAAACATTTGGACTGCTTCTTTAAACGCAACTGAAAAAAGTTCAAATATTGACCACCGTTGGACAGGTCATAATCAATAATTTTATTTTTTAATACAAAAACAGGCTTAATAATAAGCCTGTTTTTGTATATGTTCATTATGCTATAATATCAAGCAACAGATATTTTATATTGGAGAAATACTTGAATCAACTTAAAAATAAGTTAGAAATAAAATATAAACTATTATCATATGAAGAATTGGTCATAAATTTAGATCGTTTATCCAGGTTTAAATTACCTGAAGAAAGTTTCAATAGAGTCTTTAACTCAATAATATACAAAAATCTTATTTACCCTAAATACTCAAAAATTGATATTGAAAAATTAGACCCAAAGATAATTGGAAAAATTGTAGAAGAAATATGGAATAAGTCAGTAGCAAACATCTTAGCTGTAAAAAATATAAATACTGTATCTAATCAAGTATTAAAAATTTCGATTTTGGAAACATTTAAAAATATAAATGAAAGAACAAAAACATATATAAATACAAAATTAAACTTTTCAGACATTTTAAAAAATATAGATTATGAAACAGCACCAATTAATCTAAAATTTCTAATAAAAGCCGATAAAGAATTTTCTGACAAAAAGAAAATTAATATTGATGATTTAACATTGCTCAGAAATAAATATTCTCTCTTATTCCCAATTAAAAAATTAATAATAGTAGAAGGTATAACAGAGGAAATATTATTACCAGTATTTGCAAATAAAATGAAATCTGATTTTAATAAAGAAGGTATTTTTATATTAGGCGCAGGCGGGAAAAGCAAAAGTCCAACACTTTATACAAAAGTTAAAGATAAAATTAAAATTCCAATCATATTTCTTTTTGATTCAGATGCAAAGGAAATATGTACTTTTCTACAAGATAATATAGAAAAAAAAGATAAGATAATTTTAATTGAAAGTGGTGAATTTGAAGATATCATATCATTAAATTTACTAAAAAGAGCTTTAAATGATGAATATAAGCCAGCAACTCCAATTATAAAAGAAGAATTACACATATATAAAAAAATGTGTGAGAATATTGAAAATTTCTATAGAACAAGACATCTTGGCGAATTTAAAAAATCTAAATTATCTAAAATTATTGCAAAAAATATCAAATATAATACAGACATTACAAATGAAATTAGGGAAATTATACTAAGTATTGTTTGATAATATTGCATTAATTCAGAACAAAATGTTATTATTCATATTATCTAAGTAAAGGAGATATTATGAAAAAGAAATCAATTTTTCTATTTTTATTACTATTTTGTTTTCTAAGTAGTTCTAATTATTCATACTCAATTAATACAAAAAGCAATGACTATGAAATAATTCAAAATGATTCATTAGAAAATTTAAATGACATCAAAGAATCAAAAATTGATTCAATTTTTGAAACGGATAAAGTAAAAATATTAAAAATTAATAATAAATATGCTATATATGACAAAGAAAATGATTCAATAATTTTGGAACCAATTATTGATGAAATAACTTCTCTTAATGAAAATGAATACAAAATAAAAGTTGGGAAATTAATTGGATATGTTAACATAGAAAATAAAAATAATTTTCTAACAAATTATGATGATATTATTTTATTTGGGAAATATTTAAAAACAAAAAAACAAGATAAATATGGTTTAATTGATAAAGAAGCAAACTTAATTCTTAAACCAATATACGAAAAAGTTGGGGTTTTTTACAATGAAAATAAAGAATATATTTCTGGTAAATATGATGGGAAATATAAACTTTATCAAAACACAGGTAAGCTAATACCGGAAGAAGATTTATATGTTATTTCTAATGAAGGCTACTATTTATTAGCGCAAAATTTAAAATCAGAACTAAAAAAATACAGATATAATAATTCTACTATTTATCAAAAAGTAGAAAATAATGAAGACAACATGGTTTATGAAATTGAAGAAATCAAACTTCCGGAAAAAGTAAAAACAGCAGCAATAAAAAAAGATATTATTTCAGAAGATATAGATAATGATTCTATGTTAAGTAAGAGTGAAATATTTACCATTAATGAAAAACAATTTGTTCTTGTTAAGAATAACGAAAAATATGGAATTAATACTTTAACAGGGAAAGAAATAGTTCCTGCAAAATATGATAAAATAATACCAACAAAACCCTGTGAACATTATAAACAGCCGGTATTCTTGACAATAAGAAATGGTATATACTCACAATACAGCTCTAAAGGACAGCTATTAGCAGAACAAGTTTATGACAAAATAAATATATATAAATTTGGTAAACTTTATACTTATACAAATGAAAATGGTTTATGGAATTTGAGATGTAATGGAAAAATTATAGGTCAACTTACAATAGAAAACGGCGAATATAAATACACAAAAACAAAATTTCATTTGTTTGGGGTGCATAAGATAAACGAACTATTTATTTCAATATTGGAAAATGCAAAATAAAAGAGAGGCAAATGCCTCTCTTTTTAACTATTTTTTAGTACCTACCTCTAGAATACCAGTATGTTTTATGTATTCTTCCGGTGTCATAGAATCTTTTATTCTATCAAGTAATAACTTTGTTGATTTTAATGATAATTCTGGATTATCATAATTATGCATATATAACTTAACAAAGCCATCTCGTTGTTTATCTGGACCAATTCGTTTAATAGCAGCTTCTGACTTTGAAGAGAGAATTTGATTTTCGATAAATTCAGCATTTGTTTTTGCATTATTTGTACAACCATACTCTGTACATATATCAACAAAATCAACTCCAGAACTTAAATCTTTTGTTAACTGTGATTTGTGAAACCAACCTTGACGTCTAAACATATCTGCATTTAAAAACTCATTGTTTTGATAACCAAAGGAATCAGCAGTTGTTCTTCCTAAATCATTCAACTTTGCGAAACCAAAAGATGGTGTAGATAAAATCTTTTTGGGACAACTAGGCATTGAAATTTTTGTAATCATATTAAATTCCTCACACTTAAACTATTAATATAAAAATCGTAAAAATAAATTTTGTTAGTAAAGATTTATTTATAAAATTGTCTGACTCCTGTTGTAAAATCATTTACAATGTCGCCATTACCAAATAATTTATATTTATAAATAGTTAAACCTTCTAGCCCAACAGGGCCTCTTGCGTGTGTTTTATTTGTTGATATTCCGACTTCAGCTCCGAACCCGTATCTGAATCCGTCAGCAAATCTTGTAGAAATATTCTTATACACACCTGCAGAATCAACAAACATCATAAATTTCTCAGCATTTAAATCATTTTCTGTAACTATACAGTCTGTATGACCTGAACCAAATTTATTTATATGTGAAATTGCATCATTTATATTATCAACAATTTTTAATGATAAAATCTTTTCTCCATATTCTTTATGCCAATCAGAAACAACTGAATTTATATCGTTTGAATATTCATGTTTTATTTCTTCATCAGAATTAATAACTACTGAATTTTCTTTCAACGACTTAATAAGAGCAGGAAGAATTTTATCTTTAATTTTTCTGTTAATAAGAACTGACTCGACAGAATTACAAGCACTAGGATATTGACATTTTGCATCAATAATAATAGGAATTGCTTTATTAACATCTGCGAATTCATCAATATAAATGTGACAGATACCATCAGCATGTCCCAGTACAGGTATCTTTGTATTTGATTTAATGAAACTAACAAGAGAATTAGATCCTCTTGGTATAATTAAATCTATATATTTATCTGCGTCAAGCATAACTTTTACGTCTTCACGAGAGAATATAAGATTTATCATATTTTCGGGAAAATTTTCAATTTCAGAAAGTGTAGAAGTAATAATATTAAATATAGCAGCATTTGTTTTTTCTGCTTCAGAACCGCCTTTTAAGATTACTGCATTGGATGATTTTATAGCTAAAGCAGAAATTTGAGAAATAACATCAGGTCGTGCTTCAAAAATAACCCCTATTACACCAATAGGACAACTTACCTTTTTTAAATTTATTCCTTCTGCAATATCTTTTTCCCAAATAACTTTGTTAATAGGATCATCAAGAGCAGCAATATCTCTAACACCTTGAATCATGTCTCTAAGCTTGTTTTCATCAAGTTTTAATCTATTATAGGCAGACTGAGTAATTTCACCTTTTTCTAACAATAATTTAGCATTTTCTAAATCAAGATTATTAGCGGAAATTATTTCATTTTTATTTATATTTATTTCATCTGCAATTTTATATAAAGCATCGTTTTTTATTTTTGTAGACATTTGCAATGCAAAAATTGATGCTTCTTTTGCTTTTTTCGCAATTTCTATTACATTAGACATAGATATCTCCTACAATAATGCGATGTTATCCTTTGTTATAACAGCATCATAATTTTTATGACCTAAAATTTGATAAATATTATCAGAATGTTCACCAATAATTTTTTTACAGTCTTCAGAATTATAATTGGCAATTCCTCTTGCAAATTCGACTTTATTTTCATCAACAATAGAAACAACATCACCGCAATCAAAAGAACCATTAATTTTCAAAACACCAATAGCAAGTAAGCTTTTGTTCTTTTCTGTAATTGCCTTTTTAGCACCGTCATTAATAACAATCTGACCGTTAATATTAGTTGCATAAGCAATCCATCTACGTTTTTGAGAAAGCTGTTCAACGGGATAGAATGTAGTTCCCATTTTTTCTCCTGAAAATAACTTTGTTATAACTTGAGGTGTTTTGCCATTTGCTATTATTACACAACCTCCTGAGTGGGTTACAACTTTTGCAGCTTGGAGTTTAGTTTTCATACCTCCACGTCCGCCTTTTGAAGCAGATTGTGCATAACTTTCTATTTCTTCTGTGATTTCTTTTACATCACTTATTAAATTTGCATTGGGATTTTCCTTCGGATTATCATCATACAAACCATTTATATCTGACAATATTACTAATAAATCCGCATCTAACTTACTAGCTACGAGAGCTGACAATTTATCATTATCAGAGAAACTTACACCATAAATTGGCTCTAATTCAGATGTAGATACAGTATCATTTTGATTAATTATAGGTATAACTTTAAGTTCAAGCAAAGTATTTAAAACATTACTCAAACTTAAATATTTTATTCTGTTAGTAAAGTCATCTTCAGTTAATAAAACTTGAGCAGTATTAATTGAATACTTTCCAAAACCATCTTCATAAATAGACATTAACTGACATTGACCTACAGCCGCGCATGCCTGTTTTATTGACAAACTTTCACTTGAATCAACATTTAGTTTTTTTGAGCCTAAACCAACAGCGCCGGATGTAACAACAATTATTTCTTTTCCTTGTCTATGTAATTTAGAAATTTCTTCAATAAAAGAATATACTCGTGATAAAGAAATTTCTTTATCATCATTTCTCAGAACATTAGTTCCAAACTTAAAAACAATTCTTTTAGCATCATTGATATTCATATGATTATTATAGCTTAAACCTTATTCATTGCAATAAGCAATAACATTTTTAGCTTCCAGATTTAATTGTTTAAGCATTGAATCAAATAAAGTTCTTGATTTCGAGTTAAAAGTTATATTTCCTTGTTCATCGACATTCTTCTTAATTGAATTCAAAACTTCTAACGGCATCCCAATATATTTACCATTTTTTATAGATTTCATAGCAGATGAGAAATCTTTTTGAGAACCGAGATCTGACCAGGTATTATCCTCAGGAATAATTGCAAGCTTCATTTCCATAGGTTGATAATCAGAATCAACTATTTCTCCTGATTTTATAGCTTCAAGTATTGGAGCAATTATCATTGAAGAAAAATCATAACCTTTATCAGGATTTTTAAAATTTTCAGGATTTTGAATATATCTTGATTTAATCCATTCTAAAGCTTGAGGAGAAATAATATAAGGTCCTACTGCAGCCAAACAAGTATTATCACCCAATTCAGGAATAACACAAGAATCTATAAATGCTTCATCTTGGGGTTTTTCAACAAATTGATTAATAGTTTTAGAATCTAAAGAATCCAGTTTAACTATACTCAAACTTTTTGTTTTTTGTTTATCAACAGGAATTGTCGTAATAGTAAAAGCAGCACCGGATTTTTCATGTTCTTGCATTATTTTTGAAACATTAACATCAGAAAAATTATCTCCCCATCCAAAAACCAATGGTTTTTTCGTCGATATTTTTCCATCAGCTAAGCCTTCAAGAAATGCATAAGCACTACCCTGTGCCGGTTTAACCCTAACAAAATCAAACCATTTATCAAGTTTACCTGTTTTTGTATAATTAGTGATTACAGTTTGAACTAAAGACATATTTTTACCGTTTAAAGTTGCCGGAATATATGAAGCAGGCTTTGTAATACCACCTTGGAGTGTCGTTATATCTTTATATCTTGTTCCATCTCCATCACTTGGAATAAAAAAGTTATAGTCATCTTTTAGCTGTGGAGCATATGTTTTATCTAAATATTTTTGAGATACCTCATCATGCATACCTTCTTGCCAAAAACGAATATATTGATCTTCCATTTTGTAATCACGTTGACCATTTTCTTCTCTTATACTGCCATACAAACGACCTTTAAAACTAGGAGTTCTTTCACCCTTTTTTGCTATTGCAATATACAAATCGTCAGATTTTATAACAGTATCAGGAGTTATTAATAATGTTAAATCTTTATACTCAGGTAAATTAGATTTAATTAAAAACTTTGAACCAACTTTAGGATTTGAAAGATTTTTATATAATTCAAAATACTCAGAAGCTTTTCCCTTCATTACGAATCTGTCACCATCCATACCTTTTGTTGAAACAGGTATTTTATAAGCAGAAAAACTTTGTATTTTATCATTTTTTCGAATATCGTTATTATATTTTCCGATATTATAATAGGAAGAGACACTTTGAATTTTCATAAACACACCCCATCTTGCAAAAATAAATTACTTATGTAGTCAAGTTAGCACAAATACTACGACTTTAATAGTCATATAATATGTATATTTAAGAAAGATTTACAATTATATATTTGTAAGGTAATCAGTAATAAACTGTCTTGCAACTCTTGGCGTTCTTATTGATTTCAAAGCAGCAAATTCTTCAGCTTTTTTAAATAAATCTTGATTTACAGGAATACAACAATCATTTGCAATCTTTTCAACAATATTCAGATACTCATTTTTAGTTAACATTGAAAATGTCAACATAATGCCAAATCTATCAGAAAGAGATACCATTTCATCAATTGTATCATTATAATGAATTTCATTGCCTTCTCTAGCCGTAAAGCTTTCTTTTACAAGATGCATTCTGTTTGTTGTTGCATATATTATTGTGTTAGATGGTCTATTTGATAAAGAACCCTCTAAAACAGCTTTAATTGATGAAAAATTCTTGTCATCTTCTTCAAAAGAGATATCATCAGCAAAAATTATAAATTTCAATGGAAGATTTCTTATTTGTTCATATAAATCAGAAAGATAAATAAAGCTTTCTTTGTAAACTTGAATGATTTTTAAGTTATAATCAGAAAATTCATTTATTAAAGCTTTAACTGTAGATGATTTACCGCATCCTCTATCTCCATAAAGCAAGATATTATTCGCTTCTTTTCCATCTAAGAAAGCTTTTGTATTTTGTTTTATTACACTTTTTTGATATTCATAATTTTTTAAATCGCCAAAAGTCAGAGCATCAAAGTATTTTACAGGTTTAATCTCTTTATTTTCAGTATACGAAAATGCAGAATAACAAGAAAAAACACCATATCCATAATTTTTGTATGATGCTAATATAGAATCCAAATTAAAGTCTTGTTTATTTGCAAAAGAAAAAGATGGCAAATGAGAAATTATATCTTTCTGTTCCGGGAAATTTTCTTCAAGCAAAGTTTTTATTTTTAAATAATCATAAGAAAGCAAATTATCAAATAATGATAATTCATACCTTGCTGTTTCTAAAATTTGATTATTTTTACTAATACAGTCACTACAACCTTTTGACAATAGATTTTCATCTGTATAAATTAAATTTTTAAGATGATTATACAAATTCTGATTTGGTTCTTTTTCATATAACAAAGAAATGAACTCTGAATATGTTCTTAATATTACATTTATATCCGCATTAGACTTTATATTATTTAAAAGTTCTATAAAAGAAGATATTATTGAGTCTTTTAATATATTTCTGAATATTGATATTAACAATAAAGATGTTGTAAGTTTACTCATACTAGTTCTTTCCGCACAATATTTTTATAATTTTATTTTTACATTTATGTATAAAACTTTTATTAAAGTTTGCAAAATTATGTTTAAAATTACAATTAAGCATTCTACAATACATTTTACAAGTTTTAGTTAAAGCTCTGCATTTTTGAGAATTAGCATTATTCCAAATTTCTTCAGGTGAATTTTCTTTAATATTACCAACAGGATGCATATTAAAACAGAGTCTTACATCACCATAAGGATCTATTGCAAAATTAGTAGAACCTACATCACATTTTATATCTTTTAAAATGTCATCAGGATTATTAAAGAAAACTTTCATTGCTTCTAACTGTTCATAAGAATTATATATAGAATGACCTGCCCGTTTCATTTCAACTAATTTATCAACAACTTCAATAGCGCGTTTTGACATATTTTTATATTTTATTCTAAGTTCTTTAGGCATTTTATAGTTTTGAGTATCGCAACCTTTTTGATAATTGTATCCATGGAAAGACTCTTTATCATCTAAAAGCTGGAACATAATACCGTTAATTCTATTTTTAGTAACGAATTCAACCAACGGAATAGCTTCTTCTATATTTTCAGGGAACAAAATTGTTGCAATATTAATACCTAAAGAAGCATGTTTTTCATCTCTTATTCTTTTTAGTTCAAAAATAGCGTCAATTGTTTTTTCATATGAACCTTGTCTTCCTCTTGATTCATCATGAATTATAGGATTATTAATAGCATTTAAAGATAAGTTCAAAGATTCTATTGGAGAATCAACAATTTTTTCATATAAATTTTGAATACTAAAAGCATTAGTCATAGAAGCAACTTTAATTCCCAAAGATTTTGCATATTCAGCAATTTCGAAAATATCTTGTCTTAAGAAAGGTTCTCCACCGGAAAAACAGAACCAAAAACCTTCGCCAAGCCAATTACGAAGTTCTGAAAGAGCTTTTTTCCACTCTTCTGTTGTAAGTTCTTTAGACATAACATCAGAAGCTACCGTTTTCCATTTTGAACAAGTAACACATTGCATTTGGCATCTATCTGTTACATCAAAAGTAATTTGCTGTGGTTTTTCAAGTTGCTGTTTCACTATGAATTCCTTTTTATTTATAACTAATCAACATTTTTTTCTTGCTTACTTTTTTGAAGATTAAAATAATCATAAACAAGTTGAGCCTGACTCTTAGATAATAATAACATCAATTCTTCTTTTGTAAGCTTAGATATTTTGGAAATATTAACATATTTTTCAATAAGAATTTTTTTATTTTTTTTGTACAACCCTTTAATATCATCCCATTCTGAATGAATAGCTTCTTTTTCTCTTAATTGTCTATGAAAAGTAATTGCAAAACGGTGTGCTTCATCTCTTATTCTTTGGAAGAAAAATAAAGCTTGAGAATTTGACGGAAATAATACAGGACGCTGTTTATTAGGAATAAATACTTCTTCAATCCTTTTTGCAAGAGATACAATATCTTGATTTTTAACGCCTAATTCATTCAATATTTCAACAGCACTGGAAAGTTGACCTTTTCCGCCATCTATAATAATTAAATCCGGGAATTCCAAATTTTCTTTTAAAAGTCTTGAATATCTTCTGGTTATAACTTCTCTCATAGATTTAAAATCATCGGGTTTACCTTTTTCCACAGTTTTTATTTTAAATTTTTTATATTCGCTTTTCTTTGGCATACCATTGTAAAAAGAAACCATTGAAGCAACAGTATTTGTACCTTGTACATGAGATATATCAAAACATTCAACTCTGTGTGGAAAGTTTTTTAAACCTAATTTTTCTTGAATATATGAACCTGTTTCATTGTAATTTGATTGAATTTCTTGTAATGATTTAACTTTCATCTCTTGAAGATGGTAGTTTGAATTTTTTAATGCAAGCTCTAAAATATCATCATTTTTCTTTGTCCAACCCGGATTAATTGTAACCTTTGAACCTTTTTTCGAACTTAACCATTGTTCATAGATAAGCTTATCTTCTTCATTTAATTCACTAGAGAATATTATCTCTGACGGAATATCATTATCACTTGTTAATTGATAATATTCTTTAATGAAATAAGAAATTATTTCTTCGTCACTATCATAATCAGATTTAGAAATTTCAAAATCTTTTTTGTTAGTTAATCTTCCGTCTCTAATTTGAAGCAATGAAATGCCGCCAATAAATTCATCAGTACTGACAGATATGATATCTTGATTAATATTTGTATTTTCATAAACAACTTTTTGCTTTTCAATAGTTTTTAAAACATCAAAATAACTGTCCCTATATCGTGCAGCTTTTTCATATTCCTGATTTTCCGAGCATTTTTCCATTAAAGCTTTTAATTCGTCAACCAATTGCATTTGCTTACCCGATAAAAACAGTTCAACATTTTTTATAAGCTTTTTATATTCTTCAGATGAAATAAGTTTTTGGCAAGGAGCCATACATCTGCCAATCTGATAATATATGCAGGGTCTATCTTTAAATTTAGGAGTTTTACATTGTTTTAAAGGGAAAAGTTTTTTTAATAAATCAAGCGTAGTATACATTGACTTACCGTTTGTATATGGTCCAAAGTATTTACCCTCAATAGGATTTTTATTTGCTTTTCTTGTAACTAAAATACGAGGATAATCTTCTTTTGTAATTAAAAAATATGGGAACTTCTTATCATCTTTAAGTAAGACATTATACTTTGGTTTATATTTTTTTATTAAATGAGATTCTAAAATTAATGCTTCAATTTCTGAATTAGTTATAATAAATTCAATTTTTACAATTTGAGGCACCATTACCTTTAACTTTACAGAGTCATGTTTTTTATTGAAATAACTCGAAACACGCCTTTTTAAATTTTTTGCTTTACCTACATAAATAATAGTGCCTGTCTTATCATAAAACTGATAAGATCCGCTTGATTCAGGTAATAAACGTAATTGTTCTTTTATATCCATAACTCTATTTTACAATACTTTCAATATTACTGATATAATAAAGCTATGTTTTTAAAGAAAATTTTTTATAAATATATTCTAAGAAGAAAATATTACAGATATGGGAAATGTAACAGATGCGGTGATTGTTGCAGTAAAATCTATGTAAATCATAAAAAAGATACAATTAAAACTATTGAAGAATTTGAAAAACTAAAGAACCTACACCCTTTTTACACATTTTTGGAAGTAGTTGATAAAGATAATAATGGTCTTGTTTTTAAGTGTAATAAATTTGATAAAGAAAAACATATTTGTACAATACATAAATTCAGACCGGGTATTTGCAGAAGATATCCATCTGAAATTATTTTAAAGATGAATGGCGTAATGTCCGAAAAGTGCGGATTTTATTTTAAACCAATTGACAGTTTTAAAGATATTTTGAAAAAAGAACAAAAGAAAACAAATAATTTCTAATATAATTTTTGAGCAATATCTAAAAACTTTTTAGTTAATTCTACGTTATGAACTCTGTGAATATTAACATTAGAGAGCATTGCTGAATATAAAGCAGTATGTAAATCTGCATCTTCACAGGTAATATCAAAAGTTTTTCTGATAAAAGATTTTCTCGAAATACCTAATAACATAGGACAATTTAAGGTTTGAAATTCATCTGACCTTTTTAAAAGGTCAAAATTAGATTCTAAAGCTTTTCCAAAACCAATTCCAACATCGATTATTATATTTTTTCTATCAAGTCCGGAATTTGTTAATAAATCAATTTTATTTTTTAATGATAAATAAATTTCTTCAACAATATCAACACTAACAAAATCAGAGGAAACTGCAGGAACTTTGTCTGAATGCATGATAATAACAGGTACATTATTTTTGACGACAAAATCAAATAAATTTCTATCAAAATCCAATCCCGAAACATCATTAATAATATCGGCACCAAATTCCAAGGCTTGTTTTGCGGTTTGATAATTTCTTGTATCAATACTAATTGGAATATCAAAATACTTTTTTCTGATTTCTTTTATTACAGGAATTACTCTTTTTATTTCTTCCTCTACTGTAACAGGCTCTGCACCTGGTCTTGTTGATTCACCGCCAATATCTATAATATCTGCACCATTTTTAATCAATTCATCACAATGTATTAACGCCGATTCAACAGAATTATAATCACCTCCGTCTGAAAAAGAATCAGGTGTGACATTTAAAATACCCATTATGTATGGTCTTGACCAATCAAAGATTCTATTTCTAATTTCAATTGGCTCTAATTTTCGATTTAATTCATAATTTAGTTCTTGTGCTAATTTTTTTAAACGAAAAGGCTGAATATATAATTTTTTGATAAGTTTTTTTAACTGAGAAGTCGTTGCAAAAATAATTGCATCAGTATATTCGCATTTACACATTATAGTATCTCTGTTAACAGCACAATCAAAGCCTAAAGAAAGACAAAGTTGCTTTAAAATATTTGCTTCATGAGGCTTTAAGTGAAATATTTTATACAATTGCCCTTCATATTTTAATGAAGCTTCGGCAATATAAGAAGAATCAAACCCTATGGACTTCAATTCTTTTAATACATTATTATTTGCTTTTTTTACAAAGATATCACTCATAAAACCATTATAGAAAAAACTCTTTGCTTTGTGTAGCTTATTTATAAAATCATTAATTATTGATGTAAGCTTTTCAATCTGTATGTTTCAACAAACTAGAAAAAGGGGATATAAATAAAATATTATTTTTTTAAAAATAGGAAAATTTTATGAGTGACGAGAACAAGAATATTAGAAAATAATAAAGAAGAAAATCATAATATACCTGAATACAATAAAAATTTGTGTAAGTTTGTTGGGTTATGGGAAACCATACATTTTTCACAAAATCAAAGATTTAGGAAAAAGCAGCCAAACCCAACCTACAGACTCCTATTGCTAAACTTATGAGATTCCCCTTTGATTTACAACTATTTAAAATTGGTTTTACAGCTTTTAAATTTATTTTTATGTTTTTAGTAAAATTTATTTGTGATATATCTTTTCCAAATATTTTTTTGATATCTGTATCTAATTTTAGCGAATCATTAACTTGATGTTTGAAAATTTTACTATCATTTAGTTTTATAATTTCCTTATCTATTTTAAGACCAGTATAAGAATCATAATTTTTTATTGTAGAAAGAAGTCTTCTAACAGTTTTATCATTAATGTTATCAGAATTTAGCAATTTATTTACATCGTCAACGCACTTACCAGATTTTTTCATTATTCTTTGAACTTTTCTACTTGTAAGTTCTTTTAGAAACATGTTATATACAGCTTTTTTACCAAGTTCTATTGCTTCTTTTTCATTTTTTACATCTGGAAGATTTTTGTAAAGTTTTCTATTTTTTGAATCTTTAAAAAATGATTCTGCTTCTTTCAAAAGATAATCTTTTTCCTGTGGTGTAAGGTCAAGAAAGTCTTCTAAATCCTTATGAAAACTATCATCTAATATTAATTCTATTCCATTTAATACAGCGTCTTTTGTTGGGAATGAATTAGTGTTCTTTTCTGTACCATTATTGTCAAGATTTATTTGACAATCAAGATATAGTTCAGAATCATCCTCATTTTTTTCTACATTTGTTCCATAGGAAACATATCCACATAATGTTGTATTTGCCATAAAACTCCTTTATTATTTCTTGTTTATAATACTAAGTACTTTAGAATCTGCTTCAAATTTATATTTTTCAGCTGCACTAATATATTCTTCACAGATATCAGATTCTTTGCATATATCTGTTTCAGGATGTAAATCATTGTTTAAAAGAATAATTAAACGTGCATATTCACGAATAAAAATCGGATAAAAAGTTTTAAACTGGTTTTGATCAACTCCTGAATAATTATTAACAAAAGTTCTGTAACTTCTTGTATTAGCTTCTTTTTCTTGATTATAAACAATATTTAAAGTATCATATATGTATTTAAAATCATTGAGAGTTTCATCATTAATTTTAAAATGTTCTTTTGTAGCAAGATATAAAACTGCTAATTCTGGATAGAATGTAATTCGGTTAGGAATTCTATACTTTACATTTTCTCTCCAATATCCAAGACGAATAAAATTAGAAATAGAATGTTTTCTATCTCGATATTCCATAAGCAATGAATATAATTCTGTTAAAAATTGTTGTTTATAATTTAAAAATTGTTCAATTTCATGTTCTGTAAGATTTTCTTTGTTTTTTGTGTGTATAGATTGTGCAAGTTTATAATCACGACATATTGAAAAAAACAAACCACTTGAATTATAAAAATCTTTTTCAAAAGTTTCTTTTGCAATTATGTAATTATTCATTAATATATTCCTAAAAAAATATGAAATAACAGAATTTCTTCTTATGATTTTAGAATATTTATTTGAAATATCTAAACATTCGTCCAACATATGATATTTTGCGACATAAGAATTAAATCTAAGATTACTAAACTCTGTTGTATAATCACTAATATACTGATAAAAGATAAAAGCAAATATAATTATCATTATTCCGGATGGTCTGGTAAGTCCAATTTTTAATTTCAAATCAAGTGGAAGATGCTTTTCAATTTCTACTTGCTCTTTATGTTGTTTTATCTTGTCTTTTATTAATTTTCTAATTTTTTTCCACAAACTTTTATTATTCCTATTGTTCATTATAATTTTCATACCTATTTCTTCTTAATCCATACAACAACAAAAGCAGCATAGATTGACCTATGTTGCTTTGTTTGTATTGAAATGTGTGTACACTTCCCTATTTCTTTTATTTGTACTCAAATGATTTTTCAACTTTTTTATAATTTTAATAACCTATTTTACTATTTTTTACTCTATCTTGTAAACATAGCCAAGCCTTTATGTTGGGTTTGGCTGCTTTTTCCAAAATCTTTGATTTTGTGAAAAATGTCTGGTTTCCCATAACACAACATTTTTCCACCAGATTTTATTGCATTCTTGTCTATTTTGATTTTCATCTTGATTATTTTTATTCTTATTTTCGTCACTCATCGTATAATCCTTTTAAATGTCTTAAAACGCAAAACGCTGATATGGTCTTTACCACATCAGCTCTATCTTCTTTTTTAGAAAGCAAAATATCTCTTCAACTTCCCTCTCTTATTTTAAAAATTAAAATCTTTTTCATCTTAATTCTTAAAATTTTTGTTATACTCCATATTACAATTTTTTTTCATTATTGTATATAACTAACTGGATTTATAAACTTTATAAATTTAACCCTTTTGGCTATATCTATATTACTTTTAGACTCATTCTAAAGTTATGTTACAATTTGATTTTTCGAATAGTACACACAACCTCAAACGCAGATTTATAGTAGTTTTTAAACCATATTTTTGTTCACTCTAAGACCATAATATTCTGTAACATTTTTTATTCATGAATTAATTCATAAGTATTAATTTTTCAATCTTCAACATTACCTAGTTTTTATTTAACAATTTTTATTTTATGATTTTCATTTTGCTATTTTACTGTTTTACTGTTGGGTTAAAACCCAACCTACATACTTTCAATAATAGCTATTATTTTAGGATCTATTTTATTCATTTTTATAGCTATTTGTTTATAATTTTTACAAATATCAGACTCTTTGCATATATCTATTTCTGGGTGCAAAATATGATTTAATATTATAATATTTCTAGTATAATTCAGTATAAAGTATGGATACCAATAGTTAAATTGTTTCTTGTTTAAACTATCAGTATCTAAAGATATATAACTTCTTGTAAATGCTTTTTGTTCTTGATTAAAAACTATATCATATGTTTCATATATATTTTTTAAGTCATTTAGCGTTTTATTATCTTGCGGAAAATCTTTTGCTTTTAATTCAATATATATGCTAGCAAGTTCTGGATAAAAAGATATTCTGCTTGGTATTCTATATCCACAACTATTTCGCCAACTTCGTGCATGCATAAAATCATTAACAGAATGATATCTAAATTTATATTCCATTAATAAGTCATACAGTTCTGATAAAAACTGTGTTTTATATTTAAAATATTGTTCTTTTTCTTTTAATGTTAATTTATCATTATCTTCATTTAATTTATATAGAAATTTAAAATCATTAGTTACAGAATAAAAAATACCTACTGAATTATAAAAATTCATTTCATGTGATTTTTTGATATTAATATATTGATTTATTAATATATTTCTAAAATAATATGAAATATCATTATTCTTATTTGTTATTCTTGAATAATAATTTGAAATATTTAAACATTGGTCAATTATATAATAATTTGCAACTTGAAAACTAAATTTATTAAATCCTTCAATTAGATTTGCGCCATAGGGATAAAATAGAATTATAATGATTATTATAATCTTTCCAAGAGGTGTTTTCAATGCATTATTTATATTTCTCATTACTAAATTTTCTACCTATTTCTTCTTCATCCATACAGCAACAAAAACAGCATAGAATGACCTATGTTGCTTTGTTTGTATTGAAATGTGTGTACACTTCCCTATTTCTTTTATTTTTTCTCAAATGATTTTTCAACTTTTTTATAATTTTAATAACCCATTTTACTATTTTTTACTCTATCTTGTAAATATAGCCAAGTGGCTAAGCACGTATTTGTTGAGTATTCGGCTGTATAACTTGCCTATATTCCTTTTAAGACATAATGATACCTGTTTTGTTTTTTTATTTAAAAATTAGCTTAAAAAGCCTCAAATCATTACATTTATTGAAAACAACCTAATGTTAAACTTAAAGACTACAAAAAATTATAACATTTACATATATTAACAATTGAAACCATTCTAGGAGTCTGTAGGTTGGGTTTGGCTGCTTTTTCCAAAATCTTTGATTTTGTGAAAAATGTCTGGTTTCCCATAACCCAACAAAATATGAATATAGAAAACAATAAAAAGATTTTACTTTAATTCAATAATTTTAGCCTTATTCTTATTCCACAAATCGTTATATATTTACGTTTTATACACATTTTTACAAAAAAGAGTTTTTCTATTAAATTTTTATACTTATAATAAATAAACAAAAAAACTGACTACAAAAGTAGTCAGTTTTTATTAATGAATTACATCTAAGCAAGTGCTTCTACAATTTCAGATACAATACCTACATTCTTCAATGCATTTTTATAAGCATTTACATTTTTTTGTGCAATATCTGAAACACCATCATTATTTCCGTCTACAAAAATAACTTCAGGGGCTACTGCCGCAACTGCAGTTAAACCTGCTGCATTAGTAATTAAATTTTCAGCACCTGCTTTATCTCTTAATCTTATATAATTTTTTCTTAAGAAATTCTCAGCTTGCGCAACTTTCTCACCTGCAAATTTTGTATATTTTCCACCTTTTTGCAATTTTACACCTTTTGCCACATCATCAGAAAAATCTCTTACAACATTTGCACCTTTTTTAATACCATTACCTAACTTTGAAAATATACCTGGGAAAGCTGTCATAACTTTTGAAGCAGCACACTTTCCTAAAATAAACATTGTTAATATTGCACCTGCAACTGAAGCAAAAATACCAGCGACTGATTTATGCTCAGGCTCTTCTGTTTTTTGAAAACTATCATTCAATTGCCTTGTGAGTTGCATAACGTGTTCAACATCTTCTACTTGATATTCTTTACCAAATGAAGTACGTTCTTTAACAGGTATTGATTGTGATGCAGAAATATTCATATTCTTACCTTTCTAAAAGAGACTTTTATAATTCATATAATGCAATCAATATTTAATTTTGCCTATTTTAGACGTATTATTAAGAAAAATTAACAAATAAAAAGAGAACTTAAAAAGTTCTCTTTTTTTACATTATTTCTGGAAATATTAAGATAATGCATCAATCATATCTGAAAATATTTCAGCTTTTTTAAATGCACTTGCATATGCATTAATATTATTTTGAGCAATATCGGCAACACCATCTTTATTACCATCAACAGTTGCAATAGAAGGTACTAAAGTTGTTGCGGCTAAAACACCTGCTGCAGTTGTAAATGATTTTTCAGGATTTTTCATTACAACATCTTTTGCTCTGTTAAATGCTTTACCAACAGTGTTTGATAAAATTGTTGATACTTTTTCATTCTTTGGTAATTTAGCAGCTTGTTCAGAAATTGCAGCTGCAGCTTTTTTACCAGTATTTAATATATTTTCTTTTGCAGAAGCAGGAACTTTCTTTGCTAAAGCAACTACACCTTTACCTGCACCTTTACCTAATGCAAACATCGTTGCACAAGCACCTAAAACAGAAATAGCAGTTTGAAGAGGATTTTTATTTGTAACTTTTTCAGAATCACAATCCCCATCGCTACACTTATTGCAAGTAAATGAATCATTTAATTGTCTTGATAATTCTAAAACTTTTTGCGCCTCATCAACACCTTGTGCTGAACCAAATGATGCTTGAGGTTTTATTGGTGTACAATTAATTGCAGAAATACTCATGACTTTACCTTTCTTACATATAGAATTATTCTACAATATTTAAATAAGTAAATGTTAAATTTTGCCTTTTTAAGCGAGTTTATTAAGAAAATTTTACAATAAAAAAATAAAAAATTAAATTATTATTAATCTTTATTTAAAAAAAAAGTTTATATGATAAAATTCTCTTAAATGCAAGATTATCGGAGATTAGGGAGAATGATTGATCTACTTCTAAAGTTATTGGGGGATCCTAATAATAAAAAAATAAAAAAAATGATGCCGGTTGTTGAACATATAAATGCTTTGGAACCTGAATTTGCAAAACTTTCTGATGAAGAATTAAGAAATAAAACAATAGAATTTAAAAATTTATTAGCAAACAGACAAAAATCTAATGACATAAAAAAAGATAGAGAACTTGAAAAACAAGTTTTAGATACTATTTTACCGGAAGCATTTGCAACCGTAAGAGAAGCGGGAAAACGTGTTCTTAATATGAGACACTTTGATGTTCAGCTTTTAGGCGGTATCTTTTTACACGAAGGGCAAATTGCAGAAATGAGAACAGGGGAAGGAAAAACTCTTGTTGCGACACTTCCTGCTTATTTAAATGCTTTAACAGGTAAAGGTGTTCATATTGTTACTGTTAACGATTACTTAGCACAAAGAGACAGTGAATGGATGGGAAAAATATTCAAGTTTCTTGGTTTAAGTGTAGGTGTTATTTTATCAGGAATGAATGACTACGAAAGTTTTCATTTAAAGAAAAAAGCTTATGAATGTGATATAACCTACGGAACAAATAATGAATTCGGGTTTGACTATCTAAGAGATAATATGGCAACTTCAGTTGAACAGAGGGTTCAAAGACCATATAACTACGCAATAATAGATGAGGTTGACAGTATACTTATCGATGAAGCAAGAACACCTTTAATAATCAGCGGAAGACTTGATAAATCAGCAGAATTATACAGAACTATGGCAGCTGTTGCACCACAATTATCAAAAGGTAAACACTACGAAGTCGATGAAAAAAATAAAAATGTTATTTTGACAGAAGATGGTATTGATAAAGCTCAAGAAATACTTGAAATAAAAGATTTATTTGACATTAACAACCAATACGCACATCATCTTTTGCAAGCATTAAAAGCAAAAGAACTTTTCCACTTAAATACTGACTATGTAATTAAAAATGGTGAAGTAATTATTGTTGATGAATTTACCGGTCGTTTAATGGATGGCAGACGCTGGTCTGACGGCTTACATCAAGCTGTTGAAGCAAAAGAAGGTGTAAAAATTCAAGATGAAACACAAACTCTTGCAAGTATTACCTTCCAAAATTTATTCAGACTATATCCAAAACTTGCAGGTATGACCGGTACTGCAATGACGGAAGAAGCTGAATTTGGTAAGATATACAACCTTGAGGTTACTCAAATCCCAACAAATAAGCCTGATATTAGAATAAATTTACCTGATATCATATATAAAACAGAAAAAATAAAATATCTTGCAGTTGTTGATGAAATAATAAAAATGAACAAAACAGGAAGACCTGTTTTAGTCGGTACAATCAGTATTGAAAAATCGGAACTTGTTTCGGATTTATTGAAAAAACGAGGTATAAAACACAACATATTAAACGCTAAGCACCACGAGAAAGAAGCCTATATTATAGCGCAAGCAGGTCGTTATGGTGCTGTCACAATAGCAACAAATATGGCAGGTAGAGGTACTGACATATTACTTGGAGGTAACCCTGAATATCTTGCAAAAGAAGAACTTGTAAAAAGAGGTATTACACCTGAAAATACTCCTAATTATGAAGAAATAAAAAATGAAGTTCTTGAAAGAACAAGAAAAATAACTGAAGAAGAACACGCAAAAGTTGTTGAAGCAGGCGGTTTGCATGTTATAGGTACAGAAAGACACGAATCAAGACGTATTGATAACCAATTAAGAGGTCGTGCAGCAAGACAAGGTGACCCGGGTTCTACAAGATTTTTCTTATCGCTGGAAGATAGCTTAATGAGAATTTTTGGCGGTCAACAAATAATGGCACTTATGAATACTCTTAACATCGAAGAAGATATGGCTATTGAAAACAGGCTTATTACAAGACAAATTGAAAGCAATCAAAAGAAAGTTGAAACTTTCCACTTTGATGCAAGAAAAAGTGTACTTGAATATGATGATGTTATGAATTTACAGCGTGAAAAATTCTACGCTCAAAGAAATAGAGTTCTTGAAGTAACAGATTTAAGAGAAGATATTATTTATATGATAGAAAGAGAAGTGGATAGACTTCTTAAAACTTATATTGCACCGGGTATGAATCCTGATGAATATATTTATGAAGATTTAGTTTCTCTTATAAAAGAAATCCACTCTGAAATTCCGCAACTATCTTATATTGAAGTTAAGGACATTCAAGGACTTAAATTTGAAAACGTATATGCTAAAATTAGAGATTTTGCACTTGAAGCATATAAAGAACATGAAACAAAAACTGTTGAATTTTATAATTCGGTAGCAGAACAGTATAATCTAAATCATAAAAAAGAAGAACCATTTTCATCTGACAATGTAATGAGACAACTTGAAAAAGATTTATTATTAAGAGTTGTTGACAACAGATGGATTGATCATTTACATAATATTGATATGCTTCGAGATGGTATTGGTTTAAGAGCTTACGGACAGAAAAATCCATTACTTGAATACAAAAAAGAAGCATATGATTTATTTAACAATATGATGTATGACATTCAAAGTGAAACGGTAAAACACTTATTCAGAACCAAATTTGGGATACAAATTGTTACTCCGGAGCAATATGGCATGCCGGAAGGATTTGAAAATCCAGAACAAACAATAATAATGGATAACAAGGACGAAAATAAATAAAATGATAATTCTATATAATATTGTTTTGATAGTTCTAACAATAATATTTATTCCATTCATATTATTGGCATTCATAATACAGCCTAAGTTTAGAGCCGGTTTTTTTGAGAAAATTGGATTTTATTCTTTTAAAACAAATAAAAAGGATAATACAACAATTTTCCACGCAGTATCTGTGGGTGAAACAAATGCAATAAAAGATTTAGTAACAGAATACAGAAAAAAACATCCTGAAGAAATTATTGTAATAACAACAACTACAAAAACAGGTCAAGAAATTGCGCAAAAAGTATTTAAAAATATTGCTGATAAAATAACTTATTTTCCTTATGATTTCTTTTTTAGCGTATTATCATTTTTCAATACTTTTAAACCTAAAAAAATAATTATTGCAGAAACAGAAATTTGGCCTTGTTTTATATCTATTGCTAAATTAAAAGGAATAAAAGTTTATTGTGTAAACGGCAGAATTTCACCACATTCATATGATGGTTATAAAAAAATCAAATTATTTTTATCTCCAATTTTAAACAGATATACAAAAATCTTTATGCAATCAAATGATGATGCAAAAAGAATTATAGATATCGGTGCAAAAGATGACAAAGTAGAAGTTATGGGAAATTTAAAATTTGATATAACACCAAATTTATCTCCTAACGAAATTATGAAATTTGAAGAAGATTTAAAAACTAAAAATTATAGAATTTTTATTGCTGCAAGCACACATAATCCAGAAGATACAATTGTATTAAATGCTTTTTCAAAACTAAAAAAAGAATATACAAATTCAAAATTATTAATTGCGCCAAGACACCCTCAAAGATATGAAGAAGTAATTAAGCTTTTGAATGAATCAGGACTAAAATGGGGTAAGCGTTCCCAAAATGATAATTTTATTGATAATGATATAATTCTGCTTGATACAATGGGCGAGTTATCAAAATTATTTTCTATTTGCTATGCTGCATATATCGGCGGAAGTTTTTCAGGAACAGGCGGTCACAACCCGCTTGAAGCAACAATATGGAATAAACCTGTTATTTCAGGTCCATCTACATTTAATTTCAAAGATGTATATAAAATTCTTACAGATAAGAAATGTGCAAAAATTGTAAATGATGAGACAGAACTTATTAAGAGTTTGATAAATTTATATAGTAATAAAAATGAATATAATGAATTTTGCAAAAATGCAAAATCAGTTTTTGATGAAAATAAAGGTGCTATAAATTACGTATTAGAAAGAATATAAGGCATTATACGACTTTTTCAAAGAAAATTATGCCATATGCAGGTAAAGATACGTATGAGAATTGTTCTTTAATACTACCTTCGTTTAGATATTTATTTTCACCAAAATATTCAAGCCTGTCAGAATTAAATATTTCTCTCCATTTCCCTTTTGGGAACATTATTCCATAGTTTTTATAATAGGACTTTGACGAAAAATTTGAAATTGAAAAGATTTCATTATATATCTTCTTACAGTGAATCGCATGTGTATCAGATTGTTCAAATACATAAGATTTTTCAATATGACCTGAAGAAAGAGCAATATTATGTTCACATAATAAATTTAAATCTCTCACAAATTCTTCAACGCATTTATTTATATAGGCATAACTATCCGAAACTTTAACAGCAGAAAGTTTGGAATCAAGAAAAGCAGGTAAGCCTGGTTCATAACCTTTATCTTTTAGATAAGTTTCAGGTCCTATTGAAAATTTTCTAAAGAACTTAAAATAAGACAAATTAGCAGATTCATCACCTTGAAAAACCATCTTAGGTCCGGGAATTGAATAAACTTTTCCGATTGCAAGCATATGCATTTGTATAGCGTTATAATATGCATTTTTGACTTTTTCAACAGGAATATCGACTGCGATGTTGTTTTCATTATAAAAAGCAATTCGTTCATTATCAGACATTTTTTCAAGTGCACCTGTAACTAGCGCAACTAATATATTATGTGATGCATGCGCCATTAACTTACATTTTTCACTTTCACAACAAGTATTCATTTTTTCGCACAAATTTAACTCATTTACTACTATTTTTGAAATTAAACGAGTACCATCAATATTTCCTATCTCATCATGACTCATTGCATATTTTACTCTTGTTTGTGCTGCTCTCAATGAATAGTCAAAAGAACATAAATTTCTTCTTCTACAATCCCAGGCGCCTAATATCATAGAAGCAATTTCTTTATGAAAAGGAAAATCCCACTCTGAATCAAAGCCTAAAGAAGAGAGAGAAATATTATTATTTCTTATTTTTGCAATATATGCTTCATGGTTTAGCTCATTTTCTTCTTTTTCAGAATATGGAAAAGGCTGAATAACCCTTGAATCATTATCTCTTCCATCTTCTGCTATCAAAAAGGCATCAGGTGTGTGGAAATTAATTTCTGCTGCCATTTGCTTCATTGTATAATCGCTGCACATAAATTTTGTCATATCAACGCGCAAACCGTCACAATGATAATTTACTATCCAATTTAATGCAGCTCCTATAATAAAATCTCTAACCTGTATACTATTTGAATCTTTCTCAAAATTAAACTTATAACCAAAACAATTTTCACCATCAGTATATGGGCCTGTTTTTTGCAACTCAGCAATATCAGGACCTAAATGATTTGGAACTATATCCATTATTACATTGAGTCCGCATTTATGAGCATAATCAATTAATTCTTTTAAATCATCAGGCGTACCGTACGTATGATTTGGCGCATATTTATCAACACCATCATAACCCCAGTTAAATGAATATGTATTTTCTACGGGCATGATTTCTATTGCATTAAAATTTAGTTCTTCTGAAAGCTTTTCTAACTTTTCTTTTGCAGAAATAAATGTACCTTTATCTGTAAATGTACCAATATGTAATTCATATATTTTTAATGCACTAACCGGAGTTAATCTATTTGTTTCATTTGATAATCTACTTACTCTTCTTTCATCTTCACAGCACATCCATTCTTTGTCAGTCCAATTATATAAAGCATGATCATATATTCTTGACCATTTAAAATAAGAATCTTGCCACATTGAACAAGGATCTTTAACAGGTAGAACCTCATCTTTATAATAAATAATAAAACGATATCTATCAGAGTGTTGAACTGTTCCTGCAGGGAGTTCTAACTGCCATATGCCCCCACCTGTATAATTCATATCATATTTTTGAATCGACTTATTAAAAGGTTTAACTTCAAGTTCAACCTTTTTTACATCAGAAAATGTGAATAACCTAAAGAATGAATCTCCATTATCAAGAAAATAAGCACCAAAATGATTATTCCATGTATCAAATACACACGGTGTTTTTAACCTATTTATATTTCTTATTCTGTTTACTTTATGCATTAATTATTATTTCTCTCCTATTTAAGTATTCAACATTATTTTATTTTTGTCTATAATTACATTATGCGCATTTGGAATGAATTAACATATATTCATAAATCATCATTGGCTTTAGGTTTTTTCGATGGTATACATCTTGGACATAGAGTTGTTCTTAAGAATGCAATAAATGTAGCAAAAGAACATAATACAGAGTCTACGGTTATTACATTTAAAACACATCCTTTGAATATTTTAACAAATCAAAAAATAGAACAAATATTATCGATAGAAGACAAACTTAATATTATGGAAAAAATAGGTATTGATAATATAGTTCTTTTAGATTTTGAAAAAATAGCTTCAATGAAAGCTAATGACTATCTAGAAAAGATTCTAATTAATTATTTTTCACCAATAGCAATAACTACAGGGTTTAATCACCATTTTGGATTTAATAAAGAAGGTGATAGTGATTTTTTACGAAAAAATAAAACAAAATATAATTACAAATATTTTGAAGTTCCACCTTTTGTAGTTCAAGATAAAATTGTAAGCTGTTCTGTAATAAGAAATTTATTACAACTTGGTGATTTCCCAAATGCAAATAAATTATTAGGGTATAAATTTTTTATTGACGGAAGAGTAATAAAAGGAGAACAATTAGCAAGAAAGTTAGGATATCCAAGCGCAAATATAATCTATCCTGAAGAAAAAATAAAAGTACCACACGGTGTATATTTTGTAGAAGTAACTGTTTCAAACAAAAAATATAACGCTATTTTAAATTACGGTTTTGCTCCGACTGTTAACAACTCTACAAATGAAAAAACAGAAGTTCATATTCTTAATTTTGATAAAAATATATATGGAGAAAGAATAAAAATTGAATTCATAACAAAAATTCGAAATCAAATGAAATTTGAAAATATTGAAAAATTAAAAGCACAAATAAATAGAGACATTGCGTTCATTGATATTTATAAACATTTTTTAGAAGGCCATTTTGAATTTTCACACAAAAGTTTTTAAAAAACATGTAAACATTTATTTTTTTAACTTTTATATTTTTTTTGAATATTGTAAAATCAAGTTATAAGAAACACCAAGGAGATATTATGCCAAATATTATAGAGGGAATGTTAACAGTAAATAATGAAAAATTCTGCATTATAGTAGCAAGATTTAATGAATTTATAAGTTCAAAATTATTATCTGGGGCTATTGATGAACTAGTTCGACATGGTGTCAAAGAAGAAAATATAGATATATTATGGGTTCCGGGTGCATTTGAAATTCCTCTTATTGCAAAAAAAGCTGCAAAAACAAAGAAATATAATGCAATAATAACACTAGGTGCTGTTATAAAAGGTTCAACATCTCATTATGATTACGTGTGTGCCGAAGTTTCTAAAGGTGTCGCATCTGTTGGACTTGAAACTGAAATTCCTGTTATATTTGGAGTACTTACTTGTGATAATATTGAACAAGCTATAGAACGAGCAGGAACAAAAGCAGGAAATAAAGGGGCAGATGCTGCTAAATCCGCAATTGAAATGTCAAGTTTAATATCTAAGATATAATTAAAATATGTACAAATGCTGTAAAATATTAAAGCACGGTTTGTGTTTTTTTGATAATATGTTAGCTTCATGTTGTTTTTCTCCGGTTGATCAAATAGACGGGCAAGTTCCACCTGTGTTGTATGATAAATATAAAGGACAAATTCCGTCAAAAGATGATTTATTTGAAAGAATAAACAACCATGTTGAAATATTTAGAAAAGGTGGCTGCCCTAAAGAATGTAAAGACTGTTACCATATTGAAGAAAAAGATTGGGATGAAGACAATTACATAGACTATATAACAATTACCCATTTTAGTATATGTAATGCAGATTGCATTTATTGTTCCAACAACAATGAAAAATATGAAAGAACAAATAATACATATAAAATTATTCCTGTTTTAAAAAATTTTAAAGATCAAGGAATTATAAAAAAAGGATGTGAACTTCATATTGGCGGGGGCGAGTTTACTATATATCATGAATGTGATGAACTTCTTGATCTGTTTGCAATTAATAACTATGCAAGAGTATTCGTTCCTACAAATGCTATAAAATATTCAGATAAACTTTTCCAAGCAATGGATAAAGCTACAACATATATTATTGTATCCCTCGATTGCGGTTGCAAAAGAACTTACCATAAGATAAAAAGAGTTGATGCGTTTAACAAAGTTATTGACAGTTTAAAGAAATACGCTTCAACAGAGAAATCAAGAGAAGCTATAAGATTAAAATATATTATTATACCTACATATAATGACAATATCACAGAATTCAAAAAGTTCTTGAAAATTGCAAAAAAACTTGGTATTAGAAATCTAATTATAGATATTGATGCCAGATATTCTCGAGTTACAAATTATAGAATTGATGATTATTTTATAAACTTAGCTCAAGAAATGAATGAAATTGCACTAAAACAGAATTTTATAACAGAGTTTTATTCTTTTTATTTTCAAAATACTAACGATAAACAAACTAAAAAAGAAAGCTTCTTAAGCAAATTAAAAAAGAAAATATATTTTAAATATTTTGACAATAATATAAAGAAATTATACAAAAATCATAAATACGGTGCAAAAAGAATTGAATACTAAAATCTAACTATTCACTTTCTGCAACAACAGTTACAATTTGATTTCCGTAACTATCAATATGACCATCTGTTTTTTCAATTATATATCTTAAGCCTTCTTTACCTTTAATAGCATTTTGAGCTACTTCCAGTGCCTTTTCAAAACTAGTATATTCACCAATTTGTTTTCTTGAAAATTCAGAATAATCTCTTTCTGTAATTACGTGAAACATAACTTACTCCTTTTATATAGAACTCCCGTTTAAGGATTCGAACCTCAATAGCAAAATCCAGAGTTTTGCGTCCTACCATTAGACGAAACGGGATTACATTTATATTTTAATACAAATATATTTTTTGTTTAATCATTTAATTTTTTTCAATGAAGATATAAAATTATTCGTTTGTACATCTCCATCAACTTTAGTAAGAAATATTTGACAATCTTTCTCTTCAGCATCAATCGGTGGTAATTGTGAAAGTTCTGCAGAATAATAATTAGAATCATTTCTGCTATTTAACGGAATTCTATTAGCTAAACTATTTAAGGAAATATTTCTTAGAAAACCGGCAAATCCCTTATTCTTATTACTAAATTTTGTATATATACGTAGAATAGCATCATTATTTTCAAGATTATAACAGCCGACAATATATGCACTTAATTGCGGAGATTGTGATTTTATTCTCATTAATTCCACTTTATTATCTTTTAATTTTAAATCACCCGTAATTTTATCAAAATTACCCTCAGGAATATTAACCAAATCAGAAAAAATTGACGGACTTATCATTGCAAGTGGATTTCTAAATAATGCTGCAAATTTTAGTACATACTCTATCAATCCAATTTTTTGAATAGTACCATCTTTAACAATAAATTTAATAGAACCATTTAATTTTAATGATTCATCAGTATTCAAATCAATTAAACCACTTGCCTTACCTGATATTTCTCGCTTTAAGTTCAAAATTGCCGTTGACATCAAATCAGAGTTAACATCTTTGATACCAAGTCTTATATTATATTTTTGGTTTTTTAAATCACAATTTACATCTGCAGATGAATGTCCTTCTGCAATTTCAAAACGATTTGACTTTAATTTAAATACGCTTTCTTTATCTAATGACATTTTAGCTTTTACATCAGAGAAGTTAATTTCTTTATATTTTCCTTTAATAATATGAACAAGCGATTCTTCAACAATCAAATTTTTAACATCAAAAGTCATTGGAACATCATCATTATTTTCATCTTCAATAACTTCTTCTGTTACATTAGGCGTTTGAACCGGTTGAGAGAATGCTTTCATTACTCTTGCTATATCTAAATTATCTATAGTTAAATCAGTATGTTTTATAATTATTGGATATTTAATCGCATTTACAATTTCACCGTTAAACAAATAAGAACATCTTCTGAACTTACCTTCTGCGTTGATTTTTATTAAATTTTTATCTGTACTAATTTTACCGTTTTTAAGAACTAAACGCTGTGATGGAATTCTAATTTTTTCAGCAACTAAATCAGCATTTATAACAGGATAATCGCCTTTATCAATATATTGCATATTTCCTGAAAATTTACCGCCTTTAAACAATCGTTGACCAATTAATACATTCAAAAATTCACTCGGTAAAGGATTTGGAATATCAAACCCCAAATCTAATATCTTTGCATCTGAAATTCGCATATTACCGTTTAAAGTCAAAATTGGTTTTATTCCTTTTGACTCTTTATTTATTTCTTTTGCAATATAGTAATTAATTGTTTCAATATTTACAATATCACCTTTTATATGAACATCTGCTTTTAATGCTCTATCATAATTAACAGGACTTAAAGATGCACCATCAACCAAAATATCATTACCCTTGGATATTTTTCCCATTAATATTACATCTGTATTTGGTCCAAGAGAATGAATTAGTATCTTTGCTTTATCTTTTCCAAGTAAAGTCAAAGGCATCATTGCTGTTTCAGACAAATACTTTCCTACAAAATCATTTGTTAAAAGTGCAGTCATATCAATATTGGTATCAACCGTTTTCATATAATCAGCGACAGTACCGTTAAAACTAAATTCATTTGAAGGTTTATTATCATAGAATCCTTTAAAATCTTTTAAAATAAGATTATTTTTCGTTATTTGAATATTGCCTTGAGATAGAGTAAACGGCATATTTGCAAGTGCAGTAAGCTTTGAAGAAAGTTTATTTAGCTTAATATTCCCAGTTATATCATTTTTCGTTAAAGTTACACTGAAATCAAAATCACCATTAATTCTTTTTAAAAAGACTAATACGTCATCAATATTATTTTCAACAACATTGGTTTTTAAAAGTTTTATTACATCCGGAATAAAAAACCTTTTGGCATATACCGTTAATCTATATCCTTTTTCTCTGGATGCTTCTGCATTAAAAAACATTTTGGACTGATTAATCGTCAATGGACAATCATTTACATATATATGTTTATTTTTAATTACAATTTTATCTTCATCTTTAAAAGAAAAAGTTACAGTCCTTTTATTTTTTATAATTTCACCGTCAAAATTAATATGAACAAATCTTTCAATTTTTTGAGTATTATCAACATTTAAATTTGTTGCTTTTAATCTGACTTTTGTACCATTATCTAAAACATAAGATACATAACATTCATTTAAAAATAGAACAGAGTCATAGAAATCAAAATAGAAATCAGATTTATTAGACGAAGTATTGGTGCTATCAATTTTAAAAGCACGCAACAAGTTATCTACATCAATAAAGAACTTATCTGCCCCAAATCTATTTATTTTAATCTTTTTTTTCAAAATTTCATCAAAAGATACAGATAAATCAAAATCACTAACAGCAAATAATTTTTCTTTATTTTTTGAAACAAAAATTTTATCAGTCTTAAATTCTATTATTGGATTTAAGCCTGTTTTTAACTCAGGAGTTTTTATAATAATATCAACATCCGCACACTTCTTTGCAGTTTTTTCAACAATGGATATAACATGACTATTTGATACCAAAAAAGGCAAAACCTTTGTATATGCAAATATAGCTGCAAAAAACAAAATCAAAATTAATATAAATAATTTTAAAAAGAATCTTTTCATATCATCATGATATAATAAAATTATGAAAAAGTTATTATTATTAACAGTTTTAATATTTTTTACTTTGCAAAATTTATCATTTGCAAGTGTCAAAATATATAGTGAAGAAGGTAAATTTGGAATAAAAGACCAAGCTGATAATATTGTTGTCAAACCAAAATATAACAAAATTATAAGACTTGGCGAAAATGGATTTATCGTTCAGAAGAAAAGTAAATTCGGAATTATAAATTCAAATGGAGAGATTCTTGTACCAGTCAAATACAGACATGTTGAAAGAGTCTTGGGCAAATATGCAAAACTTGGTAATTATGGGGACTTTGGACTATATGATGAAACAGGTTTTGCAATTATCCCACCGGTTTATGACTCTATAGATTTGCTTTTTGGCGGAATGCTATTAACGTATGATAATTTTAAATATGGCGTAGCAGATTTAGAAGGCAGAATAATATTAGACAATATGTTCGATGATATATATATGCCTAAACCCAATATAATGAGACTTCAATATGAAGGTAATTGGTATGAGATAGAACAAGTTACATCAGACACTCTTAAGTTGCCTGAAGATGTTAAAACTGTAAAAGATAATCCTGACTTTAAAGTTAGTAATATTGTTGTAAATACAGGTATTGCATCCGGTTACTCGGTTGTTACATTTACCGACTATTTAATTAAAGTATTCTCATCAATATCGCCGGCTCATGAAGATACAATAGATCAATTAATGCTATCACAAGGTGCAGAGACAGTTTCAATTTTTATTAAATTTTCTTGGCTGCCAAAATATCCATTTTATTATGCCAGAAATTATTACAAATATGTAAGAAATCCTAATAACGGACCTCTTTTTGATGTAAAGAAAAAACTAAAATCAAAAATCAAATAATACTTTTAAGTTCTACTTTTACATCATTCTTATTTAAATTTCCACCCATCTTAACTCTAAAAGCACTTTGTTCGTTTGGGGCTCCTTCTATAGGAGGAACTTCTTTTAGTTTATTTTTATATTGTGATAAAGTATTTTCGGGCTTAAATACAAACTTAAAAATCCAGGGTAATGGTATAAACAAAATTTTAACTCGTCCCATTTCACGGTTATTATATTTACCTAATAATCTTAAATCAGCTTTTTGAGAGTCAAAATTATAATTCCCCTCTACTAACAAGGATAAATATTTTTGAGATGATGTAATTTTGGCATTATAAATAGAATCATTATCGAAACAAAAACTTCCTTCTAAGTTTGAGCTTAAAGCTTTCATATTTTTCATATCAATGTTAATAATATCTGATAATCTAAACTTTAAAGGACGTCTGAACTTATTTGATTTTTTTATAATAAATTCAGTACTTCCAATTTTAGGAAGATAACCCTCTTTTAAAGAGAATGTGGCATATGCTTTAACTTTATCAAAAGAATCTTTAGTTTCAGCATGTAAAGTAGCATTAGCTGTACCTTCTATCTGATTAGGCAAATCAAAAATAACATCTGCAACGGTATTAGAATCAATATTTTTAGCAGTAAAAATTACATCAGAAGTTTTTTCTTTCACATTATATATGCCATTTGCATTAATAATTCCTTTTGCAAAATTTATTTGAGATATGGCAAAAGAAAATATATTGTCTTTTAAACTACCTTCAATAATTATGTTATTTAGTTCCAATTTTTTTCTTTTTATTTTATTAAGTCTAATAACCCAATTATCAATATCCAAATCAAGTTTTTCTGGGGGTGTTGGTATTTTTATAGAGTTATGATTTTTATTTATTTTTCCGTGTTTATCTCCACTTTTAAAAATATATTTATCCAAAAAAAGTTCCATATTATAAACATGAATTTTATTGATAAAGTTATTTTCCGCCTCTAAATTAGCTTCAAAGACAGAATTTAAATATTCACCATTTGCAACAATTTTCATCTTTGCAGATTCAGCAATAACATTTGCCTTTTCAATATAAAAATCTTTATATAGTGAATCTTTAAGTATAAAAATACCAGTTAAAATATCTTTTTCAAAATCGTATTTCAAATTACCGTTAAAAAAACCACCACTAATATAACGACCAAAAGAACCTGTTACCGAAACAGGGGCAAAACCGTTTGTTTTACAAGTAAGATACGATGGAACCAGATGCCCGTTGCGTTTAATGAATAAACCATCCCCCAAAATAATATTAGAAATATCACTGCCTTCTTGCAAAGAATAATCATAATGTAATATTTTCAAAGTGTTATTTTCTTTTAATGTTTTTACAAACAACCTGCGATTTTTATCTATTAATCCTAAATACGCATTCTTATAATGTAAATCTGAATCTTTTTTCAATTTTAAGAGATAATTAACATTAATTTTTTTATTTTTAACACTATAATCAACACTGGTTGCAGCATAACCCTGAAGCGATAAATAAGGAATATACTTTGAAACTGATTTATTAGTCAAATTTGCATATACATTACCAATAACCTCTTGATTTTTTTTAGCAATATTACTCAGTTTAAAAGATATATATACTTTTTCGCCGCCTAAAATACCTGCTTCTGCTGCCTGTAAACTATCTTTGTCAAATATAAAATCAACTTTTTTAAAAAATATGGGTACATCAAACAGAACTGTTTTAGCTGCAAGTTTTTTAGCAATACATTTACCAAAAATACCTTTTTCTTTTACCTTTATATCTACATCCATATAACCGGAAAAATCATAGAAATTCTCTATAAACTTTTTTGAAGAATCTTTTAATTTTTGAAAATACAGCAAAGAAGTTTTAATATCGCAAATTGGAATATCTTTTCCTTTTACTGAAAAATCATTGTTTTTGTCAGAATCAATAATTTTACCGTCAATATATAATTTTGAAACTCCTATTAATATTTGTATATTTTTGGCATATACAGAATTATCTTTTATAAATATATAACCTTGTTTTCCAATATTGACAAGATTGCGAAATAAATCAGATATTATTTCACCTTCAAAAGTACAAACTATAGCATTCTGCTTTTTTACTAAGTTAATATCAGAAAGCGATATAAAAATACTATTTATACCATCATTATCAATCCAAATTTCAGCTTTTTTAATATTTGTTATTGGTAATTTATCTAAATTAAAATTAAAAGATTTCGAAGAAGAATTTTTATTAAAAACTTTTTTTATTGCTTTTTCATCAATATATAGATAATCTATACCTATTTTTTCAAAAGATAATTTTTTTATATCATATTTTAAATAGCCGTTTTTTAATTTCAAAACTTCAGTATTTTTAACATACACTTTCAATTCATCAAAATTCAAATCAAAATCTAAATTAGGATGTGAAACAAAATCAAACTTCTCTGATTTAACATTTATACCAATTGTATGGGAAATTATTGTATTAATATTATTTACAAAAAATTTCGAACTTAAAACAAAAGGCAATACAAAAAGAAAAATAGAATACAAAAAGACTATTGTTAACAATGAAAATATAAAGATTTTAAATATTAAATTATTATTTTTAATCATTCTTTTTATATAAAATATTAAGTACTCAAATATATAATATTACGAATAAAGGGGATTTAAAAATCCCCTTTATTACTATACTTCAATATATTCTTTTAAACGTTTACTTCTATTTGGATGTCTAAGCTTTCTTAGTGCTTTTGCTTCAATTTGTCTGATACGTTCTCTTGTAACACCAAACAATTGACCAACTTCTTCCAAAGTTCTTTGTCTGCCATCATCCATACCGAATCTTAAACGAAGAACATCTCTTTCTCTTGGAGATAAACCGCTTAGTACTTCTGCTAAATCTTCTCTTAATAGTTCTTGAGCAACTGTCTTAACAGGCGCATCAGCATCTTTATCTTCAATAAAATCACCCAATCTTGAATCTTCTTCTTTTCCTATTGGAGTTTCTAAAGATAAAGGTTCTTGAGCAACTTTTATAATTTCTCTTAATTTTGGAACTGAAATATTCATTTCAACTGCCAATTCTTCTTCCGTTGGTTTTCTTGAAAGTTCCTGAGCAAGTTTTCTTGTTACTTTTTTCAACTTATTAATAGTTTCAACCATATGAACAGGAATACGAATTGTTCTTGCTTGGTCAGCTATTGCTCTAGTAATTGCTTGACGAATCCACCAAGTTGCATATGTAGAAAATTTATAACCTCTTTCGTGGTCAAATTTTTCAGCTGCTCTGATTAGACCAAGATTACCTTCTTGGATAAGGTCTAAAAATAACATTCCTCGACCAACATATTTTTTAGCAATACTAACAACTAATCTTAAGTTTGCTTGTACTAACTTTCTTTTAGCAATTACACCGGCATTTCCGCCTTGAATAATTTTCTTTGCAAGATCAATTTCTTGTTCAGCTGTCAATAATTTAATACGACCTATCTCTCTTAAGTACATTCTTACAGGATCATCAAAAGAAACACCTTTAGGAAGCAACGCATCAGTTAATGAAACATCTTCTTCCTCATCTTCTTCTGTAATATCACCAGAGAATAAATCTTCATTCTCCATTGTATCAATAATTTTATTTCTTTCTGAATTCATTAGAACATCCATTCCATCACGACTGATAGAATCTGGTTCTGTCATTAAAATAATACCTGATGATTCATTTGTTTCATTTTCTAATGTTTCTTCTTCGTCCATAATTCCGACTATTGATAAATCTGAAATTTTCTTTTTGCTCATTGAAATTATTCTCCAATTTTTTGCTTATTTCTAATCTTTTCTCTTAACTGCATTTGAAACTGCATAGACTCTACATCATCATCATTTAAGTTTTTATACTTTGAAGCAAGTTCTTTTTTCTCGCAATCTACTTGATACTGTAGAATTTTTGACTTGTTCTCCTGCACAACAGCCTTAAAATCCTTATCTGAAAGTCCTTTAAAGCTATCAGCTATATATATTAAATCTGTTATTATATCCTTTAATCCGTTATCCTCAGCAAATTGTGTATACAGGGACTGTATAAGTTTATCCACATCATTATTTATCTGACATGATAATTTGTCAATTGCTTCTCGAATAATAATTAAGTTTTTATTTATAAATTTAACATTTTTTATATTTTCCGTTAGATAATTTATGTCTACATCATTACCACCAACTAGAAACAAGCTTAATAAATTTTTTTGTGCTTTTTCACAAATATTTGAAGTTTTTGTTACAATTGGTGAATAATCCTTGCTAATATTACTTCGCACAAATTTACTCCGGTTAATTTCCCTAATCAAAGCCTTTTCATCTATGTTAATTCTATCGGATATCAGCCTTATATATTCATTTTGAACTATATTGTTAGGAATTTCCTCGATTAAAGGCATGATTTTTTTTACTAAATTTAACTTATCCGTCGGAGAAAAATCATTTTTATAGTCTTTTAATATTTGTTCAAGTTCAAAATCAATTAATAAAGGGGCTTTTTTTATGTATTTTTTATACTGTTCAATCCCGTATTCTCTTATGTATTCATCAGGATCTTTACTGTCAAATGGAGCAATAACCCTGATTTCACAAGTATATTTATCATCAGATAATGAAGAATATGCCTGATCAAAAATCTTAAGATTTCCTAACCCTGCAAATGCTTCTTTTATAACATCTGTACTTCTTTGAGTAGCTTTTAATCCGGCACTGTCTGTGTCGAACGCAAGATATATTTTTCTTGATTTAGAATATTTTGCTATTAACCTAACATGCTCAACGGTTAAAGCAGTTCCGCAAGATGCAACCGCATTTTTTAATCCTGCTGCCTGAGCTGATATTACATCAAAATACCCTTCCATTATAACAACGTAATCATCTTCCATCATCTTATTTTTGGCAATATTAATTCCGTATAATGTTCTACTCTTGTTATAAAGAATAGTATCGGGAGAATTTAAATACTTTGGATTTTGATTAGCATCAATAGCCCTTGCACCAAAAGCTATAACACAATCAGACTCATCTTTTATAGGAATCATTATTCTATGGCGGAATCTGTCAACAATATCTCCTTTTTCGGTTTTAACAACTAAACCGGCCTTTTCCATAACTATTGGAGTATATTCTGATTTAAATTGCTTTTGTAAATCAGTATATTCCTTTTTAGAATACCCTATTTTATATTCTTTTATTATTTCCATAGTAATACCTCTATTTAAGAGGTAATCAAGAGCTTGTTTCGCTTCGGGTAATGTCAAAAGATTTTCATGATAATATTCACAAGTTTTTTCTAATAAAGACTTAACCTGCTGCTTTTCTTCATTATATTGTTTAGAACCACCGGAAGTACTTGGAAGTTCTATTCCAAACTGCGTCGCTAAATCTTTTATGACATCCGAAAAAGACTGATTATTAATTTTCATAAGAAAACTAATAGCATCGCCACCTTCACCACAGCCAAAACACTTAAATATTCCTTTTTGAACATTTACACAAAAAGACGGCGTTTTCTCATTATGGAAAGGACAACATCCCCAATAATTTGCACCTTTTTTCTTAAGTACAACTCTTGATTGGACTACATCAAGTATATCCAAACGACTTCTTATTTCGTCAATTACTTCACTATATGTTTTGTTTGTGGTCATTTATTAACTTAATCCGTTCATTCGAGCCAGTTTAAATAGAAATTCATCATTATTTTGTTGTTTTAATGGAGCAGGCAAAAAATACTGCTCAAATTTTATTAGAACATATCTGTCTGTCATACCTGAAACATAATCACAAGCTGTTTGCATTATATTCTCATCACTTGATGACGGATAAATTCGTTTTAATTCTTCACAATAATATTCAAATAGTCTGCGTATTACATTTTGTGCTTTGTCTTCTGCTTGCTTTGCCGGAGAATTATTATAAACATGATTAAACATCCAAGTACGCAAATTAATAAACTGCTTAAAACATTCATCAGACATTAATATTTTATCTTTGCCATAACTATTTTCAACAATATCATTAATTATTTTAGTTAATCTTATTCTGTTTGTTGTAGAGAAATATTCTACGCTTTCTTTAGGAATATCGTCATTAGAAATTATTTTTGCTCTTATTGCATCTTGTATATCATGGTTAATATAAGCAATTTTATCAGATAATCTTACAACCTGACCTTCCAATGTTGATGGTAAACAATCATACGAATGGTTTAAAATACCGTCTAATGTTTCTTGTGTCAAATTCAAATCTTCAATAAAAGTAACAACTCTTACACTTTGTTCATTGTGCTTATAACCATTAGGCATCAATTCATTAAGAACTCTTTCACCACTATGTCCAAAAGGAGTATGTCCTAAATCATGACCTAATGATATCGCCTCTGTCAAATCTTCATTTAAATCAAGTGCTCTGGATATTGTCCTTGCAATTTGTGAAACTTCAAGAGTATGTGTCATTCTGGTTCTAAAATGATCATCATATGGAGAAAAGAAAACCTGTGTTTTATGTTTCAATCTTCTGAAAGCTTTTGAATGTAATATTCTGTCTCTGTCTCTTTGGAAATCAGTTCTAAGTTCACAAGGAATTTCAAATCTGCTTCGACCTTTTGTTTCGGAACTCTTTTGAGCAAGCGGAGACAAATACATTTGCTCCTTTTTCTCTATTCTCTCCCTAACTGTTAATCCATCAATCTTCATAGCTGATATCCCTCAATGATATTTTATTACAAAAAATACCCTAATAACAGCTTGTTCACTAGTTTTGTTTAGATTATTTAATATTAGATTGAAAAAAGGCTTGATTATTAGTTTTTTTTCTTATATCATCAAGCTATACGAAATTATTTGAAAGGAAATATAAAATGTCAGTTGAATGCGCAGTTTGTGGAAAAAAACCTTTGAAAGCAGCTAAACTTTCATTCTCTCATAAACACCATGTATATAGACAAAGCCCTAACTTACAATCAGTTAAGGTTATTGAAAATGGTACTGTTAAAAGAGTTAAAGTTTGTACTTCTTGTTTAAGAGCTGGTAAAGTTCAAAGAGCTATATAGTAAAAAAAAAAATTAGAAAAAAGAACCCTGTATAGGGTTCTTTTTTATGCAGCATTTACAGATTTTGTATTTAAAGATGCTTTTAAAGCATTCACTACTTCTGTACTTACTTCGCCATTTTGGGCTTTTTGGTCTAAGATTTTTAATGCTTCACTTTCAGTTAAAGCTTGCTTATAGCTTCTGGTTTCTCTTAGCGCCGAATAGATATCAGCGACAGACAGTATTTGACCTAATATATCTGTATTGTTACCTGCATTATGGTGGTTTTTTACTAAATCAATAACTCTATCATTCATTCCTGTTGAAGATAATAATTCCGCACCCAACTCAGAATGTAAGTCCATTATCTGTTTTTCACTATCAGTCAGTACTTCAGGTTTCTCAATTATTTCTTTAGGAATTAAAACTTTTCCGAAATCATGGAAAACACATGCTTGTTCTAATATTTTTTTATCCACTTGAGATATTCCCATATTATTAGCTATTTGAAGTGCAAATGCTGTAGTAGTAGTTATATGAGAATTTATAATATTTCTTACATTTTCAGGATAAACATTTGGATTTATTCCGTTTTCATTTAAAACATTTTTTATATTTGGATTTGTATTCACCAAAAACTTCAAATATGACGGATTTAAATATGCATTTAATAGTTGTTTTGGAGCATAAAAACTTGTTATTGGTAAAGTAGTATTATTTGATATTTTACCTTTTTGAGGGGCTTTTACATATAAATCCTTCTGGAAAGAATCAGGATTATAGCTTAATGTTCTTTTATCCAAAGAGGAGTTAAGCACATTTGAAGCATGCGAAATATTAAATTGACCTACCTTATTACCAATATTCAAAATAACAAGACCTTATAAAACCACCCTATGTTTATATAAAAACATTTAGAAATAAGAAATTGCCTAAATATATAAAAATCTTGACAATAAAAAAATAAATAAGAAAATATAATAATGTTATAAACTTATTCATTTGTGGAATAAGAATATGGTTAGTATATATTATTAGGTAGAGAAAAAAAGGAGAATATTAATGTATTCAAAAGAAGAACTCGCAGAATTAATCATTAAAAATCCTGAAGAGTATAATTCATATAAGAAGTCAGTCGATGAACTGGATCTAACAGAATTAGATTTTTCTAATATAACATTAGAAGAAATAGACTTTTCAAATACAGAATTGGCAGGTACTTCTTTTACCGATACACATCTTTCAAATTGCAATTTCACAGCCGCTGATTTAAATGCAGCTGATTTTACAAGAGCAAACATAGTTGAATGTGACTTTTCTGAAGCAATATTAAATGGAACAGACTATAGTTATGCAACAGTAAATTATTGCAATTTTACAGACGCAGATATGGCTGGGTGCATTGTTAAAGAAGCAGATTTAACTGATTCTGATTTTTCAGCAAGTAATAACTTAGCAGCAACACGTGCAGACGAAACAACAATCTGGCCTGATAATGACTTACTGCCTGATGACTTTGATACAAATTATAATAAAGAAGACTCAGAGGATGAAGAACAAATTTCTTCAGAATATTAAAGTAATTTATAAATATAAAAAAGGAAATAACAATTTTCTGTTATTTCCTTTTTTTATACAAATTAAGGGTTCAAAAAAGTAATAATTTTATATAAAACATTAATTTATATCATAAAATAGATTCATATTGTTTTATAATTCCATCAAGATATTTTACATCTGGCGAATTTTTTACATTTTTTCTTATTGTTTTCATAGATTTCTTAATCTCATTAATCTTGATTTTATCATCTACAGATATATCATCCACGTCAATTTTATCCATAAAAGACATATAATCATCTAAAGCATTATCATGCTTACTAAGATCAAAGAATGCTTTTCCTCTGTAGAAATATAATTTATAGTTTTCCGGAGTATATAATATCTGTTCTGAGAAATAATCAATAGCATCATTATATTCTTTTATCTTTAGGAAGTTCTCTCCTAATTTCTTATACAAATCAAACATATAACTATATTCTGAAATTTCAGAAGACTTGATAAAATCAGATATTGCGCCTTTATAATCGCCAATTTTTTCTTTTAATAGAGCTCTTTCATAGTATAAATCAGGTTCATGATCAGCATGACCAAATGGAAATATATTTATTAATTTATCGCAAGTTTTTATAGCTTTTTTGTAATCACCACTTAATTCATATTCTTTAATTAACAAATAATTAGCAAACAGACCAAACGGATTAGAATTAGAAACCACTTGTAAATCACTCGCTGCTTCTTTATGTTTATTTAAATACTTATACAATAAACTTCTCAAGTAGTAATAATTTACATTATCATTATCAATTTTTATTGCATTTGTATAATCATTAAGCGCTTTATCCCATTGCTTATTTCTTTCATAATATCTTCCTCTTGAAGCCAAAGCCCAAGCCTCATTCGGATAATCATTAACTAAAAGCTCGTAATCAATTTTTTTGTTAGTTATTGAATTTAAATCAGTAAACCAAATAAAGTTTTTTGAACCTGTAGATATAACATCAGAACCTCTTTTCTTAAGTTCGTGCTCAACTTTTCCTACAGAATCAAATTGCATACTTTCAATATTTACACCATAGATATACTTCAAATATAAGAAATAATAATTATCTGTACTATTCTCTAACCCAACAAAATCATCAAAGGAATATAACCTTGATTTTTCATTTTGTATTTCTTTATCCTTAATTTTATACATAGTTTCAATAGAATTTTGACAATCATAACAAGCAAATTTAAGTTGAAATAAGTCTTCACTAAAATATTCTCTATAAAAAGAAGACGGCAGATAAACAGAACCATCATATTTTGAGAATGTTAAAGCAGTTTTATCAGAAGCATAAGAAACTATACGCAATTTTCTGGCATATTCAATATATTTGGTGTAATAAAGTAACCAATTATTAAAATGGCTATATAAGATATTACAAAGGAAATATACCACTATAAAGCAAAGCGCAATATCAGATTTTATAATTTTTCTATTAAATTTAACTGTAGAAAAAATATAACCTAAAAGCATAATTAATATTAATAACAATATTTTTACGTATGTATACATAATTGACGAATGCATTAAGAAAAACTGACCCTTATAGGATAGGCCACCAAAAATAATAAGACTTATAAATGTCATTAGACCTAAAAACATCACAATAGAAATTACAACAACTTTTTTGTAATTTTTTTCTTTCATACTTAAAATATAAACAATTGCCAAAATTATTAAAAAGTGAATAGATAAATACGGAATTAAATAATTTTGTTGATATTGATTAATGAAAGGTAAAAGATTGTCACTTAAAGAATTCAATGCCGATATAAAATCTACAGAGTGACCGCCGCCAACAAATTTTCCTTCTCTATAGTTTGAAACCGAAATATAAAGAATTAAAGAAAATAACATTACAGACAGAGAAAATAGAAAAAACTTTAATTTAGAAAAAATTTCTTTTACTTTTTTCGCATTATTTTCAGTATTATAAAAACAAAATGATAATTGCCTATATTTTTCCCAAAACCTAAAATCAAAATCAATTTTTTTATTTAAATACTTAAACAATTGAAACAAAGACAAATATAAAAGGAAAAAGAAAGCAGATGTAGCATACATTTCATTTGATATTGAACAAAGTATACAAACTAATGTAATTAATATTAAATCTTTACGTTTTAATTGAGTATTTTTAATAAAATTAGAAATAAAGAAATATATAAAAATTGAATAAAAAGCAAGAGGAAGCCCCCACTCAAAAAAAGTTGTTGAATCGGTTATTTCAGCCAAAAGATATACAGGAGCATAATAATTATTAAAAATTATAAAGAAATTTAATAAAAAAACTACAAAAAATAACTTATATTTAAAAACAGGCATATTATCGTCTCTAAACATAAAAAATATTTTTGTATAGAAATAAACTATTATTAATATTATAGACAGCTTTACAAATGCAAATAGAGTACATTGTAGATCATTTAAATTTATAAATGGGAAAAGATATGGAATAAATTGATATAAAAATAAATTTAACAATTTACCAGGAAATCGTCCCAAATAAAGGAATTCAAAAGCATCCTTTTGGGCACACCACCTATCGTGCAGCAATAAAATATCATGGCTCGTATAATTTATTAAAAGAAATACAACTAATAAAAAAACAAAAATATTCAATATTAAAAAAGTATTCTTTTTAAGAAATTGCATACAACCACATCACCTCCAAATAAGTAACAAGAATATAATACTATAAAAAACCCGTCAAATCGACGGGTTTTTCTTTAATAATTTAAAATTTATATTACTTATCAGTTGGAATGCGCATTGCATAGAAAGAACGTATAACAAAAATAATCGCTACTATAAATAAAACAACACCTGCGACAGGAGCAGCTTCCTTAAAAGAAGGGGCAATCGCAATTTCCATAGCAAGTAAACCAAACAATGTCGTAAATTTTATAATAGGATTCATTGCAACAGATGAAGTATCTTTGAATGGATCACCAACAGTATCACCAACTACTGTAGCATCATGTAATGGTGTTCCTTTCTCACATAAATCAACTTCTACAATTTTTTTAGCATTGTCCCAACATCCACCGGCATTTGCCATAAATACTGCTTGGAACAAACCGAATACTGCTATACCTATTAAATAACTTACAAAGAATGATACAGGATTTACATTTTCTGCCATTGGAGCGGATAAACATGCAAATGCAAGTGCAAAAGCAAATAACGCTATAAAAATATTAAGCATGCCTTTTTGAGCATATTCAGTACAAATTCTTACAACTTCTTTAGAATTATCTACATTTGCTTTCTTATCATCACACTCACCAAGCTTTATATTCTTAGAAATGTACTCAACAGCTCTATATGCACCTGTCGTAACTGCTTGCATTGAAGCGCCAGAGAACCAATATATTACAGCTCCACCCATTAACAAACCTAAAATTGTATATGGATTTAATAAATTTAGAATTGCTTCTGGTGCTATATCTAATGTTTCTTTTATAACAAGAATCAAAGAGAAAATCATTGTAGTAGCACCCACTACAGCAGTACCGATTAATACAGGTTTTGAAGTAGCCTTAAATGTATTTCCGGCACCGTCATTTTGTTCTAAGAATTTCTTTGCATTATCGAAATTCGGCTCAAATCCAAATTCATTTTTTATTTCATCTGCAACATTTGGAATTTCTTCAATCAATGATAGTTCATAAACTGATTGAGCATTATCAGTTACAGGACCATAACTATCAACTGCAATAGTAACTGGTCCCATTCCTAAGAAACCAAATGCAACCAAACCAAATGCAAAGACTGATGAATATATCATTATTTCTGATGGTATATGTAAACTTGCAAAATATGACATAGTCATTAATGCTACTATTACAAGACCAATCCAAAAACCTGAAAAATTACCGGATACAATACCTGATAATATAGTCAATGAAGCACCACCTTCTTTTGAGGCAGTAACAACTTCTGATGTATGTTTTGCTTTTGGAGAAGTAAATACTTTTGTGAATTCAGGAATTAAAGCAGCACCTAATGTACCACAGCTGATTATTATTGAAAGAGTTAGCCATAAGTTATTTGGCATTGTTCCAAGTAAATAACGGCTTACAGCAAAAGTCATTGCAATTGATAATATAGATGTTAACCAAACTAAATTTGTTAAAGGAGCTTCAAAGTCAAAATCTGGTTTTTTACCAAAAAGAACTTTATTTAACAAATTATTTACTCCATATGCAACAACAGAAGTAATAATCATTAAATATCTCATTACAAAAATCCAAGTTAACAATTGGATTTGATAATCTGGGAATACACCTAATAGTATAAAACTAACAAGCGCAACACCAGTAACTCCATATGTTTCAAATCCGTCAGCAGTAGGTCCTATTGAATCTCCTGCATTATCACCTGTACAATCAGCAATTACACCAGGGTTTCTCGGATCATCTTCTTTTATTCCAAATTGAATTTTCATCAAATCAGAACCAATATCGGCAATCTTTGTAAAGATACCACCTGCTACACGAAGTGCTGATGCTCCTAATGATTCACCAATAGCAAATCCAATAAAACAAGCACCTGCCAAATGCCCCGGAACAAACAATAATATTGTAAGCATAACAATAAGTTCAACACTTACCAATAATACACCAATACTCATGCCTGCTTTCAATGGAATATTCAATATATCTAAAGGTTTATTTTTAAGTGCTGTAAATGAAGTTCTAGCATTAGCCAAAGTATTCATTCTAATACCAAACCAAGCAACACCGTAAGAACCTAAAATACCAACAACGGAAGCTGCTAATATTATTAGAACATTCTTAACAGACATTTCTTGCAAGAAACCAAAATAGAATGCAATACAAATTGCAATTAATATTTCTAATACAATCAAAAATTTACCTTGTTGAACAAGATATGTCTTGCAAGTTTCAAAAATAGTATTACCTATTTCAATCATAGCTTTATGAGCCTTAACAGATTTAATTTGCCCATAAGCAATAAGTCCCCATATAAGACCAAGAACAGATACAATAATACCTGCAACCAGCAGATTAAAATTATCGCCTTGAATTTTAGGAACTACAAGATTCGCCTCTCCGGCAAATGCCGGTACTCCAATAAAAATAGCTAATGCAAAAGCAGCAAATAACTTTTTAACAGAGTTTTGGCATTTTTCAAAAAATGTCATTGTACTCTCCTTTTACTACCAAATACAAGATTTAATTATATATTATTATTAAAAAAATAACCACTATTTAAGATTTTTAAACACAAAATTAGCGGTATTAATCAAAAATATTATAACCAATTGCTTTTAATAAAGTTTTTTTCACTTCTTCAGACCAATTAATTCCTTCTATAATTTGCCCTTCTTTTGAATTAACTGCAGTAATTATGTTTTCTTGAACTTCAGGATTTTCTTTTATAAATTCATCTAATGGTTTATCACTTCTGTCCATATTCCAACTTCTTCTAACTACCAAATAATTAGAAAATTCATTTTCTCCACCTTTAACAACAGGAATAATATGTTCTATTGTTCTGGTATCATATGGTGCAAAACCCTCTCCTGAATATGCACACTTATCAAACATTTTTTTAAATGTCTTTTTCGAACCAAAATGAAATAAATATTTTTCTACATTAGAAATTCTCATACTCAGCTAAAATATAAAAATATTTTTTTTTGCGCAATTAATGGCAATTATTTTTTTGCCGAGCCGTCGGGAACTAACCTATATCCACCGCCATAAATTGTTTCTATGTATTTTTTACCGTTAGAAATTTTATCAATTTTTGTTCTAATATGACGCATATGGACTCTTATTGTTTCTACAGCATCATCGGCAGAATAGCCCCAAACATCATTCAATATTTTTGCACTTGATACCATATTGCCATAATTTTGCATTAGCAAATTTACAATATCAAACTCTATTGGAGTAACTTTAACTTGTTGACCATTAATTTCAATAGAATATGTCTCTGGAATCAACGTAATATCGCCTTGAGTTAAAACCTCCTTTACGGCAAAAGATTTTGGGATATTATTTGTTCTCTTTAATAAAGCCTTTATACGTACTAAAAGTTCTTCCATTTCAAACGGCTTACATAAATAGTCGTCAACACCTATATTAAACCCTTGAACTTTATTTTGAAGCATATTTAATGCAGTAAGCATTATAATTGGTATATCCTTTGTTTCTTCATTTTCTCTTATTCTTTTTGCAACTGTATACCCGTCTACTTCTGGCATCATTACGTCTAATATTATCAAATCTGGTAATTCTTGTTTCGCTAAAGCATAACCTTTATTACCGTCAAGAGCTGTAATTACTTTATAAAAAGCTAATTCTAAATTTACTTTTATAAGCTCATTAATTGCTTCATCATCATCTATTACTAAAATTTTTGCCATAAATCACCTTTAACATCTTCTTTAGTCTATCATAAAAAGAATGATTACTAACTGTATTCTTTTTCCCATTTATTGCAATATATTGAGCAATATTTAGATTAGAAAGATAAAACTTTATTTTATCAACAAGCTCATCAGAACTTACATATGTTTCAAGATCTTTTCCTTCTTCAAATTTAGTAATAAGGTCTTTGCACTTTGAAGATATCAAGAAACCGCCTGATGCCATTATTTCAAGACATCTGTAACTTATACTTTTATCACAATCTTTTACCATATCAATATTTATTTTGGAAGAAGAATATATTTTTGAGAGTTCTTTTGGTGTTTCAACATACCCTCTATATGAATGTCTATATAGTTCAAGGAAATATTCATCTAATAAATTTTGCTTATATATTTCATCAACACTTTTATAAAAATCAAAAGACCTGCAAAATATATTAATTGGACCAAAATTGTATATTAACTTAGCTAAAAGATATTCTCTATCCTTAAATGCGGGATTACCGGCAAATGTAATGTCATAATTAAAACCTCTAAATTTTGCCTTATATTCTTTTGAATCAATTGCAGGAATATACTTATTTTTTTTCGATTTTGAATCAGAATAAAATAAATAATGATTTTTTTTATTTATACAATCGAAAGCAATATCTTTTAATAGTTCAGCACAATGTATAAAAATCGAATCAGAAGAATTGTAATTTTGAAGGAAATTACATAATGCATCGACTTGTGTAACATCAGTCCAAAAAATGAATATTATTTTAGGACTAATTTTTTTTATTTCATCTACATTTAAATCATATATTTTTTTTTCATATACAAAATAAGATAAATCTTTAAACGCAGAAGAAAAGCCCTTTGAAATAAATTTACCTTTATTATTATCAGACAATATAACCAAAACTTTATCCATACCGACATATTAGCAATATTTTAATAAAATTAAAAGCCTATATATAAATTTTTATAAAATGAAACAGTTTATAAAAAATAATTTTAAATTTAATAACTTATTTTGAACAATTAAATTCATAATATCCTTTTTTTAAGATATTTCTTGTATATTCACATATATCTAATTCGACATTATTCTTAGTCGAATAATCCTGAAACAAATCAAATAAATCATAAAAATGTTTGGGGATTTTATAATAGTGGGTTAAACCAGAATTTATATATCGATAATCAATCTCAAAATTAATGATTGGAATTTCAAGTTTGTTCATTAATTGTAAAAAGAGTTTTACTTCTTTTTCATTGTCATTATACTCAGGAATTACAATATATTTTACATTTAATCTAGCCTTATCACCACATTCTTTTTTATAACGCTTTAAATTATTTATCATATTTTCAAATTTATCAACTCTTTTTATTTTTTTATATGTCTCTCTAGAGCCACAATCAAGAGAAGTCAGTAATAAAGATTTCCTTTTTTTAAACATTTCGGAAATTATAGGCTGATAAATTATATTATTAGATAAAAATATAAACTCAGATACTCCTCTTTTATCGAATTCTCTAACTAACGGTTCAAATTCTTTTAATACAGAAATATCCCCACCTTGAAATCTAACTAATAGATTATCTACATCTAACAAATTATTATCATATAGACCTTTTATTATTGGTAACAAATTATAATGTCTACTATTCTTTTTAAAAAATCTTACATTGTCTGCTTTTTTTCTTTCCCTCAGGCAATAGATACAATTACAATTACAATGCATCCAATGACTTATATTTAATTCGTTATACAAATCCGTATACACATCATTTTCTGTTTTTTCTTTTAAAAAGAAACAATTTTTACATAAACTATCAGATGAATTTAATTGATTAAACGCTACTTTCTTTAATTCTTTAAAAATCTTATAATCAATATCTTTATTAGATTCTATATTTTCAAAATATACAGGTCCTACTATAGAAGTGCAACATGACATTATTCGCTCTGGAAAAAATGAAATGACATTATTCAATTGTGAACAAAACATATTTTTCATTTATTCTTTATCCTATTATATATACATATTTATTTTATCTTTTTATTAATATACAATAAAATAAGAATTAAATAAAAGGTACTTTATATATGAATTGTTGTGATTTTCTTTTAAATCAAATTTGTTTTTTTCCGGATGAAATATGTCCTTGTTGTTCAACAACAATTGAAAACACTCCATTAAGACCAAAAACTGACAGAAAAAACAGTCTTTCTTTTAATCTAAATATGTTCTTTGATTTAAGAGAAAGATATATAAAAGAATTTAAAGAAAATGCACCTTTTTGCTATAAGAACTGCACATTATATGAACCGTTTTATGGGACAATCAAATCAACAAATAATATACCATTTAATTACATAACTATTTCAAACAGAACATATTGCAATTGTGATTGTATCTATTGTGAACAAACGCATAATAGTAGTCGAGAAGAAATTAATAAATTCAAACCTTATGATATCATTCCAATATTAGAAGAATTAAAAGAACAAAAATTAATTGCAAAAAACTGCAAATTTGTAATAAGTGGTGGAGAAGTTGCAGAATATCCCAAAAAAGAACTTCAATATATTTTTAATCTTTCAAGGGAGATAAACGGTTCCTTATTACTATTATCTTCAGGTATCAGATATTCTGAAGAAATTGGAGATATACTGAGAACACACAATGCATTTATGACTATATCTGTTGATAGCGGAACAGAAAAAACTTATAAAAGAATCAAAAGAGTTGATGCATATGAACAGACTTGGAATAATATAAAGCAATACATAATTGATGCAAAAAATAATCCAAACGCTAACGTCGAATTAAAATATATTGTTATTCCGGGAGTTAACGATTCAATCGACGAAGCTAAAAAATTTATTGAAAAATGTATAGAAATCAATTGTAAATACATAAAAACAGAAATTGAGCATTTTTACATGAAAGAGAACTATAATAATAAAATGCCTGAGAGTTGTAAAGAAGTATTTAAATATTTTTTCCAAATAGTAAAAGAAAAAAATTTAAAATTAATGACAGAAGGTGTTGGGCGACCTTGGGTAATGAGTAAAATCAATGAATAAACAAGAACATTTTAAAAATAAAGAATATATATGTTATGATGGCTTTTCGAACATTGAGATAAATTCAGAAGGGGATATACTACCTTGTTGTCCAGATTGGCATAATCACTATAAATTTGGAAATATTTATCAACAAAGTTTTGAATCTATTATTAATTCAAACAAAGCAAAAGATTTTAGAAAAAGTTTATTGGATGGTTCATATAAATACTGCAATCCTGACATTTGTATGGCTACATCAATAAGAAAAGACAAATATTTTGAAAAATGTAATGAGGATGGTGTATCTAATGGAATAATAGATATTGTAAGATTCGCACATGATAAAACTTGCAATATAAAATGTATAACATGTAGAAATGATTACATAAATACAGCAGATAAAACAGAAAAATTGAATTCTTTAATTGATTCTCATTTTATACCAATGCTAAAAGGAGCAAAGATTGTTCATCTAAATACAAATGGAGAAGTTTTTGCAAGCTCACATTGTAAAAAACTAATCTATAAAATAATTGAAAACTATCCGAATATTAAATTTGATATTACTTCAAATGGTATATTGTTTAATGAAGAAAATTGTAAAAAATTAAATATAGAACAAAGAATAAATAATGTAGGAATTTCAATTCCAGCAGCTACAAATAGAACATATAATAAAATTACAGGTTCAACTGGCAGCAAAAATTATTCACAACTTTATAAAAATTTAAAATATTTAATAGATTTAAAGAAAAGAAAAATAATAAATGAATTATCTATAATTTTTGTAGTTAATTATTATAATTACAAAGAAATGATAAAATTTGCAAAAAAACCAATAATATATAGAAATAAAATAAGAATATATTTTTGGGAGTACAGACCTTGGAGTTCAAGTGACTTATCAAAAGAATATGATAAAATGGCTGTATGGAAAGAAGATAATGAAAACTATAAAGACTTTTGTAAAATAATAAACAATAAAATTTTTAACGCAGAAAATATTTTCCTACCTGAAATTTTTCTAAGATTAAAAAAAGAAGATAGAGAAAACAAAATATTAAATAAATTAATAAGTAAAATAATAAAAAAAAGGATATTTAGATAATGGATTTTATTTGTGGTCAGGGTTTTAAGGTAGTAGAACTAAAAGAAAATGGAGATATAACCCCTTGTTGCCCTGTATGGACTAATTTTTATAGTTTTGGTAACGTTTTTGAAAGTAACATTGAAAATATAATGAATTCTGATAAAGCAAAGAAATTCAGAAAAAGTATAATAAATAAAACTTATGAATTCTGCAACACTGAACGGTGTGTTGGGAAGCACGCAATTTCAGAAATAGAACTAAAAAATATATGTAAAGAAGACGGAACAGCATTGAAATTTCCTGAAACATTTAGTTTCGGACACGATAGATGCTGTAATTTACTTTGTATATTTTGTAGAGATCACAATTGGATGAATACAAATGAAGAAGTTAACAAACTTAATAGCTTAATAGATTCGCATTTTCTACCAATGTTAAAAGATGCAAAAAATGTAAAAATGCTAGCTTCAGGCGAATTATTTGCAAGCACACATGGCAGAAAATTAGCAAAAAGAATAACAGAAGAATTTCCAAATATCAAATTTGATATTGTATCAAATGGCATTTTGTTTGATGAAAAAAATTGCAAAGAACTTGGAATATTAGACAAATTAGCTAGAGTTACAATATCCGTTCATGCCGGAACAGAAAAGACATATAATAAACTAATAAGACAAGGAAATTATAAAAGGCTATGGGAAAATATTAATTGGCTAGCATCATTAAAAAAACAGAATAAAATTGAAAACTTAGAACTTGTCTTTACAATTACGCACCTAAATTTTAAAGAAATGAAGATTTTTGCAAAGAAAGCAAAAGCTTTAGATTTAGAATTCAAATTTTTTGAATATCGAAAAGAAGAAGGTGAATTTAGCAAAAACTATAATAAAACAGCGGTATGGTTACCACAAAATAAATATTATAAAAAATTTATAAAAATAATATCAGACCCTATCTTTGACGATCCTAATTGTTATATCTCTGCTAATATTATAAATTTAAGAAAAGAAAATATAAAAAAAGAAAACATTATAGAAAAAATAAAAAAGGTAATCAAAAGGATAATATGAGATATAAAAGTTGTGAAGCTATAGAACAGGGTATTGCATTTATGCATAATTATGTTTCCTTCTGCTGTAATTGTTCACACGAAGGGGGCGGTTTTGACAAAAATCCCTTTTTGACATATAAAGATGATGAAAGAGAAATTTCAATTGATTGGGCGAAATATTTTAAAGAAAAAAATATTATAAGATCGCAAAATAAAACCGATAAACCTTGTCAAGAATGTAGAGGTTGTTTATATTTAATGGATTTAGATTGGACAAATGATAATCAAAAATTATCATATTTTAACTTTAACCATTGGAAAGATTGCGATACAAACTGTATATACTGCGGAGTAAAAGAAGACCCAGGAAAAACTAAAATTCCCAAAATATATAAAACATTAGAGAACTTACATAAACTAAAACTTATAGAAAAACAAGGAATGGTAATGTTTGGGGGCGGAGATATTGCATTTTTACCAGAATTTAGAGATATTGTAAGGCTATTTAAAAAATATAACTACAGTTTTAATATTGCTACTTCCGCAACACATTATATACCAGCTCTATCAGAACTTTTAAAAGACGGAATGGTTGAAGTTAGAATTTCCGTAGATTCGGCAAAAGAAGAAACGTTCAAAAAAATAAAACGAACAAACTATTATGAAGTAGTTTGGAATAATATGAAAAAATATGCAAAGATTCAAAAAATTCCATATTGTGTCCGTTCTAAATTTATTATAATTCCAAACGTAAATGATACAAAAGAAGAAATTAATTTATGGCTAGAGAAAACAAAAGCAAGTGGTGTTTCAAGTGTAATATTGGATACTGAAACTTTTTACTATATTAAACATAGAAATGCAATTCCAGATTCAATATTCGATTTATTTGAATATACAAAAGAAAAAGCAAAAGAATATGGTCTATATTTTTTAATTTTTGATCACGCAAGTCAAATGCTAAGTGAAAGAAATAATTTTCTTTCAGAATATTATTTCTTTAAAGATATAACCCAACATAAAATAAAAGAATGTATTAAAAAGAATATAGAAAATAATCAAAATTCTTTAATAAACAAATTATTAGAAAGAATAAATTTATGAAATTTAAATGTTGTGAAAATCTAATGCATCACTTAGTTTTTGCACAGTCAGATGTTATGGCTTGTTGTTGTGCAAAAAATCACGATTTTATAAAATTCTACAAACAAGAAGATAATGCAATTTTTAATATTGAAGAATATAAAAATATTCGTAATTTTTATATTTCGCAATTTAAAAATAATATAATACCAAAAGGTTGTCAAAATTGTCCTTTTATCATTGAGAAAGAATGGGATGAAAATGTTAAATATAATAATATAATAATTGCAAATAGAACCAAATGTTCTTGTAATTGCATTTATTGTTCATTATTAGAAGGTGATCTCTCTGGAAAAAAGAAAAAAGAACTTAACGAGAGAAAAAGTTATGACATAAAACCAATATTAAAAGTACTAGATGAAAATAGATATATTGAGAAAAATTGTAATTTTCAAATAGCAGGTGGTGAACCAACAGAATATCCAAATAAAGAATTCGAATGGCTATTAAATTTTGCGGTTAGCAACAATTGTAAAATTGAAGTTCTATCTTCTGGTATAAATTATTCTAAACCACTTGGTAAAATATTAAAAAATTATTCAAATAATATTAAAATCCTAATATCTCCAGATGCAGGAACAAAAGAATTATACAAAAAAATAAAACAAATAAATGCTTTTGACAAAGTTTGGCGAAACATAGAGAAATATATTAAAGATTCTAAGAATAATCCAAACGCATCAATTAATATAAAATATATAATTATTCCCCAAATTAACGACACAATAGACAATATAAATTATTTTATCAAAAAATGCGAGAATATTAATTGTAAGAATATTGTGTTTTCTATTGATTTTAATTGGCTAGAAAAAAATGAAGATGTAAATAACGATTTAAAAAATTTAGTTCATTATATATTTGATAATTATATAAATAGAAATAATCATATTGAAATTTCTTTCGAGCCGCAAACAAAAAATTGGTTCTACAAAATAAGAAAAGAAAAGGAAGGTACTTCTAAATAATGGAAAATTATTTCAAAAGTAAAAAATTACTACTTTTACTATTTTTTATTTCTTTCATAATATTTTTAGTTTCTGCGCTTTTATCTTGTAGAATTGCATTAGGAGACGGTCCTTGCGAATTTTTTAAAGAAATGATTTTATACAATAATAATCCGTTTGATATAATATTAAACTATAATGATAACGTAGTAAGATTTTGGAGTTTTAAACTTCATAGAATTTTTTTCTATATCTTTTTTCCTTTTTTTTCAACAATAAAACAACTTTCCATTTTATATTCTTTTTCATTAATTGTAACACCATTTATATTATTGATAAGCAATTATTACATAGCCAAAAGAACAAAAAGATTTGATATAACTGTCCTAGCTTTTTTATATTACTGCTTATTTGAAATTCCATATATATCTCACTTAACAAGAGAATATCATATTACTACAATGTTACTATTTTTATTTTTTTCATACTACTTTACTAAAGAAAAACTAAAAAAGTTTGACTTTTTTATCATTTTTCTTTTATCAATATTTCTATTTGAATCTGGAGAAAATATTGTAATTCTTGGTTCTTTGCTATTTATACTAGGATTACTCAGCTTCAAAAAAAATAAAATTAATAATAAGAAATCTCTTTATATGGGAATAGTATCAATTATTTTTGCTACTTATACGCTTACAAAAACTATTTTAAACAATCAAAATGATCAAATTATGACATTTGAAAATTCTATTCCAAGATGGATTCATAATATCCAAATGCTTCCAGAAGCGCTTTTAACAACTTGTATGATTTTCTCTATAATAGGCATTATAACTTGCATTTTATTATTTTTCATAAAAAGAGAACTAAATAAAAAAGATTTACTATGGGAAATTCCGCTTGTATTATTTTCTTTAATTTTAGTATATATAAATACAAATTTTATTGCGGATCCCAATAAAGAATCGAATTTATTTATATTATTTCTTTTCGTACCAACCATCATTTTTATAGGACTATGGATTATAGATTATTTTGAAATAAAAATAGACAATTACTATTGGAAAAATATATTAACAGTAGGCCTAATAATTGGTATGCTTCAGTTTATATGGCAAACAAAAAGTTCAATACTCTGTTATGAATATACAAATAAAATAAAAAATCAATTAAATAGTTCAAAAGGATTAATAATTGTTCATTTTGATGAAGAAGAAAAAGGTTATACATATGATACAAATATATGCTATATGTTTAGAGGGTTTATTTTATCAGACGAATATAAAATAAAATCTACTTTAATTCCTGATCCATTACATAGAGATTACACAGGGAATGAAAATTACGGAACATATTATGATAAGGAAATGAATAAACTAAAGATACTTGATTGCCCGCTAAGTTTAAAAAATAGATATTGGGATATTACAGAAATTTCAAAATATGTAGAAGAAAAATATCAATAATACATTTATAAAAAAATATTTTGCAATTCGTTTAAAAACAACTTTGCACATTTTGAAAGTGGTTGATTTTTCTTCCAGGCAATAAGAATACCAGCTTCAAGTGATGGTTTTAATGGTTTAAAACAAAGTTTAGAATTTCCGGTTAAATTAATCAATCTATCAATACATAAAGCATAACCTAAACCTTCTTCCACCATAATAGAAGCATTAAACAATAAGTTATATGAACCAATAATATTTAATTTTTCAAAGTCGAATCCAAGCCAACCTGAAATTAAATTTTTTACTAAATATTGTCTGGATGTGAATATTGGTATATCTTTCATATCTTGTGGTTCAATATATTCTTTACTTGACAAAAAAGAGTCCTTTCGCATTAAAAGTCCCCATCGGTCTTTTTCATTCAATTGAATAAAACCATACTCTTTTTTATCAATCGGCTCAATAAATAGCCCAAAATCTAAAAGTCCCTTATCAAGTTTTTCTCTTACATCTTCTCCATTTCCGCTATAAAGATGATATTTAATATTCGGATATATTTCGTATAATTTTTTAACTGTTCTTGCGATTATACGCATTGCTTCAGTTTCGCCGCCGCCAATGTATATATCCCCTGTCAAATTCTTTTCATCAAATAAAAATTCAGACTCTGTTTTATTTGCCAATTCAACGATTTCTTGTGCTCTTGCTTTTAGAAGTTTTCCATCATCTGTAAGTGTAACTTTCTTATTTCTTTTACCTCTAACCAACAGCTTTGTTTTTAATTCGTTTTCAAGATCCATTAACTGTCTTGACAATGTTGGCTGAGTTATATTCAAAACCTCAGCTGCTTTTGAAATGCTTTCTTCTTGTGCTACAGCAAGAAAATATTTTAAAACTCTTATTTCCATACATTAATTTTAACTTTTTATTATATGCCCGTCAAGTATATATAACTATACAATATAAGCATTTGCTATTTATAAAAAAAGAATAAATAATGAAAATAAAATGAGGATAATTGAATGCTTAAAAAAATCTTATCAATATTTATTTTTTTATTTTTATTTCAACTAAACTATCAAGAAGCACTTTCAATAGAAAGGAAACCTATAACTATGAGAGAAAGAACAAGAGAAGAAGTTTGCAAAAATAATTTCGAAAGTTTATTTCAAACAAATTGGAATCCAAATTACGGTTCAGACCCTGAAATGATGAGTATTTTACAGAAATATATTTTTGGTGACATTTTCACAATAGGGAACTTAGATAATAAAACAAGAGAAATGGTAACGGTAACATCTCTTGCAGTACAACAAACACTACCACAATTAAAAGCACACATAAATGCACTTTTAAATACAGGAGCAACACCACTTGAAGTAAGAGAAATAATTTATCAATGTGCACCATTTATTGGGTTTCCCAAAACTCTTAATGCTATTGAGATTATGAACCAAGTATTTATTGAAAAGGGAATTAATTTACCCCTTGAAAGTGCAACAACGGCAAATGAAGCAAATAGATACAAATTAGGGAAAAATATACAAAATCCAATATATGGAGATGAAATAGAACAAGCACTTAGTTCTGTTCCTAACGAAATGGGGAAAGAAGTCAGTAATTTACTTACAGAAGTCTGCTTCGGAGATTTTTACACAAGAAAAGGACTTGATATTAAAACAAGAGAATTAATGGTTCTTGCTATATTAACAACAACAGGCAATACAGATACTTTAAAAAGTCATATTAAAGGAAATTTGAAAATAGGAAATTCAAAAGAAAAACAAGTTGCCGTCATAATTCAATGTATGCCATACACCGGTTTTCCAAATGCAATAAAAGCACTTAAACTTTTACAAGATAATGAAAAAGAAGAATTAAATCAACCATTCAAAAAAGGAGAACTAAATCCCTACAATCAATTTTTTACAGGTACAACACATCTTAATATGCTTGTAGAGAAGGATGAAATATGGAATTCATCAATTGGAAACGTAACTTTCAACAAAGGAAGTCGAACTAATTGGCATAAGCACTCAGGAGGGCAAATACTTCTGGTAACAGCAGGGGAAGGCAGATATCAAGAAAAAGGGAAACCAATCCAAATACTAAAGCAAGGTGATGTTGTAAAAATTCCAATAAATGTAGTTCATTGGCACGGAGCTGCACCAAACAGTGATTTCGCACATATTTCAATTGAAACAAACATTCCAAACAATCAAACAACTTGGCTTGAACCTGTAAAAGATAATGAATATAAATAGAGGTAAATATGGATTTAAATGAATTTCTAACTTATTTAAACAGCGGGAAAGAAGTAACCGCAAAGTCTGATATACATATCTATATGACATATTTAGCCGAAGAAGCAAGGAAGCTCTCATATGAATTAAACAATAAATATAATCCTCCGGAAAAAGTACAAGAATTATTTTTTAACTTAATTAACAGACCACTTGATAAAACTTTTCGTTTGTTTCCGCCTTTTTATACTGATTGCGGGAAAAATATAAAAATTGGAAAGAATGTTTTCATTAATTCTTGCTGTCATTTTCAAGATCAAGGCGGAATTGAAATAGGAAACAATGTATTAATCGGGCACAATGTAGTAATAGCAACTTTAAACCACGACAAAACTCCCAAACTAAGAGCATCAATAATACCAAAGAAAGTAAAAATAGGTAATGATGTCTGGATTGGTGCAAATTCAACAATTCTTCCGGGAGTCACAATAGAAGATGGTGCAATAATAGGAGCTGGAGCAGTTGTAACTAAAGATGTAAAGAAAAATACTATTGTAGGTGGTAATCCTGCAAAAATTATAAAAGAAATTGAGGTATAGCTTATGTTATATGAAACCCATTACAAAGAAGGTAAAAAAGTTTGGTTTAATAAATTTGATACAAAAATTGCAGGACTTTTATTTTTACCTAAAAATTTTAACGAAAATGAAAAATATCCTGCAATAGTAATCTGTCATCCCGGTGGTGGAGTTAAAGAACAATGTTCTTCTTTATATGCTTGGCACCTGGCACAAAACGGATTTATATCTCTGGCTTTTGATGCAAGTCACCAAGGAGAAAGCGAAGGCTTACCAAGATACTTAGAAGATCCAACATCAAGAGTTGAAGATATCAGGAGCGCGGTTGACTATCTTGTAACACTTTCTTTTGTAAATGAAGATAAAATAGGTGCAATGGGAATTTGTGCAGGTGGCGGATATACAATTAATGCAATTCAAACAGAATATAGAATAAAAGCAGCAGCCGGAATAAGCACTTGGGATGTTGGTGATAGTGCAAAAAATGGTTTCCCGGGAGTAAATATTGATAATTTTATGCAAAAACTTTTAAAAGAAGTTGCAGAAGCAAGAACAAAAGAAGCAAAAGGAGATAAACCATTATACTGGCAATACGTACCAAACTCTGAAAAAGAAATTAATGAAAATACATCAACAATACAAAAAGAAGCATATGAATATTATCGAACATCAAGATGTTCTTTTCCGACATCAGTAAATAAATATCTTGTATCAAGCAATGATAAATTAGCAGCTTGGGATGCGTTCTCACATATTGATACTGTATCACCAAGACCTATTTTATTTATAGTTGGAAGTAAAGCCGATACCTTATACTTTACAAATGATGGATACGAAAAAGCAAAAGAACCAAAAGAAATTTACACAGTTGAAGGGGCGACGCACGTAGATTTATATGACAAGCCTGAATTTGTTAACCAAGCAGTCAGAAAGTTAGTTGATTTCTTTAATAAAGGATTAAAAAATGATTAAAAAATTATTCGCAGTAATTTTACTATTTTTATTATTTATAGGAGTAAATAATATGGCTAAAGCAAAAACAAATGAATGGAATAAAATATTCAAACAAAGTAACGAAGTAGAAATAAAGAAAGTAAACTTCAAAAACAGATTTGGAATTACTCTTGCGGGAGATATGTATATTCCGAAAACAATAAAAAAAGGAGAACAATATCCCGCAATAGCTATATCAGGTCCATTTGGCGCAGTAAAAGAACAAGCTTCAGGGTATTATGCACAAACATTAGCAGAAAAAGGCTTTATTACTTTAGCTTTTGATCCTTCATACACAGGTGAAAGTAGCGGAGAGCCAAGAAATATTGCATCACCCGACATAAACACGGAAGATTTTAATGCTGCAGTTGATTTTTTAAGCAATCAGAAAAATGTTGATGCTGAAAAAATAGGAGTACTTGGAATATGCGGGTTTGGAGGTTTTGCTCTAAACGCTGCACAAATTGATACAAGAATAAAAGCTACAGTAACTTCTACAATGTACGATATGACAAGAGTTAGTGCAAAAGGATACAATGATTCAATTGATGAACCAGGAAGATATAAATTAAAACAAGAATTAAATAAACAAAGAACAAAAGATTTTAAAAATAAAACATATGCTAAAGCTATAGGATTACCTGAAAAACTTACAGGTAATGAACCTCTTTTTGTAAAAGAATATTGGGAATACTATAAAACTCCAAGAGGATTTCACAAAAACTCAATAAATTCAAATGGTAATTGGAATACAACCTCGGTTCTTTCTTTGATAAATTTACCTATTCTTGCCTATAGTAACGAAATCAAAACTCCTGTATTGATGATTCACGGAGAAAAAGCACACAGCAGATACTTTAGTGAAGATGCATTTAAAAATTTAAAAGGTGACAATAAACAATTACTTATTATTAAAGATGCAAATCATGTAGATTTATACGACAATGCAAAGAAAATTCCATTTGATACTATTGCTGAATTTTATAAAAATAATTTAGAATAAGAAAAAAGAGGTATTAATATGAGTAAAAAAATTTTAGTAATATCAACAAGTTTAAGAAATGGTTCAAATTCAGATATTTTAGCTGATGAATTTACAAAAGGAGCAATTGAAGCAGGCAACGAAGTTCAAAAAATCAACCTGAAAGATAAAACTATAGCATTCTGCAAAGGATGTTTAGCATGCCAGCATACTAAAAAATGTGTAATCAATGATGATGCGGTTAAGATTTTTGAAACAATAAAAGATGTTAATGTAGTAGTATGGGCAACGCCAGTATACTACTATAATATGTCAGGACAAATGAAAACATTAATAGACAGGTTAAACCCATTATTTGTTTCAAACTATAAATTCAAAGATGTATACTTAATTGCAACAGCTGCAGAAGCCGACGAAACAGCAATTAACGGAACCATAACAGGTTTAAAAGGCTGGATTGAATGCTTAGACAAAACAAACTTGAAAGGTATAATAAAAGCAGTCGGTGTATGCAATGCAAAAGATGTAAATAATTTTAAAAACTATCTTTCTAAAGCATATGAAATGGGAAAAGCGGTTTAAATACAATTATTTTCTGAAAAAAAGAGGGAAATAAATTTTTTCCTCTTTTTTTTTAACTTTGAACTTAGCCATATTAAATTTTATCTATACTAATTTGCAATTCTTTAAGGTTTTTAATATCCTTTTCTTCTAAATCATTTTCATTAATTGCTTTTTTTATGGCTTGCTCAGCCTGCATATATTGTCCAAAATCAAAATAACAATATGCAAGGTTATAATATATTCTCCCAAGACAAATTCGTTGATCTTTTAATAACATTTCAAAAAGTTCTATTGCTTGTTCGTATAACCCTAACTTGTAGTAATTGCAAGCTAATAAATTATTTAGCTGCATTTTATCTAATTTTTTTGAATGTTTTAAAAGGAATCTTATATATCTTTTCGAATTGCAATATTTTTCTATTTTGTAATATAACATTGAAAGAGAATATAAAATTTCTTCGAAATCTACAGACAACCTGCTTCTCTTTTTTAACAATTTTTTATATAACCTTATTGCCAACTTATATAAATATTTTTCATTAAGTGCATAAGCAATTTTTTTCGTTTCATTAGCAATTTTTAAAATTTTTTTATGACTGATTTTCTTATTTAAATTTCGCTTTATTTTAAAAAACTTTTTAGCAATATAATGATTATTTTTTTCTATATATAATAAAGATAGAATTGAAAATAGAAACGGTATATATTCTTCGGCAATATAATCCATAGCTATATTAATATTTTTAGAAGCCTCTATTAACTTCTTATTATCAATATTTATATAGGCAATCAAAATATAAACTAAAAACTTTATCTTTCGGGATAAATTTGAATTACTCATTATATTTTTTAACATTGCATTGGCTTTTTGGCTATCACCTGTTTTGTGAATAGAATAGCAAAGAAGACTATATATGCTATATGTTTGAAAATTATTAAAATCATTTTTGTCTGATAGTATTTTTTGTGCTATTTCTATAGCCTTGTTGTATTCATTCAAGTTATAATATGATATGCAAATTAAATCTAAAATATTATATTCTTTAATTTTATTGAATTCAGTATGATTGAGTAATTTTTCGTAAGTAATTAAAACATTTCTATAATCAGAAATATAACAGTAATATTCTATTAGTTTTATCAAATTACTACTTTTTTCTATAAAAAGATTTTTTAATTTTAAAACAATAATACACAAATAAATAAAGAGTTTAAAATCAAGCATTTTCTTTTGTTCTTCTGCAAAATCCATTTTATTCAAATCGTTCATAAATCATTCCAAAAAATAAATAATTCTATTTATATTCCCATTTCTTATTGTATTAAAACTCAATTAGAATAATCTAAGCAAATAAAATACAAGGATAAATTGTCAATTAAAATAAGATTTGATAATATAAAACAAGCTTGGAGGTTTAATGTCTTTAATTATATTATTTAGTTCTATTGTAATTTTTTCTTGTATTATTACAAATAAATTCTCAAATAAATTAGGAATGCCAGCCTTAGTATTCTTTATGTTCTTAGGGATTTTATTTGGTTCTGATGGAATATTAAAACTTTCTTTTGATGATTACAATTTAACTTCCAAACTTTGTTCTATTGGATTATTATTCATAATATTCTACGGTGGATTCTGTACAAAAAAACCTGATAACAAAATTACAATACAAGCAATACTATTATCTTCAATTGGGACCATTTTAACAGCAGGTTTTACTGCATTATTTTGTTTCTATATTTTAAAAATACCATTTGCAGAAAGCTTTATAATAGGAGCAATAATTAGTTCTACAGATGCAGCATCAGTCTTTTCTATATTACGTTCTAGGCGTCTAAATTTAAAATATAATACAGCACCACTACTTGAAATGGAAAGCGGAAGCAACGACCCTTTTGCTTATCTTCTCACAATGTTGGGGATTATATTATTAAAAGGAGGATGTTTTTCTTCTCTTACTCCATTGCTTATTAAACAAATATTTTTTGGAGTTACCTTTGGTATAATTATAGCAATTTGTGCCATTTTGATTTTCAAAAAAACTAAAATTTTAACAGAAGGTACCGATACCATATTTATTGTTGCAGTAGCTCTTCTTTCATTTTCACTACCTGACTTAATTGGTGGAAACGGGTATTTAAGTGTTTATATTACAGGTATAATTCTTGGAAATAGTGACATAAGAAACAAAATTAATCTAATATACTTCTTTGACGGAATTACTGCATTATCACAAGTCGTTATTTTTTTCTTAATAGGTTTTCTTTCTTTTCCGCATAAAATTCCCGAAATACTCTTGCCAGCCGTTCTTATTACACTTTTTCTATCCTTAGTAGCAAGACCTTTGGCCGTTTCTATTGTTATGCTACCATTTAAAGCAACTTTTAACCAAATAAACTTCATCTCTTGGGCGGGTTTAAGAGGTGCTGCTTCTATTGTTTTTGCAATACTAGTAGTTTCTGAAAGTACATCATTGAAATATGACATTTTTCATATTGTATTCGTAGTTTCACTCATATCTGTTACTATACAAGGTTCTTTATTACCTATAATAGCCCAAAGAACCTCTATGATTGACAATTTAGAAGATGTAAGAAAAACATTTAATGATTATCAACAAGAATCCGCTATAACATTAAATAAAATATTAATTAAAAATTCTCATCCTTGGATTAACAATTCAATAAAAGATATTGCATTAAGTGACAACTCACTTATTCTCGTTATAAAAAGAAAAAATGAAAAAATTTTTCCAAAAGGTGACACTATTTTACAAGAAGGAGATGAAATATTAATAGGTACTACAGTAGTAAAATCCAATTACGATATAAGTCTTTCTGAAACATTAATAGATAAAAATAATGAATGGATAAACAAAAAAATAAAAGAAATAGAATTTCCATCAAATTTTCTTATAGCAATTATTAAACGAGATACAGAATCATTTGTACCAAATGGAGATACAAAAATAAAAGAAGGGGATACAATAGTTTTCTATACAAAATAAATAAAGGAAAAATAAAAAGACCGCTGATATCCAGCGGTCTTTACTCTTTCTTTTACCGAATTAGTTTGGGCTTGCAACAAATATGTTTCCTTCAGCAAAATCTACGTTATATTTTTCACAGAATGCTGAGAAACCATCTCTTGCTTTTTGAGAATCATAAACAATACCTGTTTCTAAATCTGTATTTTTAGCAAAGTCTTGCATTAAGAATTCCGGCACACCATAATATTTATTTTCTACAGTATTACCATGAAGTCTAACTTCATTTGCCACATCTTTTATCAATTTCAAATAAGCTTCAGCTGTACCAATATCATCCCAAACAGCAGGTTTACCGCCTTTTGTTTCTAATGGTACTGTGTAAACTTTCATATTATTGCCTTCTTCATCAAGAAGCTTACCTTCATTAGATAGTCTTACAATTTCAGGCATAACGTGAGCACCCAAACCTGTTTTTGCAGGGTCTAATATACCTTTTGCAGTAAGCACTTTTAATGCTTGAGGACTTAAGAAATAGAATCCGGGATTCGCTAAAAATGAATTTTCATCACTTGGATTTTGAGCTGTTTGAACTTTTCTGAATTCTTGCATTGCCTTATCATAAGAACCTGGTTCAACAAAATCATTTGGCATTGGAGCATCTGAAGTATATTTTGGTTTTTCTAAAAATTCTTTAATTTGAAGATTACCATTGTCATCTTGTTCAACACCTAATAAACCAAATGATTTAGCTCTTTCAGGATTTACAGGATAATAAGGAATAATTAAAGCAGCATTCGGAAGCGTCTTCAATGCATTATAAGTACGGCTTATATCTGCATTTGTAAAAATATCTGCATTTAATATTATAGCCGGTTTATCATTTCTGATAATATCACGTTTTAAACCTTCCGCTATAGCACCACCATCTGTTTTATATTTTTCAACAAAACGAGTATCACCACCATTAGGAATATCATGTGCTTGGCTTAAATATTTAACAGAATCATCTGCACTACCACTTAAAATACCGGCAGATGCTGCTAAGTTAAGTGCTGTTGCTATAATTCTATAATTATCATTAGTTGGTAATTTTCCTGAAGGTTTATTTTCAAATTCTCTTGTAATATTAAAGAATCTTTCACCAAAGCCACCTGCAGGAATAATAACGGTTGGATCATCTTCTCTTACAACATCAGCATAATCACCTTGTACCGCTTCTGATTGCAATCCTGATTTCATATATGAATCAACAGCATTTAAAGTTCTTGGTTCTTTATTTAAAGTTGTAATAACAGTTCTTCCTTTAAATGATACTGTCTTTTTTACACCATCAGGAGTTGGTTGATAATCACCAACCATCTTAAAATCGAAACCATCACCTTTAACACGGCTACCAGCTAACATTTTTATTGATTTGCCGTTTAATGAAGGATCTTTTACAGTAATTTCAGGCATGAATTTACCCTGCTTGTATGTAACAACAGGTAAATTTTCCTTTGAACGATCAACCCTACCTACAAAAATAGGATTACCTTTATCATTTGATATTCTATAAACATCCAATCCATCTTCAACAGTTTTTACAACATTTAAACCTGCAGCATTTAAATGTTCTTTTCCTTTTGGCATTTCTTTTAGAGGTAAATCAATTGTTTCATCGACATCTAAAAGATTGGGTATTCTAATTTCTTTATCATTGATAATAGATGCTTCAAGTTCTGTAAAACCATTAACCCCAGATCCAAAATTAACAGTATGAGCTGTTTTTACACCATTCATTGCTTGAAGTGCGTTAACATAACTAGCACCAGGCAATTCACTTGTTTTTACCGGAGCACTACTTTCTTGTTGCAGATTTGATTTAACTCTAGGAGTACTTTGAAGCTTAAAGTTAGAGTTTACTGAATCAATTTTGTTAATCATTTGAGCTTTCCTTTCACTATGCCCTCTCTATCTAATAACACATATATTTTATTTAAGGACGCATTTAACTTAAAACTCCTGAAAAAAAAACTTATTACTTTTCTGTAAAAAAAATTTTTTTATTTACAAAAAGTTACATTAGAATAATATATTTCTTTTTAAGGATGCAGTATTACACAAGAATAATATCATTATAAAAAAAATGATTCAACTTTTTATAAAATATTAAAAAATTCTAAACAAGATACTCTATTTGTGAACGTCTTTCAGCTTGATCCATTAAGATGGAATAACGTTTTTCAGGGATAAAAAATTCACCAAGTTTTGTTTGAGTAAATTTAGCCCTTTTTAATGATGGAACAACATCTTGATCAAATGCAGTATAAACAGTTGAATCAAAACGTTCTCGTGCTGCTTTTACTATGTATGCTAAAAGAGGTTCTGCCCCATTCACATAATTAGGGTTAACATTCATTTCTTCAATTAAAGTAGATAAACCCGGATTTTCAAAAGTTATAGTATTAAAACCACGTGATATTTGATCAGCTCTATAATGATGTGAAGTCTGTGCACAAGAAATTACTTCTTTTGTTCTATCATTTCTTAAAATGTAGAAATCTTTATTTGGATTTCTTTGCTGAACTGATTTTAAAAAATCACTTTGAATACACCTTGTTTGCTTGCTATACATAATATCTTCTATATCAGATAAATTATGCGGCTCCATTTTATACAATGTTGCTTGAACTTTATTTTTATTTGGTTCTTGTTTTATTTCGCATGTTAACAGCGGTTCTTTTCCGAAAGAACAATAATTATTTAATTTTGAAATATTCATATTAGCTCTCTTTTTAAGTACTTATTTATTTAAAACTTGTAATTTTTTTCTTTGCTATTAACCTTAAAAATTAATATAATGTTTATGTATACAGATAAAATATTTATTTTACAAGGAGTGTTTATGAAAATTAAAAAAGTATTATTATTTTTTATTGCTCTATGTTTTCTATCAGGTTGTTTTATGACACCAGGTTTTACTTTTTTTGATAAAAAGAAAACTGAAATAGAATCAATTCAGAAATATGACGAAGAAAAGAATGATGTTTGGTGCGTAACCTTCCAACTTGTTTGGAATGAATTTATGGACAAAATGTTTAATGGTGAACCTATTAACTTTGTTGACGGAAATCCGAAAATTGCAGATGATTTAAATAAAAAATCATATACGAAAGATGATATTTCTGAAAATTCTTATTATATTGAAAGTGGAAAAATTTCAAAAAAACTAAAAAAACAAATTGAAAAAGCAATTTACGAAAAGTTTAAAGAAAAAAGCGATATACTTGATTTAGTTGATTGGAGTGCAAAAGATTCATATCTATTCTACTCTATTCTAAAAAAAGATTTTAACTTTTATGCTGCATTTGATAAGTTAAAACCTGCACCATTTAATGACTCTAAGGAAAAAGTAAAATACTTTGGTATAGAGAATAAATCAAATCAAGCTTTATATAAAAATTTAGAAGTTCTATTTTATAATTCGGCTGAGGATTATGCAGTAAAATTATTAACAAAAGAAAATGAAGAAGTAATTTTGTATAGAACGATTTTGGATAAATCTTTTGAAGAATATTATACTTACATTACAGAAAATACAAATCCAACAAACTTCACAAAGAAAGATGTATTAATAATACCTGAAATAGCAGTAGATAAAACTATATCATACGATTCATTATGTGGTAAAAAAATTGTTGGAAGTAATTACATTATTTCACAAGCACTACAAACAATTAAATTTAAAATGGATAATAAAGGCGGATCATTAAAGAGTGAAGCAGCTCTTGCAATCATGAAAACAGCTTTATTACCTGAAGAAGATTTTCCTAAGTTCTTACTTTTTGATAAACCTTTTGTTATGTTCTTGAAAGAACAAGGGAAAGAAAAACCATACTATGCAATGAAAATAGAAAATACAGATTATCTTGTTAAAGAAAAATAAAATAATAAAAATTTAAAGCAAAAGACCTCATACAAAGAGGTCTTTTTTCTTACAAACAAATATTGGCAAATAATTTAATAATCTATATAATTTATATTAAATAAATGATTTGAGGAATAATGCTAAAAAAAATAATTCTATTATTTCTAATACAAATAACTTTTATACCATTTGCAAATTCATATTATGATATGAGTACCCCTGTTGAAGGTGAATCTATTGCAAATGATGCTTTGCAATTCAATGTTGTTGAAAAAATTTATACAACATTATCCCCTTATAATCCAACTTGCTCAGATTTTAAAATAAAAAATACTCAAATTCTTCATTATCCATATGATGTAAAAAAGAAAAATAATAAATATATCAAAGGCTATTGGAAAGAGCTATGGACACTTGATGCTTGCGGTAATATGACTCAAATTCCA